>NZ_JBITIG010000002.1:0-660211 GCF_044458745.1 Streptomyces sp. NPDC050418
CCCCAGGAACCCGACATCACAGCGCGATGACGTCGCTCGGCGAGCCCGAAGCCGAGCACAGTGGCATACCCACGCCGAGACTCAAGGATCTGCTGAACACGCCCGCTCATCGCCGCACGCTCGGCCCGGTACACCCGGGGCCCGGTGCGCAGGTACCAGCGCATGGCGAGGGCGTAGACGGGCAGGACGACGGCGAACGCGGCCGCATAGGGCCATTCCAGCGCCGCGAGCCCGCCGAGCGACACGACGATGGTGAACGCGGTGACGGTGAGCGCGGGAATCACTGCGGGAGCGGCATCGGCGACGGCGTTGACGTCGTCGCTGGTCCGGGACACCAAGTCCCCCGTACCCGCGCGCTCGACAAGGTGCTGCGGGAGCGTCATGGCGCGGCTCACCAGCCGCTCGCGCAGCGCGGCGAGGACCGTGTGATAGATGCGGGTGGCGAGCACGATCGCCACCGCGGTGCCGGCCGCACCGAGGGCGCCCGCGAGCGCCATGACCGCCGTGACGGTGAGGACGGTGCCGAAATCCGCGGTGCCCGTCTGCACCTGGTCGACGAGGTATCCGATCGCCACCGGTGGGATCAGGTCGACGGCGGTGCTGACGATCCCGACCGCGCCGACGGCGGCGAGCCGGAGCCGGTGTCCGCGGCTGAGGCGCCAGACCTCCCTGGCCGTCGCCCGGCCGCCCGCGACGGGCAGCGCATGCCCGGTCGTCGCAGCGGATGTCACTCTCATCCCACCGTCCTTCCGCGCAGGGGTGCTTCCGCGGAGTTCTCCAGCAGGTCCACGACGCGGTCGCAGCGCCCGAGCAGCACCGGGGACGAGGCGATCAGCAGCGTCGAGCGGCCCGCGCGGGCGCCGGGCAGACGCACCGCGATCGCGTGCTCGGTGACCGGGTCCACCGCCGTGGTCGGGTCGTGCAGCACGAGTACCGGCGCATCGCTCGCCAGGGCGCGGGCGAGTGCGATCCGCTGGCGCTGGCCGCCGGAGAGGCGGTTGCCGTCCTCGCCGACCGGGAGGTCGAGGTCGGCGGCGAAGTCGTCGCACGCCGCGGCTCGCACCGCGGCTTCGAACAGCCCGGGCGCGCCGACGCCGTCCCCGGTGGTGAGGTTGTCGCGGATCGTTCCGCTGAACAGTGTGGTCCGGTGCGGCGCGACCGTGACCCGGGCGCGGTACTCCTGCGCGGTCAACTCCCGCGCCGCGAGCCCGTCGAGGCGCGCCTCCATCTCACTGTCGGAGCGCGGGTCGAGCAGGGCCAGTGCGATGCGGGCGGCGGTCCGGTCGTCGGCGCGTACGCCCACGAGCTCTCCGGGGTCCACACGGATCGTCGCAGCGGGCGTGGACACCTCCAGCACGGGCAGCGGTGCGACCTCGGCGCACGTCGTGTCGTCCTGCCCGGGACCCTCACCGCGATGGCCGCGCAGTGCGTCGATCACGCGCGCGGACGCGGCGCGGCCTCCGGCGAGGTTGGGGATGGAGGCACTCGCGATCGACTGGATCTGGGGCAGCAGCGCCTGGGTGAGGCCGACGGCGGCGATCAACTCGCCGATGCTCAGCTGCCCGTCCACGGCGAACCAGCCCGCCAGCCCCATCACCGCCGCGACGAACGTGCCGGTGACCGCACCCGAGCCGGCGAGGAACCTTCCCAGCAGCCCCGCATTGCGCTTGGCCCCGACGAGGGTCTCCTGGCTCGCCTGCCGGTACCTCCTGGTCGCCTCGGCCTCGGCTCGTACGCCCTTGACCACGCGGTAGCCGGCGACCAGATCGGTGGCCCGCCCGACGGTGGAGGCCAACAGCTCCTGGTACGCGCGGGTGTCCCGGGAGAGGCGCTCGCTGAGCACGCCCATCAGCCATACCGCGGCAGGTGCTCCGAGGAGCACCACGAGTCCGAGCAGCCAGTGCGTCGCCAGCAGCGATACGGCGATGAATCCGATGGCCGCGATCCTGGAGACCGGCAGGATCGTCAGGATCACCGCGTTGGACAGGCGGGCGACGTCGCCGGTCATCACCGAGACGACGCTGCCGTCCGGCGCCCGGTCCACCCCACCGACCGGATGCAGTACGGAAGTGGAAAGGGTGCTCCGGAGCCGGTGCTGCAGCAACTGCACCGCGTACGAGGTCAGCCGGTTCGCGAGCTTCGCCGCCATCGTCAGTACGACGTACAGGCCCACCAACACGCCGAGCCACAGGGCCAGTTGTCCCGTGTTGCCGGTCGCCAGCGCCCGGTCGATGGCTACCCCCATCACCACGGGGACCGCCGATTCGCCGACCTGCCACACGACCGCGAGCAGCATCGCCGGAACGGTGACCCGCTTCACCGAGAAGATCACGCGCAGCAGGAACCGCCCAGGGGTGACACCCGCCCCGGCCTCGTACGCAGGAGCCTCGATGGGTTCGGCAGGCGCCTGCAGCAGCGCAGGCAGCCGACGGGTCAGAGGTCCGCGCCCCAGACCGGCGGGGTCGGCGCCCGAGCAGTCGGCGCCCGGGAGACGCGAAGAGCTGCTCACGCGCGGCTCCCGTCGCTGCTGCCATCCCTGCTCCCGAGCGGGAAGCACCAGAGCAGCGCATCGGCGAACAGTCCCCGCCACCATGCGTAGTCGTGTCCGCCGGCGAACTCCCGGTAGAAGGTGTCGTAGCCCTTGCCGGTGAGCACGTGATCGAGCCAGCGGCTATGGGTGAGCGAGCTCTCCAGCTCACCGACGTCGTGGAAGATGCGGATCGGCGCCGTCTCCTCGGCCAGGAAGTCGGCGATCAGCGTCGGTACGGGGATGCGGCGCAGCAACTCACCTGCCCCCGTCCCCCACGTCAGGTCCGGGTGATACCCGCACGACGGGGACTGGACGATGGCGTTGCCGAACGTCGTCGGGTGATGGAGCGCTGTCCAGCCGGCGCTCAGTCCGCCGAAGCTCTCACCGGCCAGCGCGACATCGGCGGGGTCGTGCGAGAGCGGATACCGGTGGTGGAGCCACGGCAGCAGTTCTTCGACCAGCATCCGGGAGAACGCCGGGTTGCAGAGCAGTTCCTTGTCGCGCTGCGCTCCACTCTGTTCGACGAGGACCACCGCACACGGCCGGATCTGCCCCGCTTCGACCAGGGCATCACGAACGCTCGGCGCGCTGTGCTCCGGTGTCCCGTCCAGGTGGATCACGAAGGGCAGTGCGCTCTCGTGCGAGTACTCCCCCGGCGGCATGGAAACCCAGATGCGGCGCTCGTCTCCCAGGAACCCGCTCGCCAGCACGGCAGCGTCCATGGCCGGGGCCGGCCGCGCTTCGGCCTGGTCGAGCCAGGGCAACGGCGCCGCGTCGGGCAGCGCTGCCACCGAAGCTCCGGAGAACCGCTCCACCGAGCACTGGGAGAACTTCGGCGACGGGTTGAACGGGTCCGCAACCTTTTCGCTCTCGCCTGACGGCCCGCGTCGTACGAACACGTACGAGAAGCGCAGGTCGGAACGCATCCGCAGGGTCAGCACACGGAAGGGTGTCCCGGCGACCGGGGTGAATTCCGTGTCGATCGGGTTGAAGGCGATCCTGGGGCCGATCACCACCGAGAGGGCGACCGTCGTGTCGTCTGCCGGCTCGTCGACGAAGGTCACCTCCACCTCGTGCGCAGAGACCCGCTCCACGAGCGGTGTACCTGCCTGCTGGAGATGTCGTCGGAACCTCTCCGGGCTCCACTCACCGCTCGACAGCTTCTCGACAGCCGGGTCAGACATGTATCGCGCTCTCTGCGTCGGTGGTGTGGGCGGATCTGTGCCGGGTGCGTTCGCGGCCGAGCGGCACCACTTGGGGGCTGCCGGTCACCGGATCGGGCAGCACCAGACAGCGCAGGCCGAAGACCTCCTCGACCAGCTCGGCCGTGACGACCTCGTCCGGAGTGCCCTCGGCGACCACGGCGCCGTCCTTCATGGCAATCAAGTGGGTGCCGTAGCGGGCAGCGTGGTTCAGGTCGTGCAGGACGGCGACCAGGGTGTGGCCGGCATGGTGCAGATCGGTGAACAGCTCAAGGAGCTCGATCTGGTGGGTGATGTCGAGGAAGGTGGTCGGTTCGTCGAGCAGCAGGATGTCGGTGCGCTGCGCGAGCGCCATCGCCACCCACACGCGCTGGCGCTGCCCGCCCGACAATTCGTCCACCGGGCGCCCGGACAGCTCGGCGACCGAGGTCTGGCGCATCGCCCTGAGCACGGCCCGCTCGTCGTCCTCGGTCCACTGCCGCATGAACCCCTGGTGGGGGTACCGTCCCCGTGCCACCAGGTCGGCGACGGTCATCCCGTCCGGGGCGATCGAGGTCTGCGGCAGCAGTCCGACCCGCCGCGCCACCTCTTTGGTCTTGTACGAGTTGATGCCGGCGCCGTCGAGAACGACCTGCCCGGCCGACGGCTTCACCAGTCGGGACAGGCCGCGCAGCAGGGTGGACTTGCCGCACGCGTTCGGGCCGACAATGACCGTGAACGACTCGTCGGGGATCGCCACCGAGAGGCCGTCGGAGATGGTCCGCTTGTCGTAGCCGATGGTCGCCGACTGAACGCTCAGGCGCGCGGTGTCGGTCGAGACTGCGCTCACAGGCGTCTCCTCGCTTCGGTGAACAACAGGTATCCGAGGTATCCGCCGCCGAGCACGACGGTGATGATGCCGACCGGCAGCGGAGTGGGGGCTACGTGCTGGGCGAGGTAGTCCGACGCCAGGCACAGCAGCGCTCCGACGAAGGCGGCGGGGACGAGGGTGATCCCGGCGGTGCGGGCGAGGCGGCGGGCGATCTGGGGGGCCACCAGGGAGATGAACGCGATCGGTCCCGAAGCGGCCGTGACCGTCGCCGTCAGCGCCACGCCGACCAGGATCAGGCCGAGGCGTACGGGCGAGACCCGTACCCCTTGCGCGCCGGCCGCGTCGTCACCCAGCTGCAGCTGCCGCAGCGGCCGGCTCAGCATCCCGGCAAGCAGCAGGAGTACGGCGATACAGGAGCCGCCGATGGCGACCTGGTTCCACGACAGGCCGTTGAGCGACCCGGCACCCCACGCGGCCGCGGACATCGCCTGGTCCAGGTCGGCCTTGAGGATCAGCCAGGTGTTGAGCGACCCGAGCATCGCCGAGACGCCGATACCGACGACGATCAGCCGGAACCCCTGCACCCCGCGCCGGTAGGCGAGCACGTACACGGCCACGGCGGTGGCCATCCCGCCCAGCAACGCCCCGCCGACCAGCTGCGCGTAGGTGCCGTTGACGACAAGGATCACGAACAGCGCGCCGGTGTAGGAGCCGTGGGTGAGCCCGATGATGCCGGGGTCGGCGAGCGGGTTGCGCAGCAGTGACTGGAACACCGCCCCGCTCACGCCCAGCGCCGCGCCGAACACCAGCGCCCCGGTCACCCGGGGCAGCCGCCAGTCGACCACGACCTCCTGGACGAAGCCGGTTTCCCGGCCGGTCAGTGCGGAGAGCACCTGTCCGGGACTCAGCGCGTACGAGCCGGTCATCAGCGCGAGCAACGCCGTGGCGGCGGCCGCGATCGCGAGCACCGTGCAGACGACGACCGAGCGCCACTGGAGCCGGACCGAGATCCGCCGGTGCCTCAGCACCAGGACCCGCCGTCCGAAGTCCACCGGTGGAAGTGTGGTGTTCACAGTCCGCTCGCCTTCTTGCGTCGCGCCAGCGCGACGAGGACGGGCGCGCCGACGAAGGCGGTGACGATGCCCACGGGGATCTCGCCGGGGCGCATCACGACGCGGCCGAGGATGTCGGAGACAAGGAGCAGGCTCGGCGCGAGGAGGATGCTGTAGGCGAAGATCCAGCGTTGGTCCGGGCCGACGATCCAGCGGGCCACGTGCGGCACCATGAGTCCGACGAAGCCGATGGGCCCGGCGATCGCGGTGGCGCCACCGGCCAGGAGGGTGAGCGCGAGCACCGCGAGCACACGGGTGCGTGCCAGCCGGACCCCTTGTGCGACCGCCAGTTCGTCCCCCAGCGCGAGTGCGTTGAGCGGGCCCGACACCGCCAGGGCCAGGACGAGTGCCACCGCGAAGAACGGCAGTACCGGCCACACGACATCGAGCGGACGACCCGTGATCGACCCGGCGTTCCAGTACCGCATCGCGTCGAAGGCGTCCGGGTCGGTCAGCTGGAGGGCTTCCCTGGCGCCGCCGAGCACGGCGCCGACGCAGACCCCGGCCAGCACCATGACCACCGGCGAGGAACCCTTCCGTGTCGACCCGAGGGCGAGCACCAGGAGCGTGACGATCAGTGCCCCGGCGAACGCGAACCACATGTAGCCCTGCGATTCGCGAACGCCGAGCAGGCCGACGGCGACCGTCACCGCGAAGGACGCACCGGCATGGACACCGAGGACACCCGGATCGGCCAGGGGGTTGCGGGTGAGCGCCTGGATCAGCGCGCCCGACAGACCGAGGGCGATGCCGACGACCAGGCCCACGAGGGTGCGCGGCAGCCGGAAGTCGCGGATCGCGAAGTGATCAGGGCTGGAGGGCGGGTTGAGCAGTGCCTCCCAGATCACCGGGACGGGGATCACTTTGGAGCCGACCATCACGCTGAGCACCATCAGCGCGATCAACACGGCGAAGGCTGCGACCAGTCCGATGACCCGGCGGCGCCGGTGCGAGACCGCGGGGGGCGCCTCTTGTGTGAAAGTCGCCGCTTCTGTTGCGTCCACGAGCGTCATCCGGCCTCGGCCTGCGTGGCGAGCGCGGCGCTCACGCGTACGGCGGCGAGGGCCGCGCCGTACTGCCGCAGGGGTGTCATGGTCATCGCCGTGCTCTTCTTTTCCTTCGGTGCTGCGAGGGAGGCCGCCAAGTCAGTTGCCGGTGCTTCTATTTCGTGAGCTTCGCCAGGGCACGGTCCAGGGAGTCCAGGTACTGCAGGACGGGCCCGTAGGAGTTGTTGCCGGGGCAGAAGACTCCGAGCGCCGATCCGGATTCCACGGCGGGCAGCGCCTTCCAGGTGTTGGTGTCGACCACCGGCTTGAAGGGCTTTGTCGGCCTGCCGTCGGCGTCGACGGGGTAGGTGACCACGTCGTACTTGGCCAGATCGCTGATCTGCTCGAAGGGCAGGGAATCGTAGGCCAGGGGGTCCTTGCCCGCGGCCGCCTCGGGCAGGTCGAGGCCGATGTCGTCCCGGGCTATCTCGGAGCAGCCGATGTCAGCGATGTAGAACGTTCCGGGGTCGCTCCAGTCTCCGCGGGAGATGTCGACGAAGGAGGTGCCGTCGATGGTCTTGCGGTGTGTCTCCTGGATCTTTGTGACCTTCTTCTTGAACTCCGCGGTCTGCCGGCTGAGTTCGTCCGTGACGTTGCCGGCCTCCGCGATCTCGCCGGCGAAGGCCTTCCACTCGGTGTCGAGTCCCCACAGCACGGTGGGGGCGATCGACTCGAGTCGCTTGCCGACCTTGTCCCAGTCATTGGAGTGGAACTGGACCAGGATGAGGTCCGGCTTGAGCGCGGCGAGCTTCTCGAGGTCCACCTCGCCCCCGTCGCTGCCGACGACCTCGGCCGCCTCGTATGCCGACTTCTGTTCGTCCGGCAGTACGGCGAGTTCGGAGTCGGACACCTCGGTGACGCCCACCGGCTTGCCGCCCAGGTCGATGAAGGGGAGGTTCGTGTTGCCGATCGTGACGATCCGCTGGGGGTCGGCGGGGATCTTCACGGTGCCGTTCTCGGCCTTGACGCTGCGGGTCGCTGCGGCCTTCTCGCCGGCGTCGCTGCTGTCGCCGCCGTCCCCGCCACAGGCGGTGAGGAGGAGCGTCGCGCTGGTCAGTGCGGCGGCGAGGACCGTGCCGCGCCGCGTCAAAGGGGTGCTGCTCATGGTGGTTTGTCTCTCTCTTCTTCCCAAGGGAAAGGGGTGCCCTGGGTGGAGGGGATCAGTTGGCAGTGGAGCGGACGAGTTCGTGGACGGTGGTGCCGAGGCCGACGGTGTGCGCCGCTCGGCGCGTGAGGCCGGCCCGGGTGATGACGGCGTCCAGTTCTGCTGCGGTGCGAAGACCTGAGCCGTGGCAGGCCAGGCCGATCAGGTCTGCCTCGCCGTCGTGCTCGTCGAGGTCGTCGGTGTCGAAGACCTCCTCGATCAGCAGCACTCGTCCGTCGGGGGTGAGGTTCTCGGCCGCCCGGCGCAGTGCGTGCGCGGCGTCGGCGTCGGGCAGGGTCTTGAAGGCGCGGCTGATGAGCACGGCGTCGGCTGCCGGGGTGGGCTCGAAGACGGACTGCTCAAGGACGTCGACCCGTATGCGCTGCGACTCCTCGGGAATCGTGGCGGGCAGGTCGCGGCGCAGCCAGTCGGCCTGGGCGGGCAGGGCGCAGATCGTCACGCGCAGGGTGTCGTGGGCCGTGACGTACTCGCGGGCGTGGGCACCGGCGCCACCGGAGTGGATCACCAGGTGGCGGACTCCGGCGAGCAGGCCGGAGGTGGCGATCGGTCCGGCCAGTGCGGGCTGGAACTTGGCCAGGCGCTCCAGGTGACGGTCCTCGTAGTCCTGCTCGGCCCGTACTTCGGTGAAGGTCTGGCCGGTGACCGAGGCGTAGGCGGAACGGCCGGTGCGGAGCGACTCCGTGAGTCCGTGGATGCCGAGCATCTCGCGACCGACCACCCCGGCGGAGTGGAGCCTGTCGGCGATGAACTCGAGGGTGAGGACTTCACCGACCGGCGTCAGGGCGTAGTGACGCGGCTGTGTCTCGGTCACCACGTCCAGGGTGTGCAGGTAGCGCAGCAGCTTGCCCAGCGCGCGCTCGTCGGCTCCGGCCTTGGCGGCCAGTTCGCGCACGCTGCTCACGCCGCGGGAGATCAGATCGGGAATGCCCAGTTCGACGGCGCTGCGGATCGCGAGCGGCGCGACGAGCTCGGTCAGGTCGTGGAGCTTCTGGAACGGGGCGACCGTCCGCTCCGGGTCGGGTATGGCCCCGTCGCCGTCCATGGCGACGACCGAGGAGCGGCGCCAGTAGCCGGCGAAGTCGATGTCCTCCTTCGGCACACCTCGGTCCTCGACCAGGTGTCGGCGGATGTCCCGCACGGCGGTGTGCTCGCCGGCCAGCCAGCCGAACGCCTGGCCCGACCACCACTGCGCGGCGCGGACGGCCTCGGTGAGCGGCGAGGCGTTCCCGGTCGTCACTTCCGAACGGACCAGCCACGTCACCTCCACCCCGGGCAGCTCACGCAGCTCCTGGCGGTGGCCCTCCTCGGCGATCTCGATGAACACCTGCGCCCGGGCGTCGGACGGGAGCTCGTCGAGCAGGCGGCCGATCGCGGGGAGCGCGGTGTCGTCGCCCGCCACCAGCCACCAGTCGGCGCCGACCGGAAGCGCCTTCGATGTGCTCGGGCCGCTCAGGTGGATCCGGTCCCCCGGCCGGGTGCGGTAGGCCCACGTCGTTCCCGCGCCCACCCCGTGCTTGACGAAGTCGATGTCCAGTTCGCCCGCCTCGGGGTCCCACCGGCGGACCGTGTAGGCCCGCGACAGCGGCCGAGGATCCTTGGGCATGGTCAACTTGGCCTCGCCCTGGGCCGGGAGCACCGGATCGCGCTGACCGGGGTAAGGGAAGTAGAGCCCGAGGTCGTCGTCGAAGCCCTGGGACTCGAAAGCAGGACGTGCGAAGCCGGCCGCGGTGGTGAAGGCGCGCAGCTGTTCCCCGCTCAGCGTGACCCGCCGCATTCCCGGGGTGATGTCGACGGTCCGGACCACCTCGACCTCACGCAGGGTCGGCGGGTGCACGGTGAGCCGGCGCGAGGTTTTGGGCATGCGGGAGACCGAGCTTTCTCATCGCTTCGAGGGAAGGAGCCGCGCCGGTACAGGAGGGCGCGCCGAGGTAAGGTTAGGGGAACCTTACCTCAGATGGTGTGCGCAGACTGCCGTACGGTTAGGACATGGTGATGTCCTCCTCGTACACCGCGAGTTCCGGCTCCCCTCCGCCGATTCCGGGCGCGCGGTGGAGTCCGGCCGACGCACCCGTTCGACCGCTGCTGCTGTGGGTGCGCACCGGCACGGCACACGTGCGCCTCGACGGCGGGCCGGTCATCCGGCTCAGGGCCGGCGAAGGCGCCTGGATTCCCGCGGACGCCCAGGCCGAGCGGGCGATCACCACCGAGCCGGGCACGGTCGCCTTCCCGCTGTTCCCCCACGCAGGCGTCGGCGCGCGGGGGTTGTCGGAACTGACCCGGTTCGACGTACCGAGCGGCTGGCAGAACTGGTTGATCCAGCTCTTCAACCTGCAGGTCACACCATTCAGCGGCCGCGGGTACTCCCCCGAGGCGATCGAAGAGCTACTTCGGCGTCCCGGCGCGCGCCCGCCGACGCCCGCCGTAGCCCAACAAGAGCCGAACCCAACGGAGTTCGCCCCGCCGGCGATGCCGCGAGCCCGCGGCGCCAGAGCGGTCGCCGAGGAACTGATGCGCGACCCCGGGCTCGATCTCACGGTCGAGCGCTGGGCGGCACGGGTGCTGTGCAGTGCGCGCACGCTTCGCCGTGACTTCCTCGCCGACACCGGGCTCACGTTCGAGCGGTGGCGACTGCTGTGCCGGCTCGGCGCCGCCGTGGAGTTCCTCGCCGCCGGTTACGACGCGGACCAGGTGGCCGCCCTGGTCGGATTTGCCAGCCGCAACGGCCTCACGAGGGCCTTCAAAGGACAGTTCGGACAGACCCCCCACGAGTTCGGACGCAGACTCTTCGCCCGGCCCGGCGCCGGTGGGCTGACGCAGCGGGCGGCGGCAGCGCGGCAGACCGACGACCTGATCCGGATGATGCACCAGACGGACACTCCCGCCGCGCCGCAGACCCTGCCCGCGGCCAGCACGCCCTCGCATACCAACGACATCCACGTCCTCAGCTGGATGTACCGCGGCAGCGGGTACCTGGACATCGGCGACCGGCGCTACGAGCGGGAACGAGGCGTGGCGACCTGGATCCCGGCGGACATGGAGCATGTCACCGGCCTGCGCGAGAACTCCGTCTCCCTGCCGCTGGGCAACGCGAGAACCGCCGACCTCCACCTGACCGCGCCGCTACAGGCGCGTTTCCCGCCGGCGTGGGACGACTACTTGATGTTCTGCTCGATCAGCGCCCGGTCCGCACTGCGCCCCGAAGAGCACAACCCCCGCCACATCCTGGACCTGTTCGCGGATCAGGTCGCCGCCCAGCAGGCGCTGTCGGTGCCGATGCCGACCGATCCGCGCGCGCGTGCTGTCGCGATGGAGTACCTGCGCCGTATCGGCGAGCCCGGCGGAACGCATGATGCCGATGTCGGTACCGAGATCACCCGCGCCTTCCGCAACGAAACGGGCATGACACTCAATCGCTGGCGCTATGCCGCCCGTATGCGCATTGCCCGCGACCTGCTGGCCGCAGGCGCCCCGCCCAGCACCGTCGCACGCCGGATCGGGTACGCCCACCTCCCCACGTTCAGTGCCGCCTTCTCCCGCTTCCACGGACTCTCCCCACGCGAGTACCAAGAACGCGAGGTGGCCGACAGCCGCTGAGAGGACGTCCGCGCCCTCTGCAGCCAGGTGTTCAGAATGAACAGGGCGCCGACGTCACGAGCGAAGACGGCATCGGCTCGCCAGCGCGGTGAAGCGAGCAGCCGGCGCCACCGGGCTTGCTCGGCCCGAGGATCTGCTCCCTCGCCAGCCCGTTCTCGACCGGAGTAGCGAACAGGGTCAACATGGCGAGCAACACCACGACCGAAATCACCGCGAGCAGCACCGAGTGCGGTGCGATGGCCCAGGGGGTGGCAACCCAGGCGGCGAGCAGGCAAAGGAAGCGGAGCGGATCCGCCAGATGGGCCACACAGAGACACTCCCGCACCCACACCCGCGGCGGCCACCTGCTGCACGCGGTGGCGCGCGAACCGGCCCGCCTGCTGATATCAACAGGCGGGCCGGAACGCTTCTTCAGCGATCACCATTCACCAACCAGCGGTCGCTGGTCAGCCGTCAGCAGCCGATCGGACGCAACACCCAGTCCTCCACCGTGGGTGTCGTCGAGTTGATTCTTGTCGTACGGGTCTGGGGCTTCCACCCGTCCTTGGCCACGATCATCGTCAGAGGGTTGTTACGCCGGTCCAGCCAGTGCGCGTACTTCCCCTCCGCGTCGGTGGCCAGAGTGAGGGACGAGGCCCACGAGTCCACCTGGACCACCGCCGCGGAGATCGGTGCGGTGGCGCCCTGGCACGTGGTTCCGGTGACCTGACCCATCAACTTGCCCCAGGTCGTCGGGGGTTGAGCGGTCATCGTCACCGCCACCGGCTGCACCGTGTACGGCGTGTTCTCCTTGATCGAGACCAAACCGGAGTACGTACCCGGCTGGTCCACGCTCGCCGCCATCGTGACGGTGACCGTGACCTTCTCCCCCGGGGCCAGTGTCGTCTTGGACTTGTCGAGCGACATCCAGCTGACGTCGGCGGCAGCCTCGGCGCATCCGTCCAGGCCGGGCAACTGCTCACTGTCCGGGGTCGCGTTGAAGGAACCGGACGAGCCGCCGACCTTGTAGAAGCCGCACGCCGCACCACCGCGGTAGCGCGGTGCGTTGGCGTTCGGCAGGCTCGCCCACGCGTTGGTTGCCGGGTCATAGGCGAAGCCCGCGTTGGTGATCGCCCCGCCCTGGGAACCGCCGACGACCAGGAGCTTGCCGCCCGCTGTCGCGAACGAAGCGGCCCAGTGGTCGGCCGGAGCATCCGCGATGGGGGTCCAGGTGCCGGCGCCCGGGTCGAAGGCGTAGCCGGCCTTCTGCGAGACGGACCCGTCGTTGCCGCCGGAGCAGTACGCGCTGCCGTCGATCCCGCCGCAGGAGGCGAAGGCCACCGCCTTGGGGTAGTCGGGCAGTGTTTCCCACTTGTCGGCGCCGGGGTCGTAGCGGACGACGTCGTTCGACATCGGCGTGCAGTTCGCCGTGGTGCAGCCGCCGACGGCGTACAGCTTGCCGTCCACGACCGCCTGGCCCGCGGCAGAGCGCGGCGCCGGGTTGTCCGCCTTCTTCGTCCAGGCGTCCGCCGCCGGGTCGTACGACCAGGTGGTGCCGGACGGGCCGCTCGCCGCCCAGCCGCCGGTCGCGATGATCTTCCCGTCGATGACGCCCACGGTCATGGCGTTACGGGCTTCGGGCAGATCGGCGATGGCGGTCCACTTCTGGGCGATCGGGTCGTACACGTAGTTCTTCGCCGTGGACGCCGTGCCGTTGCCGCCGGCGATCGAATACACCTTGTCGTTCAGGTACACGACCCGGTTGTCCATCACGTTCGCCGGGTAATCGGCGATGTCCGTCCAGGGCTCGGCCTGCGGGCCGGCCTTGGCCTGTGGCGCCTCGGCGGACTTGCCGCTCGCCACCGCCCGCAGTGAGGTCGCGGCGTCAAGGCGCTGTTCGGGCGCACCGTCCGATCCGAGCACCTTCTGTTCGCTCAGCTTGGAGCCGTCGGCCCGCAGCAGCTCGAACCCGCCGTCACGTTCCCCGAACACGACCTCGGCCGGGGCCTGTCCCGTGTTGGTCACGGTGAAGGTCTTGGCCGCCTTGCCACCGGGCATCCTCAGCGTCGCCGCCAGCTTGGCCGGGGTGATGGCGAGCCGGCCCGCGGCGAGCTTGAAGTTCGCCGCCGTCGCGAAGTCGGCCTGGACGTCGACCGCCTTGCTCTGAGTGACGTAACTGCCCGCCTTGGCAGTGAACTTGTGGCTGCCCGTCAGCGAGGAGAACATCCAGTAGAAACCGTCGGCGAGTGCGGTGTCGTCCGGCGTCGCCGCGCTGGTGGCCTTCTCCGCGGGCTTGTCGTCGCTGGTGACGGTGGCGCCGTTGACGTAGCCGTTGTCGTTGGCGTCGCGGACGTGGCCGAGGACCAGGCCGCCGTCGACGGGCACACAGGTGACCTTGCTGCCGATCAGCACGTTGTCGACCTGCCACCACCAGTCGTACGACGCCTCGTAGTAGTGGAAGCGGACCTTGACCTGGTCCTTGCCCGCGGCCTGCGGGATGGGGATCTCGGTCATCTTGGGCCCGCGCGCATCGGCCTTCTGCTGCAGCACGTTGGTCCAGGTCGTGCCGCCGTCGAGACTGAGGTCGACCTCGGCGACGTCGGTGCTCAGGCGGTCGAAGTCCTGGTTGAAGCGGATCACCGGTGCCGTGACACCGGTCAGGTCCACCGCGGGGCTGACGAGGGACGTGTCCTGCTTACCGCCGGATCCGTACTCGTCACTGTCCACGATGGCGAAGCCGCCGCCACCGCCCGTCTTGTTGCCGCGGGCGCCGGGGTCGTCGAACTTCCAGACCTGGCCGTTTCCGGCATGGTCGGCCACGGACCAACCGGCCGGAGCGGAGCCGCTGTCGAAGGTCTGGTACTCGCCGTCCGAGCCGAACCGGTAACCCGGAGCCGTGGTGCAGGCGTTGGCCGCTGCCGGCACGGCGACGTTGTGCGCCTTGTTGCCCGAGCCGACCACGACCTCCTGGGTCACCGTCTCGTAGCCCGGGTACTGCGGCTCGACCTTGACGGAGTAGGTGTCACCGGCGGGCAGCTGGAAGGAGTAACGGCCGTTGGCCGGCGTGGTGTAGTCGGAGACTCCCGACGCGCCCGCGACGCTCACCTTCGCGTAGAGCGGCCAGCCGTGTCCGGAGCCGTCGGTGACCGCTCCGCTGACGGTGACGCTCGCCTTCGCGGTGAGCGCCACGTCGAGCGTGGTGGTCTGGTTCTTGGTGATCTCGGCCGGGACGGTCTTGGTCTCGTAACCGAACATGCTCACCGTGGCCTGATACGAGCCGGCCGGCAGGAGCGAGGAGAACGTACCGTCGGCCCCGCTGGTCAAGGTGCGCTCGGCCGGCCCGGTCAGGGTGATGGTGGCGTTCGCCACGGGATTCCCGGTGGCCGCGTCCGTGACCTTGCCGGACAGGGTGCCGGTGTCGCCGATGGGCGCGGCGTCAAGGAGCGCGAGCGCGTCGAGGCGCCCTTCGCCGAAGACGTTGTTGTCGTCGGCGGTGCCACCGCACTGGCTGTCCGCCCGGTCGGTCGCCGAGTCGTTCAGGAGCGCGCGGGTCGCTTCGACATCACCGGCCAGTGTGGGCGCTGCCGACCACAGCAGCGCGATCACACCCGCGAGGTGGGGACTGGCCATCGAGGTCCCGTTGAAGCTGGCATACGCGCCGCCGCGGATGCTCGAGCGCACGTTGACGCCGGGCGCCGCGATGTTCGGCTTGATCTCACCGTTCTGCCCGGTGCCGCGGGCCGAGAAGCTCGCGATGTTGTTGTTGACGTCATAGGCGCCGACCGAGTAGTTGCTGGCCAGGCTGCCGGGAGAACCGCTGGTCTGGCACCCGGGGCCGCTGTTGCCGTTGGAGAACGTCCCGAAGATTCCCGACGCGGTCCAGGCCAGCGTCACGTCCTCCATGAACGGGTCGTTCGACGGCAGCCGTGAGCCCCAGGAGTTGTTGATGATGTTCGGCCGCTTGCTCACGTCCGGGTTCTGGCCGGCAAGGTCCCTCGGCTCCAGCATCCACTGGCCGGAGGTGATCAGCGCGGCGTCGGAGGGGCAGCAGCCGTTCGCCGCGATCCACTTGACGCCCGGTGCGACACCGATCTGGTTGTCGCCGTCGCCGCCCGCCATCGTGCCCATCGTGTGCGTGCCGTGGTCGTCGGTGTCGCACGGCGCACCCTGGCAGGCACCGGCCGCGTCGAACCAGTTGTAGTCGTGGCTGAAGGTGCCGTCACCGTTGTTGCCGCGGTAGGAGTTCACCAGCGCCGGGTGGTCGAACTGGACCCCGGAGTCGATGTTCGCGACCGTGATCCCCTCGCCCTTGACGCCGTACTGGGACCAGACGTCATCGGCGTTGATGTTGGCGATGCCCCACTCCACGGAGTTCACCGTGTTCTGCGCATCGCCCTTGGTGACCTCGGGCTCCTTGTACGCGACCGGCGCGTAGAGCCCGTCGACCTCGGCGTGGGCCGCGAACTTCTGCGCCAGCTTCTCGGAGCCGTTGCTCACCTTGATGGCGTTGCTCGCCCAGAAGGTCTCGTACACCGCGCCCGCGTCGTCGAGCTCGGCCCGTACCTTGGCCTGGGACTCGGACGCGGTCTTCTTCAACGCGTCCACCACAGCCTGGCCGCGCTTGTCCCAGTCCTGCTGCGCACCGGCCTGCTTCAGATCAGCCCGGTCCTGGAAGTGGATCCAGAAGTCGCCTTCGCTCTTCATCTCGAAGTTCCGGGCGAGTTCCGGGCGTATCTTGTCCCCGTCGGCGACCGCGGCTGCCTTACCGGCCGCCTCGCCGGCCGGTAAGGCCTGTGCGGGGGACCCGGCCATCGCCAGGCCGGTCGCGGCGATCGCCATCGTCGCGATAGTGCTCATGACGGATCTGACAGTGCGTCTCTTGCCTGAACGCCGTGAACGTCTCAACTCTGTTCTGCCTTCTTCTGGATTGCCCGCGGCCGGATGTGCCACGGGTGAAGGTGCAGGAGTTGCTCTCGGGTCAGGGGGCGGGAGTCGATGCCCCTTGCCCTCTCAAGTGCCGCGCGGGTCGCGTGCGTTGAGAGGGGAGCGTACGCATCGATATGACGCTCTGGCATGTGCATGGCCATGCCGCCAGTTGGTTGGGCTCCTTATCGGCCATTGATCTGATCGGCCGTGCCGGCCCCACTCCCTGCGCCACCCCGAACGAGCCGAAGGGACTGTCATAGGTGGGCGGGGTCGACCGGAAGTACATCCCCGCGCTCCGCCAGGACGGGCGTTACCAGCGCTTGTTCGATCTCACCGAGCGCATTCCGCGCCGCCAGCTGAACCAGCGCCTGGCCGTTGGCCTGCACGCGCTGGAGGACGCCCATGGCCACCTGCTGCCCCACCCCGTGCAGCTAAGGGACGATCACGATTTGTGGGTTCCAGGCACGTGGCATTTCCTCAGGGGAAACCCGACACAAGTCCTGATGGACTGTTCGAGTGACAGGAAACGCGACTGCCGCGGCCAGCATGCCCTGGGGCGATCGCGACCATGAGCGCGACCATGCTGCCGATGTCGTGGATGCCTTGGACCGGCTTGCCGCCAAGCCAGGCGTCCAGGCCCCGCAGGCCATGGGAACCGGGCTGGAGGACGAAGAAGGCGGCCAGGTAGAGGACGTACGGGGTGGCGCGGCGAGTCGAAGATCGCTCATTGGTCCATACCGAGCGCGGCGGCCGCCACGACCGGGCCGAAGGCGAGCGCACCCAGCAAGGTGAGCGACCGGGCCAGTCGGGCCGCACCAGGGGTGATGCGCCCGGCTGGGCCTACACCAGCTACGAGGCCGACTTTCCTCGACGTCCACCGCCAGGTCACGAGGTGGATGAGCGGCACCGCAAACCGCATTGTTCTCACATCGGTCTGCCCACCGTGGCACGAGCCCCCTCACAGCCGTGTCAGCGGCTCGTGGCACAGTCATCCGCCATGGACACGGATACGTTCTGGCAGCTAATCGATACCGCCCGCGCAGCCGATGCGCCGCTGCACGAAGCACTGACCGATCACTCAGCTCCTGCGCCAACAGCCGACTGAGCCCGGGGAGCACGAATGGACCGACGAGCTGCTGCGAGACCTCGCCGCAGACGGAGCCATAGTGATCTTCAACGTGTCGGCTTTCCGCAGCGACGCCCTGCTGCTGACCGCCGACGGCCAAATCCCCCTCGAACTGCCCAAGCTGGGCTACCGCACACTCGTGGACCGCGTCAACACCTTCCACGCCGCACTGCGGGAGACTGGGCACCCAGACCTGCACCGCCGACTCGACGCACAGGACCAGCTCGCGGACGTGCTGGACTGGCTATGGGAGGCGGCAGCGGAACCCGTGCTCCGGGCTCTGGATCACCACGGCCCGGTAATAGACGGGCAACGGGCACCCGGTCCCGCAAGCGCCGGCGCGCTCCGCGCATTCCGCATCCTCGCTCGCTGATCGTGGGGATGCGATCTACCCCTGGCCTGGCCAAGCCGCTCATGCACGTCCGCGAGGAGGTCACCGCGGTGCGCCGACAACTGCCCGACAGCACCGTGTTGGCAACTCCAGACTCCCTACCGGGAGTTCCGGCTCCCACCAAAGCCCATGTACTGGCCGCATTGAGAGATTGCCTCATCGCCCATTTCGCCTGTCACGGCCGGACGGACCCGAACGTCCCCACACGTAGCCAGCTGCTACTGACGGATCATCAACAAAGCCCGCTGATCGTGGCCGACCTGATGACTGCACTCACAGGCGACGCACAACTGGCCTTCCTATCCGCATGCCGTACGGCGGACGCGGGCACGACCGAGCTCATCGACGAAGCGATCCATCTGGCCTCCGCCTTTCAACTGGCTGATTTCCCGCATGTGATCGGGACATTATGGGACTTGGACAGCGAGGCGGCGAGGGACATCACCGAATCCTTCTACACCGGGCTGCGCGACAGCCAGGGACATCTCGACCCAGCCCTCGCACCACTAGCACTCCACACAGCTACCCGGGACCTGCGGGACGCGTACCCGAGATCACCGACTTTGTGGGCGACGCATGTCCACGTGGGACCTTGAGACGGATGCCTCGGTCTCCAACTGGGAGGCTGCGTTTGACCTCCTCAACATGATCCACACCCAGGCCGCGGAACCACCGCCCACCACAGGCGAGACCGTCAGCCGACCCTCATTGCTTGCTGACCTCGCGAATGCGCAGGACCGCAACACCCGTCTGGCCAAGGAGAATCAGCAGCTTCGTGGCCGCCTGTCCGCCGCACGCGGCGAAGAGATCTGGCGCGAGGCGGGACTTGCGGCACCGCCGGACGTCGAGACCCTGACCGGCCGCATCACCGAGCTGGAACAGGAAGCCGTCGAACTCCGTCGACGACTCCAAGAGAGCGAGGAGGACCTCGAAGCGGCCCGCTCGGTCAACCGCGAATACATGGCCCGGCTCTACGCCAACGACACGCCCCCTGGGCCTCGGCCCGCCCCACCAGGTATCGCTCTTCATCTCGATCGTGGTGGGCGCTCTGACGGTCATCCCTAGCCGCGCGACGTGCCTCCATCTGGTGCTGTTCGCGGCGTACTTGGTGCTGGCGGTCATCCCCTGGCAGCACCGGCTCCCGCCCCAGGGGACCTGCCGCCCAGCCCCGGGATCAGCACCGCCGCCACCACCAGGTGCATCAGAGCGAGGAAGACCCGGGTGCCGCCGTCCATGCCGTCACCGATCAACGGCAGGAAGGACACAGCCAGTACGGTGCCGGCCACCCCTATCCAGATGGCGCGGGCGCGCCGCGCCCCGAACCGCTCCAGGGCTGCCAGCAGACCCCAGCCGGAGAGCGACGCGAGCAGTGCGACGACCGCCACGGGCACGGCGCCGATGGCGAGCGTCTGCTCGCCATCGGCGATCCGCAGCCGGTGCCCCAGCAGTGGGTCCGCGACCAGCCACACCAGGACGGGAGCCAGGACGGCCAGGGCCGCAACCCCCAGGCGCCTTCTCCGCGCGCTCACTTGGCGCCCCCCGAGAGTGCCCCGTGCAGGAAGACCTCCACCAGCTCCTGCGGGGACAGGTCGGGCTCGCCCTCCGTACGCGGCTGGGTGAAAAGCAGCCCGATGAAGAGGGCCGCGATCTGCTCCGGCGGTCGGCGCAGGCCGGCCTTGTCGGGCTCCAGCAACTCCGCGAGGGCCGCGCGGATACGGGCCGTCGACTCGTCGCGGCCCGCGCCGCGCACCGTGCCGGGGTGCTTGCCGCCGCGATGCCCCAGCGAGCCGAGGATCGCGCCCATCCTGTCCATGTGCGCCTGCAGCGCCTCGGCCGCCTCCGCGAGCCGGCCGGGCAGCGGCTGAGACACGTCGATCGCGTCGAGCTCGCGGACCGCATTCTCGGGGGAGAGCGCCTCGGCCATGCAGGCTTGCAGCAGTTCGTCCTTGTCGGTGAAGACGCGGAAGATCGTGCCCTCGCCGATGCCCGCGGCGCGGGCGATCTTCGCGGTCGTCACGGCGGAGCCGTACTCGGTGATCAGCGGAATCGCGGTCTGGATGATCATTCCACGGCGCTGCTCCGGCGACATGGCGGGGGCGCGGCGGCGGGTGGTCTGGTTCTCCTTGGGTGCTGTCATGACCGCAAGAGTACGGAGTGAGGACTCACTCCGTCAATGAGTGAGTCCTCACTCCGTCGGCTTTTCCATACTCGGCAGCTTGTCGACGGCAGCCCACCCGCGGGGCATCGCCGTCATCCGCAACAGCAATCACGATCTCCTGATACATCTGCGAGATGACGTGGTCGGCATCGCAAGGCCTGGACACTGGTCGGCTCTCGGGGGTGGCTGCGACCCTGGCGAGATGCCAGCCGATGCCATCGTCCGGGAACTGGCCGAAGAAGCCGGCCTCGTCGTGACCGACCTGGCCGAGCTCTTCGAGATCACCGACGAGCACGGGTCAGGTCAGCGGCTCACATTCGATCCCGCCGTTCATCCGCGACGTTCTCGCCAGGGCCGCCTCGGTCTGACAACCCGTCCGAGTAACATCGCTTGCACCACAGGTGTTGCACTCTCTACCTTGCTAGCAAGAGCCATCTGTACTGCGAAAACTACGACGTCCTCACGGCCGAGACCCGCAGAACCCCCACAGAACAGCCGACCACGGAGTCCGCATCGTGTACGTGCCAACCGCGCTCGGCACCCTCATCCTGGTCGCATACGTCGAGGCCTGACCCCATGCACACCCCGCGGCGGGCCGAGATACACGAGCAAGTACTGCGCCACAACCGACGCTCCCAGCTGGCCTGGTGGGCACTCATGGCCTGGTGGTTCCTCTGCCTGGTCGTCGGAGCCGTTCTGCTGTGGTCAACATTCCACGAGGCACCTGTCGCCGTACGGACCTGGATGCTCACCTTCTGCGTGCTCGCCTACTCCGTGGCCATCTTCATCCCGATGGTGCTGGTCAAACCAAAGGCATCGAAGTGCCAGTGCGGATGCACCCCGAAGCCAACAGCCTGACCATCACCATCCGTACGGGCACAGCACCTGATCCCGCGCCACCGCTCCTGACACCGGCTCCCCGCGTGAGCAGCAGCGCGTCCACCAGGTCCTCAGCAGCCTGCGGAGCAACTCCCAGTGACGGCTGGCGGGCCGCGCTACGTGACGCTGAGCGGCAGGTCTCGGTGGAAGACGGCCATGGCCTGGCCGGGGCCGTTGTAGTCATCGACGATCTTCGTGTTGAAGCCGAGGCTTCGGTGGAAGGCGATGGAGCCGGTGTTCTCGGTCGACGTGATCGCCTTCAACCGCCGTGCACCGTGGCGCTCCGCTGCTTCGGCGAACGCCGTATACAGACGACGGCCGAGACCGGTGCCACGGGCGTCGTCCCGCGTGGCGATCAGATGCACGTACCCGGTGCCGTCCGGGGTGACGAACCCAAAGATGTACCCACGGATTCCGTCATCGGCGCGGGCAACCAGGCAGGTTGAACCGAACTCCTGCACCAGCGCGAGAAGGTGTAGCGACCGAAGGTCGCGTTCGCCCCAGTAACGGGGGTGGTCAGTCAGGACCTCATGGAAGTCAGCCACCCCGGCCGTAGCAATGTCCATCCCCATGGCGACGATCATGGCAGACCCTGCAACTGCCGGTGGGCCGTGGCGGCGCGACTGGAGTGACGTTCATGGCCGCAATCTTGCCGATCGCCTCCGACGAAGGCCCTCCCGGCCGCCGCCCCACAGCGGTTCCGGCACGGACGCGCCCACGTTCGAGTGGCCCCATGGTGACGCACACCGGACACCAGATGATCACCGAGTGATCAAGAATCGCTTCCTCAGCAAAGTGAGCAATCCCGCCTACGACCCCGTCACCACGGACCGGTAGAGCCGCCACCGGCACACAGCCTGTGTGCGGCCCCCTTGTTCGTGACCCCTGATCCGCGAGGCCGGACAGCCGGCCCACGGATCAGTGCAGAGCCCCCAGGACGCCCTCAACGAGGCGGGTGAGCGCTGTCTTGATGGCCGCGGTGTCCAGGCCCCGCTCACGCTGGTGCGCGAACACCTCGGGGGCCAGCGGTGCGAGGAGGATGTCGCACAGCGCCTCGGGATGCGGCACCTTCGCTTCGCGCAACAGCGCGAGTACGTGCAGCCGCCAGAAGCCGTACGCGCCGGTGGCAAAGCGGGCGGGGCCCGTCTCGGCGCCCAATACCAGGCCGATGTGGTCGGTGAGCAGATCGGTCATCGCCGCGTAGAAGGCGGCCAGCCGCTCGGCCGGCGGCGCGCCCGGGCCCAGCGGTGGCGGGCCATGGATCATCTGCTCCTGCAGCGCCCGCTCGTGTTCATCGAGCAGGGCCGTCGCGATGGAGGCGGTGTCGGGATAGCGGCGATACAGCGTGCCCCTCCCGACACCTGCCGCGCGGGCGATGTCCTCCATCGTCACCGCTCGCGGATCCTTCTCCACGAACAACTGCCGGGCGGCATCCAGGACTTTGACCCGGTTTCTGGCGGCGTCGGCCCGCTCCGGCTTCGTCATGCGACCACCGTACGGAATATGTGGACAGTGCGTCCAGTTACGTGTCACTGTCGATACGGACACGCCGTCCACTTAAGTGTTCCTGGAGGGGACCCCTCATGGCTGTACTGCTCCACCTTGACGCCAGCGCCCGCCGCACCTCCTTCAGCCGCGAACTCGGCGATGCTTTCGCGACGGCCTGGCGCACGGCACACCCCGACGGCCACCACATCCACCGCGACCTCGCCGCCGACCCGGTCCCGCACATCACGGAGCCCTGGACCGAGTTGTGCGACTACGTCCTCGAGCACCAGATCACCAACATCGACCGCTACAAGGAGGCCGTACGCACCCCGGCCCAGACACAAGCGTGGGCGATCATCGAGCCGCTGCTCGCCGAACTGGTCACCGCGGATGTCGTGCTCATAGCGACGCCGATGTACAACTTCTCCGTCCCGTCCGCGCTCAAAGCGTGGCTGGACCAGGTGACCTTCCCCAAGATGTCCCTCGCGCCGCGGAAGTTCGTCGTCGCCGGCGCCCGCGGTGGCGCCTACGGCCCGGGCACGCCACGTGAGCCGTACGACCATCACGAGCGTTACCTGCGCGACTTCTTCGCCGGCCACTACCGCGTCATGGGCGACGACGCGATCTTCCTCAACACCGAGCTGGTCAACACCCACCTCGACCCGGCACTCGCCGCACACCGCCCGCAGCACGAACTGTCCCGCGCCGCCGCCCTGGCCGCGGCCCGCACCCTGGGAGGCGAACTCCGATGACCTGGACCCTGCTGATAGCCGCCGGCCTGGTGGAAGTCGTCTGGTCGCAGAGCATCAAACCCACCGAGGGCTTCACCCGCCCCCTGCCGACCGCGATCTCCCTGGTCCTGATGATGGGCGCGGTCTACCTGCTGTCGAAATCCATGGAAAGCCTGCCCGTCGGCACCGCCTACGCGGTCTTCACCGGCATCGGCGCCATCGGTGCCATCATCCTCGGGATCGTGGTCCACAAAGACCCCGTCTCCGTCGGCCGCATCGCCGCAGCCGCACTCATCGTCGGCGGCGTCATACTGGCCCGCACCACCGCAGCAGATTGACGTCCACACCGCGCCGACTGCATCGGCTCCAACGTCACCGTGATGAACGAACTAGCCGACTACATCCGGGATAAACAGTCCGCCATGGTCGCCGACCTCAAGACTGCAGGCGTCAAGGTGGCCTACGCCGACCCGATCGCCAAGTTCGAAGGGCACGGCCTCTGCGACAGCGATGAATGGATCAACGGCATGGTGGCAGGCCCTGAGGGGGACGGAGACTTTCACAAGGGCGACGATGTCACGACGGTCTGCCCGTATGTTGTGAACACCTGCCTGAGCCGCGAGTCCTACCACCCCAAGCATTCGGGTACAACCGGCTACGCGGCGGTCATGAACGACACCCTCAACGCCATTGACTACAAGGGAAGTAACAACATTCCCATACGCAGCGAACGCGACATACCACCGGTCAGTGGGATGCGACGCATCTCTCTGACCGGCGGGTGCCTCATCGCCCTCATCGCGGGCCTCTGTCTGCTCGGCGTCCTTCTAGGAAGCCTCGCCTATCAACGCGCAAACGCAGACGAAAGAGCCCACGACCAGCTCAACGCGTCAGTTGCTGACGCGCGAGAGCGCCTGCGGTCCGCCGCACGGGATGGGGACCTGACAGACGAGGAAATCCGTCAAGCACTCCGAATGTCACAAGCCGGCGTCCGGGACACAGCGCGCGCCCAAAACGTGGTGACCATCAAGGCACTGGTCCACGGGACGCACGCATCCGCGCTCGGTGGCGGTGAAGTCTCCAGCTGCCGAGCCTTCAAGGTCACGCTCTCAGCGGACGATGCAACAGTGAGCGACACAGCGGCCGATGGCTGTTGACACCGCGTCGGTCCAATCGACTCAATGCGCCTGAAAGCGTGAGGGCCGAGCAGCAGCGGTGTCGTGCCTCAGTGCCGAGCATGAGTGGACCCAAGGCCCTGACCAGTGCCGCTATCGCCCTGACATTCGTAGTCGGCGTCTCGGCATGCAGCTCCGGGAGCGGCTCTCAGGCCGCCTCACAGACTGCCGTCACCCAGAAGGCAGACTCCCCGGTATCCGACTACCGAGAAGCTGTCACAGAGGCCGTGAAGACCGCCTATCCGAACATCTCGGATGAGAATCTTGGAACCCTCATGGGATCGGAACCCGAGATCACGGAGATGTTGGACAACGCGGCATGGAGACCTTCAGATCAGAGCGGCTCCCGATACCGGGAAGCCGGGACGGACGCCCGCCGGCCCAGCGCGGCACGCGGACGCGCTCCAGTACCGGGATCATCTGCGGTCCATCGCCTGCCTGCCCTGGTGTGATCAGCACGGCCAGCGGACGCCGCCCGCCTTCACCTACCAAATGGATCTTCGTGGTCAACCCTCCTCGGGAACGGCCCGGCCCTTCGTCGTCCCGATGATGAGCAGGCCGACTGCGCCTGCCGGGAACACACGGAGGCTGCTTGCGTGCACCGGCCGCATGATGATGCGCCCGGCAGATCGTCGAGTCCACCCCTGCCATCGTCCAGTCGAGACGGCCCTCGCTATCGGTATCGGCTTGACGGCCTGCAAGATCTTGTCCCAGGTACCGTCCGCCGATCACCTGCAGTGCCTGTCATGCACCGTCTTCCACTTGCCGAATCGCATGGGCAAGTCCCGCCACGTGATAGCCGGTCCGTTGCCGGAAGAGAATGCCGTTGATCACCACCCGGTGGCTCTTCCACCACCTGCCTCGGCCTGCGCTCTTGGCCAGGTGCGGTGCCAGCCGGGCCCACTCCGCATCTGTCAGATCGCCCCGCCCCACAACGAACGGAACGATTCATCAGTCAGCCTGTTCGCGCGACCCATCGGACAGGCCCTAGCTCGCGCAGCTGCGCGCGAGCAGGAGCGGCCCGATCATTGTGGCATCCGGATACTGAGGTACCCCATGAGCTCATAGGATGCGGCCGACGAAACAACCCGTGGGGGGAAATAATGGATAGGGCTGCTGCTCAACAGTTCATGCAGGACAACGTCCGGCAGAGATTCGCGGGCGTCGCGCATCTCTTGCCTGACGACAAGCCGTTGGCGAGCTCAGCTGGAGGGTTCGAGTCGTACGCCGAGGGCGAGGAGTACCGACACTATGCACAGTGGCTGCTGAGCGACGGCGATTACGTTCTCACCGACCGAACCTTGATCTTCATCGAGCCACCTCGCATCGTGAAGTTCCCCCTCGATCGCATCGAGTCCTTCGAGCCCAGGCAGCGCGTTGAAGACGGGCGGATTCGCCACGTCATGCTGACCATGCGCAGCGGGCAGATCCACCAACTCGCAGCCGCTGCCACCTTCGTCGACGACGTGCTGGCCGCGCTGGGACAACCCAACGCATCGGACGGGCTGCTTCAGCTCAAGGGCGGAGAACAGGCACTCGCCAAGTTGCCCCTGGATGCTGCCCGAATGCCCGAAAACCTCCCGGCGTCCGAGCAATACCCCACTGGGCCCTACGACGCCCTGCTCACCCCGACCAGGCTCCTCGGCTGGGGGTCCCCGGAGCGAATCTTCGAATTGGCGCTGGCCGACATCTGTGAGTGGCGACAGGCACGCGCACTCCAGTTCAACGTCCAACTCACTTTCAAGGACGGCACCGTCCAGACGTTCACCATCGCCCCCGCCTTCGCGGACGCAATCCGCAAGACCGCAGGAGTACGAAAGCGCCGGCTGCGGCGGTGAATGGCCGGTCCACGATTGGGATGCGGGACATCCCGATCCGTGCGGCGCGTGGGCCCCTTCACGTCATGTCGCGAAGGGGCGCATCAGGATTGGGCTGGGATTCTGCCCGGGCTGCCGCTCGGCACCCCGCTCCCCCGAGGGTTCAGAAGGTCAGGGTGAGTCGGCTTTGGTGCTTGGTGATGTGGTGCCCATGCGTGCTGGGCGGCGCCTTGATGGGGGTGATGGTGAGCTGCGGTGTGGCGTGGCGGTTCTCATTCAGGTGTCGATGTGGGCGATCAGGTCGTGCGCGAGGGCTTCGCCGTTGGGTCCGTAGGCGGCGCCGAGGCGGAACGGCCGCTCGTGCTCGACGCCTTCTCGTTCGAGGATCACGTAGGCAAGGGAGTCGCCAGCGCCGAGGGCGGGGCTGAGCGAGGGTGATGCGGGTCGCCGTACGCCGCCCTGGAGGGCCTGGGGGGGTGATCTCGATGCGGTCGGCAGACGCGGTCGTCGCTCGCAGTGGCGCGCACCCAGATGCCGTCGAAGGACTCTTCGCCGCCGATCCGGGCCTGCGACCACACCTCGGTGGCCGGGGTGGTGAACGCGCCGGTGAGCGCGTGGGGTTGATGTCCCGCACGACGGGCCGTCCTGGGCGGGCAGACCGCACGGGCCGCCGTGGCCGATGCCCTGCGGGCAGGCCCGAGCAGCTCCCTCGACCCATTTCGCGCAGTGCGTGATTCACGCGCCGCCGTCGGGGATACGCCACTGCTCGTCCTCTCGATGCTGCCGCTCGGCCCAGGACCTGGCCAGCTCGGTGTACCAGTCGGTGGCCATCAGTCGTGCCATCCGAAGTCTTCGCGGTCGCCGAGCGGCGGTTCCATGTTCTGCTCGTACTCCCACGCGCGGGCCTGCTCCTCGGCGTCCCGCCGCTGCTGCGGGGGCATCGCCTACCAGCGGGCCGCGGCCGCGGCCCGCTCGGCAACAACAAGCCGGTTCCACGCGGCCACATCGAAGTCGCGGTCCAGGTCGCACGGTTCCGATTCCGGATGTGGCGCCCGCGCGCAGGTCGCCGGCAGTACGCCCCACGGGTCGAGCCGCTTGCCCCACGTCTCCTCGGCGAGGAGCGTGGTGAACTAGCCGCCGCCCGCGCGCTGTACGGCGCTGGCCTTCTTCGCGGCAGTGCACTGCTTCTTCGGCACGGTGCTCTCCCGGCTCCTGGCGGCCGCCCACGCCCTGCCGCCGGATCTCAAGGGTCCGTGATGATGCGATGAAGGACGCGAGCCCCATGAGACCTTGGCCTGGTTCCCAGGGCGCGGCGTGGGCGCAGCAGTGGGAGTCATCGGCGGGCGCTGCATGACTGGAACTGGGACTCTCCCATCCCCCTCAGGTGCCGGGCCGCCACCGCGGAGACTATGTCACGGCCCTGGGGCAGTCCCGGCAGGCGGAGATGCGCTTACGGATGCCCTGTCGCACGCGAGTTGAAGTATCAGCAGAAACTCCCGGTCCCGTTTCCGCGTGTACTGCGCGCTCATGGCAGGTCCGGCAAGTGCCCAATAGCGGCGGCCCGGGGTCCCGGCGAACAACTGCGCTGCCAGAAGACGAAGTTGATCGTCCGTGATCTTGCCGATCTCGAACATGGACCGCCAGAAGGTCACGATCAGATTCGTGTAAAGGTGCTGCCGAGCTTCCTCGTCTTCCTGCGGCAGAGGACCCCAGCACGCCCGCAGGGCCGGGTCATCGATGGCCCGCAAAATGAGTTCGGTGTGGAAGCTGCGCTGCGCAACCTCGCGGTTGGCAGCACCCTCCCGGGCCTGCAGGAGCAGTGATCCCGCCACACCAGCCAACGCCAGCATCCCGAGAATCGTCGCCACCCCGCCATACACACCCGCAACCTCACCTGCATCACGCCACGCATCGCCATGGAGGCCGTGAAGAGCTGCCAGAACATAGGGTGTGCCCAGCACGAACGCCGCGATGGCGCACAGCGCAATCCCGCCCCACAACCAGGGCGTCCGCTTGCCCGACCAGCTGCCATCATGCCCTCCCCTAGATCATGTCAGGGCATGATGGCACCGCGACGGCAACCCCGGAGCCCATAGGCCGCATCGGACGCACCCTGGACCCGCTCGATAACGAGCAGTTGCCCGCCGTCCCGGGCCGCGCACCTGGATCCCACGCTCCCGCAATCGTAGAGGCGCACTGTCGCCGCCCGGCGTGAACCTCACCCGGGCGGCGACAGACACGCTCAGCCCCTCACCCGAGTCAGAGTGATGCCAGTACCGCCTGCCCTGAGCACCCCGTCGTCGGTGCCCCGGGACTCGTACGTCACCCCCGGGATCCTGACCTCGGAGACCGTCAGCAGGTCGGCAACCTCCTGCGGCGCGATCGCCTTGGTGTAGAGCAGCTGCTCGTATCCGCCGGCGGGAACGGCAGGCCTCCAGCTCGGGTTCAGCTCCCAGTACATCCAGATCGCCCGGATCAGCAGCGAGCTGCGCAGGGCCGTGCAGGGCTCGGTGGCCCAGTGCAGGTGGTGGGCTTGTTCCTCGGGCGTGACCTCGGCCAGCTGCCACAGCGGACGTTGAGCCGGTTTGTGGTGCCAGCGGGTCTCAAAGCGCAGGTCCTGGCCCATGCCGCGGCGCGTGGAGCAGGCGTGCGTGTCGACGAGGTCGAGGTGGCCGCCGGTGGGCAGGTGGAGCAGCCGCAGGCGCTGCTTGCCGTAGCCGATGAGCCGCAGCCCGGGAATGCCCGAGATCCGGTCCTCCCCGTACTGGAGCGGCATCAGGCGTGAGGCCACCCGGCAGGCAGTGTTGGTGTGCAGGTCCACCCGATCCGGATAGGGAATGATCCAGTTCACGTAGCTGCTGACGCTCGCCAGCGCCGGCTTCATCGGATGCTCCCAGACGTGACGCTCCACGCTGGAACTCATCAGACAGGTGAACAACGCCGCCTGGAACCGCTGTTGGCCAGCATCGGCGGAGTCGAGGGCGGGAAGCCCACTCGACGTGCGCGGGATCGCGCTGTACGGAATGTCTAGCAGATCGTGAACTGCGCGCAGCCGCGCAGCATCCCGACGGTGCGGCATGGAGCTCTCCCTATCGCGGCATACGCGCAGGCCCGGGCAAGCGCAGTATGAACTGCCGCTGATGAAGGAGGAATCCGAGGAGGATTTCAACGGGACCGGGCATCACACCCTTCGGGCATCCTGCGTCTTCACCCGGGTGAATCGCACGCCCCTGGGCTGTCCCAGCCCGTAGCCGTCAGCGTACGCACCCGCACGCCAGGGGCGCCGACGACACGCCGGCCCCCGCGCCGACGGTCTGTACGTCGGCGACCTGTTGGCGCGGTGGGGAGTGAGCGCGGGCTGGTCTGTGGACTTCTCTGGGTACCTCGGCCTCTGCGACCATCGGTTGATGGCCGATACCCGGGATGATGCGGCGCTGCGTACGCTGGTGCGCGGGCTTGTCGAGGGGCTTTCCATCCTTACGCACCGAGAGTTGATCCCGGCTTTCGAGTACCTGGCCATGCCGCCGGTCCCCCAGGACGCCCATAGCAAACGCGAGCGGATCGCGTTGAGCTTCAGCCAGGTACCCGATGCTCGGCTGCCGCTGGTCGGGCACCGCGTTCTGCAGCAGGACTACTTCTCGGTGAGCGCGTCCATGCGCCTTGAGCTCGAGGACCTGCTGTGGGAGCGGGAGGCGCCACACGAGATCGTCAAGAAGGTCCGCCGCGATGTGGCGCGCGCCCTCGACCTGGCGGACCTCACCCGGCACCACGACCCCTTCCTGCGGCTCCTTGACCGGCTCTGGCTTCGCGAGGAGCCGGGGCCCTCCTTCGAGGACCTGCTGAACGGGAGGCGGGCGGTGACTCTGGTCGATCGAATAGAGCGGCACGTCTTCCGTAACCCCGGTGACTGGTCAACCGAGGAGCTCTTCGAGCACCTGGGCGTGTTCGACGCCGGGAGCGCGCGCGTCGCGCGGTTCCTGGAGGGCCTGGTGTCCGCGGACGTTCTCCTCGACGACCGCTTCCAGGAATCCACCGCCACGACGATCAACAGACATCTCCGCGCGGCGGGAGCGGAGTTGCGTAAGGTCGGCGACGAAGAGGGCTATCCGCGATACGCCATCGTGTCGACGCGTTCGCACGGCAACCGGCGACCGAAGAACCTCATCTTCGCCACGCTCACCAAGCCGGACATCCGCTTCCGATCCTCGGTGAACAACGACATCGAGATCGTCGGAGGGGATCCGAAAGACCTCCTGGTCTACGACCAGGAGGTCCCCATGACGGGTCTTCGCTGGTGCGATCTGCAGGACTGGTGGCAGTCCACCCGCCACTTCAGCAGCGAGATCGATGCACGGACGGACCTCTATCAGCGACTTCTCAGGAGTTTGCCGCACAACTCGCCGGGCCAGCTGAACCTCTTCACCGCCTACCACCAGGTCCTCGCCCCCTCTGTTGAGTTCCCGGCCCTCCTGCCTGAAGTGTGGCTCCACTGGGACCACCAGACCGTTCGGGAGCGAGGCCCCCAAGCGTTACTGAATTCCCGCATGGACTTCCTCCTGCTGCTGCCGGACGGGCAGCGGGTCGTCCTGGAGGTCGACGGCTCGCAGCACTTCACCCGGGACCGCGGCCGCACCCCGGACACCGCCAAGTACGCGCGAATGGCGGCGGCTGACCGCGATCTGAAGCTCAGAGGGTACGAGGTGTTCCGATTTGGCCATGATGAACTGGCGGACCTCAATGCCGCCCGACGGCTGATGGCCCAGTTCGTGCCGGACTTGTTCCGGCGGTTCAGAGTGCCAACCAACTGACCCTGCCGCGCGACCGGCACCTCGTACGTCCAAGGCCGAGTCAGCCCCGCAGGATCCGAACTCTCACATGTCCTGGGCAAGGCAAAACGCCATCACCCGCTAGCCCGCCGCGGTCGCGGCCAGGCCGGGTGTCTACGGTGTGATCATGAGTTCAGGTCTGGAAATCTATTTGCTCGATGTGACCGCCACGCAGGCGCTCGTCGGCTCACGCAACGACCAGCTGCTGACGGTGATCCGCGAAAACTACCGTGCCGATCTGGACCGGGACGACGACTACCACCGCAGGGCCCTCGCCAAGGGAGCGCCCACGGCGGACGAGGCGCTGCAGGCGGTGTTGTTCGGCGGTCCGTTCAGCGCGGACCGTGAGCACGCGTTCCAATACGGCTATGCCTACCATCGGTTGTGTTCGCTGACCGGGGCGTTCCTCGACAACTCGTCGTTCATGCCGCACCGAGGCGACTGGCTGCACGTGGTGGACGCGGGACTGCGGAAACTCGGCATCACTGCCGTCTCCACCTCCGATTTCGAGGACACCGACCTGCCCGCTCCTCTGCCGTGGTGCTACACGCCGATGTCCGGGACCTGGACCCACGAGCAGTGCTTGCGCGCGCTGGAACAGTTCGAGGCCACTAAACAGGCGGTCGACGCCTCAGGGCAAGCTCCGCCGCTGGAACCCGAGGTCGTCGACGCCGTGTTCCAGTGCATCGGCTGGCTGCGCCACGCCGCAACGAGACCAGGGTCCGGCATCATCGGCTTCAAGTTCTGAACTGCCGCGGCCAGCCCACTGCGCAACCACCCCGCGCTCGATGAGTGATTGTTTTTGAACCTCAGGTCTGCAGCGACGGCCACCTCATGCGCCGGGACCGGACCTGAACGGCCTGCCATTCCAGCGAGAACGCGACCGTCGTTTCACGTGCGGCGCGATCCGGCGCGGCGCGATCACGAACGCGTCGCAGGACGGGCCTGAGATGGGAGACCTGCGGGCCGTGGTCGCGGCGGGCGGCCGGATCTCGTCTCTCCCTTGATCAGCAGATCCGCCGTTGATTGAACCCTCCCGTTCGATCACTTCGCGGCCTTGCGGTGATGCTGTGCGGCTGCCGGTCTTCTTCTCGACCGGGACACGCCCGGTCAGGAGCTTGTTGGGAACTTGAGGACTCGGTCGCGGCAGGAGAGGAAGAGGCTGCCGTCGTCGAGGTGCAGGGCGGTACGGGTCCATGGAGGAAGGACGCCGTCGTCGGTGAGGCCGCTGTGGTAAGTCCAGGGCGGACGGCGGGTCGTGAGGTCCACGGCGAGGAGAGGCTGGGGAATCCGGCCCGTGTCGACGTAGAGCGTGTTGCCGAGGATGCGGGGCGGGACGTCCTGTCTGACCTTACCGGGGACGCGGAACGACCACAGCAGCCCGCCGTCCGCTGCCCGCAGCGCCAGCAGTTCGAAGGGATCGTTGGGCCTGTCCAGGTCTTCGATGCCTCTGGTGATGACGTAGATGGTGTCGCCGTGGACGGCGGGAGTGCCGTAAGTGGGGCGGACCTTGGTGGTTGTGCGGTGTGCGCCGAAGCTCCAGAGGGTCTCTCCTGTGGCGATCTCCACGGCTCGTACCTCGCCTGCGCCGATGTGGATGCGGCCGCGGGCCACCGACGTGTGGTGAATGGTGCGTTCGAGGCCGAGGTTCGAACGAACGGTACGCGTCCGCCAGCGGTCGCGACCGGTGGCCTTATCCAGCGCCACGAGTTCCGTCGAAGACCTGACCAGCAGCAGGTCGCCGCTTGCCAGTCCACGCGGATCCAGATCACCGGCTTCTCGCACCCATCGCCGCTTGCCGTCGCTCGCCGCGTAGGCGGTGATGACAAAGCGATCGTCGGTCTCACCCCACAGGTACAGCGTGTCGGCCGTGACACCCATGACCACGGACTGATCCAGCAGCGGGCGGTCCAGCCGCACCGCAAACCGGGTGAGTCCGCCGGTGGCGGGGTCGAGGGCGAGGATCGGTGGCTCGGTGTCCGCGTAGCTGGACAGGTCACGGACCACAATGCCTCTTCCGGCCTCCGCGAAGAGCAGATTCTGCGACGGCCGGTGTTTCCACACCACCTTCCCGGTCCGCACGTCGAGACCGACGGCCGACCGCGTCGTGTTGTCACCGTCGCCGACCAGCACCACGGCAACACCGTCCTTGACGGTCTCGAGGGTGGCATCCGCCCCGGCGTCGTACGTCCACAGCTGCTTGGGCGCGAAGCCGGGCCGCCTGGACGGTGCCGCCCTGCCCGGTGTGCCGGGCGCGCTCCCCCCGGTGCCGGACGCGCCCCTGACCGCCGACCCCGCCGCTCCAAGCGCGAGCAGCCCGCCCACGCCGGCGAGCAGCAGACGGCGTCGGGTCTGCCCTTGGGCCGGCCTCCCGGCGGGCGGTAAAGCGGCCGGAGCCGGGGGCGCGGGCCGCCGGGACGGGCGCAGATCCCACACGCCGGCAGCACGTCGCCCGAGGTCGGCGAGGAGCGGATCCGGCAGCGCGCTCGCGAAGTCGGCGCCGCCGGCGCCTAGTTCACCGACCAGTTCGGCGGTCCCCGGTCGCGTCTCCGGCTGCGTGGCGAGGCAGCGGGCGACGATCGGCAGCAGCGCGTCCGGGACGCCGCTCAGGTCCGGGTTCCCGCAGCGCACACGGTAGAGGACCTCGGCGTTGTCGGCGCCAGGGAACGGCCCGTGCCCCGTGGCCGCGAACACCAGGACCCCGCCCAGGGCGAACACGTCCCCCGGCGGTTCGTGATCGCGTCCCATGGCCTGCTCCGGCGACATGTATGCGGGTGTCCCCACGGCCTGCCCGGTGCGGGTCAGGCGCCCTGCGCCGAGGGCGCGGGCGATGCCGAAGTCGACGACCCTCGGACCGGCGGCGGTGACCAGAATGTTCGACGGTTTCAGGTCGCGGTGGACGACTCCTGAACCGTGGATGTCGCCGAGCGCACCGGCGAGCCGTGCGCCGAGGGCTCGTACGGCGGGCATAGGCAGCGGGCCGTGGTGCTCGACCGCCTCGGCGAGCGACGGACCGAGCAGGTACTCCGTGGCCAGCCACGGCAGCACCCCCTGGGTGTCGGCGGCCACGACCGGCGCCCCGTGCCGGGCCCCGATCATCCGCGCGGCCTCCGCCTCCAGCCGGAACCGCATCCGGAACTCCGGTTCCCGCGCAAGATGTTCGTGCACCGTCTTCAGCGCGACCACGCGCCCGCCCTGGGACCGGGCCAGGAACACCGTGCCCATGCCGCCCCCGCCGAGACGCCCCAGGAGGGTGAAGCCGCCGAGGCGCTCGGGGTCGTCGAAATGCAGGGGCTGAAGCGGCGCGAAGGGCTTGGGGGCTTCGTGGGCTTCGTTCATGGTGGTCATTCGACGGGCAGGGCGAAGAAGTGCTGACCGGTCTCGCGCGCGAAGACGACGACCTCGGTGCCGCTGTAGGCCTGCCAGGTGCCTACATCGTCCCCCACTCCGCGGAACTCCCACCGGATCGTGCCGTCTTCGGGCTCAAGGGCCACAGCCGAGTCCCAGGACATGCGGTAAAGCGGCGCCCCGTTGACACCGGTGGCCAGTGCGGCGTACTCGGCGGAAGGAGACCCCGTATCTGTGCTCCAACGAGGTGTGCCATCAGCGGCTTTGAGGCGATAAGTGTTTCCGGAGCCACTCACGGCATACAGCGATGCGCCCTCCAGGAGGACGGCGCGTGCACTGAAGGACCCGAGGCCGTCGGGATCCTCGTACTTCCACTGCTCATCGAGGCTCTTCAGGTCGTACGCCGCGAAGTCCCACTTCCCACTGCCATACAGCACACCCTCCGGTGAGATCCAGCAGTAGTTCTTGGTGCTCTTCTTGCCGAACCACTGCTCCCAGCGCGGCTCTCCGGTGTCGCGGTCGACCGCCAGGAAGTGCATCCGGCCGCGCTCCAGGTAGTCATGGGGTTTCGTGAGAACTCGGCGCTGAACGTAGAGGAACTTCCGCCCGAGCGCTCCCGTCACCTCGTCTCCCGCGGTCTTGTACACGAAGTCCTTCGGCAGCTTGGTACGCCACACCACCTCGCGTTCCACAGCGTCGTAGCAGACGAGATGGTCGTACCCCTTGTCCAGCGTGTAGCCGGCCAGCCATACCCGTCCGCCGTCCTGCGCGAGCAGGTCAGTCACGGCGACCGTTTTGTCCCGGTCGCGGACGACGCCGGTCCGCGCCGAGAAGCGTGTCAGACCGATGTCATCCGTGAGCAGGAGGTCGTCTCCGACGACGACCGGCCCCCACTTGCAGCTCAGCGGTTTGGACCAGCGCACCTTCCCGGTCTTCAGATCGACAGAGGTGGTGTTTCCGATGGCGGGAACGATCAGCGCCTCGTCGTTCCACGCCAAGGGGCTGGTGACCGATTCCGGCGCTTTGAAGTGCCACAGCGCCGTCGGTGGTGTCCCGGGCACCGTATGGGGACGCCTGCTCGCTCGGGTCGTCGGTCTGGCGGGCGTCGGGGCGTCTGGGGCCGCAGCGAGTGCCCAGCCACCGCCCACCCCCATACCCACTACCAGCCCCGCCGCGGCGGCGAGCACGGTGCGGCGGGCCGGAGGGTTCGCAGGGGCAGGGGCGGTCTGCCCGGCCGGCTTCGGCTCGATCAGGGTCCCGGTCAGCGGCTCTCCCCCCGCCTCGGGTGTCTCCGGCGTCTCCAACGTCAGGACGGTCGCCGCCTGCTCGGCGAGTTCCGTCACGAGTGGCCCCGGGAGCCATCCCTCCCGGAGCAGCGCGGCGGCACCGCCGGGTGCGAGGTCCGCGGCGACCGTGTCCGGGGTCGGGCGCCTGGCCGGGTCCTTGTCGAGGCAGCGGGCGAGCAGGGGGCGCAGCCCTGCCGGTACGTCGCCCAGATCGGCATCTGCGGTCGCGAGGGCCTCCGGCGTGGCCGAGCCGAAGGGGTTGCCCCCGGTGGCCGCGTACACGAGCAGCAGCCCCAGCATGAATACGTCGGATGCGGGCTCGGGTGCCGCCAGGGCTACCTGTTCGGGCGTCAGATAGCCCAGCGTCAGCCGCGGCCCGCCATGACCGCCTGCTGCCGCCTCATCGAGGTCGGTGGCGGCGGCCAGCGGGCCGAACCCGGCGAGCCGCGGCCCGTCCGCGGCGAGGAGCACCGTATGCGGGGCGAGCCCTCGGTGCGTGGGCACGAGTGCATGCAGCCGCACCAGCGCCTCGGCCAACGCGGCGCCGAGGATGCGTACGGCGTGCTCAGGCAGCGGGCCGTACCCGGAGACCGCCGCCCCGAGGGTGACGGACGGGCGGAATGCCGTGGCCAGGTGGTCCTCCCCGGTTTCCCGCACCTGCACGGTCCACGGGGCGGCGGCCCGCCGGGCGAGATCTGCCTCGGCGCGGAATTTTCGCCGCAGCGCCGAGGAAGCGGCCAGTCCAGGGTGCGGCACGAGCAGGGCGATCGTGTCCCCGTCGTCGTCCCTGGCGAGGTACTCCAGCGTGGCCGCGCTCTCCCGTAGTCGCGCGAGCAGCCGGTACGTCCCGATCCGCGGCGGATCGGTATCGCGCAGATCCGACAGACCACTGTTCCGTAACGACACTTCGGCCCCAACCCCCCTGCTGTGACGCGAACTTCATACCCCCCACCGGGCCCATCCGACACTCTGGACCCCTTGGTGCGGTGCCAGGCGGGAGAAAGGACGCTCGGCGGCAATGATCGGTTCTTGAAGCGGCACGCCCCGCTGCCCGCCCCGCAGAGCACTGGGCTCAGAACCGGGGCAGCGCATACAGATCGGCGCCGTTCTGTACCGCCACCACCTGACCGGCCGCCGCCACCGCCCACGCCCCGTCCGCCTCGGAGCGGGGCGCGAAGCGATAGCGCTCCGCGTTCCCCGCCAGAGGAAACGCGGCGACGCCGTCCGGCCCGGCCTCCAGCGGCACATACAGGCCGTGGGCGGCCACCACCGGTGGCCCGGGCGCGAAGGCGCCGCCCGCTCCGGTGATCTCCCGTACGCCGGAGCCGTCCGCCAGCTGTATGCAGCGCACAAGGTCACCATTGGCGACGTAGACCCGCCCGCCGTGGATCACCGGCGCCCGGAACCGGTCGAATTCGCCGGACGATTCGGCCCGCCAGCGCTCGGTGCCGGACTCTGCGTCGAGACCGACCAGGGGCGTCTCACCCAGTACCGCGAGCCCGCCGCCGAGGGCGACCCGCTGACCGCGCACGGCCCCCTGAGCCGTCCATCGCTCGCCCCCCGAAGCGGAGTCGAGCGCGATCACGTCGCCGCCCCCGGTGGTGAGCACCAGCGCCCCGCCTCCCACAGCGGCCACCGCGCCGACCTTCATCACGCCCATCCCGGTCCGCCACGACACCTCACGCGCCCCCTGCCGTACGGCAACGACACGCCCGTCGGAGTCGGCCGCGTACACAGTCTCCGCCTCAACAGCGAGCAGCCGCGCGAGCCCGCCCGGTCCCCGCCACTTCACCTCGCCCGTATGCGAGTCGACAGCGCGCAGTACGCCGTCCCGTCCGATCAGCACCGGGCCGGCGGCCCCCGGCACCGGGGCGCTCGCCGACGCGTACGACCACAGCGGTTCCCCCGTGCCCGGCTCCAGGGCGGTCACCCGGCCGCCCTGGTTCGCGACCAGCAGCACGTCGCCAGCTTGGGCGGGCCCGAAGGGCATGTCGGGAGCCAGCCCTGACGTGCTCCACACCGGTGCGGGCCGTTCGCCGGGCGGGCCGTCCCACAGCGGCACATCATCGCCGGAGCCGCCGTCACGCTCGAGCCACCGCCAACCGGCTCCCCCGAGACCGGTGAGCATCACGGCGCTCCCCGCCAGTCCGAGCACCCGCCGCCGACTCGGCCGAGCGGGACGGTCAACGGCCAACGCCCCCACACGCTGCTCGAGTTCGCCGATGTCCCGTACGACATGCTCAGGCAGCCAAGCCGCGGCAGGTGCGGGGGGCAACCCCCACTGGGCGGCCACTGACCCTGCGTCCGGCCGCCGGTCCGTCTCCTTGTCCAGGCACCGGCGCACCACGCCGACCAGCGCGTCCGGCACCCGCGACAGCTCCGGTTCCTCATGCACGATGGCGAAGTCGGCGAACGCGCCCCCGTCGCCGCCGAAGGCGGGATGCCCGGTGCTCGCGTATGCCAGTACGGCCCCCAGAGTGAACACGTCGCTGGGAGGGCCGAGTTCGCGCCCCAGGATCTGCTCGGGCGACATATAGCCGGCGGAGCCGGGGCGCTGCCCCGTCACCGTGACCGTGGTCGCGGCGGGGATGCGGGCGATACCGAAGTCGATGAGGCGGGGCCCGTCGGCGGCGAGCAGCACGTTGGACGGCTTGAGGTCCCGGTGCACCACCCCGGCCGCGTGCAGCGCTGCGAGCGCGGAGGCGAGCATCGCACCGAGTGCCCGCACGGAGTCGGCGGGTAGCGGGCCGCGCTCCTCAACACACCGCTCCAGCGTCGGCCCGGCTACGAACTCCGTGGCAATCCAGGGCTGCTGGTCGTCCAGGTCGGCGCCGAGCAGCCGCGGCACGTAGGGACTGTGCACGGCATCGGCGGCCTGATGCTCTCTGCGGAACCGGGCGGCCGAGCGAGGGTCGTCGACCAGGTCTCCCCGCACGGTCTTGACCGCGGCGACCGGCCGCCCCTGCTGCCCCAGGTAGACGGTCCCCATGCCCCCTTCGCCCAGCACTCCCAGCAGCCGCCAGGGCCCCAGAGCAACAGGGTCCCCGTCCCGCAACTCCCCCACACCCGCGCCCACCACATCAGCCCCCTTCGCCCACCTACTAACTAGCCTCGTGCTTTCGCGAGGTGGCCTGTCTGTCAGATAAGCGAGAAGCGCTCCTGACCTGCAGCGATAAGGCTTGTCCAGAGCCCTGTTGGCTGCATAGAAAGAAGCACTTCTCAGATGAGCCTATCGGGTCCTACCTGCGTGTCCGGGTGGAGGGCGGTGGCCGAGTGGTGGTCGCAGGCTGGCGGAGTGCCCGCTCACATGGCGTCTCTCCCTTGATCAGCAGATCCGCCGTTGATTAGATACACCCGGTTTCGGCGGCACAACCCTGTCAGGTCATCGGCGGACGCTGGTCGTGTCCCCATTCGAGGTGTAGCCGATCCTGCCTCGCCGACTCCGGCTCTGTGCTGCCTAGTTCCCCCTCGGGCTACCAGGAATCGTCGCCGGTCACGCCTCTGCTCGACCGCGCCGAATCCGTGGCCGACAGCCTTTCCCGCCTCGCAACGGCCTGCAGCCAATGCAACGGGTCCGTCGGCTGCCAGGTACTTGCTGACTGTCCGCCAGTTCAGGACCGTCTCCTTGGCGACCTCGGTCAAGCTCATCGCTCCGGACTCGACCAGGTCACGAAGACGCCGTAGTCCCAGCCAGCGCTGCGGATCCAGGACCACGGCCACCCCATCTCTGCGACCTCGACCAACAGGCAGCAGAGTGCCGAACCATGAACATCAGCACATCAGGAACTCTGCACGTCCGTACGCGGCCATGCACGTTCACGTGTACGCCGACATGGGGTCGTAGTCCTGGGCGATGACGTGGCTGGCACCGGCCTGGAGCGCGGCAAGGGTGAACTGCGGATATAGCGGCTGCTGGCCAGGATCTGGTGGCTGCGCAGTTGCCGCCGCGCAAGCGGCGGCCAAGTACTCTGCCAGCCCTCGGGCGTAGGCGTCGATCGTCCGAGGCGCCCTGCCCAGGTCGGTCCACACCTGCAGCCAATTGGCCCGCTCGTTCGTACCGGCCGAGCACCAGCCACTTCTCCTCCAGCACTGCCGTGCCCAACACATCTCCACAGTCCGTGGTCATACTGGAGGGAGATGATCTCCGCTGCGGTCAGATTCCACGCAACTGTCCACGAACAGGGGCAAACCCCCGCATGAACCGGCCTTCGGCCGCGCACCTGTGTACGACTACTACGCAACGCTCACGCCGGCACGCGAGACGGTCAATGTGACGGGCAAGGCTGCAGGCTAAGAGGGATAAGCCTCACCACCGGCGTGGGCCCTGGCCAGGAGAACCGGGCCCACACGTGGCATTGAGCCGCGGGGGAACCGTCACCGCTCAGTGCCCCGACGGCGCTGCCCGGCCCGTTGGCTACCCTTACGTGCATGGGCCCCATGATCCGCGCCGCCAGCCTGCGAGGGTTCGGGCCGCTGGTCGAGGAACTGGGCGGTGATGTCGACGCTCTGCTCCACCGGTTCGGCATTCCCCGACAGGTCCTGGAGTCGGACGACGGCCTGGTGTCCATCACTGCCCACGACCGGATGCTCGATGTGGCAGCGCAGCAGCTGGGATGCCTCGATCTGGGGCTGCGACTGGCCGAACGCCAGGACCTCAGCATCCTGGGGCGGCTTGCCGTGGCGATCGAATCCTCGTCGACCGTGGCGGAGGCCCTGGAGTGCGCGTCACGTTTCCTCTTCGTGCACAGCCCCGCACTGAGCATCGGCGTCGAACCGGATCCGCACGGTCGCAGAGGCGTGGTCGCCCTGACGTACCGAAAGGATCTGCGGGAATCTCTGTACTCTCCACAGGCCATGGAGTTGGGCCTGGGATTGTTCCATCACGTGGCCGCCCTGTTGCTGGACGGAATCACCGGTTTGCGCTCGGTAGAACTGCCGCACTCCCCCGTCTCGCCGGTCCGGCGTTATCTCGACTTCTTCGGCTGCGACGTACGGTTCGCGGCGGCCAGCGGCGCACTCTGCGTCGATCGGCGTGTCCTCGACGAGCACTTCGCCGGAGCCGACGCCGGAATCCGGAGGATCGCCCTGAGCCACCTGGCACGCGATCACCACGACCCGAACGACACCGTGGCCTCCCAAGTCAGGCTCGCGCTGGCCGAAACGCTCGGAACGCTCACGCCCACCCTTGCCCACACGGGGCGCCTGCTGCGCACCCACCCCCGCACTCTGCAACGTCAACTTGCGTTGGAGGGGACCTCCTTCGAAGCGATCCTCGCCGGTGTGCGGCGTGAAGCCGCACACCGGTGGATCACCTGCACGCAGTTGCCGCTCGGCCAGATCGCCGCACTGACCGGCTTCACCGAGCAGTCCTCACTCACCCACGCTGTCCGCCGCTGGTACGGCGTGAGTCCTCGCACGCTGCGGCAGGCGAGCGGTTCGTGACGCCGGTTCGGATGATGGGGCACCCGGGCGCCTTCCGACAACGCTCACGGAGTGAGCGTCGGCCGCTCCGGATCGAGTGAGTTGCCGACGGGAATGCGTCCGCAGTCCGACGGCGCCTTCTCGCCCTCGAACCGGTCGTCGAGCCAGGTGAGGGCTCCGGGTGCCCACGCCAGGGCCGTCGGGACATGGCTGAGGAGCTCGTACTGCCGGTACTTGATCGAGGCGTTGCCGGTGGCGCAGTACTGGCGGGCGAGAGCCCGCACGTCGCCGGCGACCATCACGCCGTCGCCGGTGCCGATACCCGGCGGGTTGCCGTAAGTGCCTTCGAGGACGCCGCCGTTGCCCTGCGCGATGTAGCCGGGAATGGTCGGTGTGTCGGCCGAACCAAGGTTGATCTTGTTGATCGCTTCGATGAACTCGGGGACCGAGTTGGGGTCTGCGTATTCGGGCTTCGCGAGCTTCTTCCAGGTCAGTCCGGGGTAGCGGCCGAGGGCGTCGATGATCGAGCCCTTCTCCAGTTCCCGGTACACCTCCATGCCGTAGTCACTCATGTAGGGCTTGAGGTCGATGTCGTAGGACCGTGCGATGCCGATGATCGCCATCGGGATGACACCTGACCAGGCGAGGGAGCCGTCCACGTACTTGAGGTTGTGTGCCGGGGCCACCAGGAGGCCGCCCTCAGTGAAACCGACGAGCCTGCGGTTGACGTCGGGCGCGTACCGTGGCGCGCGTGCCGCGGCCCAGTTGGTCGCGATGGCGCCGCCGGAGTAGCCCATCAGACCGACCCGGGTCTCGCCGTTCATGCCCGTCCCGGCCGCCGCGCTGGTCGCGGCCCTGATGGAGTCCAGGGTGGTGGCCCCGTACTCCGGGCCGGCCGCGAAGTCGGCGTTCTGTCCCTCGGTGTCCGGGATGATGACGTTGTACCCCTTGGTCAGCAACGGCACCAGGAACACATTCTCGACGTTCGGGATGAGCCCGCCGAGGCTCAGATCTCCGGCGATGGCACGCGAGGGGCCGTCCTCCGGGTTCAGCGAATCGTAGAACGACTGGTACGACACCGCCTTGGCGCCGTCGCCGGACAGACTCCGCACCACGGTGGTGACGCCCGCTGCAGGACGGTCCTGGGCGTCGGTGGTGCGGTAGAGGAGCTGGATCGCTGTTACCGGAGTCTTCAAACCCATGATGTGGTAAGGCAGCGTCCGCTTCTTGAGTACGGCACCCGGCGCGAACGACGCCAGGGGCTTCTCGCCGTCGTAGGTGTAGAAGGAGTCACTCGCCGAGTCACTTGCCACGGACGATGTCACGCTCGGCTGCGCCGACGCCGTGGCCGCCGGCAGCGCGGCCAGGACCATCGCACCGACCACCGCGGCCGCCGCCTGTCGCATCGCAGTGCTTCTCATTTGATCCCGCCCAGCATCTAAGAATGATCGCTACATCGACGCACCGGACGTTACCGGAGGTAACCCGGCGCGGTGAAGACCGCAGCCTCCGCGAACTCAGACCGTCGGCCACACCACACCCACCGAAGCGCTGTCGTGCTGAAACAAGTTCTGAGCGGTGTCGAAGTGCATGCTGACCCGCCTGGGTCCCTGACACACGAGGAGCGACGGCGCATGCAGGATCAGCGGAACGAACAGCAGCACAGGCCAACGGCCGGTCACCTGGCGGGAATCGGAGCACGGTCGATCCCCGAGTTCGACGGGGTGCACGACGTATGGCCGCGGGGTGAGCGGCTGCGGGCGGTCCGCGAGGCCGCTGCGGCGTACAAGGTGCGGTTCAAGGAGCAGGGCCAGGTCCGGGCAGTGAAGTCGGTGGACATCGCCGCGGCGCCGTACCCGGTCGCATACGCCTTCCACGGCGCGGTCTCGGTGCCGACGCTGCCGCTGATCTCGATGATCAACCGGATGATCGTGGTGCAGTACGACGACTTCGACGGCAGACCGCGCACGCTGGTCTTCGAGCCGACGGTCCCCGACGGTTCGGCGGAGGCTCCCTTTTACCGGAACCTGCAGAAGCTCATGGGGAGGATTCCAGGCGGCAAGCTGGCCGAGCGGGTGGTGCTGAAGTACTACAACGAGCCCGGCGACGTCCTGTCCAAGGTTGGTCTCAGCTCCCGAGACATCGACTTCTGCACCTTCGATCATCTGCATGTGCAGGACCCGCGGATGATCCTCGGCTCCTCGCGCATCATCGACGGTGAGAGCGCCCCCCGCCGTCCCCTCTTCGCAGACGCGAGGATGCTGGTGCACTCACGCGAGCTGGCCACGCTGCAGTCGCTGCACCCGATGCAGTGGGCCTGGTACGTGGACGGCGGTCTGGACGGCGTCGATCCGGACAAGCTCGTCGCCTTCGACTGCGACATCGAACTCGGTCCCGGGATCGCCCTGCTCTGGACCCCCGGACACACGGACGGCAACCACTCGCTGGTGATCAACACCCCGGACGGCGTCTGGGTGTCGTCGGAGAACGGCATCTCCCTGGACAACTGGCAGCCGGAGTTGTCCCGTATCCCTGGCGTGCGCAAGTACCACCGCAACTTCGGCAGGGAAATCGTTCCCAACGCCAACACCCTTGAGGACTCCCTCGACCAGTACGACTCCATGGTCAAGGAGAAGACGCTGGCCGACCCGTGCCGACGGGATCCGCGCTGGCTCCAGATCCTCCCTTCGACCGAACTCGCGCCTTGGAAGCGTTTCTGGCCGGTCGTACCCACCTATGTCCATGGCGGAATCTCCTACGGGCGGATCAAGGCAGGACTGCGATGAGCCCTCGTGCCCACGGACGCAATGCCGCTCGCACCCCCTCCGGAGCCGTCGTCACCGGAGCGGGCCGTGGCCTCGGGAGGCTGATCGCCCGGCTCCTTGTCGCGCGCGGACTCACGGTCCTGGTGACGGATGTCGACGAGACCGCGGCCCGCAGGACCGCCGCCGAACTCGGCGAACGCGCCATCCCCCATGTCCTGGACGTACGCGACCACGCGGCGGTCGACGCAGCCCGCGACGAGATCATCGAGCGGACCGGCCGCCTCGACGTCTGGGTCAACAACGCAGGCGTCCTGGTGACCGGGCCCGCCTGGGAGCAGAGCCCCGACACCCGCCGGCTGATGCTTGAGGTCAATGCCCTCGGCACCCTCAACGGCACCGTCGCCGCCGTCAATGCCATGCGCGAGCACGGCGGCGGGCACATCGTGAACATCGTCTCCCTGGCCGGAATCACCCTCGTGCCAGGCGAGGCGGTCTACGCGGCATCGAAGCACGCGGCGATCGGGTTCAGTCTGAGCACGCTGGCCGACCTTCGGCTGGCAGGCATCAAGGACATCGACATCTCATGCGTCTGCCCAGACGGCATCTGGACGCCGATGCTCCACGACAAGCTCGAAGACCCCGCCTCCGCGCTTTCCTTCTCCGGCAAGCTGCTGCAGCCGGAAGAGGTCACCGCCGCCGTCGCCGCCGTCCTCGACCGGCCCAGGCCGGTCACGACGCTCCCGGCCGCTCGCGGGCTGCAGGCCCGGATCGCCGACGCCCTGCCCCGCCTCGGCCTCCGCGCGGCGCCGCTCGCCGTCCTCGCCGGACGCCGCACCCAGCGCCGGCTCGTCAAGAGCGGCGGGCCGAAAGAGCCGGCGCGCAAGGGCTGAGGTGCGCCGCCCGGCCGGCCCAATGAGCGGACCGCGCGATGCCACGAAGGCCTCGCGCGGTCCGCTCCTCTGCACTCACTGTGCGTCCTGGGCGCATCGGCCGACGTGGCCGCAACCGCCGGCCGTTCTCCCCCAGCGCCGAACCGCCCGTCTCTCGCGACGGCGGTTCGACCTGCCCGGCCGGTCACTCCGTCACTCCGTCACTCCGTCACTCCGAACGGAGGCTGTCCATGCCCGCAACGAACATCCGGGTCAGCGCAGTGGGAGCCGTGATCGCCGTGCCGACCACCACGGCCGCCGCACCGGCCTCCAGTGCCTGCGCGGCCTGGGCCGGAGTGGCGATGCGTCCTTCGGCCACGACGGGCGTGGCGACGGCCGCGGCGAGCTCGGCGACCAGACGCAGGTCGGGCTCGGTCTGCGGTGGAGAACCCGGGACGTAGCCGGACAACGTCGTCGACACGAGGTCGGCACCCGCGCGAACGGCCGCAATGCCCTCAGCGAGGGTCGCGACGTCCGCCATCACCAGGGCGCCGGCCCGGTGCACGGCTGATACGAGCTCGTCGAAGGTACTGCCGTCGGGGCGAGGGCGGGATGTGGCGTCGGCGGCGACCACCGACGCTCCCGCGTCCACCAGGGCGAGGGCGTGACGGACCGTCGGCGTGATGTAGACGCCGGTGTCGCCGTCCTTCCACAGGCCGATCACGGGGAGGTCGACCGCCGCGACGGCGGCCGAGACGACCTCGGGTTCGTTGACACGGATGGCGGCGGCGCCTCCGTCACGAGCCGCCAGTGCCATCCGCACCAGGGTGTCGGTGTGCCGCATCGCGTCACCGGGTGGTGCCTGGCAGGACACGATGAGGCGGCCGGTGAGCGCGTCGACGATTGCGCTGGGATTCATCGGGGTACTCCGGCGGTGCCGTGGGTGTGCAGAGGAAGGATGCGGGTGAGGGACGCCGCTCCGAGGACGGCCGCGTCGTGTCCGACACGCGGAGGCGAAATGCGCAGGTCCCTGATGGGTGGCATCAATTCACCGGCGAACGCCTCGCACAGCGCGTTCCAGTACAGGTCGCCGATGCGGGTGACTCCGCCGGTGACCACGACCAGCTCGGGTCCGAATGCGTTGGCGAGGCCGCCCAGAGCGCGGCCGACGGCGCGGGCGCCGAAGGTGATCGCGGAGACGGCGTGCGGGTCTCCGTGCGCGGCGTAGGACGCGACCCTTTGGAGAGGGCCGACCGCGGTCCCGGTGACGCGCGCGTACCGGGCGGCGATGGCAGGTCCGGCGGCAATGGCCTCCAGGTGGCCCTCGGCTCCGCATGTACAGGGCAGACCGGCCGCTTCGGGTACGGGGAGGTGTCCGAGGTGCCCTGCGATGCCGGCAGCGCCATGCAGCATGTGTCCGGCGGCCGCGACGGCGCCGCCGACGCCGGTGCCGACCGCCGCATAGACGAGGGACCCGCTCCGTTCGTCCAGGTGGGTCAGCTCGGTGTAGGCGGCGGCGCGCACGTCGTTGTCACATGCGACTGGCAGGCCGGTGCGGGAGGACAGCTCGTCGGCCAGTGCGGTACCGGCCCAGCCCCGAAGTGTGTCGGTCGCACTGGTGACGGTCCCGGAGACGGGGTCGATCACACCGGCGGCGGCCACGCCGATCGCCTCGGCTCGGGGCACGACCCCGGTGTCCGGAAGGGAAGGTTGCCCGGTGCCGGCTTCCCGCGCCGTGGGCGCCCGGACCGCTTCCGCAGCGATCGCGAGGGCGTCGAGTACGGCGGCGGCGCCCTGCTGTGCGGGGGTCGGCACACTGTGCCGGGCCTGGATGCTTCCGTCTGCCGCCACCAGGGCGGCGTCGATCTTGGTGCCGCCGAGGTCAAGGCCGATGACCGGATGCTCCGGCGCGGTCGCAGGCCGCGTCGTTGCCGATCGCGCTGATGCAGCCCGTGCGGTGGCCGCCCGCGTGGTTGCCGACCGGCTCATCGGACGGTGAGCATTCCGGCGGCACGCAGGCGTTCGCGCACCAGCGCGATGGCGTCGTCGCCCAGCTGAACCTGCGGCGCGGCGGTCGTGCCATGGGCGAACACACCGAGCAGCCGCAGGGCGTGCTTGAAGGCTCCGATCGCCGAGGAGTTGCGGCCCATGGTGTCCTGCGGCCCCGCGTCGACCAGGGCGAACAGCTCGACGAGACGCTCCTGTTCCTTGACCGCGGTGTCGAGGTCGCCGCCCCGCACGGCGTCGTACAGGCGTACGTAGCCCGCGGGGTCGACATTGCCGAGACCGGGCACGACGCCGTCGGCTCCCGCCAACAGGGCTGCGTCGACCGTCAGTTCGGAGCCGGTGAGGATACTGAAGGCGGGCGCGGGCCCCTCCGCGCGGCCGTGCCGACCGCCGAGCTCCACGATGAGGCGTCGCAGCGAACCCTCGTCGCCGCTGCTGTCCTTGAGCCCGGCGAGTGTGCCGTCCTCGGCAAGGTCGCGTACAAGTCCGGTGGACAGCTTGCTGTGCACGGACACCGGCAGGTCGTAGGCAAACAGCGGCAGGTCGACGCGCTCGCGCACTGTGCGGAAGTGGCGGGCGATCTCGACCGGGTGGGTGCGGGCATAGAACGGGGCGGTGGCGACAAGTGCGTCGGCGCCCATCGCCCGCGCAGCACGGGCGTGTTCCACGACGCGGGGGGTGGTCATGTCGATGGCGCCGGCCAGGACGGGCACGCGTCCACGAGCTGCCTCGACGACTGCCTCGAGTGCGACAGCACGCTGCCGGTCGGTCAGAAAGGCGACCTCGCTGCTGGAGCCCAGCGCGAACAGTCCGTGCACGCCGCCGTCGACGAGGTGGTCGACGAGCCGGGCGAGCGAGGCCGTGTCGACCTCACCCGCCGCGTCCAGCGGGGTGCAGACAGGCGGCACGACGCCGCACAGGGGCAGGGACGAGGGCATGGTGGCTCCATTTGTACGTGGGTGGTACGGGTTTGTGCGTGAGTGATATGGGCTTATGCGCGGGTGCGCGGATGCGCCCGCGACCGGTGGAAGGGGCCGCCGACGCGGGCGAGCGGCGGCCCCACCGCGCTACGGAGCGGCAACCGTCAAGGTGGCGTCGCCGTACGAGTGCTGCCATCCCCGGACTTCATAGTCGGCGGTCGTCTTGACCTCGCCGGCTGTGGCGTTCGCCGGAACGGTGACCGGCACGCGCACAGTGGCTCCCTGACCGGTCTTGAGCGAGGGGACAGTCACGGCCGGGGCGGTGTATCCCTGTGGCAATCGAAGCGAGACCGAGCCGGCGGGCAGCGTCACGTCGTTCTGGCTGACAACCCGCACGGCGACTTCGGTGGTCGTTCCGGCCTTCAGTGAGCCGGGGGTGACGCTCACCGGGGCGCACACGCCGCCGAGCCACTTCAGGTCGAACGACGAGTAGGTGATGTTCCGGTAGTTGTCACGCTCCCACAGCAGACCCATGCGGGGGTTCGAGCCGGTGCCGGAGCTCAGCGGGGTGAGGGTGGAGTACGCGGCGGAACCCGCCTCGACGGTCTTGCGGATCGGCCAGTTCTCCCCGTTGTCGCAGGACAGGCGGACGGTGAGGTTGCTACGACCGCTGGTGGTCGCGGTGTTGCTGAACATCAGCCAGGACGCACGCGGGTGTGAGGCGGCGACGTCGGGGGCGAAGCGCGTGATCGAGCCGTTGTTGGCGGGGTCGGGCAGCTCGGTGTCCTGCTTGAGCGCCGTGTAGGTGACGCCGCCGTCGTCGGAATAGGCCACCGTGCGATACGGGGCCGAACGATTGTTGAGCATGACGCGGCCGTCGGACAGCTCGACGGTCTTGTTCTCGTCTCCGGGTCCGACCGGTTCGCCCATCTTCCAGGTGGCGCCGTGGTCATCGCTGTAGGCACTCACCGCGTAGTTGGTTCCGCTGTGACGGATGGCGTACTGCTGGATCAGGCGCCCCTTGTATGTCCCGTGGCGCAGTTGGATGCCTTCGCCGGAGGCGGCGAAGATGCCTCCCCACGCGGGGTTCTTGATGTCCGCGGTGATGCGTTCGTGCTGCCAGGTCAGGCCGTCGTCGTCCGAGTAGCTGTAATCGGCCTGCAGCACGTTCGGGTCGCTCTCGTCGCTTCCGGTGGCCGACCCGAAGAAGCCCTGGTTCACGGAGGCCGCGTAGAAGAGGAAGATGCGGCCGGTCTCCCGGTCCACGAGGAAGCTCGGGTCTCCGTAGCCCTTCGGCGCGGCGTCCTTGCGGACGGTGTGCTGCGCCTGCCACGTAGCGCCGCCGTCGGTGCTGCGTCGCAGCACCACGCTGAGGTTGCCGGGCAGATCACCGAGAGTGGGGCGCGCGTCGTACGCGGCCAGCAGTGTGCCCTCCGTGGTGCGGGTGAGGGCAGGAATCCGGTAGTAGGGGGATCCCGTGCCCGCGGTGGCCAGGTCCTGCGAGGTGAGCGTGCCGGCCGTGGCACCGTGGGCGCTGGTCGTGGTGGACACGATGGCGAGCGCAGCGGCGGCCGCCGCCAAGGGAACTCTTCTCCGCATGGACAGTCCTCTTTTCGAGTGTGGTCTGGCGAATCGGGGATCGTGCGGGGCCCGGAACCGGGCAGCAGCCGGGAAGGAACCGAGACACGTCATCGCGCCCGCCGGCCGGTGTGAAACGCAGGGCCGGTGCGCGGTTGTCCGGTGCCCGGTCGTGGCGGCGCGGACGTCGACGTCACCTCCATCAAGTGAGGAGACGTCTGATGTCTGCTGTTGTCGGACCCTAGGCTTGCTCCGCGAGGCGCGTCAAGTGGGCAGGGCACGCGAGACGTTGAGTGCCCCGCCCCGGCCGAATGCGGGCATGCATGAGCCGCGCCCGCCCCTCAGGTGAGGGTCAGGCGCGGCTGCGACCACTGTGCTGCCGGCAGTGTCAGCGGCGGGCGCGCGCCTCCGCGATCCGGCGACGCACGGGGCCGTAGTGCTCGGTCAGGGCAGCCGAGAACTCTGCGGAGTCACGTGCGCGCACGGCATCCACGATGCGCTGGTGATTGGCGACCGTGGCTGCCCCGTGTTCATGCGTCAGCACGTCAAGGTGCGGGGCGACGATGGCGTAGACATCCCAGAACGCCGCGGAGAGCTGACCGATGAGGTCGTTGCCCAGCGGAGCGATCAGGAGCGTATGGAAGGAGCGGTCGGCATCGATGAAACCGGGCCCCTTGCCATCACCCGCCTTGCGCATCATGTCCACGAACCCCTGCAAGCGGTCGGCCTCCTCGTCTCCGAGGTCACGCACCAGCCGCTCGGCCATACCCCTCTCGAACAACTCACGCACGTCGATGAGGTCCGACAGCACCTGGAAGTCGTCGTCCGGGCTGAGCAGCCCCCGAAAGGCCAGGCTCTCCACCAGCGCCGAGAGGCTGAGCCGGCCGACATAGGTGCCGTGCCCATGGCGTACCTCGACGATGTCGAGAGCGGCGAGGATCCTGATCGCCTCGCGCACGCTGGATCGGCTCGCCCCCAGAGCCTCACATAGCGCGGGCTCGGACGGCAGCGGATCACCGGGACGCAGCTTATAGCGCAAGATGTACGACTTGATGCCGTCCACGACCTCCTGCCGGAGCGGCTGACGCGCCACTTTGGGCTCCGGCGCGATCGGACGTGTGGCCCCCTGCCTCATCGCCACCTCTTGACCCCTCTCCTTGACCGGACTACCTTCCCACACTATCAAGGCATCGGACGTCAGACGTCCGATGGTCAATCGGTGAGGTTTCGACCACACTCACCATCCGATCGGCCACTTCCTGGTCATCCTTAGTTGACCTTCAGCCGATCCAGCCACCGCTGTTCAGCCACCCTGTCCGCATGGAGGACCCCTTGCCCTCGCGCAGCGCAGCCGGCGTCGACCGCCGCACCTTCCTGAGATACACGAGTGCCATCGGTGTGACGACCGCGATCACAGCCGGCCTCACCGCTTGCGGGGGCCCCGCCTCCAGCGGTGACGGCTCAGGAGAGTCAGGGGGCGCCTCGGACACCATCGAAGCCGGTCTGTCCTACCCGCTCTCGACGGGCTTCGACCCGATGATCACCTCCGGCGCCACGCCCTACGCCGCGAACATGCACATCTTCGAGGGGCTCGTCGACCTCGACCCGGCCACCCTGGTCGCTCGCCCCGCACTGGCGACAGAGATGCCGAAGAAGATCAACGCGACGACCTACCGGGCCACGCTCCGCAAGGGCGCCACATTCCACGACGGCTCCGACGTGACCGCCGAGGATGTCGTCTTCAGCTTCGAGCGCGTACTCGACCCGGAGAACGCCTCCTTGATGGCCCAGTTCGTGCCGTTCATCGACACCGTCAAGGCAATAGACGCCGGCACCGTCGAGTTCAAGCTGAAGCATTCCTTCGCGCTCTTCCCCTCCCGGATATCCGTCGTCCGCATCGTGCCGAAGAAGATCGCCGGAAAGGATGCCAAGGCCTTCGACGCCAAGCCGGTCGGCTCCGGTCCCTACCGCTTCGTCTCGGCCGTCCGCGAGGACAAGATCGTGATGGAGGCGTACGACAAGTACAACGGCCCGCAGCCCGCCAAGACCAAGAAGATGGTGTGGCGCCTGATGGCCGACCCGTCCGCCCGGGTCAGCGCTCTGCAGTCCGGCCGTGTGCAGGCCATCGAGGACGTCCCCTACATCGACATCAAGGGCATCAGCAGCAAGCACAAGGTCGAGTCGGTCCAGTCCTTCGGGCTGCTGTTCCTGATGTTCAACTGCAAGGACAAGCGGTTCGCCGACAAGCGGGTGCGCCAGGCGCTGCACTACGCCCTGGACACCGAGAAGATCATCAAGACGGCGCTGCTCGGCAACGCCGAACCCGCAATGGGCTACGTCCCGGCGACGCACCCGGACTACCACAAGGCGTCCACCGTCTACGGTCACGACGTCGCCAAGGCGAAGAAGCTGCTCGCAGAGGCCGGGGCACAGAAGCTCTCCTTCACGCTGCTCCTCACCGACACCGGCTGGGTCAAGGACATCGCCCCGCTGATCAAGGAGAGCTGGGCCGCCGTCGGCGTGGACGCCACGCTCGACATCGCCCAGTCCCCCGCCCAGTACGCGAAGGTGGACAAAGGCGACTTCGACGCGCTGGCCGCGCCCGGTGACCCGTCCGTCTTCGGAAACGACGCCGACCTGCTGCTGCGCTGGTTCTACTACGGGTTCTGGCCCGAGAAGCGCTACGGCTGGGCCGGCTCGGCAGCGTACAAGTCGGCCAAGTCCCTGCTCGACCGTGCCGCGAGCACCGCGGACGAGAACAAGCGCAAGGACCTGTGGGGCAAGGTGACCGATCTCGTCGCCGAGGAAGCCGCGCTCTATCCGGTGCTGCACCGCAAGTTGCCGACCGGCTGGGACTCCGGCGCGCTCGCGGGCTTCAAGCCGCTGCCCACAACCGGCCTGTCCTTCATCGGCGTCGGCCGCGCCTGAGCGCAATCCCCCAAGGCCGCCGGGTCCGCCTGCTCCCTGACGCGGGGCGGGCCCGGCCCCTCAATCCCTAGGAACCTCACGATGGTTGCTTTCCTCCGGCTCGCGCTGCGCCGCGTCGCGATGATGCCGGTGATGATCCTCGGCATCGCGCTGCTGGTCTTCGTCGTCCTGCAGTTCTCGCCGGCCGACCCCGCGTACAACGCGCTCGGAGACAGCGCGAGCCCCGAGGCACGTGCGGCGTTCGCCGAGGCCAACGGTCTCGACGACCCGCTGCCGGTGCGGTACGTCACCTTCATCGGCCAACTGCTGCAGGGCGACCTGGGCGTCACAATGCCGCCCAGCCAACCGGTCGTCGACCGGATCATCCTTGCGTTCCCGCTGACGCTCCAGCTCACATTGCTCGGCCTCGCCCTCGCCATCGTGCTCGCGCTGGTCCTCGGCGTCACGAGCGCCGTGTACCGCGACCGCTGGCCCGACCAGGTCTTCCGCGTCGTGTCGATGGCCGGCATCGCCCTGCCGTCGTTCTGGCTCGGCGTGCTCCTGATCCAGCAGTTCGCGCTCAACACACCGCTCTTCCCGACCGGCGGCTACGTCAACCCCTCCGACTCCTTCACCGGTTGGCTGCGCTCACTCGCGCTGCCCGCCATCGCCCTGGCGCTGCCCGTCGCCGCGTCGCTGGCCCGCCTGATCCGTACGTCGATGGTGGCCGAACTGGACCGTGACTACGTGCGCACCGCCAAGGGCAGCGGACTGCCGCCGTTCCTGGTCATCCGGTCCGTGCTGCGCAACGCCCTGGTCACCCCGCTGACCGTGCTCGGGGTCAAGGTCGGCTATCTGCTCAGCGGTGCCGTCGTCATCGAGGCGATCTTCGACCTGCCCGGCATGGGCAAGCTGATCCTCGAAGGCGTCACCGGCGGTGACGTCGCGCTCGTCCAGGGCACCGTGCTCAGCATCGCCATCGCGTTCCTCGTGGTCAACGTCGTCGTCGACCTGCTCTACCTGCTCGTCAACCCGCGTATCAGGACGGTGTGATGCTCGCCCCACGCTCTCTCGCCGAGCGCCTCGCCAGGCCCGGTGCCCGGCTGCGGCGCCTGCCCCTGACCTCCCGGATCGCGCTGGGCGTGCTCCTTGTCGTCGTTCTCGGCGCATTGTTCGCTCCCCTGCTCACCCAGGATCCGCTCGCCACGGGAACCCCGGCCATGCCGCCCGGCGCCGAACACTGGTTCGGCACCGACCGGGCCGGCCGCGACGTCTTTGCTCGCGTGGTGCACGGCGCCCGCTACTCGCTTGTCATCGGTCTCGGCGCCACTCTGCTGGCTCTGGTCATCGGCTCGGTGCTGGGCGCTCTCGCGGCGACCTCGCGCAAGTTCGCGGACGAGTCGGTCATGCGCACCCTCGACGTCGTGATGTCGTTCCCGCCGATCGCGCTCGCAGCCGTCCTGGTCGCCGTGTTCGGACCGAGCGTCCCGGTCATCATCTTCACCATCGCGTTCGTCTACGCGCCGTCTCTCGCCCGCGTTGTGCGCGCCAACGTCCTTGAGCAGTACGGCGAGGACTACGTGGCCGCGGAGCATGTCATCGGCGCGCGCCGGCACTACATCGTGGCCCGGCACGTCGCCATCAACTGCGCCGCCCCTGTGCTGGTGTTCGCGACGGTGATGGTCGCGGACGCGATCATCTTCGAGGCGAGTCTCTCGTTCATCGGCGCCGGTGTGCAGGACCCCGACCCCAGTTGGGGCAGCGTCCTTGCATACGGCCGGCAGATCCTGCTGTCCGGCGGCTGGTGGGCCACCTTCTTCCCCGGCCTGTGCCTGCTGATCACCGTGCTCGCCCTGAACATCCTGTCCGAGGGCATGACCGACGCCACGGCCTCGCCCGACACGAGCCGGACCGGTGGCACCGACGAGGCACAGACGCCCACCGCTGTGGTTGCGGACGAGGACGAGGTCGGCGCCGCCCTCAAGGACCTGGCCGACCGCCTGGCCGACATCGCACCCGCGGTCGCCCCATTGCCGGACGACGCCGACGAACTCCTCGTCGTACGCGATCTGTCGATCCGTTTCCCCGACCGGTACGGCGACACCCGTGTCGTCGACGGCATTTCCTTCACGGTGCGCGAGGGAGAGACCTTGGGCCTGGTCGGCGAGTCCGGCTGCGGCAAGTCCATCACCAGCCTCGCGATCATGGGCCTGCTCGCCCGCAACGCCGAGGCCTCCGGCGAGATCCTGTACCGCGGCCGTGACCTGCTGACGCTGACGCCGAAGCAACGGCGCGCTCTGATGGGTCCTGAGATCGCCATGGTCTACCAGGACGCCATGTCCTCGCTCAACCCGTCGGTCCTGATCGGCACCCAGCTCAAGCGCCTCACCTCACGCGGCGGCACGCGCACCCCCGCCGAACTCCTCGAACTGGTGGGCCTCTCGGCCGAACGCACCCTGCGCAGCTACCCGCACGAGCTCTCGGGAGGCCAGCGCCAGCGCGTCCTGATCGCCATGGCGCTCTCGCGCAGCCCTCGCCTGCTGATCGCGGACGAGCCGACGACGGCGCTCGACGTCACCGTGCAGGCCCAGGTCGTGGAGCTGCTTGTCCAGTTGCGCGACGAGCTCGGCTTCGCCATGGTGCTCGTCTCGCACGACCTCGCCCTCGTCGGCGATCTCGCGCACCGCGTCGCAGTCATGTACGCAGGCCAGGTCGCCGAGGTCGGCAGCACCCGCGCGCTGCTGACCGATCCGGCCCACCACTACAGCCGTGGGCTGCTGAGCTCTGTGGTCTCCCTGGAGGCAGGCTCGCGGCGGCTGCACCAGATCCGCGGCGTGGTGCCCGCGCCCCGGGCCTTCGGCGCGGGCTGCCGGTTCGCCTCCCGCTGCGCCGCGGCCACCGAACTGTGCGCCACCACACCGCCACCGCCAGTGGACCGCGACGGCGCGCACGACCACAGGTTCGCCTGCCACCACCCTGCCGACGCACCGAAGGCGCGACCTCTGGAGGCCACCCGATGACACTGACCCAGGACACACCGGGGACCCGAAAAGCCGCGACGGGCCCTCTGATCCGGCTGGACGGAATCCATGTGCGGCACAAAGCCCGCAGCGGCGGTGTGCTGCGCCGCGACTCCGTGTTCGCCCTCACCGATGTCACGCTGCAGATACAGGCCGGCGAAATCCTCGGTCTGGTCGGCGAGTCGGGGTGCGGAAAGTCCACCCTGGCCCGCGTGGTCACAGGGCTGCAGCGCCCGACCGAAGGGCAGGTCGACTTCCGCGGCAAGGACCTCTGGTCCCTGTCCGGCACCGAACGCCGCACACAGTTCGGACCGTCCGTCGGCGTCGTTTTCCAGGACGCGTCCACCGCGCTCAACCCGCGCCTTTCAGTTCGGCAGATCCTGCGCGATCCGCTGGACGTGCACCGCCGGGGCACACGTGCCGCACGCGAGGCGCGCGTGCGGGAGCTCCTCGACCTGGTCGGACTCCCCGGCCACACCCTCGACGCGCTGCCCGGCCAGCTGTCCGGCGGCCAGCGGCAGCGCGTGGCCATCGCGCGGGCACTCGCCCTGGAGCCCGAACTCATCGTCGCCGACGAGCCCACCAGCGCACTGGACGTCTCGGTGCGCGCCCAGATCCTCAACCTCCTCACGGAACTGCGCGAACGCCTCGGACTCGCCATGGTGTTCATCTCCCACGACGTGCAGACCGTGCGCTATCTCGCCGACCGCATCGCGGTGCTCTACCTGGGCCGGGTGGTCGAGGAGGGCGCGGCGGACGATGTGACGGGCCGCCCGCGTCACCCGTACACCGAGGCGCTCCTGTCGGCGACGCCCAGCCTCCTCGAACGCTCCGACCGCATCGTCCTCCAGGGCCCGATTCCCTCGGCGACCCAGCCACCGGCCGGCTGTCCGTTCCGCACCCGGTGCTGGAAAGCTGACGATGCCTGCGCGACCGTCTTCCCCCCGGAGGATGTGCAGGGCGACGGTCACCGGTGGCATTGCCTGCACCCTCAGCCTGCCGTGGGCTGAGGCTTTCCGGGGGCACCATGAGTGCGGGGCCGCCAGAGGTGTGCGGCGTCGGGTATTTCGCGCCCGACGCCGCACACTCGCTGCGAAGCGTGTCAGGACTCGCGTCCTGCGACATTGAGTTCGGCCGCACCGCCGAACGCATTGCCGGCGTGGGAGGACAGTCCGGTCAGCCGCACATAACGTCCGGGAGCGGCATTGAATTCGATGTTCTGCGGAGTCAGTTGCTCAGTGAGTGAACCTGCGGCAACTTCCTTCCACGTGCTGCCGTCGACGGACACCTCGATGCGGTAGTCCTTGATCCGTCCGTTGCGCGCGTTCTGGCGCTGCGTCGCCCTTCTATCTGACCTCGTTCCTGTTCGGGGTCTTCTTCTTCGGTGTGCAGGCCCCGAACACCACATACTGGGCGGCGGACCCCGCGAAGACCGGTTACGGCTTCGGTCTGGGGGCCCTCTCGCTCGCGCTGATGGCGCTTCCGGGGGCGGTGGGCAGTGTGCTCGGTTCGACGCTCACCGCGCGTATCGCGGGCCGCACCGGGTACCGGCCCGCGGTCATGGGCGCCTTCGCGGTGATCACGCTGTCGTTCGGCTCGTTCGCGCTGCTGCACGACACGTGGTGGCACATGTCGCTGACGTACGCCTTCCTCGGCTTCGCCGTCGGTCTCGCCCTCAGCGCGATGCCCACCGTCATCGTGGAGGCCAGTGACGTGTCGCGCTCCGGGATCGCGACCGCGGTCTACAACAACGTCAAGACGCTCGGCGGCGCCGTGGCCGGTGGTGTGTTCGCCACGGTCCTCGGCTCTCTGCTCACCGAGGACGGGGCCGCGCCGAGCGAGTCGGCCTACGTCACCCTGTGGCTGGTGGCCGGCGCATGCGCCCTGGTCGCGGCAGGGGCCGTCGCCTTGGCCCGCCGGGACGAGACGGTGTCGCACCAGGAGTGAGCGGCAACGGGCGTCGGCCCTGTTCGGTCCGGCGCCCGTTGGTCACCAGCGGTTGCGAGCCTCCTCCGCCCACCCGGTCAGTCCGTCGATGTCCACCCAGGTGCCGTCATCGGTCCGCACCCGTCCCGTGAAATGACCGAAGCACTGGTGCGTCTCGTTGGCCACAAGACCCAGGTTGGTCCGGGCGGCCTTCTCATGGAACGGGTGGAAAAGGGCCTGCACCCCGGGCCCGTCGATACGCCACGGACGCAGCCAGTCCGCGCGGTCGTAGGCCCAGGTCAGCTCATCGCTGATCTTGTGCAGCCGGCCGTCGACGAACAGGGCGTTCTCCGTCGAGCCGGTGCCGTCGGTCCACTTGCCGCCGAACTGGACGGCACGTCCGGGGCCGCAGCCGGCCGCCCAGTTCCAGGTGACGGCGTAAGGCCACCTGCCGCGCCCGTGGTCGAGGACAGCGAAGGAGTCGCTCTCGTCGATCCCGATCCGCTGCGAACCGAGCGTCAGGTGCCCGTGCACGGGCCGCCCGAGGTCCTTCACCGTGTACTGGAAGCGGCGGCGGCTGAAGGGGACGACGACGCCGAGCGATTCATGGCCGTCCGGCAGCGGGACCTCGGCCTCCAGGGCGATCCCGGGGGCGGCGGCACTGATCGTGGTGCCCGCCTCGTGCTGGACGAGTTCGATCGACACCCCGCCGCCCCGGACGACGGCCGTGCCGGCGCCGCTGCGTTCGGGCATCCGCACACCGCGCGCCAGCGGCGTCACCGCGTCCTTGGACACCTCCTGGCCCGTCGCACGGTCGAGGACGTAGACACCGTGCACACCGGCGTAGTCGAGGGAGGAGGCGACCAGGCCGACGATGTGGGAGGGGGTGACAATGCCCCAGTACTCCCAGCGCTTGCCGCGGCCCCAGCCGCGCAGGTTCGCGCGGTGCAGGGGGCGGCGACTCCAGCCGACCGCACCGGGGTTGAGCCGCCCGTCGGGCAGGCACAGGTCGACGGGCGCGGTGATCTCGCGTTCGGCGGTCAAGTCGGCCGCAGCCTTTCGGTTGATCAGGCGGAAGGGGCGGAAGGGTCGGCCGGCAGTCTACGGCGGATCCGGCACCTCGATCGCCGTCCTCGGGACAGTGTGGTCGCCCACACGTCAGACTGTGGTGGTGCAGTTCAAAGGCAGTGAGGAAGACAATCTGTTCGTGGGCCGTTTGCGCGAACTCTCCTGTGTCGATCAGGCACTTCGGGAACACCGGCTCATCACGCTGACCGGCGTCGCCGGCGTGGGAAAATCACGCCTGGCCCGCCATCGCGTGAACCTCGGCCTGCCCGCGGAGCTGGGAGAAGTGTGCTGGGCCGACCTCTGGCAGCTGCAGGATCCCGAACTGCTCGTACCGCTCGTCGCGGACGCCTACGATCTCGCCGACCACACCCCGCGGATGCCCATCGAGGCACTGTCCATGTGGATCGGCGAACGGCCGAAACTGCTGGTGGTGGACTCCTGCGAGCACCCGCTCGAACCCTGTCGCCGCATGGTCGCCGAACTGCTCGGCGCCTGCCCGAACCTGACCGTGCTGGCCACGAGCCGTGAGCCGCTGCGTCTGGAGACGGAGCGCGTGATCCGGGTCGATCCGCTGCCCGGGGCGACGGACGCCATCGAGCTGTTCACCATCCGGGCGACCGAGGCCGGCCTGCGTCTGCAGGCTGTCGGCGACGGGAAGCTGGTCGCCGAGGTGTGCGCTCAACTGGACGGGCTGCCGCTGGCCTTGGAACTTGCCGCCGCGCAGTTGCGCAGTGAGACCATCGAGCAGCTCGGCGCGCGGACGCTGCTCAGCCTGGAAACGCGGGATACGCCTCGGCCGAATGGCCCGCGGCGGCACGGTGCGCTGCGGACGGCGGTGGGCTGGAGCCATGAGCTGTGCACACCGCAAGAGCGGCTGGTGTGGGCCCGGTTGTCGGTGTTGCGCGGGCGATTCGACGAGGACGCGGCCCGCGTAGTCTGCGCGTACCCGCCGCTGTCGCCGACGGACTTGAGTAAGGGACTGGCCGGGCTGGTGACCAAGTCCGTCGTCACGTCCGAGCGCGGCCGCTGCCGCATGCTCGACACCATCCGGGAATACGGCCGGCTCTGGCTCGACGAACTGGGCGAGGCCGAGCAGGCCGCCGACCGGCATGCGACCTATCACTTGGATCTCGTGCGGCAGGCCGAGCACGATTGGGCCGGTCCGGGACAGGCCTCCTGGTATCGCACCGTGTCCGCGCTGCACTCTGATATCTGCGCGGCCGCGGATCATTTGCTCACCTGGCGCCCTGACGACGCGCTGGAGCTTGCCGGGCTGGTCGCCTTCTGGTGGACGTGCAGCGGGCGGCTGCACGAGGCCCAGCGGTATGTGGGCCGCGCGTTGGCCGCGACCGATGTGCGCGGTCCGCTGCGGTGCCAGGGCCAGTGGGCGATGGGCCTCATCCACATCCTGCAGGGAGACTACGCAAACGGTCACACTCATGCGGCGGCGTGCTCGATCGAGGCGGCCGCCACCCCGGACCATCAGGTCGGCATGCTGCGGGCGGCATACCTGCAAGGGCTGAGCCATCTCCTGCAGGGACAGCCCCGCGAGGCGATGGAACGCGTGGACGACGTCCTGGCCGCGGTGCAGGACGGCCGCCAGGACGGCGCCGCCGGGCCCGCGCTCATGTGCCGGCTCGTACGCGCCTTCGCACTCACCGGATCCGGCCAGCTCGACCGGGCACGCCATGAGTCGGAGCTGCTGCGCGACGAGTGCGCCGCGATCGGCGAGCACTGGACACGGTCGTACGCGGAGTACCAACTCTGCGTCATAGGGCTGGTGGAGCAGCGAGCCACACAAGCCGTCGAGCACGCTCGCGCGATGCTCCTCTCGAAACAACGGATCGGCGACAGCTTCGGCATCGCGCTCGGCCTCGACATGCTCGCCGCCGCCCTCGCCGCCACCAAGGACGGCAAGTCCTCCGCCCTCGCGTACGGAGCGGGCGACCGCTACTGGCAGGCTGTCGGTCACCCTCAGCGGGGAACCCCGGACGTCGCGCCGCTGCGCGAGCAGGGCACGCGCGAGGCCCGTGACTTCATCGGGTCCGTCGACTACGAGCGCTGGTACGGGCACGCCGCACGGTCGGAACCCGAGTCGATGCTGGCCTGGGCCGTCACCGGCCGGCTTCCCGCCTGACAGTCCGCGCAGGGAGCGCGGCTGCCGCGGCCCACCACACGGGCGTGCCCGGTCATGGAGCTGGGCAGCTCGGTGACCGGGCACGGTGATGTCTCGACGGTGCTCGGGCGCTACATCTTGGGCATCAGGACGGTGTCGACGATGTAGACGGTGGCGTTGGCGGTGGGGACGTTGCCGCAGACGACCTTGGAGGAGTCGTTGACGGTGTAGTTCTCACCGGAGCCGGAGGTGGTGAGTTTGCTCTTCTCGAGGGTTTCGAAGGAGCCGTTCTCCAGCTGCTGCGGGGTGAGCTTCTCGCCCACCACATGGTAGGTGAGGACCTTGGTGAGCATGGCCTTGTCGGCCAGGACCTTGTCCAGGTCCTCCTTCGGGATCTTGGCGAAGGCGTCGTTGGTGGGCGCGAACACCGTGATGTTCTGGGCGTTGTTCAGGGTATCGACGAGGCCGGCCTTCTTCACCGCGGTGACGAGGGTGGACAGGGCGGGGTTGTTGGACGCGGCAGTGGCGACCGGGTCCTGTGCCATGCCGTCGAAGCTGCCGGCGCCGTCCTTGGGCACGGCGTCACAGGCCGGTCCGAAAGGTCCGGACATGGGGTCCTCGGCGGGCTTCTCCTCGCTCTGGGTGGCGGCGGGTGTCTTGTCGGCGGCCTGGTTGCTGCCCTTGTCGTCGGAGCAGGCGGTGAGCGCGATCGGCAGGACCAGGGCGGCGGTGGCCGCGATGGCGGTGCGGCGAAGGCGGAGGGTGGCATGCATGGTGTTCTCCTCGGGGGGTCGGGCTCGCGGGCGCGAGCCGGGTGTTGTGCGTGGGGGGCAACCGGGGGCGGGTCAGGTCACGTTGACCACCACCGAGTGCCATCCGGACGCGCCATCCGGGATGGTGTGGGTGCGCTTGCTGGTCTGTGGGGTGCCGGTGCCGTCGGTGGCACGGACCTGGAGGGTGTGCGAACCGGATGTGGCGGGCCAGTCCCAGCGCCACTGCCGCCATGTGTCCAGCGGGCCCTCGGCCGCCGGCTCCGCCCGCTGCCACGCGCCTTCGTCGACGCGCACCTCGCCCCTGTCGATCCCCCGGTGCTGGGCCCAGGCGATACCGGCCACGGTGACCTTGCCGGACTTCGGCCGGGCGAAGGGCTTGGGGCTGTCGATCCGGGACTGGGTCTTGATCGGTGCTTTGGGTGCCCAGTCCCGCTGCACCCAGTAGGCGTCGTACGCGTCGAAGGTGGTGAGTTCGATGTCCTTGATCCACTTGCAGGCCGAGACGTAGCCGTACAGGCCCGGTACGAGCATCCGGACCGGGAAGCCGTGGTCGAACGGCAGCGGTTCACCGCTCATGCCGACGGCGAGCATCGCGTCCCGTCCGTCCACGACGGTCTCGACAGGGGTGCCGATGGTCATGCCGTCCACCGAGCGGGCCACGAGCTGGTCGGCGGGACCGCCACGGGAGGGCGGGACCACCCCGGGAGGGCGGGCGCACCCCTGCTTCTTCGAACAGTGCGGCCAGGGGAACGCCGAGCCAGCGCGGAACTGATGTACGGGCCGCCGACTTCGGTGCCGTGCAGGCTGAGCCGCCAGGTGTCGGCGTCGACCTGGGGCACGGTCAGCGCTGTGTCGACGCGGTAGAAGTCGCGGTTCGGTGTGGTGAACGGCGCCACACCGGGCACTTTCAGATCCACGCCGCGTGGCAGAACAGCGTCCACAAGGCCGGCCGAGTCCGGTCGGGACAGCGCCGCTGCCGCGCCGACCACACCGATCACGAGCACACCGGCCGAGGCGACCCGCCGCCGACGCAGCGACAACAGCCCCAGGGCCACGGCGAAGAGCGCGAGAAGGTCGATGACGGCTCCGCCGACCGCGGTGACCGGCCCGGCCGCGGGACGCGCGGCGACGGAGACCAGCTCGGCGACGGCCGGCGCGGCAACGCCGGCAACCAAACCACCGAGTGCGGCCAAGGTGCCGTGCGCGACTGCTCTTGCCCTTGTGTTCACCTAGTTGATTCGTAGCGGTGGGGAGACCCGGCTTGGTCATTCACCCGATCGGACCCTGCGCCACCGCGTACTCGCAGGTCACGCACATACCAAGGGCCGTCAGGCCGGTAGATCCATCAATCCCGGCGGCTCGGTCGTGGGCCGGGTCGAGCCGCCTGCCGGCTCCACCGTGATGCCCACGGCTGTGGCACCGCCGATGCGGCCGTCCAACAGCAGCACCACCCGTTCGACGCCCTCGCCGCTGAGCAGTCCGGCGGACCGCATCGAGGCACCGTCGGCGAACCACATCTGGTCAACCCTGCCGTCCGGCAGGCGGTACACCAGCCCTGGATCGGCGCCTCAGCCAGGCCCGGCACTCAGCACGGCCTCGCAGCGGAGCCGCCGAGGGGCACAGTACTCAGCGACATCGGCGTCGGCGGGACGGATCCGGGCGGCCGACTCGAAGAGGCCTCGCGCTGCGGGCAGTCGGCCGAGCGCCGCCTCTATATCGGCCGCAAGCTCGGCGGCGCAGGCCGCTGCCGTCCGGTTGCCGAATGCAAGGTGGTCCCGCATGGCCCGCTGGGCCCAGCGGGCCGCGGCGGCGCGGTGGCCCTCCCAGCTCAGCAGTTCGGCCTGTGCATAGCAGAGCCAGGCCTCGGCGGATTCGTCACGCGGTGAGTGCACACCTCGCAATGCACGCTCCACCGCCACATGCCCGGACTCCGAGTCCGTACGCACCAGAGCCAGCGCAAGGGCCGCCCGAAAGCCGATGGGCCCGGGGCCCAAGTCCAGTTCTGTGCCCAGCAGTTCGATGGCCTGACGGAACTCCTCCACGGCGCGGTCCGGTTGTCCTTGCCACAGAGCGATTGCGCCGCTCAAGTGAGTGACCAGGGCAAGGCAGTGGTCGTCACCCTCCTGTTCTGCAGCGGAGCGTGCCTGGGCCAGCGCGGTCTCGGCGCCGGTCACCTCTCCGGCAGCCTCCAACTCCAGCCAGGCATTCAGCCACAACACGCGCGCGGGCATCGGCTCGCGGCCGTGCCACTGCTCCATGGCGCTCTGCAGCAGCGCCCGTCCCAGTCTGGCCCGCCCGCACACGGCCCAGACGAACCAGAGGCGCACGAGTATCTCCAGCGCCATCCCGCTCTCGGTCTTCGGTGACAACGGGTTGGTGCGAGGATCCGCGGCAACGGTGAAATCGGCCAACCGACGCAGGGCCAACTCCCTTGCCTCGCGCTGACGGCCCTCGCTCCACCAGATCTCGGCCTGTCGCGCCAGACCGAGACACCACTGCCGGTGACGCAGCACCAGGGCCCATCGCTCGCCGCGAGCGTTCAGCGCCTGGGCACCCACATGCCGCGCCGGACCCGTCATCCGAAGTTCGGCAGCCCGCCGTTCCATGCCGTCACCCCCGGGCGCTCCGCGGCCGGGCACGAGCACGCAGGATCCGATCCGGTCCAGCAGGGCGATGGTGTCGGCCGTCTGCCCGCCCCCCGAGGAACACACCTCGTGGACCGCGTCCACATCGAACTCCCCCTCGAACACCGACATACTCCGCCAGAGCTGCTGCTCACGACGCGAACTGCACGCGTAGGCCCGCTGGGCTGCCCTCACGGCAAGCTCGTCGTGCGGGTCCCGCTCCACCGCTGCGAGATCTTCGGGGCCATGCAGCCGCTCGGCCGCGGCCAACAGCGCTCCAGGAAGGCCGTCGAGACGCGCACAGAGCGCGGCAGCGCGGGCCTTGGTACGGGCATCGGCGCACAGCCAGGGCCCGACGGCGCTACGAAGGACGGCAAGGGCTCCCGACTCGGGCAGCGGAGGCACCACGAGCACCGACTCGCCCGGCAGTCCACTGGGCCGATCCGCGGCGCGCAGGATGGTGAGGCCGGGCAGCTCCTCCAACAGCGAGGCCACGAGATCTGTACCGGCGCCGCCGAGCAGCCCCCAGTCGTCGAGCACGAGGAGCGCTCCCCACCGCCCGCGCAGCGTGTGGCGGAGCCGCACCAGGGTCCCGCGGAGCGCAGGTCCATCGAGGTCCGCCCCCGATTCCCACACCACATCGCGCTGCCCTCGCCTCTTCAGATCCGCTACGGCCTCCCGAACGAGCCGGCTGGTCCCGACACCGGCCGGCCCCACGACGGACACCAGGCGCCAATTCGCCAATCTGATCGGCACTGTGGCCAGCTCACGCTCCCGGCCCACCAACTGCGCTTCCCTCATCTTGCACCTTCACGATCCAAAGCCGGCCTCGGGGCCTGCCACCGCACCTGCCCATATGCGTGCGAAGCGCACGCACCCTGGACGCTCGAGGACCTCTGCCAGATCTTTTCCCGAGGCCAATCCACAGCGTTACTCACGATCAGTGAAACAAGGATGGAAAGCATGATTTAAGCCAGGACGGAGGCTGATCTTCGCTGATGCACGGATTCCATCTGGCTCCCGTCTCCATCCGTCACGAGTACAGCCCGTCACGGATGCAGAACATCCAAGTCAGCTCGCCATAGGTCATCTCCGCCAAGAATTGCGCGGGAGAGCTGTTCCGTGGGCCTGTCCTGAGATCCGTGCGGCTGCGGTCCAGGTCGCGCACCCGCACGCAGGGCGCCCGTGGGCGTGGTGCCGCGTTACAGCCTGGCGTACGCCGACCAGCGCCGGGCCCGATCAGCAACGCCGATGGTTCGACGGCGCCTGTCCCACCCGGCCGTACCGACCCGACCTCGTCGGCGTCGAGGAACTGCACGGCCCGATCCGCTGACCGGCGGGCGGGCGTTCGGCGAAGATGGTCGTGTCAGCCGTTCCGTCAGCCAGGAGTGTCCGCCCAGATGGTTACATCCGCCCCCGGTCCGAGGCCACCGACGATCACGGACGTCGCGCGCGTCGCCGGGGTTTCGCGTACGACGGTGTCGCACGCCCTCAACGGGCTCGGCAAGGTCGACCCCCGGACGCGAGAACGCATCCAGCAGGTCGCGTCGGACCTCGGCTACCGCCCCAACCTCCGGGCACAGCGGCTGCGCCGCGGGCAGGCGAAGGCCATTGCGCTGGCCTCCTCGATGCCGTTCGCCGTGGCGGGCGGGCCGTCCCGGCTCGGCTTCTACATGGAGGTCGCGGCGGCCGCCGCGGAGAGCGCCCTGCTGCACGACTACGCCCTGGTGCTCGTACCGCCCGTACAGTCGGGTTCGGCGCTGTACTCCGTCGACATCGACGGGGCCATCGTGGTCGAACCGGACGTCGGCGATGCGGCAGCGGCTCAACTGCGTGAGCGCGGGCTGCCGTACGTGGCGCTCGGCAGGCCCGTGTCGCCCGGCGAGGAAGCCCCGTACGTCGACCTGCGCGGCGGGCTGGTCGCCGAACTGCTGCTGGGGCATCTGCACGAGCAGGGTGCCCGTCGGCCGGCGCTGATCGTCGGGTCCGGTTCGCGGCACTCCTCCGTCGACGCGCTCGCCTCGTACGAGCGCCTCGCCCAGGAGCACGGCTGGACACCGATCGTGGCCATGGCCCCGGAGTCGGGCGGTGAGCAGGCGGGCTACGAACAGTGTGCGGCGCTGCTCGCCGAGCATCCCGCCGTGGACGCGGTCTGCGCGCTGGTGGATGCCTTCGCGGTGGGCGCGGTGCGGGCCATCCAGGACAGCGGGCGGGCCGTTCCGGACGACGTCATGGTGGTCACCCGCTACGACGGTCTGCGCGCCCGCACCTGCGAGCCACGGCTGACCGCTGTCGACCTGCATCTGGACCGGGCGGCGTCGGACGCGGTGGATCTGCTGCTCGGCCGGCTGCGCGGGGACACCACCACCCCGCTGGTGGCGGTGCCCCCGGAGCCGCGGGTGATCGCCCGGGCGTCATCGCTACGGACCTCACCAGCCTGAGCAGCCGTGGTCACGCCGGATCGTCATCGGATCCGAGGACGATCCGGCGTGACCATGGAGCCGGACTCCGGGTCGGCGCCTGAAGATCGGTCCCGGGGATGATGGCCCGACGTCAGACCCCGAGCATGAGCACCAGCCCGGAGACCAGCGCGAAGACCAGCACGAACAGGCGCATTCTGCGCGTGTCCAGGCGCTGGTGCACCAGGCGGCTGAGCCATGCGCCGACGGCAATCGCCGGCAGGAGCAGAACCACCTGGCCGAGCTCGGTGGCATGTGCCTTCCCCGTGGCGAACAGCAAGGCCAGGGAGGCTACTTCGCCGACCAGGAAGCAGGCGGCAACGGTGGCGCGCAGTTCGGCGGGCGGCCGGTGCTGGTAGACCAGCGCGAGCGGCGGTCCGCCGACGCCTGTGGCGGTCTCGGTCAGACCCGTCACCGCGCCCGCACCGACATAGGCGACCCGGCCGGGCCGGAACGCGGGCGCGGCCAGGCTCACCACCGCAGCGAGCACGGTGGCAGCGCCCACGAAGACGCCGAGGCTGCGTTCCGGGATCAGCCAGAGCAGCGCAAGGCCGGCCGGGGTCGCGGCGAGCCGCGCCCCGGTGATCCAGCCCGCGCCCCGCAGGTCGAGCGAGGCCCGTTCACGCAAGGCCACATACAGGTTCAGCGGAATCATCGACGCCAGGACGAAGACCGGGACCAGGTTCGGGTCGAGGAGCCCGGCGACGGGCGCGACGATCAGTGCGAAGCCGATCCCGCTGCCGCCCTGGACGAACGCGGCCACCGCCACCGTGACGGCGAGGACCGCCAGCATGGCCAAGGTCACTGTGCCGCGCTCCTCTTCTGTGCCCGGTGGAGCGCCCGCGCCGCGGTGGCCGTGGGGTGGATCCGGGTGACATCTGCCCTGCCGACGACGGCGCGGGACAGCTCGACCGCCCGTCGCACCAGCGCTGGCCCGTCCCAGTCGACGGGCTGTCCCTGCCACATGCGCAGGCGGCCCGCGACGAAGACGGCCGTGATCTGGTCGCGGTTGCCGCGCCGTACCAGTTCCCAGGGCAGGTCCCAACTGAGTCCGAGCTCCGGGGTGTCCGTGTCCACGAGGAGGAAGTCGGCCGCCATGCCCTGGGCGATGGTTCCGGTGCGGGCGCCGAGGCCGACGGCGTCCGCGCCACCACTGCAGGCATGCTCAAGCCACGTCCAGCCGGCCCCGGACGAAGAGTCGCCGCCGGCCAGTCCGTACGCCAGCCGCTGGGCGAACTCGGCGGCCTCCATCAGCCGGAATCCGTCACCACGGGTGCCGTCGGTGCCGAGCCCGAAGCGGATGCCGCGCTCGGCCATGGCGGTGGCGGGGGCGACCGCGTTGCCCTTCCACGCGCTGGCGACGGGGTTGTAGCTGACGGCGGTTCCCGTGTCGGCGAGCAGGGTCAGCTCGCGCGGCGTGAGGAGCGTGGCGTGCGCGGCGAGGAGCTGGGGTCCGAGTGCTCCGATGCTGTGCAGATGTTCGAGGGGGCGCAGGCCGTTCCTGACCAGGGAGCGCTCGACTCCCGCGAGGTGCTCGTTGACATGGATCTGGACGACGGCCCCGGCCTCGGCGGCCAGCTTGGCCGTGGCGCGCAGAGTCCGTTCGGTGGCGGCCTCGGGGATGGAGATGGCGAGCGACGGGTGGACGAGTGGGTCGTCGGCGTACCGGGCGAGGTGCTTCTCGGCGTTGTCCAGGGCAGCTGCGCCGGCGTTCGCGTCGGCTCCTTCGTCCGCGTCGTTGCAGACCAGTCCGAGGACGCAGCGGATCCCGGCGTCGCGCGCGGCCGAGGCGACGACTTCGACGTCGACGTCCGCGCGGGTACCGGCGTCGGCGATGGTGGTGAATCCGCCGCGCAGCGCCTCGAGAGCCGCCAGCTTGGCGGCCGTGTAGGCGGATTCCTCGTCCAGTGCGCCCTCGAGCGGCACCCAGACCCGGCGGAATATCTCCGACGGCTCCCCGAAGGCGAGCGCGGCGCCGAAGCTCTGGGTGAGGTGGTGGTGGGCGTCGACGAAGCCGGCCATCAGCAGCTTGCCGGTGAGCCGGATGGGCCGCAACTGTCGGTGCCTGTGCGTCAGTTCGTCCGCCGGTCCGACGTCCTGGAATCTGTCGCCTTCCACCACGACGGCCCAGTCGTCGGCAGGGCCTTCGGCCAGCAGAACAGCGTCCGGTACGAGGAGGAGCGGGCCGGGTGCGAAGAGACGGTCACGGTCTGGATGGTTCATCGGTCGCTTTCTGTACGGGTGGTGGTCAGACGGGCTGCGACGCCCGGCCTGACGTGGTGGAACAGGATGTTGAGGATGGCGGCGACGAACGCGCCGACGGCGACCCCGCTTTCGAGGAGGATGCGCAGGTTCGGCGGGAACCCCCCGTATACGCCGGGGATGAGGATCGGGAGCAGTCCCAGGGCGAGCGCGACGGCGCAGATGAACGTGCTGGTGTGCTGGTCGAGGTCGGAGCGGCCGAGCATCTGGATACCGAGCACCGTGATGACGGCGAAGACCACCATGGCGGTGCCGCCGACGACCGCGGACGGGATCACGCTGATCGCGCGGGTGACGGGGGCGAAGAGCCCGATGAGGACGAGCACGACACCGGCCGCGGCGGTGACGAACCGGCTGCGGACGCCGGTGACCCGGACGATGCCGATGTTCTCCCCGCTGGTGACCATGAGGGGCAGACCGAAGGCACCGCCGAAGAGCGAGGTGACCGCGTCGCCGCGGATGGTCTTCGACACATCGGCCCGCTTGTCGATCTCCTTGCCGACGGCCTCGGCGTTGATGACGGTCTGGCCGGTGGCCTCGGCCATGGAGGCCAGGCTGTAGAGCAGCAGCGGCAGCGCGGCGACGAGGTTGAACTCCGGTGAGCCGAAAGGCATCAGCTGCGGCAGGTTCACCAGTCCGCCGTCGGTGGCGGGTGCGGCTTCGACCGCTCCGAGCACGGCGGCGAGAGCGGTGCCGGCGAGCAGGCCGAGCATCACGGCGAGCTGACGGAGGATGCCGGAGAAGAACAGGTAGAAGACGACGGTGAACCCGATCGTCGCCATGCCGAGACCCAGGTTGAGCGGATCGGCGAAGCCCGGCGCTCCGGGGCGTCCGGTGACGAGCACCGCGCCGACCTTCACCAGGTTGACGCCGACTATGACGATCATGGTGCCGATGACGAGGGCGGGGAAGAACTTGAGCAGCCGGGAGAAGACCGGCAGGACGACGAAGTAGAACACCGCCGTCAGCACGACGGCGCCGGTGGCGGTGGGCAGGCCGTGCTGTTCGGCGATCGCGAGGAACAGGATGAGGGGCGCCCCGCCCGGCAGCATCACGAACGGCAGCCGGGGCCCGAACTTCCACAGCCCGAGCGACTGGATCAGCGAACCGACGCCCGAGAGCACAAAGGCTGCGGAGAGCAGGTCGACGGTGAGCCCGGCTTCGAGACCAAGGGTGGCGCTCATCAGGAAGATCGCCGAGATGGGTGTGGCAGCCATGACGAGCACGTGCTGGATCCCGAAGAGCAGGATCCTCCCCCAGGGGCGGGACTCGTCCACGGGGTGGACTCCGGGGTGGCGCGTCTCGGCGGGCTCGGCGGGCTCGCTGAAGGAAGAGCCGGTCGTGGGCGTTTCCGCCACACGGCCGGATGGGGATGGACTGCCGACGACGGGCCGGCTCTGGCGGGGACTGGACACGTTCGGGCTCCATTCGGGCGCAGGGCAACGCTCGTAAGTTCAGCCGCGATCCGGCCCTGGACGGAGAGCCAAATCGATTTGGCCAAATCGATTTGGCCGCCAGTATGTGAGGCCCCGGAGTCACCGTCAAGGGTCGCGGCGAACACAACCCCGCCACCCTCTCGACGTCGGCCGTCCGACAGAGGCCGGTTCGGCATCATGAAGGGGAGGCACGGCACCATGAGCTCGTACGCCATAACGCCGAGCTCGTAGATGTCACTGTCGGCTCCGGTCCTACGCGCTTGGCGGGTGACGGCGGGTGCGCCTGCGGTGGCGGATCAGGAATGCCGCGAGCAGTAGGAAGGCCACGAGGGCTGCGATCACAGCCGGTCCGGCTGTGTCCAGCGTGTCGGCGAGAACGCGCTGGGCGCTGCCCGCTGTGTCGATGACGGGGTCTGTTGTGGCTGGGTTGTCCTGGACGCGGATCTCGTACCAGCCGTAGTAGGCGACGTACGTGCCGACGATCAGGAGCAGGGCGCCGCCGAGGCGGGGGGCGATGATGCCGAGGCGTCGCAGGCGGGTGACGGCGGTGGTGCGGGTGAGGGCGACGGTCAGTGAGGCGGCGGCGACGATCAGTCCCATGCCGACTGCGTAGGCGGCGAACAGGATCACGCCCTCGCCGGTGGCGCCGGTACGGAAGGCGGAGACGACGATCGCGAGGAACGGGGCGATGGTGCAGCCCAGGGAGGCGGTGGCGTACGCCGCGCCGAACAGTGCCATCGAGGGAAGGGAGCGGGTCACCTTCGGTGCGCGCCGGAGTTTGGGGGCCAGGATGGGCAGTTGGCGGCCTGCGAGTAGCCAGCCCCCGGAGCCGGCGATGAGGAGGCCGAAGGCGATGGTGAACCAGGGCAGATGCTCTTGGACCTGCCCGGCGACGGGCTGAATGGCGAGCCCGAAGACAGCGAAGAGGGTGGCGAATCCGGCGGTCATGGCGGCGGTGGCGGCCAGCGCTCTGCCGACGGCGACGGTGCGGCTGGGAGTGTCGTCACCGAGGACGAGAAGGGAAAGGTAGGCGGGGAGCAGGGCGAAACCGCAGGGATTGACGGCGGCGAGCATCCCGGCGCCGAGCGCCAGCGCGAGAGGCAGGTTGGACATTACGGTTCAGCCGGTGAGTCCGGCGACCTTGTCGGCGAGACCCTTGCCACCGGGCAGCACGCCCTCGTAGACGGTCTTGCCGGTCTTGTCGAGGATCACGTAGCGGCTCTGCTCGGTGACTTCGAACCGCTTCCACACCTCGCCCGTCTCGTCCGACAGCTGCGGGAAGGAGCCCGTACCGGTGTCGGAGACGAAGTCTTGCATCGCGGCGTTGGTGTCCAGGCCGGCGACGCCTACGACGTTGGCCTTGCCTTGGTAGTCGGCGGCAACCTTGGCGGTCTCTTCTGCCTGGGCCTTGCACTTGGGGCACCAGGGCGCCCAGAACCACAGCACCGTCGGCTTGCCCGCCAGTGTCCTCGCATCGAAAGGCTTGCCGTCCACCGTGGTGGCCTTGAAGGTGAGCGCCTCGGGAACCGGCACCTCACTCTTTCCGGTACCGCTCTCATCGGATCCCGCGGGCGGCTGGGCCGGCGACGCCGTCTTCGACGGGGTGGCGGTTCCCATATCGTCGGAGCCGTTTGAACCGCACCCGGCGAGGGCGAACAGGGCGGCGGCAAGGGCGGCCGGAAGGGCCATACGGGCGCGCATGGGTGACTCCTGGTTGTCGGGGACCGGAGGCGAGACTAAGTCCCTTTGCGGGTTCGGGGGTTGATGGCGGTCTTACGGTTCGGTGACGTTCCCGGCGATCAGCCGGCCGCGTCCTTCAGACGCTCACGGTCGAGCACGGTGATCCGCCCGCGGGCGAGGCGGAGCAGTCCATGGTCGGCCATGTCGCGCAGTACCTTGGTGCAGGTTTCGCGGGAGGTGCCGGCGAGCGCGGCGAGCTGCTCGTGGGTGAGGGCGATCTGTGGGTGGCGTCCGCCGGGCAGCAGCGGACTGCCCGACGGCTGGGCGGTGCTCAGCGTGACCAGGGTGGTCGCCACGCGCTGGGCGACGGTTTTGAAAACGCTGTCGGACAGGCGTTGTTCGAGGTCGGCGAGGCGTTGGCCGAGGATCGCGGTGATCCGGGCGGAGATCCGGGCGTCGGACAGCAAGTACGTGTGTACGTCCGCGCGGCTCATGACGCATACGACGGTGTCGTCGAGGGCTTCGGCGTAGTTGTCGTACATGTGCTGGCCGAGCAGGACCATCTCGCCGAAGATGGTGCCCGGGGAGATGATCGCGGTCGTGAGCGCGCGGCCGTCGGCGGAGACCCTGAAGACACGGACCCGGCCCTTTTTGAGGATGAAGAGCACCTCGGAGGGCTGGGTGGGCGAGTAGAGGATCTCGCCCGCGTTGTAGGTCTTCATCGGTGCCGCGGCGGCGATGTCCTCCATCTCTGCTTCGTTCAGGTCGCAGAAGATGTCGACTTCGGCCAGGCACCAGGTCCGCTCGGCATCGTCGTCCGATGCGGCGTGGTTCATGTGCTGCGTCTCCTCGCGTCGTCCCGGGGCCCACGGTGGGGGTGCGGCGCCCCACGCCGGGCTGGCCAGCGCATCGGCGCTGCTGGCCAGACAGTAGGGCACCGCACCGCCGTCGATGGCTATGCGGCGCGGTGCCGCGCCCGGTGGGGCGGGGGTCGACGCGGGAGCCTCGCGGTTCATCAGGCCGGGCCCGTGCCCTTGCCCATCGCCTGCGCGATACACGCGAACGCCGCTCCGGCGAGCAGGCCGAAGACGAGGTGGGCGCCGAGGCTGGAGGCGGTGACGTCGCTCCATTCGAAGACCGGCATGCCCATGTTGGCGGGCATGATCCACAGTGCGCCGACGGTCCACCACACGGCGCCGTAGACGAGGCCGAGGACGACGGCGGGCGCGAGGCGCTGGGCGAACTGCCCCAGCACCACGCCGAAGGTGATGCCGGCGAAGGTGGCGATGGCCAGGTGGATCAGCCAGCCGGCGAAGGCGTTGGTGGAGCCGAGGAGCCCTGCGACCATGGTGATCATGGCAGTGTCCATCATCGGCCTCGACACCGACATCCAGATGCCCATCCCGACGCCGCCGACCAGTCCGGCCGCAGCGCCCCACATTGCGGACACGGGGATCGCGGCCGTCTTCGGGGATGCCTGCACGGTGGTGGCCATGGTGATCGTCCTCCCTTTTGGAGTGACTTTCCGTTCTCATCGCTGACGCTAGGACGCAGGGCCTATGCAGGTATGTGAGGGCGCTTACGTACCCGGCGGTAGATGGCGGGGCCGTCGGGGTGACTTCTCAGCGACCAGGAGGGCGTAGCCGAGCACGCCGTCGGTGACGGCGGCGCGGGCCGCGTCCAGGACGGCCGGGGCCGCCTCCAGGTCCACACCGGCGTCGGCGAGGCGGGCCGGGGCGGTGATGCGCATGCGAGATACCACTGCGGATCGGCGAGCGCCGCGGTCGCCTCTGCCGCGTCGAGCCCCGCCTCACCGACGATGGCGAGCAGCCCTTCGGGCGTGAAGATGTCGCGCGCCTGGGCGAAGTTGGCTCGCATCATGGCTTGCAGCAGTTGCTCCTGACGGTGCTGTTCGCCGGCCCAGTGCAGCAGTCGGTGGGCATCCAGCGTGCTGCCGACCTGACGGTCGGTGCGATAACCCAGTCCCTCGCCATGGACGATGCGGGCAACTCGCTTGTCCATGGCCGCGGCGTCCGGGCCGTAACGCGCGGTCAGGAAGGAGGGCACCGGTGTGATGTCTTCCTTGGCCCGGCCGGGGTCGAGCTCGAAGGAGCGGTGCACCACCCGCACAGCGTCCCGGTGCGGAAAGCGGTCGAGCGCGGTGCGCAGCCGGGCGTGGCCCAGATAGCACCAAGGGCAGATGACGTCGGCCCAGAAATCGATACGCATAAGGGGTTCTCCCCAGTCAGGCAGAAAGAATCGGAGGTTGTCCTGCGGTCCGGACGGGTCCTGCCTGGGGCGCCTTGAGGGCGCCCCAGGCGGTGCGGGCATCAGGCCATGGCGGCGCGGACCGCGGCGGAATCCACGATCTGCTCCATGCGGACGATCTGGCCGGAGCGAACGATGAAAGAGTGCGCGACGCGCGCCTCCATCGGCTTGCCGGTGGCCTTATTCGGGCGTGCGGTAGGTGCCCGCCAGCGGGAAGCCCGCCGACTCGGTCCACTCGATGTCCTCGGCGACCACCTCGCGCCAAGCCGTCAGATCGCCGGTGGCGGCCGCGACGTACTGGCGGCGCACCACCTCGACCGGCGACAGGCCGGCGTCCGACGTGGGCATCAGAACATGCCATTCGAGTTGGCGGCCTTCAGCGGAACGTCCTGGATGACGTCCCAGTGCTCGACGACGTTGCCGTTCTCCAGCCGGAAGTAGTCCGCAAGCGCCCGGCCCGGGTTCTCGGGGTTGCCCGGCTCCAGGTCGAGATGGGAGTGCGTGACGACCATGTCGCCCTCGGCGATGATCCGCTTGATGTTCAGCTGCACGTTCGGGTACTCGCCGCGCAGCCACTGGACGAAGCCGATGAACGCTTCGGGGCCGTCGGCCGCGTCCGGGTTGTGCTGGACGTAGACCGGGCCGAAATGGTCGGCGATGGCCTTCTCCGGGTTGCCGCCGAAGGCCGTCTGGTAATAGTCCACGACGATCTGCTTGTTGCGGTCGAGCTGGGTCTGCTCAGACATGGGAAAACTCCGTCTTCTGGGTGGGGTTCCCGGATGACGGAGCTGAAGTGAGGATCGAGCTGTGAGTAGCACCAGGGAACCCAGGATGTGATCAACTGGGTGTGCCCTACGCGTCTGAAATGGCGGCCTGGGCAGGCGGGCCGACGCTGGTTCTACTTTCTCTTGCCAAGCGCAGAGCGCCTGTACGACAGGATCTACCGGAATACCTGCGGCGATCTCCTGACGCACTTTCCAAGCTACAGGCTGACCGGACCCGCGCAACTCGCCGATGGTCCCGTGATCCCCGGACCTTTGGCCCCAGGCCACTGGAGTCCTCCCCAGCTGCCCAGAAGCGATCACGTGGGTGTCAACAACGCTCGTGACCAATGCACCTGGGTCAGTCACGTCCTCGTCTACCGGATTCCACGAGCATCACACCTCCGGATGTTCCGCGAACGCCACCCCGACTGCGACGTCAGTCTCCGCGAAGCACAGACATCGACCTCATACCGTAGCTGCGCAACGGCGACATCGACATGCCGCGGCACCTTCCCGGTCGACGAGCCCGGAGGACATGCCCCAAAACGATCACCCCGTTACCGGACACCCTGCCCATCGGCGAGCGGGCCACTCGCTACTACGCACGCCCCGACGGCACTTACGTCCCGGTCAGCGACGCTCCGCCGTTGCGCTGGGGCCTGATCTGGCGAACCGACTGCGCCACCGCCCGCGTGCACGCTTTCGCGCGGATCGCCCACGGCCTCACCCTGGACAGAGCGGCGTATATCTTGATCAGCCCGCACCCCGTCACCCCACAATCAGTGAGGAGCTCGGATCTGATGACTGCCATACGCCGACTGCGGGCGGCTGTGCTGCTCACACTTCTGTGCGGCGCGAGCGGCTGCTCGAGCCCTGCCGGCGATCCCCCGGTCTCCTTCACCTTTCAGGTCGACGGAACGATGTCCCAGGCGGAGATCTCCTACTCCGGTACCGAATCCGACCACCCTGCGGCCTCCGAGCATCTGCTCTTCAAGTCCACCGGCGAGACCCGGAACTCCGGCCAGCAACTCATTCTCAACGCGCGCTATGCGGGGCTCACGGCAGCAGACAGCATCCGCTGCCGCATATTCGTGAACGACCGGGTCGTCGACATCCAAAAAGCCGGCGGAACTCAAGGCAGCGTCAGGTGCACGTATCAGCTGAGCACGCAGGCCCGGTGACACCCGAGCATGGTCCCTGGTCTCACGTGGCTGAAGGCTCGGACCCGTCCGCGGACGGCCGGAACGCCGGAACGGAAACCACCCCGTCCTCCCCCAGCACCATGCGTTCGAGCATCTGCGCCACGACCCCGGCCGGACCCACCGGGGACTGCCCCGCCTACCTGGCCGACAGGTCAGCCCGCCCACCTGATGCGATCGCTCGCCGCCGCCAACCACACTCCACGCGCAGCCCGAACGCGTCACCGCGCCGCCACGCTTCACCACCCGCCTGTCCGGCCGCCGCCTCGTGCCGGCGTTTCTCCCGCTCCCACGCCCAGGCAGAGCCTTCAGCATCCCTCAACGGCTCGTACACCCTCCAGTTCTGCTCGTCCATCACGTCCTGGACACGCCGCCATTCCTGATGCCGCACGCTACAGGTCTCCGCCAGCTCGTCACTGCACTGCTCACGCGGCCAGAGCCACGCAGCCCCGTTGCCGAAGCGTCGAATGTGAGTATGAGTACTCACCACACCGTGGCAGCCCCCGCATAGCGTGATCGTCCAGCAAGGCGACCGGTGCAGTAAGGGGGTACACCCGTGATGTTCGGATCTGGGGAGGGTTGGGCTGCCGTTGTCTACGGAGTGGTGCTGCTGTGGATCCCGTTGGGGCCTTTCATCATGGCCGCCTTGGGTGCGTGCTGTGCACAACCTCCCGGACAGGTTCGCACGGCGGGCCGCATCAGTTCCCTCCTCGTGCCGGCGGTGACGGTCGGTGCGCCGGCCGCAGTCCTGTTCGACGTATTCAGCTCCTCCGGTACGCCAGCAAACAGGCAGGACGCCGCTGCGTTCCTCGGCGTGTACGTAGGCTTGCTGACGTTGGTGCCATGGGGCCTTGCTTGGGGCATCGCACACTTCATCAGAGCGATCCGGAACAGGAGCCGACGGCCACGATGAGATCAGTGCCATAGGAGCGATCGCGCTGGTCGGGGCCGCGGCACGATCGCGGACAACGAGGCTACGTTCAGGGCTCCGCAGATGTGTGCCTCGGCCACTGGCAGAAACCTGTGTGGCGCAGTTCGCGGATCTGACCCAGTCAGTGACTGACATTCCGGTTGTCTTCGTTGGAAGCGTCGGCCCGCGGGCTGCCCTTTGGCGCCCGTGACCAGCCGTGCAGGACGCGTCACCATCATCCACCACGTGGAGATCGCCGGGGCACTCAACGACCCGGCGGTCACCGCCGCCCTCCATGCCATCCACCGAGACCCGGCAGTGCCTTGGACCGTAGCGACGCTCGCCGCGGTACCCGGCCTTTCCCGGGCGACGTTTGCCAGGAACTTCTCCTAGACGAGCGGTCAACCGCCCCTGGGCTACCTGACCTGGTGGCGGATGACAACGGCAGCGCGCCTTCTACGGGCGACGGAAGCGCCCTTGAGATCTATCGCTGCCCAGGTGGGAACACCTCCGAGTTCGCCTACGCCAACGCGTTCAAGCGCACGCACGGGCTGGCCCCCGGCGTGTACCGGCGGAGAATCTGATTCGGCTGTAAGGACCGTGAGCCCGTTCACCTGTACGCAACTGGGCACATTCACATTCAGGTGTACGCCAACACCGGGTGGCGATTGCTGCTCGCCTCTTCACATGCCCCTCGCTCGTTCTGTGCGCGTGCTGTCCATGGGGCCGCACGTCATTGGCTGTGCTCACCGCCATGAGGGTGGGCATTCGTCTCCAGAGGGCACAGCTGGTGCCAGCAGCGCCCCAATCGCCGACGCGGTGATCGCCGGTATGTGCCTCAAGGCCTCCACGCACACGTTCAGCCTTCATCGGTCTTCGGGTACACCCGTGCGCCGGCCGCACGCAGCAGGGACGCCGCTTCGCCATCGGTCGGAACGGGATGCGTCGAGGCTGCGCACTCAGCATGGTTCAGCAATGTCTTGTTCAAGGCTTTCAAAGTGACCGCGCCGTGCCGAAGTTGCTGGGGAGGATGGTGCCGCATGCGATTGCGGCGTGCTCGAGGTCGCAGCGACACCCCCACTGACCGGGCGACCAACCGGACGTCCTCGGTGGTCAGTTCTCCGCGGCCGTCCAAGCACCGCCGCACTCACCTGGGTGCCACCGCAAACCGCGTTGTCCTGACATCGATCTGCACACCGTGGTGTGAGCCACCTCGTGGCGCTGTCAGTGGCTCATGGCACAGTCATCCGCCATGGACACGGATACGTTCTGGCAGCTCGTCGACACCGCCCGCGCAGCCGATGCGCCGCTGCACGAAGCACTGACCGATCTGCTGACGGCACGAGGCGAGGAGCACGTGCTGGCCTTCGAAGTCCGCATGGACCAGTTGGACACGGCGATCGACCGGTGGGACGTGTGGGCGGCCGGCTACCTCATCCACGGCGGCTGCTCGGACGATGCGTTCATGGACTTCAAAGCCGGTGTCATCGGCCTGGGCCGCACCTGGTACGAACGCGTCGTCGGCTGCCCCGACGACCTCGCCGAGCACCCTGTCGTACAACGATCGGCCGCGACGGGCGATCAGGAGGCGGTGTTCTACGAGGAACTGGGCGCTGTCGGCCCCAACTGCTACCGGCAGCTCACCGGTGACGAGGACGACTTCTATCCAGCCCTCGACCACTACCGCGCCACCCACGGCCTGGCCGACGCCGGCGCGTACGACATGGGCGAAGACTTCGACTTCGACGATCCAGGCGAGATGCACCGGCGCCTCCCCCGCCTCGCCGCCCTCTACCTCACAGAGGGCCGGCAGTGAGCCGGCCGCTGCCGTCGTTCCGGTACCACCCCGATCCCGTCACCACCGGGGCGATCGCGGCGAGCGGTGCGGTGTGCGTCTGCTGCGGGCAGGAACGCGGATGGATCTACACCCTGCCTCTCTACACCGAGCAGGAGGTGCCGGGTCGAGTCTGCCCGTGGTGCATCGCTGACGGCACTGCGGCGGAACGGTTCGACGGCGAGTTCGTCGACGCGGACGGGCTCGACGGGGTGTCCTTGGAGGTGTTGCAGGAAGTCACCCGCCGCACACCGGCCTTCTCCGCATGGCAGGACCCCCGCTGGCTCGTCCACTGCCACGACGCCGCCGCCTTTCTCGGTGAAGTCGGCTACAGCGAACTCGCCGAACACCCCGAAACCCTCGACCAACTCCGCACCGACCTGCGCCTGGGCGGCTGGCATGACGCCGACCAACTCGAGGAATTCGTGCAAAACCTCGGCGGCGGTGCCAGCGCCATGCTCTTCCGATGCACCATCTGCGGCGATCACCTCGCCTACACCGATTTCAGCTGACTTCAGGGCCGTTGCTCTGGAATCTGCACGGCACTGACCAGCAAGTCGTCACCACGACGACAGCATGATCACAACACCTCGATGCCATCACCGGCCGCAACCACCCGCGTATCGTCGGCAAGCACCTACAGGACCAGGGACGAGCTTGTCCCACAGGCGGTGCACGGGCGTGGTGTGGTCGATCCAGTGCCAATTCACCGACTGCAGTTGCTTCTTCATCGCGTCGTGCTCAATAAGTGCGGACGGCAGGCTCGGGTCTTCACGGTCCTCGTACGGAACCGCCTACCTGCATGACGACCACCGTGGCCGCCATGCAGGATCCCCGGCTTCCGTGGGCGCCGAGTGTCGCCTTCGGTACCCAGGGTGGCCCGCCGGGCCGTGTCACAGCCCGGTTTCTAGGCCGCCTGGACCGGCCGATATCCGGGGTTGCTCTCGCACTCGGACATGATCTCGGTCTTGGTCCGCTTGTGGATCGGGCAGACGCCGATGATGTACTCGGGCGCAATACCGCCGGGGAACGCGATCTCGAGCTGGTCCGCGTATTTATGGTCGTCGCCGATGGTCTTGTTGACGTCGATGCCGTTGGGGGCGTCGATGTAGTAGTTGAAGGCCCCCGGCTTCAGCCACTTCGCCCACTTCTTGAACAGGTCGTGGTCCCGGGTCGTGGACACATAGGGCGAGGGCTGGTTCTTGAGTACGTAACTCTCAAGGTCGTACTGCCCGTTGACGGTGTCCTTCGCCTTGAAGCCCTCCTCGAAGATCACCTCGGGTCCGCGCCCGTCGGCCCGATACAGGGTGGCGCAGTCCTGCCGGAACGCAGGTTCGGGCGTCACCTTCTCCAGGTCGATGCGCTCGATGGCCACGTGCAGCTTGTCCTCGACGACGGGGCAGCCGGGCGCGGCAAACGCACGCTGCGACGCAACAGCCCCGCCCGAGCCGGCGGCGGTGGCGGTGGCGGATGCGGGGGCCGCAAGGCCGGTGGCAAGGGAGGCGGCGACGGTCGCGACAGCGACGGAGACGCGCCGCATGCTCATGTTGATCATGAGCGTGACCCTTGCAGGCCGAGCCGGCTTCCCCGCGAACCCTCACCCATGGGTGGGCGTGGCGCCACCGCAACCACCGCGGCCCGCCGAGGCGCCACACCCCACACCCCGCACACCGACCGGCCGCCCTCGCTCCTCAACCGGTGGTTGTCCGAACCGTGTTCACGAGTTCACGCCGAAGGCGGCTCGTCGGATCGAGCAGACCCGACCAGGGGTGAACGGGGACGCCGTACTGCGCGCCTGCACGGTCACATCGCCGGACCTCAGCGCCTGCTGCCCGGAGTCGTGACTCGCCGTAACGACGGCATCGTGAACCCCCCAGCCGCGGGGACGTGCAACGGCGCCGCCATGCCGGGCATCACCAGATAGACCACCAGCACGGCCGCCGGCAGGGAGCTCGAACCCGAGATGGTGCCGCAGGTTCGCGTCCGCGGCCGCGATCTCCTTCTCCGGTACGGGCGGCAGCAGGGCGGCATACGACACAGGCGCGTTGACCTGCAGCCAGCCGGTCAGACGCCGCCAGGCAGCGTCGAGATTCGGTCGATCACTCACGTCGCCAACCTAACGGCGGGCTCCGCGGCTGGGTCTGTACCGTCCTTGGCGTAATGGCGGGATCTGAGGAGGTTCCCGATGTCCGAACAGACTGGCGAGTCAAGCGACTTAGCTCGAAGCCGCCTCCCGTTTCCCTTCCTTGCCTTCCAAGGGGAGATGGATGGCGTCGGCGAGCTCGCGCGTGAAGACGGTCATTACATCGTCGGTTCCGAGCCAGAACTGTCCGTCTGGTGGCCACTGAGTCGGACAGCCAGCCACAAGCCAAGCGGTGGCAGTTGGTGAGCGAAGCTCAACAGCAACCGGCAGTCTGCGTCCGTAGTCACCTTCGGACCAGACGATTTCAGCTCCCGTGAGCGGAACCCCGATGAACTCTGCCCAGGAAGGATGGCCAGTCACCACCACTGCGGGTGAGCCTCCGGGCTCGCCGATCATGGTCAGGTGGCTGGACATGGGTGCTCGGAAAAGCTCCAGACCGTAGTAGTCGAAGCTGCTGCCCCACACCGCCGCGTAGTGAGTTCCGTCCTCAGCAAGCAGACCGACACCCATCGTGGGTAGATGCCACACACCGAAGTCCCACTCTTCGACCTCGGTGCCGTCGTCGCCGCAGCTCAGCGGGTAGTAGGTCACTCCGGCAAGGCGCGTGCCGCGCAGACTTTCGACGGTTCTCTCATACTCAGTCTCAGTGAGCTCAAGCGACGACATTCCGCCATTGTCGTACTCCGCCACCTGCTGAGGCCACCGAGATCATCTCCCTGGCCCGGGCCGACGGACGTTACGCAGTGTCAGTTCGTCGCGACCGCTGAGGTTGTCGATGCAGCGCCCGGCAATTGCGGCACCTACTCAGATCGTCCCAAGCCAACGCGAGTGCTGAGCCTTCCAGGTATCTCAGTACTCGAACAGCGCCTCGACATCGCTGTAGGCGATGCTGTCTTCGGGATTGGGTGCGACTGGTTCAACCGGAGCATCGGGTTCGGCCAGATCGAGCGCAACTGGATCGCCGGCCAATGCATATTCGATGTACGTGGGGGCCAACGGGCCTTTCTCGGGGATGTGGACGGTCACGGGATATCCGTCTGTCTGCTGTTCCAGGGGCACGACCTTGTGTCCGTCCTTGTTCAGCGTGTTCGCGCGGGCAGCGTCTCGCACGGTCGACGGGACCGGTGCCAGCGCCGAATCCAAGTCACACAGGCTCAGCGCGGCATCCGGCTTCCGCCACTCCGTCCAGACGCGGGCGGGTACCTCGATGTATTTGCCACGCGCCCTCTTCACTGCAGCATCGACCGCTGCACCCTCGTGCTTCGCCACGAGCGTGCTGAGGGCACGTGCGTCCTCCAGCGCTTTCTCGTCCAGCCGGACCCAGGTAGGGCCACCCGCCAGGCTGACTATCTCCGTGACCCCCTCCACGACAGTGCGAGTGCCGACGCAGTTCCCTTCCCTGTCGACTCGCAGGTCCAAAAGCTCGGGAAGGTCACGCTGATACAGCCCGGACAAGCGCAACGACGAGTAACCCTTCAGGTTGGACAGTGCCTCGTTCATCTGCTGCGCCGGGGTCTTACTTGCCACGTCGTCCCTGTCGCGCTCACCGCCGCCCCAGCAGCCGGCCACGAGAGTCACGGCCACGGCGTACAACGCCAGCACCGACGATCTCTGCACTCTCAGCATCCCCACCCCTATGCAACTCGTCCCCGAAGCAAGAGTGGTGGGCAGCTTAACCACACGCTGATCAGCAGGAATCGTCACCCTGGCCAGCGGATGTGCATGCAGGAGGGGACAGGACTTCTGGGTGGGTCCGCCGACGAGGTGATGGCAGGCAAGGCCACACCGGATGAAGCCGAAGTCCGGATGCAGGAGGCCCGGCCCATGACTGTGGTGGGCTTCGGGCGGCCCGCCCCGCGCCCCGGACGTGCCCGGGCCCGACGCTCAAGCGCGCTGACCTCGACACTGCCACCGTTGTACGCGGCCGCACAGTGCCGCTATCACTCCGCTCAAGGTGGATGGGTACTGGCTCGGGAGTCTGCAGCGATGTGCCTGTGCATGCTGATGTTCAGGCTGGCGAGGGTGTCTCGGCGCAACTCGCGGTGTTCTTCCAGAACACCGCTGGCGACCGCTTGGTGCGACGGGGCCTTGTGTTCCGGCCCGAATCGGCCCCCGACTCCGGTCTGTAGTGGCCGCGGTGTGAAGCGCGCGGTGTCAGTCGTCGCCGGACGTCATGTCGAATTCGTCGACACCCAGTTCTGCGCCGGTTGCGGTGAGGAAGTCCACCATCGCGCGGTCCAGGTGCCACCCAAGGAGGTTCGTGTCGTCCGGCGAGCCGGTGGACTGCTCGTCATGCCGGTTGAAATAGCGCTGGACCTGCAGAATCGCGCCGCCGGCACCCTCCTCGGTTGCGAGACGGGTTGTCAGATTGGTGAGTGCCACCATGCAGGGCTGGAGCCTGCCGATAACCAGGTTGATCTGCTCATCGACCCGCAGGCCGGGCTCGCTGCAGCGGACCTTCCACACATGAGAGAACGGGATGATGTGGGGTGAGGTGGTCAAACTTCCCCGGACCGTGGTCTCGTCCGGTTCGACGCCAAGCAACTGGGTGATCTCGTCGGCAGTGGTGCCCACACTGGAGATCGCAAAGAAGACGTACTGAGTCAACGACACCCGCGGAGACTACCGATGCAGCCGCAAGGCCACCTGTCCATTTCCGCTCGCAGGTGGCGCGCATGTTGCCCAGGGTTGGTGTGTCGTTGGAGGTGGGGCCAGGCCAAACCGGTGATGCCAGGTTGTGGCAGCCACGCATTCATCGCGGAAAGCGAGCAGTTCTGGGAGGACGCGGAACCAGGCGAGGTGAGCTGTCCGTGCGGGGGCGAGGAGTTCGAGACCGCGGTCGCGTTCTCGCTCGCCGACGACGGGTCGGTCCGATGGGTGACGGTTGGGCTCCGGTGTCAGGAGGACGGCGCCATGGGGGTCTGTGCCGACTGGAAGATCGATTACAGCCCCACGGACCACCTTGTAATCATGGTCTAGGTCTGCGGAACCTGATCGTTGTGTGTGCGGTCTGGACAACACCTGCCACAACGCCTCATCCGGGCGCGGCTTCGTGGTGACGCTTGCCGAGACTGGCCAGCTCCGGAGCAACGAAGCCGCAATCGTCAGGCCCGTATCGGCTCCCCACACCCCCGGCTTCGACGACACGGCACCACGTGCGAGATGGGCCCGGCAGACGTTAGCAAGCCGACGACGTCGGGACGTTCGACGTCCACCCGGTCAGCCGTCGAAGGTGTTCCAGTCGATGTCCGAGTCGGCCAGGGCCAGGAGGGCGCTGCGGTGCGCTGCTCCGGCCCAGATCTCGAACTGCTCGTCGTCGCTCCTGCCGATGTGCATCACGAGGCCTGGTGCCACGTAGAAGTCAGTGGGGGTCCAGGGCAGGAAGGGGCGCAGGGGTACACGGACCAGTCCCGCAGTCAGCTGTTCGAGCTGCTGGGGCGTGACGCCGAGCGCGGTTGCGAGAAATTCGGCTCCCATAGCGGCTTCGTAGAGGGCAAATTGAATGAGGAAGCCGCTGAGGGGTTCTTGTTCGGCGACCGGATTGTCATTGTCCGCACGGAACCAGACCGTCGGGTCCGCTTGCGGTTCCCCGGGCATCCACCGCAGAGACCAGTCGAAGCAACCCTGATTCTCGAACCCGAAGGTCAAGAACTCACCGTCGGCCCGGATCTTGCTCGGAGGCAGGATGTAGTTCTGCACACCCAGCGCGGCGGGCCTTTGCTGTGCCAGGCGGTAGAAGTCGCGTAGAGGCTGCGGGAGATCCGCGTGAAACGGCCCAGAGGCGGTGGCCGCAACAACGGTGGTGGAGTGCCATGCGGTGGTGAACTCTTTCAAGGCCGCACCCCGGTCACTGTTCACACTTCCGAGCCATGCCAGGCCCGGCAGGTCAGCAGTGGCGCCAACGGGCCTCACTCGATCGAGAACCACCTTGTCCAACGGTGCGTCCGGCCGCAGCGCACACGATATGAGCTGCTGTTCGGTGAGGTGGTCAGGTCCATGTTCGGTGTGGGCCATGCCCAGGCGGCCGCTGCCCAGGTAGAGCAGCCCTTCGTCAACGCGGGCCAGCAGGTGAAGCGGCAACGTCGTGTCGTCCGTCCCGCGGGTGGCAGGCCTCCCGACCAGGCGCTCCGTCACCGGCGCGGGAGCCGGCCCAAGCACCCGTACCTCGCCGGCACTCCAGACGCCACTGCGGCCGGCATCGTCCCCTGCCTGTGTGATGACCGCCGTTCCTGCCGGGCCGAGAAGAACATCTGCGCCGCTGACAGCGAACCGATCCACGGCGGCGGCTCCACCGATCAACTCGTACATTTGCGCTTCGTCCACCAGGGAACCGACCGCAGGTATATGGGCAACCATGCGCACATCTTCGTCGACCGCCCCAACGTGGTGGCACCGCCCCTGCCGTATTCCCGTGCACGCCCAACACATAGCCACCCAAGCGTCTGCCAGCGCCATCGGTGCCGGTGCCCGAGGTCGACTCGCTGGCCGAGCTGAACGAGCTCGTCAATCAGTGGGACCTGCGGGACGGACGTCGCCGGATCGGTTCGCGGCCGCGGACGATCGACGAGTACTTCCAGGTCGAGCGGCCGTTGCTGAGGCCGCTGCCCGAGGAGCCGTTCGAGACGGGCCGGCTCTTCACTCCGAGGGTCGACCGCTACAGCCAGATCGCGGTCCGCACGAACCGACCGGTCCCGGCGCCGTTCGGAACGGCGGATCAAGGCGGCCGGGTTCCCCGGGACAAGTCGTTGCGGACCTTCGACTTCGACGCGAACCCGAATATCGACGCGGCCACCGTCCACACACTCGCCAACTGCGAGTGGATCAAGAAGAGTCAGCCGCTCTGCCTGATCGGCGACTCCGGCACGGGCAAGTCCCACATGCTGATCGCGCTCGGCACCGAGGCCGCGATAGCCGGCTACCGGGTCAAGTACGTGCTGGCCACAAAGCTGGTCAACGAGCTCGTCGAGGCCGCCGACGAGAAGCAGCTCTCCAAGACGATCGCCCGCTACGGCCGCGTCGACCTCCTCTGCATCGAAGAACTCGGTTACATGGAACTCGACCGCCGCGGCGCCGGGCTCCTCTTCCAAGTGCTGACCGAACGCGAGGAAAAGAACAGCGTCGCCATCGCCTCCAACGAGTCCTTCGGCGGCTGGACCAAGACCTTCACCGACCCCCGCCTCTGCGCGGCCATCGTCGACCGCCTCACCTTCAACGGCACCATCATCGAGACCGGCACCGACTCCTACCGCCTCGCCAGCACCCGAGCACGCGCCGAGGAGTCGGCCAAGGCCGGCTGATCCCTGCCGCTACCTGCCTCGACGGCCCGCCGCCCTCCGGGCGGCGGGCCGTCCTCGCCGAACTCAGTCGTTCCGACCGGCAAGCTCACTCAATCCACCGTCCGTGAAGCGGCCGCTTCGATGCCTGATGCCCGCAGCTTTCGCGCCAGGAGCTCCATCTCGGGCAGGGTCCCTGAATACTGCCTGGTCAAGACCTGCTCCAGTACGGCCCGGACTCCGTCCAGGCCGATGCCGAGTTCCGCCCGCAGAACCCGCATGATGGCGGCGTTCTTCGTTGGCGGGGCTACCAGCAGCCTTGCCCGCCCGCGCTCGGAGAGCAGTCGGTCACGCAGTTCCTCCGGCAGGTCACCGTCACACACAGCCAGGGCAAACCCGCAGGTCGGACACGTCGACTCAACATCCCACCGCAGTGCCTCACCCACCAGTGCCTGAACGCCGCACCACTCCGCCTCGGCGCCGCATCCCTGGCACACGGCAGAGTACCTGATGGACTCAACCAAGATCGACTTTTCCATCATCCCACCCCTCACAAAGAGAGGTTAGACGGCAGGCGGCGAACGTCTTTCCAGGCCACCAACATGTCCCCCTGACAACCCGAGCCAGCGGTCCAGGCCGCGCTGATCCATGCGCTGACGCTATCTCTCGTGAACATTCCGAGGCCCAGTGATCACCAACTGACGCCCAAACCGGCACACAAACGCTGCTGCTGAACGTGAACAAAGCCAGTGGGTCGCCATGTGCTCGCATTCGTCGCACTGGCCATCCCGATGAGCCTGGTCGTTCCGTCGGACCCTTCCGGTGGGGGCACTTCTCCGTACTGGCAGAACGCTCTGGCCACGGCCTTCATGACCTGGATGGTGCTCGTGCTCCTCGGCCTGTGGGACCTCATCGCCATGATGATCGCAGCGTCCTCTCGGCACCGCATGCGCCCCAAGTCGTTCCGCCTCCTGGTTGCTTCGTTGTTGTGCGCGCCGGTGGTGTGGATCGTTCCCGGGCTTGCCGGAGGCGGAGCGACGCTGTCGCATCTGGTGATCGATGCGGTGTTCGTGCTCAACCTGCTCCCGGTGCCCGAGCCGGCTCCCCCACCCGGCACGTGGTCCGGATGACTCCATCGCGGTCCGCGACCCGCCGAACCCGGCGGCCAGCCTGCCCGAGTCCTTGAACGGACATCTCACGCGCGCACCATCCGATGGCACGGCACGGCACGGTACGCGCGTGAGCCTCGTCCATCACCCGGCGCCGGGCCACTCCCGCCCAGTTCGGCGGCGGGGCGGGGCGGGGTGGCGTGGTGTCCTCGACAACGAGCGGCGCAATCTCGATCTGGACGGGGGTGAGGTCGGTGTAGTCCTCAGGCCGGAGGGTTCCGGCTTTGGAGCAGGTGCTCCGAGCGGGACTGGAGGATGTCCAGAGCCTCGTGGATCGAGCAGCCGAGGTGGCCTCGGAACAGCTTCACGGCCTGGAGCATCATGCCGTCGAGGATCTCCCGGTCTGCGAAGGAGAGCGGGCCGGCCGTCCAGGGGGCGGACGCGGGGTTTCCGCCTGGCCAGTCGACGTCGGTCAACGTGGCGAGGAGGCGGCCGCCGTCGAGCGCCACCGCCACGTCCGTGCCGCGCGCGGTCTTATCCATGAAGGCAACGGGAGTTGTGTGGTCCAGGAGGAAGACGAAGTGCTGGGCCATGCGCGGCCGCCCTTCATCGAGCTCGCCGTTGGCGTCCAGGCGCAGGTTGGAGTTCCAGGCCGCCTGGGCGAGAACCGATACGAACAGACCAAGGAAATCCGAGTCCAGCAGGCCGTCGGCGTACTCGATCAGAATCGCGAGGTCCTGGTTGCCGTGGCCGGGACCGTGCCAGTCTTGGAGGCAGTCGACGAGCGCGTCCCAGTTGTGGCCGAAGGAGCCGATGAACGACAACTCCCGGGCGAAGGTGCGGAAGACGGATGCCGGGTCACCCATGTCCCGGCCGTCCAGGCGCAGGACGAGACCGTTTCACTCCATGAGCGCGGCCGTTTCCGACGCAAGCCATGCGTCGGCCGGCGAGGTGAACACGACCCATGGAGCGCGGCGTTCCGTCAAAGTGAACCCGGTCGTCTCAGTGGTCCAGGTCATCTTGGTGGGCCTGGTCATCGCGGGGCCTCAGATCAACCTGGAGAGTTTGTCGGGGTTGATCACGTTGTAGATGGTCCGCACCCGCCCATCCGGGCACAGGTCGAGGGCGATCAGCCCCCACGTCCGGCCGGCCGCGGAAAGCACCACGGCCGGAGCCCCGTTGACTTCCAGGTGTGCTGCGGACAGTCCGGCCGGCAGACGCTGCGCGGTCGAGGCGACCAGTCGCAGGAACTTGTCTCGGCCCTCGACGACCCGCAGCGCGGTCCGCAGCTTGCCTCCGCCGTCGCTCCACAACTGCACGTCCGGCGCGAGGATCTTCATCAGCGCGTCCAGATCGGCCCCGAGGGCGGCGTCCAGAAAGCGCTCCGTGGCAGCCCGCACGGCGTGGGCGTCGGACTGGTAGCGGGGCCTGCGGTCCTGTACCCGTTTACGCGCCCGAGGAGTACGTCGGGGTCTGGCTGCCGGAGCCGGTCGCGACCGCGGGGTGTGCGGAGGCGGACGTTCTGCGGGGCGAGCATGTGTCGCTCGCGGAGTACGTCCTCCGTGTCCGTGACGCTTCCGAGCAGGTGGTAGACCAGGCTGAACAACAGGGTCCGGTGCTGCTGGAAAGTGTCTGCCGCCGCAGCCCCTTCTCCGGTCCCCGTGTCCTGTCCCGCGTACGCGGAGGTCGACGCGCTCGCGTTCATTCCGGTCTCCCGCCCTCTCGTGCCATGCCCCACCGCATATCCGCGTGACCCTACGTCACCGCACACTCCTCGATGTGATCCACATCTCACCTCGGCCTCTCATGTCACACACGGAGCACACCGCGGCTCTCTTCTGCACGACCTGCACCGGATGCGCGGGCAGGGCAAGGCAAAGGAGAGGGCCAGGCATGTTGGCAAGGCTGGCAGATTTGATCTGGTATCGCAGCAAGGCGTTGCTCGTGGCCGTCGCGCTGCTCGCCGTGGTCGGCGGCGGGTTGAGCGCGACACTGTTCGACCGGCTCATCACAGGCGGGCTTTCGGACACCGGAGCCGAATCCGGACAGGCGGCCCAGGTGCTCGAAGAGGCGGGGCAGGGAGCGCCGAATCTGACGCTGCGTGTCACCGCCCGCCAGGGGGTCGACTCGGCCGAGGCGACTCGAGCAGGTTCACTGTTGACCCGGCGCCTGGCCGAAGAACCAGCGCTGCGGAACGTCTCCTCCTACTGGGCCTCGGGAAAGTCGCCCCAACTGCGCAGTACGAACAGGCAGCAGGCACTGGTCGTCGCGACCATCGTGGGTGACGAGACGTCTGCGGGTCAGCGTCTCGAGGAACTGCTGCCGCGGTACGAGGGAAAGCAGGAGGGTCTGGAGGTCACCGCCGGCGGCTACGCGTTGTTCCAGAAGGAATCGGCGGCGCTGAGTCAAAAGGACGCCACCAAGGGGGAGATGATCGCCTTCCCCGTCACCCTGGTGGTCCTGGTGATGATCTTCGGGAGCATCGTGTCGGCGCTGCTTCCGCTGATCGTGGCGTTCTTCTCGATGCTCGTCGGCATGGGACTCATGTGGCTCCTCGCGGGCGTGACCGACCTGTCCGTCTTCGCCATGAGCGTGGTCACGCTCCTGGGCCTTGGGCTGGCCATCGACTACTGCCTCCTCATGGTCAACCGGTACCGCGAAGAGCTCGGTTCGGTCTCGAAGGAACACGCCCTGCGCAGGACCATGGCGACCGCTGGACGCACCGTCACGTTCTCCGCCGTCACCGTGGCCGTGGTCCTCGCCGGACTGATCTTCTTCCCGCTGCAGGCTGTACGGTCGCTCGCTTACGGCGGCATCATCACCGCGCTGCTCTCTGCCGTTGCCGCGCTGACCGTACTGCCCGCCCTGTTCGTGGTGCTCGGCCCCCGTATCGAGAAGGGCCGCCTCCTCGGAAGGCGTCGCCCGCAACCATCGGCCGACAACGCCGAGACGGGTTTCTGGCACCGGCTCGCCGTCTTCGTGATGCGCCGTCCGGTTCCCATCGCCACCCTGGCGATGCTTGTCCTGCTGGTCCTCGGGGCTCCGGCCCTCGGTATCAAGCTGGGCATGCCCGACGAGCGCAGCATGCCCGAGAGCTCACAGTCCCGGCAGGTCGCCACCGCGGTCCGTGAAGGCTTCGGCTCCGCCGAGGCGAACGCCCTGCAGGTGGTTGCGGAGAAGACCCCCAGGTCCGGTGTCAGCGTGGAGCGTTACGCAGCCGAGCTCTCCCGGCTGCCGCACGCCGGCCGCATCGACACCACAAGCGGCAGTTACGCGGACGGCAAGCTGCTGGCGCCCGCCACCGAGCAGCACAAACGCTTCGACCTCGGCGACGGCACGTACTTCTCGGTCGTCCCGTCGAGCGGGTCCGCTCAGGCCGCCACCGACCTCGTCGGTGAGATCCGCGCGGTCGACGCCCCCTTCCCGACGCTGGTGGGCGGTATGGCGGCGGTCAACGAGGACACCACCGCGTCCCTCAGCGGCCGGCTCCCCTACGCCCTGGCAGCCGTGGCCGTTGCCATGGTCGTGCTGCTGTTTCTGCTCACCGGCAGCGTGCTGCTACCGCTGCTCGCCCTGGTGCTGAGCGGGCTGAGCCTGACGGCCACGTTCGGCGCGCTCGTCTGGATCTTCCAGGAGGGCCATCTCGCCTTCCTGTTCGGCGACTTCACCGTGACCGGGACCATCACCTCCATCGTTCCGGTGATGCTGTTCGCCCTGTCGTTCGGACTGGCGATGGACTATCAGGTCTTCATGCTCGCCCGGATCCGGGAGGAATACGAACACGCCCGGTCCGAAACGGCTGCGGTGGCCATGGGACTTGAGCGCATCGGGCGGATGGTCACCGCGGCCGCCGTACTGATCTCGATCGTCTTCCTGGCCTTCCTGGTCTCGGACATCACCTTCGTCAAGGCGTACGGTGTCGGCCTTCCGCTCGCCGTCCTGATGGACGCGACGATCGTGCGTGGCGCGCTCCTGCCCGCGGCAATGAGGCTTGGCGGCAATGCGATGTGGTGGGCCCCCGGGCCGCTGCGTCGACTGCACGCACGCTTCGGCATCAGCGAGTCAGGCCCGATGACCGGGCCGGATTCCACCGTGTCCAGCCGGGTGCATCAGTCCGCGTAGCGGGTCACCCATCCCCAGGTGGCGCGTTCGCCCCGTGGAGCTGCCGGTCACTGCCCCGATGGTCCTCAAGGACCCCGGTACGAGGGGTCTGGCCGTTCACCGCGTGCACCAAAGGCGCCCTGTGGCCGAGCGGTTCCAGGGCGTCTTCGGCGACTTGCGGGGCAGGGAAGGCGGACCGTCACCCTCCGTTCATGACGGTCCGCACTGCACCGGCGAGGGCTACCTGTACTGGATGCCCCACAGGTTGCTGTTCTTCTTCACCGGAGCCACGATGTTGCTCTTCTTCCAGTAGACCTTCTTCTTGCAGGAAGTGGCCGCGGGCACCCACCGCCACTTGGTCACGCTGAAGCCCTTGGCCTGGTGGTACATCATCAACCGGCCACGGGACTTGCCCGCCTTGTTCTTGACCTTGGCAGAGTAGGTCCAGGTGTCCGACTTGGACCAGGTCTTGCCGACAGAGACGCTGAAGGAGGCGGACGCCTTGGAGAAGACGACGCCGGCCTCGGCGCCGAGGGTCGCAGTCCCCGTCGCGGTCACGGAACCGGTCTTGTTCTTGGCGTACGAAATGGTCACACCGGGCCTCGCCCAGTCGCTGTGCACCTGAGTGGTACGCCAGACGGTCTTCTTGTTACCGATCGAGTACTGCGTCGTGTCGTCGCAGTTCGGCCTCGCCGAGGCGGGGGCCGCCGCCCCGGCCACGAGACCGGCGCCGATCAGGGCGGCGGAGATGGTGGTACTGACAAGGCGCTTCACGCATGTCCTCCTGGTGCTGGGGTGCCATATCGATGGTGCGCACGTGAACTTATGCGTGAACTCCGTTGCTGCATAAGCGAGTTGAGGAACTGTTGAGGTTGACGGTGACGGAGTGCGGGTGAGGCGACGCATTGGGCGGGACCTGTGGTCGGGTGTGCCTGATCAGGGCGTTCCAACGTCTTGGCGTTGGTAACGTAACGCAGATGAGCAATAACTCGTGGTAGTGCAGGGTCGGGTCGAACGCCGCGTTCCGCCCCCTGAGACGTCCATGTCGTAGATCTCCGCGAGATGCTGCTGGATCTCACCCGTGGTCAGACCCTTCACACAGAGCGAGAGCACGGCCTAGTCGAAGCCCTCCAGGCGGCGCTGATGCTTGGCCACGATCTGCGGCTCGAACGTCCCCTCACGATCCCGAGGCACGGCGATCTCGATCTCGCCGATGTCGGTGCGGAGGCGTTTCGAACCGGTCCCGTTGCGTGCGTTCACCGTCCCACGGACAGCCGGATCACCCTTCTCATAGCCGAGATGCTCCGACATCTCCGCCTCAAGAGCACCCTCCAACACCCTCTTCAACAGCCCCTTGAACAGACTGTCCTGCCCGACCAGACTCACACCCTCACTGCGGGCCCGCTCGACCAACTCCCTGGCGATCTCCTGGTCCTGCATCTGCCGCTGCGTCAACTCAGCGCCCGTACGTACGACGTTCGAACGCTTGCCGGGCTCGTTCTTGTCGCCCATCATGATCCTTCCCGGCACCAGTCACCCCGATGCCATCCGGTCATACCGGGCGTACACGGAACTCAAGACAGGCCCCGCGTCGGGTCCGTGGCGGTGCAGTATCAGAACGCGTGATCGATAGCATCACGTCCCGACGTGGCAGTGGCCTGACGAGGTGGGGAAGCCGTGAGTGATGACGTCCTGTCGATCATTCCGAGTGATCCGTGGTGGCAGCCGGATCGCGATGCGGTTGATCGCGTCATCGCGCTCGTGGAGGACCTGGCTCCTGGGGCTGCCGATGATGTGGACGTTGAGATCGACGTGACGTGGTACGACGTGGTGACCGCCGTCGACTGCGGGGGCAACCTGGCGAGGATCGGCTGCCCCCTGTGTCAGGCGTCCATCGACACGGAGTGGTGGGGCGACCTCCTTGAGGCTCATTGCGATGTCGGCTTCACCACGCTTGCGATCGAGGTTCCGTGCTGTGGAGGATCAACCACTCTGGACGCTCTCGAATACGACTGGCCCTGTGGTTTCGCCAGCTTCGAGATCGGCATCTGGAACCCCGAACGCCTCTGGTTCAGCAAGGACGAACTGGCGGCGCTGGAGGAACGACTGGGCCATCCGGCGAAGCAGATCCGGGCTCACATCTGAAGCTCGGCAGCACCCAAGCCCCTCGTCGCACCGAGCACAACCCGAGAAACATCGAGCGCACACCCTGGAGAGCGGACTTAAGTGACATCGGCCGCGCCAAGTCCCCCTCCACGACCTCGACACCCTCGGGGGGAGGGCTCCTGCACAGCATCACGGGTGAGTCCTCACAGCCCCTCGCCGACATGCTCATGGAGCTCCCCCACCAGGGCGCCTGCATGACGTAGGGCCTCGACCAAAGTTCAGGTCAAGGCGGCCTCTGAACGTCCCCTCACGACGCGTCGCCCTCGAGGGCTTCGACGACCTTCTTCGCCGTGGCTTTGGCCGAGCCCGGGTTCTGGCCGGTGACGAGGTTGCCGTCGGCCACGACGTAGGACACGAACGGCAGTGTCGCCTTCTCGTAGAGCGCGCCGCGCTGCTTGGCCGTCTCCTCGGCGTTGTACGGGACCAGCTTGTCGACGCGGGCGAGGACCTCCTCTGTCCAGGCGAATCCCGTCATCTTGCGGCCGGCGATGAGATAGGTGCCGTCGGAGAGCCGGGTGTTGAGCAGGCCGCAGTAGCCGTGGCAGACCGAGGAGACGATGCCGCCGCGCTCGTGGATCTCACGGGTGAGGCGCTGCAGGCCCTCGCTGTCGGGGAAGTCGTACATCACGGCGTGACCGCCGGTGAAGTAGATCGCGTCGTAGTCCGATGCATCGATCCGGTCCGGGCTCGCCGTGTTCTCGAGCAGGGCCATCTTCGCGGGGTCGGCGCGCCATGCATTGGCGGTCTTGTCGTGGTTCGGGAACTTCAGCGCACGCGGCTCCAGAGGTACGGCGCCGCCGGCCGGGCTGACGAGTGTCTGCTCGTAGCCGTGTTGCTCGAAAACGTGCCAGGCGTGCGTGAGCTCGGAGAGCCACAGGCCGGTGGGGTGGGACGGGTCGTCGTAGTGGGCGACGTTCGTGACGACGTTCAGGATGCGCTTGGTCATGGCTGATCTCTCTTTTCGTGCGGGCCGCAATGGCGGGGCGGCGGGCGGCCGACGGGTGTCAGGGGCCGACCGATGTGATGGCGAGGAAGGCGCCGCGTACCCGGTTGGCGACCTCCTTGTCCGACGCGGCCTGCAGCTTCCCGTCGAGGTACAGGCAGGCCAGCCCATGGGCGAGCCCCCAGCCGGCCGAGGCCAGGGCCGAGGCGTCCGCGCCGGGGACGACGCGATCGAGCGCGTCGGCCAGCAGCTCGTGCAGGGCGTCGGCGGCCTTGACCCGCTCGTCGTCGGCGTCGTCGCAGGGCTTGCCGAACATCACGCGGAACAGAGCCGGGCGCCGGAGCGCGAAGGCGACGTAGGTGACGGCGAACTCGGCCAGGTCCGGGAGCGAGGCGGGCAGGTCGTTCGCACCGCCAAGATCGGCCAGCAGGTCCCGGAAACCTTCGACGGCGAGCGCGGATTCCAGCGCGTCGCGGTCCTTGAAGTGGCGATACGGCGCGGTCGGCGATACGCCGGCCCGACGCGCGACGGCGCGCAGCGAGAAGGGCTCGCCGCCCTCCAGCATCTCCATCGCGGCCGACAGCAGCGCCGCCCGCAGATCGCCGTGATGGTAGCCGCTCTTCCCCGATGTTGACATTGCTTACTTCACGCTCCTACGGTTGTTAGCACCGTAAACATAGAGTACGCCCGCTGGCCTGAGCGCGTGGGAACGAGCCGGCGCGGCCTTTACCCGCCCTCATCGACCAGGCCACGGCGGCCGCCGCATCGCGTGACACGACGCCCCGCGCTGCCGTGCTGTCGCGCCACCCGCACCATCCACCTCGAGGAGCACCCATGCAGACCGTTCTCGGCGCCGGCGGACCGATCGCCGACGAGCTCGTGAACGAGCTCCACCGCAACTACACCAAGGACATCCGCCTCGTCAGCCGCACCCCGTCGAGAGTGAACGACACCGACGAGCTCGTGGCCGCAGACCTCACCGACGCCGACGCCACCAGCCGCGCCGTCGCGGGCAGCGACATCGCCTACCTCACCGTCGGCCTGCCCCTGGACTCGGAGCTGTGGGAGCGGCAGTTCCCCGTCATCGTGCGCAACGTCATCGACGCCTGCGCAGCACACGGCACGAAGCTCGTCTTCTTCGACAACACCTACATGTATCCCGGAACGCCGACGCCCCAGACCGAGGCGACACCCTTCGCACCCGGCGGACGCAAGGGACGCGTCCGCGCACAGATCACCACCATGCTGCTCGATGCCATGCGGACCGGCCGCGTCGAAGCCGTGATCGGCCGGGCACCGGAGTTCTACGGTCCCGGCCGCACCAAGAGCTACACGAACTCGCTGGTGTTCGACCGGATCAAGGCCGGCAAGCGGCCGCTCGTCCCCATCGACGCCCACGCCAAGCGTTCCCTGATCTGGACCCCCGACGCGAGCCGCGCTCTCGCCCTGCTCGGCAACACGCCGGACGCCTACGGCCAGACATGGCACCTGCCGGTCGACCCGGACCGGCACTCCTACGCCCGGCTCATCGACCTCGCCGGCGAAGTCACCGGCCGCACCATCGGCTACACGGTGCTGCCGATGGCCGCTTTCCGCCTCGGCCGCCGCTTCGTCAAGCCGCTCGACGAGATGTACGAACTCCTCGTCCGCTACCGCGGCGACAACATCTTCGACAGCTCGATGTTCGCCGCCCGCTTCCCCGAATTCCCCGTCACGAGCTACTGCGAGGGAGTGGAGCAGATCCTCGCCGGCTGACCGCCGGGAGGCCCACCGGCAACGACGCAGTCCACACCGGGACAGGACAACGCATGGCGTCGCCGGCGCTCTACCTGTGCACGGCCGCTATCAGTTCAGTGTGCCGCTCGGCCGAGGCCGGGCGTAGACCCGCTTCAGCCGCTTCTCGGCTGTTACGTGTGGTCCTTGTCGTCCACTTTCCCGACGATCACAGGGGTGACACTGTGGAGCATGCCTTATCGGCGGGCTGCCGAGTCACTGCCCGCGCGCCGGGTGAGCCCGTGTTGTGGAACACAAGGACGTAGCAGACATCCGCTTGCCCGGTACTACCTCCAAAGTGCGGACCGGCGAGTTCGTAGCTCGCGGAGAACTTCACCGTCATGCCCGCCGTTGTTCCTTGGCGTTGGTATCCGAAGACGGTGCCGCGGTACGGGATCGCCAGCTGGTACGCAGCGCGTTGGTCGCGTGGGAAGTCGGTCGTGCGCGCGGCCATGTCGTCTGCGAACCGTCGGGCGAGCGAGACAGTTTCCTCCCGGGCTGCCTTCTCCCGGTTGTCCTCTTGCCGCTGCCCGTAGAGGAACAAGGCGGCGAGAACAAGGATGAGGAGAATTATGGGCGCGAGGAGCACGCCGAGGGCTCGGGCCCACGGCGCGCTCCGCCCGTCGCGGTCAGTCATGTGACCTGATCACTGCAGTCGCCCCAGTGCTCGCTCGAAGGTCTGAGCGTAGAGCGTGGTGCCCAGGCTGGCGGGGGTAGCTCTCGCGGCTGACGCATGCGGTGCCCCTATTTGCCAGCATTCGAAGTCGCCAGGGCCTTTCTGCCTGAGCACGGTCTTGTTGATGCCTTCGTCCCGCGCAGGCCTGGTGACCGGCGAAGTCCGGGTCCGGGCCCTCCCAGACGCTACGGATAGGGTCAGCCGAGCGGGTGTCCAGAGTGTTCACCATGGCCTTCTGTTTGTCCTGGTAGTACGCCGCCAGCTCATTGAGGACTCCCCGCGATGGCCGTTTCCAGTAGGCATTCCCGGGTGGCCGCTGCAAGGGCGTCACGGAGGGTGTTAGCGCCCCAGTTCCACAGGCCGCTCACTGCTCCCACCGCATGCCTGCCGCCGCATCGATGACGGCCCCGATGACCTAGCTCTCGTCGGCCAGCCGAGCCACGACCGTCTCGCCAATCTCCGCGAGGGCGTCGAGCTGCTCGGGCGTGAGCAGGTCGATGAAGTGCCGGTGCACTGAGTCCACATGGGCGGGAGCGGCCGTGTCGAGGGTTTGCCGGCCCTCGGCGGTGAGTACGACCACGGCGCCGCGGCCGTCGGTGGCGCAGCTATCGCGTGTGACCAGGCCTCGTTGCTGCATGCGGGCCAGGTGGTGCGAGAGCCTGCTGCGGGACCAGAGCATCCGGTCGGCGAGTTCGCTGATACGGCGTCGGTGGTCGGGGGCCGCCGCGAGGTTGGACAGGACGTCGTAGTCGGGGTCCGACAGGCCGCTGTCCTGCTGGAGGTCGCGTGAGATCTGCGCGTTGAGCAGGAGAAACATCCTGCGGTACGCCTGCCAGGCGCGCTGCTCGCGGTCGGTGAGCCAGTGGGGATCCTGCTTCGTCACGCCCTCACCGTACTCACATTTGATTGACACGTCATCCATGTCGACCTACCGTCGGACGCGACGGAGTGAGTGACATGTCAATCACTTGGAGGGGGTTCGGTGATCGCAGGACTGCGATTGGGCTCCGGGCTCACCTTGTTCGGCGTGAGCATCGCGCTCATGGTCACGGCCGGACTCGGCGTCCCCTCCTGGGACGTACTGCACCAGGGCCTTGCGCACAGCACGGGCCTGCCGTTCGGCTGGGTGGTCAACGGTGTCGGCGTGCTGGTGCTGCTCGCCTGGATTCCCCTCGCGGTACGCCCCGGCGTCGGCACCCTCGCCAATGTCCTGACCGTCGGCCTGATCGCGGACGCCACTTTGAGCGTGCTGCCCGCGCCCGGCCCCCTCTTCCTGCGTCTGGCCTTCCTGACGGTCGGCATTTCACTCAACGCCCTCGCGACCGGGCTCTACGTCGGAGCCGGTCTCGGCCCCGGACCGCGGGACGGCCTGATGACCGGCCTCGCGGCCCGCGGCATCTCCATCCGCAGAGCACGCACCGCGATCGAGCTGACCGTGCTGGCGGTCGGGTGGCTGCTCGGCGGCACGGTCGGTGTCGGCACCGTGCTGTTCGCCGCCGCCATCGGACCGCTGACTCAACTCGCCCTGCGACGCCTGACGTTGCGACAGCCCATGAAGGAGCCCTCACCATGACCGCCCGCCTGCTCGTCATCTCCGCGAGCACCCGCCCCACCTCCGCAGGCCGCCCCCTGGCGCAGTGGCTCGCCGAACGGGCCACCGGCCACGCGAAGTTCGAGACCACACTCGTCGACCTCGGCGAACTGGCCCTGCCCTTCTTCGACGAGCCGGGCCTGCCCGCCGACGGCGGGTACGTCCATCAGCACACCAAGGACTGGAGCTCGACCGTCTCGGCGGCCGATGCCTTCCTCTTTGTCCTGCCGATGTACAACGGCGGCTTCACCGCTCCGCTCAAGAACGCGGTCGATTTCCTGTACGCGGAGTGGCAGGGCAAGCCGGTCGGCCTGGTCAGCTACAGCGCGGGCACCTCCGGCGGCGCGCCTGCCCTCGCCATGCTCCACCCGGTCCTCACCCGCGTCGGCCTGCGCCCGGCGCCTTGCACGCTGTCGGTTCCCGCGATCACCGAACTCGTGGGTTCCGCGGGCGAATTCCGCGCACCCGCGCATCTGGCGGCGTCAGCCGACACGGTCCTCGACTCGGTCGGCGACCTGCTGGCGGCGCCTGTCGCCGCGTGAGCAGCCCCGGGCTGTTGTCGCAGCGCATGGGCGGTGTGCGGCCGGGCCCACATGCGTCGATCAAGCGCTCACGACGTCCTGGCCCTCGTGGACTTCGACTCGCGCCGGAGCGCCACGAGGTCACCGGTCGGTAATCGGGCCGGCCATCCGGAAAGCCCGCCGGCAATGGACCAGCAGTTCCCGTACGGGAGGATTGTGAGCGCCCTTCCAGATCAGGGCCAGAAGTGCTGGTGTATCGGCGTCCTCGATGGTGCGGGCGGTCAGCAGGTCGCCGTATGCGGCGGCCATCGAGTTGCTGAGGATGCCGATGCCGAGGCCTCGGGCGGCGAGGGCCGCGACGGCGTCTGCGGCGCCGGCCTGAAGCGCGATCGTGGGGTGGAGGTCCTGTTCCGCGCAGGCCTGGTCGAAGACCGCGCGCAGGCCGGTTCCTTCCGGCATGCAGATGATCGGGTGGCTGGTGATGTCGCGCAGGGTGACGTGGCTGCGCTGCGCGAGGGCATGTTCGGCGGGGATGACCGCGACGATCCGTTCGTCGATGAGGGTCAGGGCGTCGAGGCCGTCGGGCGTGGTGGCTGCGGCACCGATCAGCGCCACGTCGATGGCCCCGGTCCGTACTCCCTCGGTGAGCCGGTCGGAGCTGTCCTCGAGGACGGAGATCTCCACGCGCGGGTGCGCCGCGTGGAAGGCGGCGAGGGCATCGAACAGCGGTGTCACGGTGCAGCCCACGACCATCCCGACGGTGAGATGTCCACGGACCAGATCGGACACCTCGTCCACTGCTTGCGCAACCGCCCGGCCGGCGGCGATGGCGGCGCGGGCGTGTTCGAGGGCGGCCTTGCCCGCGACCGTCAGCGTGACGGTGCGGCCCGAGCGGTCGAACAGCTCGGCGCCGAGGTCGCGTTCGAGCTGGCGGATCTGGGCGCTGATGCCGGACTGGCTGATGTGCACCCGTTCCGCGGCTCGCGTGAAGTTCCGCTCCTCGGCCACCGCGACGAAGTAGTCAAGCTGCCTCAGCTCCATAACCGTTGATTCTAGTTTGCAGAAGAAGCATCTGTTGGATTTCTGATCGGCCGGGGCGAACACTTGGTGGTACCGGACGGCCTCTCCCGGACCGTCCGATGACGGACGTCTCCTACGGAGGAACCATGCCGGAGTACGAGAAGGCCATGCGGCCCGAGGACATCACCCGCCTGTTCGTCGAGCGGTCCAACGCGGGGGACGCGGCCGGGGTCGCCGCCCTGTACGAGGAGGACGCGGTGCTGGCCTACCCGCCGGGCGAGATGACGGTGGGACGGGAGGCGATCCGGATCCTGTGGGAGAAGGTCCTCGCCAACCGGCCCCGGTTCGAGCCGGAGCAGCCGCTTCCGACACTCGTCAGCGGCGACCTCGCTCTCACGTCGACCCCGCCGAAGGACGGGACGGGCGCCCGGGCGCAGGTGGTGCGGCGCCAGCCCGACGGGAGCTGGCTGCGTGTGCTCGACCAGCCCGAGTTCGTTCCGCCGCACCGGTGAGGCTGCCACGACGGCGCACAGAGCCCCGCCTGATTCCGCCGGCAGGGCTCTGGTCCATGCGCGGCGGCTACTCGTAGCCGAGGTCCGCGGCCGTGAAGCGGCAGTGGGTGCCGTCCGGGCCGACGCCCGTCTTCACCGGCTCGTCACCGGAGTTGTTCCCGGTGAAGCGCACACACGTCTCGATCTTCTTGCTGCTGTCTCCGTGGATACGGATGTTCCGCAGCGCGGCCGTGTCGCCGTAGTTGGTGTTGGTGTTGATGCCGACGATCGACTTGCCGGGCGCGGTGATGTCCACGTCGTTGATGATGATCGTGCGCTTGTACTGGGTCGAGCAGTTGCCGCAGGAGCGCACCAGCTTGCCGAACCTGCAGAACGGGCTTGAGGGTGTGACGTCCCAGTGGCCTACCGGTCGCAGGCGATGCCGTCTCCGTCGCGGTCCAGGCCGGAGCGGTAACCAGGCTGGCCGCGGTAGATGGGCGCGGCGCCGGCGACGATCTACAGGCGCGAAGTGCCGGCATAGATGCGTCCGGCCCCCGGCTCCGGCACGGGCCAGACCTCGATACGGAGCACCGCCACCACCTGATTGCTCACGTCACCATCCATGGGTGCGCCGCCTGGTCTCTCGAATGTCGTGCGGGACATGCGGATGCGAGCCCAACCGGGCGGCAACTCGAAGTTGGTCCGGTCCGGGACCCCGTTCCAGGAGCCCCTCACTGCCAGACGGCCTCGCGATGCGTAGAGCGTCGCGTCAGCTATGGGGGCGTACGGGGCGCTGTCGTTGCTCCGCGCTCTTGGCAGAACGGCGACGATGACGGCCACATCGCCGTTGTCGGACCTGCCGGTCTCCGGGGCGTCGCAGGCGCCGAGGTACTCAGTCAGGTCATGGCCCATCGATGGGCGACCAGGGTCTCCGTCATCTGCGTCGTATGCGAAGACCTGAACGGTGCCGGCATCAAGGCAAATCTCTGTCGTCGTCGCCAGCTCGGCAACCAGCCATGTGCCGCGCTCAGCCACTCCGGGAGGAGGCGGCGGAGCCGGTCGCGTCAAATGGACCGTCCGCTCCCGCGGGCCTGAGGTGGCGCCGTGCGCCGACGGGTTCCTGCGCCCTGCACGCCTTGAGTGCCGCTCCGGATTCGCGCGAGCCACAGCAGACAACCACAGTGCTCCCGTGAGCACGATGACCGTGTGGACGGCGCCGGCGATCCACAGCTGAAAAGCCGAGAACAAGGCCAGCCCAGCAGCTAGCGAGGCCCCGGTGAGGAGAGCTCCCTGGCGCGCCGCCCTGTACGTAGAGGGACCGCTCGATCCGAAGTCGTACCCCTGAAACGCGGTACGCAGAAGCAGCCACCCGACGAAGACGGCGTCGGCGGGTAGCAGCGCGCAGGCGATGCCGATGTCCACCCATAGCCGCATGCCTGTCATCCTTCTCGCTGCCGCACGCGGGTGCCATGAGTACCCGTACTCATGGCACCGACTACCGTTCCTGGTGGGCAGCTTGGCGACGGGCCGGGAGTCCGGACACCGCGACTCGTTCCCCTGCTGCGCTTGTCCTACAGGCGGTGCACGGGCGTGGTGTGGTCGATCCAGTGCCAATTCACCGGCTGCAGTTGCTTCTTCAGCGCGGTGCGCTCCCTGGCGTAGGCGCGCAGGGCGTCTTCGACCCGCGGGCCGAGGCCGCCGGGCGTGCTGGGGCAGGGGATGCGGAGCATCAGGTGCTGCGTGTGGTGGACGAGGATGAGCTCTCCGTCGGGGGTGCAGTCGCGCAGGGTGAAGTGCTTGAGGAGCTTGTAGCGCTTGTCCTGGAGGTCCAGGCGCTGGACGCGGACGCCGTCGGCGGTCCAGACGAACAGGCCGTAGCGATTGAGGTGGTACACCCGCCCTCGCACAGGGTCGGCGGCGATCTCGAAGATGTGCCCGGTGAAAGGGCTGTCGCGGTGCAGGTGCATGCCGCCGAGCTGACCGACGATCTGGCCCTGGTCATCGACGAGGACGAATGCGAAGCGCTGCCCGCGGCTGCCGCCGCGGTAGATGTGCCCGAAGACGGGGACGACGAACAGGTCCTCGCGCAGGACCGCGGGCCGGCCCAGCCGCGAGTCGCTCCAGGCGAACGAGCCCGCGGTCGGCTCGAGCTGGGTGAGGTGCTCGGACAGCGACGGCCGCGGCCGGTGGGCCATGCCGACCGGCTCACCGCGCCACAGCAGGTCGGGGCGCAGGTCCGCCTCGGTGTGCTTCTCCGGCTCGGCTTCCATGGACACCAGCGCCCGCAGGGTCGGCTTCGAGTCGGCGGTGAGCGGCTGGTCGGTGAGGGAGACGATGTTGGTGAGGAGATTGCCGTAGTTGTACACGCCGTACTCGCCGGTCGTGCACAGCAGACGGCCGCCGGGGGTGGCGCTGATCCAGCTGGCGAACGGGTTCTTCGGCCCGTCGTCGTGTCGTCGCCGGGGCATGGTGTGCCGGGCGGTGACCGTGGCGAGGTCGGCGGTGATCAGGTGGGTGTGGTCGTCCGGGCCGGTGGCCGCGAGTGTGCCGTCCGGCAGCAAGCACAGACCCTTGGCCCACCACAGGTCGTCTCCCAGGCCGGGCTTCGGGCCGCCGTATGTGGTGTCCTGGCGCAGGTGCCGGTCCTGTCCGGAAACGGCGGTCGCCGACACGGTGCCGTCCGGCGCGTACTTGGTGAGCACCGTGTAGCCGAAGTTCGCCTTGGTGGCGTCGGGGTCAATGTCGGCAGCATCATCACCCCAGCTGCCCGTGCTCCGGTACACGTACGCCAGGACGTACAGGTCGCCGCTCGGGGCCGTGGCCACGTCGTCGACTCGCATTCCCCAGCCGTCGGTGTACCTGCGCTCCAGATCGATCGCATGATGCTCAATAAGTGCGGACGGCAGGCGTACGGGAATCGTGTGGCTCATGCCGTTCATTCTCAGCGGCACCACTGACAGTTGATGATCCGGATCCGGCACCAGGCGATCACGGTGTTCACGCCTGGCTTCGTTCACTTGAAGCAGATACCGGCGTACGCGGAGGTCCACGCCCCACCGGTCAGATCACAGTCACCGCTGTGCGCAGGACGTCAGTTCCAACCCGCGCTCGACTGCCGCACCACCAACTCCGGCTGCAGCACCACATGTTGGTGCTCGTGCTCGTCCGCCAGGTCGCCGGTCTCCTGCAGGAGCAGTTCGGTGGCCATCGCGCCCATCGTGACGGCCGGCTGGCGTACCGACGTGAGAGGGACGGTGGCCGCCGCCGCGAACTCGATGTCGTCGTAGCCGACGATGGCCATGTCGTCGGGGACCTTGACCCCGGCCGCGTACAGGGACTGCAGGACGCCGAGGGCGAGCAGGTCGTTCGCGCAGAAGACGGCGGTCGGGCGTTGGGCGAGACCGAGCAGTCGGGCGCCCGCGTCGCGGCCGGCGGCGACGTCGAGGCGTTCGGTGGGCAGTTCCTGCAGGGTCTCGGGGGGCAGGTCCAGCTCGGCCAGCGCCCGCTGCACTCCGGTCCGGCGGTCCTGTACCTGCTTGAGGTGGCCGGGGCCGCTGACGAAGGCGATGGCCCGGTGGCCGGCGGACGCCAGGTGGCGGGCAGCGAGCGCGCCGCCCGCCACGTCGTCGACGGCGACCGAGCAGCCGTCCTCGGCGCCGGCCACCCGGTCCACCAGGACGAAGGGGATGCCGTGGCGGCGGAACTCGCGCAGGGTGCGTCCGCTGGGGTCGGCGGGTGTGATGAGCGCGCCGCGCACCCGCTGCTGGGCGAAGAGGTTGAGGTACTCGCCCTCCTCGTGCGCGTCCTGGCCGCTGTTGCAGACCATGACGCCCATGCCCGCCTCGCGCGCGGAGCGCTCGGCGCCGCGTGCGATGTCGACGAAGAACGGGTTGCCCATGTCGAGGACGAGCAGCGAGATCATCCGGCTGCGGCCCGCGCGCAGCTGCCGGGCGGACTCGCTGCGGACGTATCCGAGGCGGGAGATGACCTTCTCGACGTGGCGCCGGGTCTCCTCGGAGACGCGGTCGGGCTGGTTGAGCACGTTGGAGACCGTGCCGATGGAGACGCCGGCCTCCTGCGCGACGTACTTGATGCCGACTTTCGGCCGGATGCCCGCCATGCCGTCTCCCCGTTGTCTCTCACGTGCCGTCCCCGTCATCGCATGATCCGACGTCGCGCGAAAGGGGTCCGGCAGGACTTCATCCTGCCAAAGAAGCTGTGCCCGGTGCTCAGACCAGGTGTGTCCATGCCAGGTGCGCTCATGCCAGGTGCGCTCATGCCAGGTGCGCTCATGCCAGGTGCGCTCATGTCAGATGGAAGACCTCGGTGAGGGGACGCATCGCCGCATCCGGCGCCTGTCCGTCCAGGTCCGTGAAGAAGTCCCCCATCTCGGCCTGCCAGCGCGCATTGACGTCGGTGGCGTCCATCGCCGCGCGGGCCGCCTCGAAGTCCTCGGTCTCCACGTAGCCGACCAGGAGGCCGTCCTCGCGCAGGAAGAGCGAGTAGTTGTGCCAGCCGCTCGCCGTCAGGGCGTCGCGCATCTCCTGCCATACGTGCTGATGGCGGGCCCGGTATTCGTCGATACGGTCGGCCTTGACCTGGAGCAGGAAGCAGACGCGCTGCATGGGTCGGTGTCCTCCACTCGGTGTCCTGCACAAGAGGTGCGGGGGCCACCCCTGGAGACGGCCCCCGCACCGGTGCGGCTCAGAACTTGAAGTCGTCGATGTTCGACTTGTCGAAGACGGTCGGCTTGCCGAGGGTGACGACGCCGTCCTTCTCGATGGTGAACTCGCCGAGGTCGCCGGCCTTGTACGTCTCGCCCTCCTTGCCGGTGATCTGCCCCGACTCGAGGGCCACCGCGGTGTGCGCGGCGAGCGCGCCCAGCTTCGCCGGGTCCCACAGCTCGAAGGCCTCGACGGTGCCGTTCTTGACGTACGCACGCATGTCGTTCGGCGTGCCGAGGCCGGTGAGCTTGACCTTGCCCTTGTACTTCGAGCCCGACAGGTACTGGGCCGCGGCCTTGATGCCGACGGTGGTCGGGGAGATGATCCCCTTCAGCTTCGGGTGCTCCTGGAGCAGGCCCTGGGTCTGCTGGAAGGACTTCTGCGCGTCGTCGTCGCCGTACGCGGTCTTGACGAGCTTGATGTCCTTGTACTCGGGCTTCTTCAGCTCGTCCTTCATGAAGTCGATCCAGGTGTTCTGGTTGGTGGCCGTCTGGGCCGCCGAGAGGATCGCGATCTCGCCCTTGCCGCCGATCTGCTTCGCCATCTCCTGGACCTGGGTGCGGCCGAGGTCCTCGGCGCTGGCCTGGGAGACGAACACCTGGCGGCAGTCGGCCTTGGTGTCGGAGTCGTAGGTGACGACGCTGACGCCGTTCTTCATGGCCTGCTTCAGCGCGGTGCACAGGGCGCCCGGGTCCTGCGCGGACACGGCGATGCCGTCGACCTGCTGCTGGGTGAGCGTGTTGACGTACGAGACCTGGCCCGAGGTGTCGGTGCCGCTGCTGGTGCCGACCTCCTTGTACGTGGAGCCGAGCTCCTCGAGTGCCGCCTTGCCGCCGTTGTCGGAGGTGGTGAAGTACGGGTTGTTGACCTGCTTGGGCAGGAAGGCGACCGTGAGGCCCTTCTTGATGGCGGCGTTCGGGTCGGCCTTGCCCGCGGCGGCGGACTTGGCGTCCTCCTTGTTGGCGTCGTCCTTGGTGGTGCCTCCGCAGGCGGTGGCACCGAGGGTGAGCGCCGCGGTGACGGCGAGTGCGGCGGTGAGGCGGCGGCTTCTGGCGGTGGCGGTCCGGGACATGGGGGTCCTGCCTTTTCGTCAGTGTGGTGAGTTACGGGACGTGGCGTGACGTGACGTTCGCGGGGCTGTGTGCCGGCGTGGTGCTTGGCGTTAGGTGGAGGCGGCGGCAGGTGGTCCGGCCGCTTCGGAGGTGGCCGACGGTGGTCCGGCCGGCGGTGGTCCGGCCGCCGTTTTGCCGCGGGCCCGCGCATCAGCAATCTGCCGGCCCACACGCGGGGCGAGTACGGAGACGACGAGCAGCACGCCGGTGACGACGATCTGGGACTGGGCGGAGACGTTGAGCAGGCTCATCACGTTCTGCAGGGTGCCGAGCAGGAACACACCGGCGATCGCGCCGCCGAGGGTGCCCTTGCCGCCGTCGAAGTCGATGCCGCCTAGCAGCACCGCCGCGATGACGGACAGTTCGAGTCCGGTGGCGTTGTCGTAGCGGGCGCTGGCGTAGTGCAGGGCCCAGAAGACGCCGGTCAGTGCGGACAGCGCGCCGGTCATGACGAACATCGACAGCTTGAGCCGCTTGACCCGCACACCGGCGAACCGGGCGGCATCCTCGCTCGCGCCGATGGCGAACAGCGAGCGGCCGACGGGCGTGGCATGCAGGACCACGACCGCGATGGCCAACAGGACGAGGAAGGGCAGGAAGGCGTACGGGATGAAGGTGTCGCCGATCCGGCCCGCGCCGAAGTCCAGGTACTGGGAGGGGAAGTCGGTGACCGAGTCGGAGCCGAGGACGATCTGCGCGATGCCCCGGTAGGCGGCCATCGTGCCGATGGTGACGGCGAGCGAGGGCAGTCCGAGGCGGGTCACGAGCAGTCCGTTGACCAGGCCGCAGACGACGCCGAGCACGAGGCACAGCGGGATGATCGTCTCGATGGTCATGCCCTGGTTCCACAGGGCGCCCATCACCGCGCCGGACAGGCCGGCCGTGGAGCCCACGGACAGGTCGACCTCGCCGGAGATGACGAGCATCGTCATCGGCAGCGCGATCAGGGCGATGGGCAGGGTGTTGCCGATCAGGAACGAGACGTTCAGCGCGTTGCCGAAGTTGTCGACGAACGAGAACGAGCAGAGCAGCAGCACCATGAGCAGGGCGCCGACGGCGGTGTCCCAGCGGATCGCCGTGCCGAAGAAGGACCGCGGGGCGGCCTTCAGGGGGGTGTCAGTCATGGTGGCGGGCACTCCTCATCTGTGCGGCCTTCTTGCGAAGGACTGCGGCGACCCGCAGGGCGAGGATCCGGTCGGCTGCGATGGCGAGGAGCAGCAGGAATCCGTTGATCGCGGTGACCCAGACCGAGCTGACGCCGATCGCCGGGAGCACGCTGTTGATCGAGGTGAGCAGGACGGCGCCGAGCGCTGCGCCCCAGACGCTGCCGGAGCCGCCGGTGAAGGCGACGCCGCCGACCACGACGGCGCTGACGACGGTGAGTTCGTAGCCGTTGCCGGTGGCGGAGTCGACGTTTCCGAAGCGCGCCAGGTACAGCGCGCCGGCCAGTCCGGCCAGGGCGCCGCACAGCACGTAGGCGGTCATGATCCGCTTGCGGACCGGTACGCCGGCGAGGGTGGCGGCCTCGGGGCTGGAGCCGAGGGCGTACATGTCGCGTCCGCTGCGGTAGTTGCGCAGGTAGTAGCCGGCCGCGAACAGGACGACGAGGGCGAGCAGGGCGAGGTAGGGCACGGCCCAGATGCCGTCGTGGCCGAAGTCGACGAAGGACTGGGGCAGGGCGTCGGCGGTGATCTGCCGGGAGCCAACCCAGATGGAGTCGATGCCGCGGATGATGTAGAGCGTGCCGAGGGTGACGACGAGGGCGGGTACTTTGCCGAGGCTGACGAGCGCGCCGTTGAGGACGCCGAAGAGCGCGCCGAGTCCGACGGCCAGGAGTACGGCGATGAGCGGACTGCCGCCGTCCTGGAGGTAGATGCCGGCGGCGAAGGCCGAGATGCCGAGCACCGAGCCGACCGACAGGTCGACGTTGCGGGTGATGACGACGACGGCCTGGCCGACGGCGACGAGGACCAGGATGGTCGCGTTGAGCAGCAGGTCCTTGATGCCCTGTTCGGAGAGGAACTCGCCGTTGGATATCTGGGTGGCGCCGAGCATCACGACGAGCACGGCCACGACGGCGAGTTCGCGTGCCTTGAACACCTTGTCCATGAACTTGCGGGACGCGGTGGCCTGCGGGGCGGGTGAGCTGCGGACCGGTTCCACGGTGGTCGTCATGCCGCGTCACTCCCTCGAGCGGCGCGGCCCGTCGCCGCGGCCATGACGGTCTCTTCGGTGGCGTCGGCCCGGGAGATCTCGGCGCTCAGGCGTCCTTCGTGCATCACGAGGACGCGGTCGGCCATGCCGAGGATCTCCGGCAGGTCGGAGGAGATCATGAGGACGGCGACGCCCTCGGCAGCGAGCGCGGACAGCAGCCGGTGCACTTCGGCCTTGGTGCCGACGTCGATGCCGCGGGTCGGCTCGTCCACGATGAGCACCTGGGGCGCCGTGGCGAGCCACTTGGCGAGGACGACCTTCTGCTGATTGCCGCCGGACAGGGTGCCGACGACATCGGCGAGGCGGGCGTACTTGACCTGGAGCTTCACGGCCCAGTCGACGGCCCGGCTGCGTTCGGCCCTGCGGTCCATCAGACCGGCGCGGGTGGTGTCGGCGAAGCCGGTCAGGCCGATATTGCGCTCGATGGACATGTCCATCACGAGGCCTTGGGCGCGGCGGTCCTCGGGTACGAGGGCGAGGCCCGCGGCCATCGCGAGGCTGGGGGCGCCCGGCTTGAGCTTCTTGCCGAGCACCTCGACCTCGCCGCCGTCGAAGCGGTCCACGCCGAACACGGCGCGCGCGACCTCGCTGCGGCCGGCTCCGACGAGGCCCGCGAGACCCACGATCTCGCCGCGGCGTACGTCGAAGGTGACGTCGGTGAAGACACCTTCGCGGGTCAGCCGGCGCACGGCGAGGGCGACTTCGCCGACTTCCGTGTCCTGCTTGGGGTAGAGGGAGTCGAGGTCACGGCCGACCATCCGGCGTACGAGATCGTCCTCGGTGAGGCCGTCGAGCGGCTCGCTCGCGATCCAGGCGCCGTCACGCAGGGTGGTGACGCGCTGGCACAGCTCGAAGATCTCCTCGAGGCGGTGCGAGATGAACAGCACCGCGGCGCCCTGTTCGCGCAGCGCCCGCACGACTCCGAAGAGGCGGGCCACTTCGCTGCCGGTGAGCGCGGCGGTCGGCTCGTCCATGATCAGGACGCGGGCGTCGAAGGAAAGCGCCTTGGCGATCTCGACGAGCTGCTGGTCGGCGATCGAGAGGCCGCGGGCGGGCTGCTCCGGGTCGAGGTCGACGCCGAGGCGGGCGAAGAGTTCGGCGGCGGCCTGCTTGATCGCACGGTGGTCGACGCGGCGCAGTGAGCGTGCGGGCTGGCGGCCCACGAAGATGTTCTCCGCGACGGTCAGGTCGGGGAAGAGCGTGGGCTCCTGGTAGATGACGGCGACACCGGCGTCGCGGGCGTCGGCGGGACCGTGGAATTCGACCGGCTTCCCGTCGAGGACGACGGTGCCGCTGTCGGGTCGGTGCACCCCGGCGAGGGCCTTGATCAGGGTCGACTTGCCGGCGCCGTTCTCACCCGCGAGGGCGTGCGCCTCACCGGCGTACAGCTTCAACGAGACGCCGCGCAGGGCGCGTACGGCGCCGAAGGACTTGCTCACCCCCTCCAGTGCGAGCACCGGAACGGCATCCGGTTCGGGTTGCGTCATGAGGTTCTCCGTTGTGTGCCGGGGTTGCCAAGGGCCGGGCCAGAAGACTTCCGGGGACGTCGGCCGCTGCGCCCCGGATCGGCCGACGTGAAATGTTTCATTGAAGTTGCCCGGAAGCTAACGGGGGCCGGCGACGGCGGTCAAGAGCTCGGCGCACCCCGAAGCCCGCACCTCGTGCCGCTGGAGACGGCGATCATGGGCTCCATGTCCCTGAACAGTGCAGGAAGAGCCCGGGTTCCGTGGGATCACCCAGATCAACAACACGATTCAGTAACGCGGTTCGCGGTTTCCTGCCCCCTTGACGGCACCAGAGGCAGGGGCTAGCTTCCGTGGCGGCTGAATCGTTTCATTATTCGTTTCATTGTCTGTTCCCCGCCCATCCCGAGGTGACCATGCCTGACATCGCCGCCGTGAAGGCCGCACTCGCCAACCAGCGGATAGAGACGCCGTCCTGGGGCTACGGGAACTCCGGTACCCGGTTCAAGGTCTTCGCCCAGGCCGGAGTGCCCCGCACCCCGCGCGAGAAGCTGGACGACGCGGCCAAGGTGCACGAGTTCACCGGCATCGCACCCAAGGTGGCGCTGCACATCCCCTGGGACGCGGTCGACGACTACGCGGCCCTGGCGACGTATGCGAAGGACCGCGGCCTGGAGCTCGGAGCGATCAACTCCAACACCTTCCAGGACGACGACTACAAGCTCGGCTCGGTCACCCATCCCGATCCGAAGGTGCGCCGCAAGGCCGTCGAGCACCTCCTCGAGTGCGTCGACGTCATGGACGCGACCGGCTCGAAGGACCTGAAGCTGTGGTTCGCGGACGGCACCAACTACCCGGGCCAGGACGACATCGTGGCCCGCCAGGACCGCCTCGCCGAGTCGCTCGCGACCGTGTACGCGCGGCTCGGTGACGACCAGCGGATGCTCCTGGAGTACAAGTTCTTCGAGCCCGCCTTCTACGCGACGGACGTGCCCGACTGGGGCACCTCCTACCTGCAGTGCCTCAAGCTCGGCGAGCGCGCCCAGGTCGTGGTGGACACCGGGCACCACGCGCCCGGCACCAACATCGAGTTCATCGTGGCGCTGCTGCTCCGCGAGGGACGGCTCGGCGGCTTCGACTTCAACTCGCGGTTCTTCGCCGACGACGACCTGATGGTCGGCGCCGCGGACCCGTTCCAGCTCTTCCGGATCCTGCACGAGGTCGACAAGAACGGCGGCTTCGAGCCCGCCATGAACGTCGCCTTCATGCTCGACCAGTGCCACAACATCGAGGCCAAGATCCCCGCGGTGATCCGCTCGGTGATGAACGTGCAGGAGGCCACCGCCAAGGCGCTCCTCGTCGACCGTGACGCACTGACCGCCGCACAGCGCGAGGGCGACGTCCTGACCGCCAACTCGGTCCTGATGGACGCCTACAACACCGATGTACGTCCCCTCCTGCGCGAACTGCGCGAGGAGCGCGGCCTGCACCCCGACCCCATGGCTGCCTACCGCGCCAGCGGCTGGCAGGAGCACATCGTCGCCGAGCGCGTCGGGGGCGAGCAGGCCGGCTGGGGCGCCTGAGCCCTCCGGCGGATCTACGCGGGCCCGCGACGCCTGGCACGCCCCCTCGCCCCTTCCCGTACACCCCTGAGCCCCAAGGACATCCGATGGCCTCCGCCACCCACCCCCAGGTCGCCGCGCTGCTCGACCGCTCCCGCCGCCTCGGCGCCGATCCCCGTAACACCAACTACGCCGGCGGCAACACCTCCGCCAAGGCGACCGCGACCGACCCGGTGACCGGCGCCGACACGGAGCTGATGTGGGTCAAGGGCTCGGGCGGTGACCTCGGCACGCTCACCGAGGGCGGGCTCGCCGTGCTGCGGCTCGACCGGCTGCGCGCGCTCAAGGACGTGTATCCGGGGGTGGAGCGCGAGGACGAGATGGTCGCCGCGTTCGACTACTGCCTGCACGGAAAGGGCGGCGCCGCGCCTTCCATCGACACCGCCATGCACGGCCTGGTGGACGCCGCGCACGTCGACCATCTGCACCCCGACTCCGGTATCGCCCTCGCCTGCGCCGCCGACGGCGAGAAGCTCACCGCCGAGTGCTTCGGCGAACAGGTCGTATGGGTGCCGTGGCGCCGGCCCGGCTTCCAGCTCGGTCTGGACATCGCCGCCATCAAGGCCGCCAACCCGGCGGCCATCGGCTGCGTCCTCGGCGGGCACGGCATCACGGCCTGGGGTGACAGCGCCGAGGAGTGCGAGGCGAACTCGCTGTTCATCATCCGCACCGCGGAGGCCTTCCTCGCCGAGCACGGCAAGGCCGAGCCGTTCGGCCCGCGCATCGAGGGGTACGACGAGCTCGGCGCCGACGCACGCAGGGTGCGCGCGGCCGAACTCGCCCCGCTGATCCGCGGGTTGGCCTCCACGGACCGGCCCCAGGTCGGCCACTTCGACGACTCCGGCACGGTCCTCGACTTCCTTGCGAGCGCCGAGCACCCGCGCCTGGCCGCGCTCGGCACCTCGTGCCCCGACCACTTCCTGCGGACGAAGGTGCGCCCGCTCGTCCTCGACCTGGCGCCGACGGCCGATCTGGAGGCGGTCGCGGCCCGCCTGAAGCAGCTGCACGCGGAGTACCGCGAGGAGTACGCCGCCTACTACGCCCGGCACGCCACCCCGGACTCCCCGGCGATGCGCGGCGCGGACCCGGCGATCGTCCTGGTGCCAGGCGTCGGCATGTTCAGCTTCGGCAAGGACAAGCAGACGGCGCGGGTCGCGGGCGAGTTCTACCTCAACGCGATCAACGTGATGCGCGGCGCGGAGGCCGTTTCGGCGTACGCGCCCATCGAGGAGTCCGAGAAGTTCCGTATCGAGTACTGGGAGCTGGAGGAGGCGAAACTGCGCCGGATGCCGAAGCCGAAGGCGCTCGCCACCCGTGTCGCCCTGGTGACGGGCGCGGGCAGCGGCATCGGCAAGGCGATCGCGCAGCGACTGGTCGCCGAGGGCGCGTGCGTGGTCGTGGCCGATCTGAACGCCGAGGGTGCGGCGGCCGTCGCCGAGGATCTTGGCGGTCCGGACAAGGCCGTCGCCGTCGCGGTCGACGTCACGTCCGAGGAGCAGATCGCCGAGGCGTTCCGCGCGGCGGCGCTCGCGTTCGGCGGCGTCGACCTGGTCGTCAACAACGCCGGGATCTCCATCTCCAAGCCGCTCCTGCAGACCACGGCGAAGGACTGGGACCTGCAGCACGACATCATGGCCCGCGGCTCCTTCCTCGTCTCGCGCGAGGCGGCACGGGTCATGGGCGAGCAGGCCATGGGCGGCGACATCATCTACATCGCGTCCAAGAACGCGGTGTTCGCCGGACCCAACAACGTCGCGTACTCGGCGACCAAGGCCGACCAGGCACACCAAGTACGCCTACTCGCCGCGGAGTTGGGCGAGCACGGAATCCGGGTCAACGGCGTCAACCCCGACGGCGTGGTGCGCGGCTCGGGCATCTTCGCGGGCGGCTGGGGCGCGCAGCGCGCTGCCACGTACGGCATCGAGGAGGAGAAGCTCGGCGAGTTCTACGCCCAGCGCACCCTGCTCAAGCGCGAGGTGCTCCCGGAACACGTCGCGAACGCGGTGTTCGCGCTGACCGGCGGGGAACTCACCCACACCACCGGGCTGCACATTCCGGTGGACGCGGGGGTCGCGGCGGCGTTCCTGCGCTGAGCCGCCGGGCGGGGCGCCGACCGCATCCGGCGCCCCGCCACCGCTCCTGACATCTCCCCCGCACCTCCCCGGAGTCCCCATGCCCCGCACCACCCGCTACGCCGCCGCGGACCTCGGCGCCACCAGCGGCCGCGTCATCGTCGGCCGGGTCGGGCCGCACGACCTCGGCCTGACCGAGTCGCACCGGTTCCCCAACACACCCGTACGGCTGCCGACGGGGCTGCACTGGGACCTGCCCGCCCTGTTCCAGGGGGTGCTCGACGGGCTGCGGGAAGCGGGGCGCGGCGGTGAGATCGCCTCCGTCGGCGTGGACACCTGGGCCGTGGACTACGGACTGCTCGACCGCGACGGCGCGCTGCTGGGCACGCCGCACCACTACCGCGACAGCCGCACCGACGGCGCCCCCGAGCGCGTATGGGAAAAGGTCTCCCCGCAGGATCTGTACCGGACGACGGGTCTGCAGCACCTGCCCTTCAACACCGTGTACCAGCTCGAAGCGGCCCGGGACAGCGCCCAACTGGCCGCTGCCGAGAGCCTGTTGCTCGTCCCCGATCTCCTCACGTACTGGCTGACCGGCGCCATCGGCGCGGAGGAGACCAACGCCTCGACCACCGGCCTGCTCGACGCACGCACCGGCACCTGGTCGAAGGAGCTCACCGACCGGCTCGGCCTCCCGGCCCGGCTGCTCCCCACGCTGCGCTCCCCCGGCACCCCGGCCGGCACCCTGCTGCCGCACGTCGCCTCGTATACGGGGCTTCGCGAACGGACTCCGGTCGTCACGGCCGCGTCCCACGACACCGCGTCCGCGGTCGTCGCCGTGCCCGCCACCGAGCCCGGCTTCGCGTACATCTCCTGCGGCACCTGGTCCCTCGCCGGGCTCGAACTCGACGCCCCCGTCCTCACGGAGGCCTCCCGCGCGGCCAACTTCACCAACGAGCGCGGCATCGACGGCACCACCCGCTACCTCCGCAACATCATGGGCATGTGGCTCGTCGAGGAGTGCCGCCGCGCCTGGGAGCGGGCCGGACTGCCCAGCCGCCTGCCGACGCTGCTCGCTCAGGCCGCCGAAGCGCCCGCCTTCGTCTCCCTCGTCGACCCGGATGCCCCGGAGTTCATGGCGCCGGGCGACATGCCCGCGCGGATCGACGCCTTCTGCGAGCGCACCGGACAACGCCGCCCGGCCGGTCAGGGCGCCATGGTGCGCTGCATCCTGGAGAGCCTCGCCCTTGCCCATCGCCGCACATTGCACACGGCCGCACGTCTCGCGGACCGCGACATCCCTCGCGTTCACATGGTGGGCGGCGGCTCTCGCAACGAGCTCCTGTGCCAACTCACCGCCGACGCCACGGGGTTGACCGTCGTCGCGGGCCCCGCGGAGGCGACGGCACTCGGCAACGTCCTCGTCCAGGCCCGCGCCGACGGACAGATCGGCGACCTGCCGTCCATGCGCCGGCTGATCGCCGACACCCAGAACCTGCGCCACTACGCCCCGCGGGGCACCACGGCTGCCTGGGAGTCAGCGGCCGCCCGCCTGCCCTTCGAGCACTTCGAGCACTTCGAGCACTTCGAGCAATGAACAGCTTGTCCACGAAAGGAGCCGCGATGCGTGTCGCCCTCTTCGCAACCTGCGTCAACGACGCTGTGTACCCGTCCACGGCCATCGCCACCGTCAAGCTCCTCGAACGCCTGGGCCTGGACGTCGACTTCCCGATGGGCCAGACCTGCTGCGGGCAGGCCCAGTACAACACCGGCTACCGCCGCGAGACCGAGCCGCTCGTGCGCCGCATGGCCCGGGTCTTCGAGGGTTACGACTACGTGGTCACCCCGTCCGGGTCCTGCGTGGCCATGGTCCGCGACAACTATCCACGCATCGCGGACAAGAACCCGGACCTCGCGCCCGCCTCGCGAAGCCTGGTGCCGCGCGTCCTCGAACTCACCGAGTTCCTCGTCGACGTACTGAAAGTGACCGACGTCGGCGCCTACTACCCGCACACCGTCACCTACCACCCGTCCTGCCACGGCCTGCGCATGCTCCGCCTGGGCGAGCGGCCACGGCGGCTCCTCGAAGCTGTGAAGGGTCTCGAGCTGGTGGAGTTGCCGGGTGCCGAGGAGTGCTGTGGCTTCGGCGGCACCTTCGCCGTCAAGAACCCCGACGTGTCGACGGCGATGGGATCGGACAAGATCCGCAACGCCGCGTCCACCGGCGCCGACGTCCTGTGCGGCGCGGACAATTCCTGCCTGATGCACCTGGGCGGCATGCTGCGCCGCCAGGACAGCTCCCTGCGGGCGCTGCACATCGCGGAGATCCTGGCGAGCACCGAAGAGGAGCCTGCGCTGTGAGCGGTACGTATCTGGGGATGCCGTCGTTTCCGAGTGCGGCCCGTGAGGCCGTACGCGACGAAACGCTGCGCGCGAACCTGAAGCACGCCACGCACACCATCCGCGACAAGCGGGCCCGTGCCGTCACCGAACTCGACGACTGGGCCGAGCTGCGCGAGGCCGGCAAGCGCATCAAGGACCACACCCTGCGCCATCTCGACACCTACCTGGTCCAGTTGGAGGAGTCGGTCACGGCGGCCGGCGGGACCGTGCACTGGGCGGCCGACGCCGACGAGGCCAACGCGATCGTCACCCGGCTCGTCCAGCAGACAGGCGAGAGCGAGGTCGTCAAGGTCAAGTCGATGGCCACCCAGGAGATCGGCCTCAACGAAGCCCTCGAAGCCGCGGGGATCGCCGCGTACGAGACCGATCTCGCCGAGCTGATCGTGCAGTTGGGCGACGACCGGCCCTCGCACATCCTGGTCCCCGCCATCCACCGCAACCGAGGCGAGATCCGCGACATCTTCCGCGAGCAGATGGCCGATTGGGGGCGTCCCGCTCCGGACGACCTGACGGACACTCCGGCCGAGCTCGCCGAAGCCGCGCGGCTGCATCTGCGCGAAAAGTTTCTGCGCGCCAAGGCCGGTATCTCCGGCGCCAATTTCATGGTCGCCGAGACCGGCACGCTGGTGGTGCTGGAGTCGGAGGGCAACGGACGCATGTGTCTGACCCTGCCCGACACGCTCATCTCGGTGGTCGGGATCGAGAAGATTGTGCCCACCTGGCGCGACCTCGAAGTCTTCCTGCAGACGCTGCCGCGTTCATCGACGGCCGAGCGGATGAATCCGTACACCACGACGTGGACGGGTACCACGGACGGTGACGGACCGCAGACCTTCCACCTGGTGCTGCTCGACAACGGCCGCACCGACACGCTCGCCGACGAGGTCGGGCGGCAGGCGCTGCGATGCATCCGCTGCTCGGCCTGCCTCAATGTCTGTCCGGTGTACGAACGGGCCGGCGGCCACGCCTACGGCTCGGTGTACCCGGGGCCGATCGGCGCGATCCTCAGCCCCCAACTCCGGGGCACCCGGAGCGAGATCGACGCCTCTCTGCCGTACGCCTCGTCGCTCTGCGGCGCCTGTTACGACGTCTGCCCCGTGGCGATCGACATCCCCGAGGTGCTCGTCCACCTGCGGGAGCAGGTTGCCGAGCAGGGAGGCAAGGGGCACCGCCTGGAGAAGGCCGCGGTCAAGGCGGCCACGTGGGCGCTCGATCACCCGGGGGCGCTGGCCGCGGGCGAACGGCTCGCCGCCAAGACCCGCAAGCTGCACCCGAAGAAGCTGCCGGGCCCAGGCGCACGGCAGTGGACGGACAGCCGCGATCTGCCGGAGATGCCTGCCGAACCGTTCCGCGACTGGTGGAAGAAGAACCGCTGATGACATCTCCTCAGTCCGCTCCTCAGACCGCTCCCAAGGCCGCTCCTCAGTCCACACGCGAGCGGATCCTGGAGCGGGTGCGCAGGGCCGTGGCGTCGTCGCCGGACGTTCCTGAGGCGCCGCGTACGTATCTCGGCAGCCATACCCCGGACGATCCGGACGCGATCCTGGACCTTCTGCACGAGAACCTTGCGGACTACCGGGCGGTCGTGCACCGGGCGACCGATGGTGAACTGCCGGGCCTGATCGGTGAGTTGCTGCATCAGCTCGGCGCCCGCAGTGTGGCCGTGCCGCCCGGGCTTCCGACGGCTTGGCTCTCGGCTACGGACGCCGAGCAGCGACTGGACGACGGTTCACTCACCCCGCACGAGCTCGATACGACCGACGCCGTGGTCACCGGCTGCGCGCTGGCCATCGCGGAGACCGGCACGCTCGTCCTCGACGGGGGCGAGGGCCAGGGCCGTCGGGTGCTCACGCTCGTTCCCGATCTGCACATCTGTGTCGTACGGGCTCCGGAGCAGGTTGTCGCATCCGTACCGCAAGCCATGCCGCGGCTCGACCCGCTGCGTCCTCTGACGTGGATCTCGGGACCTTCGGCGACCAGTGACATCGAGCTGGACCGCGTCGAAGGGGTACATGGACCGCGCAGGCTGCACGTCATCCTGAGCAACTATGGCGTGGGCTGACGGCGAGGGACACGAGGGCACACGAGGGCCGTACGGAGCAGCCCCGCAGCGGACTGAGCGCCTGTTTCTCGAAGGTGCAGCGAGCCGTGGCCTTCATCTCCCCAGGAAGCGTTGTCGCCTGTGCCGTGTGTGGCCAGAATCTTCTTCATGCAGTTGAGTGATCGGTTCGATCCGGAGCACTACCGCCGCGTCTGGCCCCGGGGTGGCTACTTCCAGCTCAGGAAGTACACCCCAGACGAGATAGGTGTTCTCGGCATGCCCGCGGCGCATGTGGCGGTGCTGGCTGACGTCGGACTCCCTGAGGAGGCGGCACCGTTCCTCACATTCGCCGATCAATCGTTGCCGTGCCCTCTGTCGGCATGGGATTTCCCCGTGGCCATCGAGGACCTCGAACGGTTCGTGGTCGTCGGGTATGACGGATCGGTCAATCCGGTCGTGCTGGATCGTCAACGGCCCGGCTTTGTCCTGCTCATAGATCGTGAGCAGGACACCGGAATGCACGTGTTCAACACCAGTGTTCCGCGGTTCCTCTCCTCGCTGCTGGCCTTCCGTGACTTCATCGATCTCAACAACAGCGAGCCGTCTCCAGCGACTGCTCTCGACGCGCTGGCAACGCTTTTGAAGACCGTCGATCCCGAAGCCTGGCACTTGGGCAGCCTGTGGTCGGCGGAGATCGAAGCCCAGGCCAGATTGCTCGCTGGCTGATCGGCACGCACTGGGCCATTGGTCCGACCTGGCGGAGAGTCTGCTTCCGATCGCGGGCCCCAGTTGAGAGGTGGGGCTCATCTGGTGTTTAAGGTGCGGGCATGGCTGTCCCTGAGATCATCCCTATCGCCTATGAGCCGGACTATCGCACGAACACGATCGGCCGGTTCAGCTGCGGCCAGTTCCTGGCTTCGGTCACCTATGCATTCCCAGATGGGTTCGTGATCGAGGACGGCTGGGAGGAGCAGAAGCGGCTCTTCGCCGTGCTGCACAAGTTTGACCACTACGGCCACCACCGGGAGTCCGACATCTGGTGCGCCGGTACCTGGTCAGAGCAGGTGAAGCGTCCGCATGGCGAGCGCTCCGTGCTTGCCCGCGCGGAAGCCCGGCTGGCCGCCGTCCTCGCAGGCCTCCCAGAGCGTGAGTACTGCGACATCGCGATCCAGCCGTTCCAACTCACAGTTGACGGTGTGCTCTTCGGCCTCATCACGGAGTGCCATGCCGAGGACGAGGACGGCGTGGACGACTGGGCTGAGCTCTATCCGGATGGATTGGGCTTCTCGGCTCCCTGGAACGGCGAGTACGACACGTGACAGACCGAGCGATCGGCTGAATCGGAAGGTCAGGCGACTTCTGGCATCACATCGCCGTGGACGCATCTCGGCGTTCGGCCGGACGGTTCCTACTGTGGGTGAACCGTCGGGTCATGAGTGTGATCGCGGCCCAGGTGATCAGTGCTTCACTCATCTCGGGCAGGCGTTCGTGGTCGCGGCAGTGCGGGCGAGCCCGCATGATCCACTACCATGATCGTTCAACCGCCCATCCGCGCGGTAGGACGATGAACCCCTTGGTGTTCGGCGGTCGTCGAACCGCCTTCACGGTGATGTCGAGGTACTTCTTCGCCCAGGGGATGAGGCCGTTCTTGGCGTAGGCGGAGTCCGCCCAGACGATGGCGATCTCCGGGTGCATCCAAGCAAGGCGGAACAGTAGTTCTCGTGCGACAAGGGAGCCCTGGGCGTCGGCGGGGGTGACCATGACCAGCAGGACGAGGCTATGGTGATCGCAGATCAGGTGCCGCTTCCTCCCGTTGATCATCTTTCCGCCGTCCCAGCCCCGGATCTCCTGGCTGGCCGTCTCGGATGCTTTGATCGACTGGGAGTCGACGATCACCGATGCGGTCTGGGGCGTCTTGCCCGCCGCGAGGCGGATACGGCGTCGCAGCTGGTCGCGGATGATTCCGATGATTCCCGTCGCGGCCCAGCGTCGGGCGAACCGCGCGGCCTTGGACACCGGTTGCCCGGCCACGGACCGCCACCACCTGTCCAACCGTAGGCACGCACGCCCCTCTCCTTGCGCAAGCCACGCTCCGTCCCCGCGGCCGGACGTCGTGCCCCGCGCCTCGAGCACCTTCGGACGCACCACGCTGTGCAGCGCAATGTCTCCCGCGACGTGCACACCGTCCTGCTCACTGCTCAGCGTGATGCGGATACCCGAAGTACGGCTCCATTCCCGGACGACGAACCGCCCTTGTCCGGCATCGGTTGCCTCGTAGACCGCTCCGGCCTGCAGATGCTTCCCATCCACCAGCTTGATGTCGGGCAGGACCCGGCCATCGGCTAGCAGGATGTCGGAACCCGACGTGCGGGTCTCCTGCAGGATCTCCTCCAGGAGCAGAACGGCTTGTTCGAACCAGCGGCGGGAAACCGGTTCCAGGCGCAGAGTGTGGCGTACGCGGATCATGCCGGTGAGCATGGCGGTGCCTGCACCGTTTCGGAAGGGGAACACCGGTGACGCTGTCCAGCGCCATGCATCCACTGACAGGCCTCGTTGCCGGACCGATCCGACACGGCTTCCTTGCCGATCTCCGGCAGGAACTTGGGGCCGAAGTTGGTGGCGGAGCCGGCCTGATACGGCGGATCGCGGGTGCCCTAGTCTCCCGCTACGGCGCCGCAGCAAGGTGTCCGAGGCAGTGGGGGGTGCCATGTCCGACAAGGCAATGACCAAGACGCGCAGACGCAGACGGCTTCGCAGATCTGGACGGCTGGGCTCCGCTCCAACCCGGCGTCGCGCCAGTCGGGAGAACCCTGCACTGCGGGCGGCCCGCCGCGCGCGGGACATCCGTCGCAACGGCCTGGTGGCCCTGCCGATCGGCATCGCTCTCCTCACGGCCGGTTTCGTTCTGCTCCTCGGTGTGTTGCCAGGCATGGTCGCCGACGAGCACGATTTCAAGTCGGCTGTACCGTGCGCCGACCCGGACCCCCGGGTGCGGCAGGACTGCCTGCAGGACGCGCAGTTCACCGTCGAGGGCACCCGGATCCAGGACGGCAGGAACGCCGTGTACTGGGTCGACCTCTCCGGCCCTGGGCCGGGCAGCGGACGGGTGGTTCTGGACGGAGCCGCCAAGCCGCTGCTCCGGGCACTCTCCCCCGGCGACGGGTTGCGGGCCACCGTCTGGCGCGGACACGTGGTCGCTGTACACAAAGGCGACAGCAGCTGGGCCACCCATGACGACCCCAGGGGCGAGCCCTTGCTGTTCGCCACCGTAGGTGGCGCCGCGCTGATCGCGGGCGCATTCACGCTGTTCGCCGGAACATGGTGCGTACTGCGCCCCTCGACCTGCGTCCCGCGCAACGCCCCTCAGCTCGTCACCGCGACCTGGTTGACCGTCGCTCTCCTCGCCGAACTCGTCGCGGCGGCCTTCGTCCAGGCGCGCGTGGCGGGCGCGAGCTTGTGGCTCCTGGCCGGAGTTTGGTGCGTAGTTGCCTTGATGACCCTTCTGGGAGCAGCGGTCATACGTCGCCGGTCGACTCGGACAGCGGGTGACCAGATGATGAAGCGGCAGGCAGCGGCGCGCGTACGGGTACTGGGCCGGTGAACCGCTGGATGCTCAGGTTGCGACCGCCGGCGCTCGCGATTGCGTTCTGCTTCTGCGTGTTCGGGGGTGGCCAGGCCTTGCTCTGGTGGATGTTCGGACGGCCCGTCGACTGGCTCATGGCGGCCTCCTTCGCCATCTTCTTCGGCGTCATGAACACGATCCAGGGCCGGTGGCATGACAGGCACAAGATGGAGAAGTCGGTCTGGACGCGACTACGTGCGCATGAGGGGATCAAGGTGTTCCTCCCCGTTGTGACCCGCGACCGTCACGGAACATGCGTCAAGCAGGTCATCGTGGTCACGGACCACCGCCTCCTCGCTTTCGACCAGAACGCGTTGAGCGGAAAGATCATGGACCAGGCATGGAGTCACGTGCGGGCGGGATGGTCGGCCACCATGTCCGGCGATCGGAAGACCGTCACTCTCTCCAACGGCCCGGAAGCCCTTCTCCTTCGCGTGGGGCGCTCGCAGCAGAAGGATGCGGAACGGTTCGTTCGGGAGTTGGCACAGTGACGCGCGCAGGGCGGCTGGAAGCGCACGTACGAAGGCGAGTCGGTGACGGCCTCCACCGCGAGCAGCGCATCCGCCGCAAGCAGTGCGTCCAACGTGACACCGATCGTGCTAGGAGTAGCGCACGGCCCTCTTCAGTGCGGTCTCGATCTCCAGGCGCGGCGTGCCGCACTCCGCGGCGTACTCCCTGATCCGTTCCTGCACCGCGACGGCGGTCTCCACCGTCAGCGTCCCGGCCTGAATCGCCGTCCAGGCGCAACGTTCCAGCTCCACCAGATCATCAGGAAGTTCGACTGCCACGACAGGATCGTATGCCGCCCACCTCGGCCGGTACCGTCGCAGTGACGGCGACACGCGAAGAACCCCTCACAGCGATCAGGCATATATCGAGAGGAGCCTGATCTCATCGGGCAGACACGCATTGGTCTGCGCGACCGCCCCAGCGCCGAACGGACCAATCCATGGCCGACCAGAAGAGCTGGAACGAGTCATACGCCGACGGCAACGCGTGGCGTCGCGTCACCGACGCCGAAGTCGTCGCGCTTGCCGCGCACTTGCCGGCCGTCGCATACGGTGCACGGGCGCTCGATGTCGGCTGTGGCACTGGCAAGTACGCCGCCGCGCTGCACGTACTCGGATATGACGTCGACGGGATCGACTGGGCTCCTGCTGCCATCAAGCACGCCCGTGGTCTCGAGCAGCCCGGTCTCCGCTTCCACGTCGCCGATCTGGCGGATCCCGGTCTGGCGCCCGGCTATGGGCTGGTGACGGCGCGGCTGGTGTATCCGGTCGTCGACGACCGGGCGGCGCTCCTGGAAGCCGTCGACCAACTCCTGGCCCCGGACGGTGTGTTCGTGGTGACCGCGCCGCGGCCCGACATACTGCCCGCGTCGCGCCGTCATGTCGGGCTGTCCGGGGAGCACCTGGGTGAACTCGCCGACTGGGCCGCTGTCTTGCACGTAGTCGGCCACGAAGAGCTCCGTATCGCCCTGTGTACTCGCTCCACCTGAGCGCAGGTGGCGATTTCCGGGTTTGACCAGCGCCGCCATGCGCAGTGCGCCTTCCAGGCAGCCCTGATCACGTACGGTTGGCGGCGAACGAGATCTCACACCGTCAACTTGCCTTCGGTAAAGGGGAGTTAGTGAACACTCGGGATGTGGTGCGCTTGGTGGGGCGCCGTGCGGCGCTTCGCTACCTTGCCGTGGGAACGGTCGCGGCCGCGGTCAGCGCATGCGGGGGAAACGACAGTCCGGCCGGCGGGCCGAAAGCTCAGGCGCTCAAGGCTTACGCCGTCGGCGACTGGGAGATGAGCAGCACTGCGGGACGCGAAGGGACCATCACCGTCAACGAGGACGGCACATGGTCCGAGACAGTCATCGGCGGCCTGTCGGGAAAGTGGCAGCTCGACAAGAAGGGGCTCACCGTGACGATGGACGGAATCGACAGCGAGGAGGCGTCCGAGCATCCGTACTTCCTGCCCGACGTGCCCGACCAGAAGGAGCCCGCGCTGTCCGGCAGGACTTACGCCTTGGAGGGCGGCTGGTCCAGCGACTTCGACGGCAAAGTCAGTGTGAGCACCAAGAAGGACCAGGTCATCTTGACCTTCCCCGACGCATGGAGCGGCGAGGACAGTGATGACGGCGTCGTAGTCACACTGTCCAGAGCCGCATGACCCCAGCCCTCGCGGCGTCAGCCGCCCGTCGGCGCGGAAGTCGGGTGCCACTCGCGACGCAGGAGGCCGAACACCCACGAGTCGGAGACGTCTCCGTTGACAATGCAGTCCTCGCGGAGGGTGCCTTCACGGACGAAGCCGAGCTTCTCCAGGACCCGGCCGGACGCCACATTGCGGGTGTCGGCCTCGGCCTGGACGCGGTTCAGGTCCAGCGTGTCGAACGCCCACCGCAGGACTGCATGCGCACTCTCCGTGGCATAGCCGTGACCCCACGCGGCGGCATCGAAGACGTAGCCGAGGGATGCGCTGCGGAAGTCGGGGTTCCAGCTGGTCAGGCCGCACCAGCCGATGAACGCGCCGTCCTCGGCACGCTCGATGGCCACCCGTGCTCCCGTGCCTTCTTCCTCGATCCGTCGGCACACCGCAATGAAGCGCTCGGCGCGGGCCGGGTCGGTCCACGGCGGGGAGTCCCAGTACCGCAACACGTGGGCGCTGCTGTGCAGCTCGTACAACGAGGCCGCGTCGGCGTCGGTGAACGGCCTCAACCGCAGGCGGGCGGTGTGCAGTTCGGGGGTCGGGAGAGTCATGCGCTGCATCCTGTCGCGACTCACCCGCCCCGCACCAGCCAATTAGCACAGGAGCGGCGCGGGGGGCGTGCCCTGGTTCACCGTCCGAAATGGTGGTTGTGATGGTGATGGTGGTGGCGGTCGTGGAGTTGCTCGTGTTCGGGGTACTCCGCGTACGCAGGGCACTCTGGGTTACGGCAGGGGCCCGGGCCCCAGACCGGGACCAGTACCCCTAGGGACTTGTGACGGCCCGTGATGACGAGCTCGCGGTCATGGCTGCAGGCCGGGCACAGGAGCTCGCCGTGCGCGGCATCCTCATGGTTTTCTTTGCCCATTCTTTAACAATAGGCGGTTATGTCGCATCGTGCCTCGGTCGCCGGATGCTGAGGAGTACGGAGGCGGTCAGGACAACGACGATGACGGCCAGGCTCACCGGCGAAGGGATCTCCGGAATATCGGTGCTGATCATCTTGTGGGACGCCTGCAGGATCAGCTTCACGCCGATGAACGAGAGGATGATCGCGAGCCCCGTGTTGAGGTAGTGGAAGCGGTCGAGCAGCCCGGACAGCAAGAAGTACAGGGCCCGCAGGCCGAGGATCGCGAAGGCGTTGGAGGTGTAGACGATGAACGCGTCGTCGCTGACCGCGAGCACCGCGGGCACACTGTCCACCGCGAACACCAGGTCGGCGGCCTCGATCGCGGCGACCACCGCGAGCAGCGGGGTGGCGACGCGCTTGCCCGCCTCCTTGACGAAGAAATGCGCACCCGCGTACTCGTCCCGGACCGGCACGATCTTCCGCAGGGCCCGTACGGCGAGGCTGGAGCCGGGGTCGAAGGCGTCGTCGTCCTCCTTCAGCAGTTTGTACGTGCTGTAGAAGAGGATCGCGGCGAAGACGAAGAGCACCGCGGTGAAGCGGCTGACCACGGCCACGCCGAGGGAAAGGAAGATACCGCGGAACACGAGTGCCCCGATGACACCGAAGAACAGCACCCGGTGCTGGTAGGCGCGAGGCACCTTGAAGTAGGCGAAGATCACGGCGAAGACGAAGAGGTTGTCCACCGACAGGCTCTTCTCCAGCAGCCAGGCGGTGGTGTACTCGGTGCCGGCCGTCGGTCCGAGCACGAGGAAGACGGTGCCGCCGAAGATGAGCGCGAGCCCCACCCACAGGCCGCTCCAGGCACCGGCCTCCTTGAAGCCGATGACGTGTGCGGTGCGGTGCGCGAACAGGTCCACCGCGAGCGACACCACCACCGTCGCGGCGAACGCGATCCACAGCCAGAGCGGGACATCGAGCACGTCGGTCAGCTCCCTCGGCCGACGCAGGGCCGGCCCCTGCTACCGATTGTGCAGGATCCGTCAGGCTCCCGTTGCGACGAGTTCCTTCTCGCGGTCCGGTGTCCTGGCCTTGGGGGTCTTGTTCGGCAGCGAGAGGCGGAAGACCTTGTGCCACGCGGAGAACACCTGCTTGGGGAGCGGGCCGGTGACGTAGTCCAGTTCGTACTTCTCGAACAGTGCGCGGACCTTCACCGCGACCTCGGCGTACCGGTTGCTCGGCAGGTCCGGGAACAGGTGGTGTTCGATCTGGTGGGAGAGGTTGCCGGTCATGAAGTGCATGGCCTTGCTGCCGCTGATGTTGGCCGAGCCCATCATCTGGCGCAGGTACCACTGGCCGCGGGTCTCGCCCTTGATCGACCGGCGCTCGAAGACCTGTACACCCTCGGGGAAGTGCCCGCACATGATGACCGAGTGGGACCAGATGTTGCGGACCAGGTTCGCGGTGAAGGTGGCGGCGAGCGTGGGCAGGAACGACGGGCCCGAGAGCAGCGGGTGGATCACGTAGTCCTTGAGGACCTGCTTGCGGATCTTGCGGCCCACGGCCTTGGCGCGTGCACGGAACGCCGGGTCCTTACGGCGCCGCTTGCTCAGGTTCTTGCCGAGCTCCAGGTCGTAGGCGGCGATGCCGTACTCGAAGAAGCAGGCGTTGACGAAGTTCCACAGCGGCTGGCCGAGGTGGAAGGGCTGCCACTTCTGGTCCTCGTCGACGCGCATGATGCCGTAGCCGAGGTCGTTGTCCTTGCCGATCACGTTCGTGTACGTGTGGTGCAGCTCGTTGTGCGAGTGCTTCCACTGATCGGACGGCGAGACGTGGTCCCACTCCCAGGTCGTGGAGTGGATCTTCGGATCCCGCATCCAGTCCCACTGGCCGTGCAGGATGTTGTGGCCGATCTCCATGTTGTCCATGATCTTCGCCACGGACAGCCCGGCCGTTCCGATCACCCACGCGGGCGGGAAGATCGAGAACAGCAGCACGCCCCTGCTGGCCAGCTCGAGTTTGCGCTGCGCCGAGATGACCTTGCGGATATACGCGGCGTCCTTCTCACCGCGGCTCGCGATCACCTCGTCACGGATCGCGTCCAGCTCGCGGCCCAGTTCCTCGATCTGCTCCGCGGTGAGGTGGGCGGTGGGGTCGATGGCGGTCACAGTATTCCTACCGTTCGATGGTGCAGGGGCCCGCGGCCGCGGACACACAGGTCTGGATGAGGACGCCGGGGTCGGCCTCGGTGATCTCGCCGGTGCGCAGGTCGCGGACCGCGCCGGCCTTGAGCGGTGTGACGCAGCCGAAGCAGATGCCCATACGGCATCCGGAGGGCATGAGCACGCCGGCTTCCTCACCGATGTCGAGCAGCGGTGTCGCGCCGTCGGCCTCGGCGGTCCTGCCCGTGGCGCTGAACGTGACCTCGCCGCCGTCACCGGTGACGACGATGGTGGGGCGGAAGCGTTCGGTGTGCAGACGCTCCTGTACGCCGTGCTCCGTCCAGTGCTCTTCGGCGGCGTCGAGCAGGCCCGCAGGCCCGCAGGCCCACGTCTCGCGCTCGGCCCAGTCGGGCACGAGTTCGTCGAGGCGGGTGATGTCGAGCATGCCGTCGGTGTCGGTGTGCACCTCGGTGAGCTGCAGCTTCTTGTCCGCGACGAGGTCATGCAGTGCGCTGCGGAAGATCACGTCCTGCGGCTGTGGCGCGCAGTGGACCATGACAACGTCGTCGAACTCGGTGTCGCGCAGCATGCCCATCACAGGTGTGATGCCGCTGCCGGCCGTCAGGTAGAGCACCTTGGCGGGCTTGGCCCGCGGCAGTACGAAGTCGCCGGTCGCCTGGTCGAGCTGGATCAGCGTGCCCGGCTTCGCCCTGCGGACCAGGTGGTTGCTGACCTTGCCGTCCGGGATCGCCTTCACGGTGATCGCGATGCGGCCGTCCGGGCGGTCCGTCGGTGAGGTGAGGGAGTACGCGCGCCACAGGCGCACCCCGTCGACGTCCACCCCGATCCGTACGTACTGACCGGCGGTGTGGCCACGCCAGCCGCGTCCCGGCTTGATCACGATGGTCGCGGCGTCGGCCGTCTCGGGGTGCACGGCCTCGATGCGCCCACGGAGATCGGCGCCCGCGCGCAGGGGGCTCACCAGGTCGAGGTAGTCCGACGGCAGCAGGGGCGTCGTGACCATCTCAAGGAGTTTCCAGGCCCTGCTGCGGGGGGCTGCACTCGTCATGGCTTCAGCTTGGTGCGCCTCAAGGCGTAAAGTCCTGACCGAAGGACGTAAATCTGGTCGGCAGAATTGTTCGCAGGGAACAAAAACGTGAGTCATGCAATCCAGAGGGCCGGGGAGCTGGCCCTGGATGAGACGACGGTCACCGCACTGCGGGCGGAGCTGAGGACCACCGCGGACGAGATCGTCCAGGCGATCATCGACGAGGTCCCTTCGTACGCCAACGCCCTCTCGGGCCGCATGGGCGCCACCATCCGCCGGGCCGTCCGCACCGCGCTGGGGCACTACCTCGACCTCGCGAGCGGGAACGTCCACAGCAGCGACGGCGGTGACGCGGCCTACGAGCTGGGACGCGGCGAGGTGCGCGACGGCCGTTCGATGGACGCCCTGCTCAGCGCCTACCGCGTCGGCGCCCGAGTGGCCTGGCGATGCCTGGCAGCGGGCGCAGTACCCGCAGGTCTGCCCGCCGCCGAGGTCGCGAAGTTCGCCGAGCTGACCTTCGCCTATATCGACGAGCTGTCCGCCGCGAGCGCCGCGGGCCACGCCGATGAGCTCGCCGCCCGGGGCAGGGCCCACGAACTCCACCTGGAACGCCTGGCCCGTGATCTGATCGCCGGCGCGACCCCGGATGTGCTGCTCGCCTCCGTTCAGCGGGCCGGATGGCAGCCACCGGTATCGCTGACCGCGGTAGTACTGCCCGCCGCCCAGGCCAGGCCCGCCTACCGCACGCTCGACCCGAACACCCTCGTCCTCGACGACCTGCCGGACGCCACCGGTGTGCTGCTCGTCCCCGACGCCGACCGGCCACGGCTCATGCGGCAGCTCACCGAGCGCACCGCCGTGGTCGGCCCGGCCCGGCCATGGACGCGCGCATCCGCCTCGTACGCACGCGCCGTACGCGCACGCTCCCTCTCCCCCGGCATCCGCGACACCGAGGACCATCTGCCCGAGCTGGTGCTCAGCGCCGACGCCGACGCGTTCGCGGACCTGCGAACCCGGGCCCTGGCACCGTTGCGGGCCCTGCCCGTCGCGACCGCACGTCGCCTGGAGGAGACATTGCGGGCGTGGCTGCTGCACCAGGGCAGGCGGGACGAGGTGGCGGCCGCGTTGTTCGTCCACCCGCAGACGGTGCGCTATCGGATGGCGCAGCTGCGGGACCTGTTCCCGGACCTCGGATCGCCGGACCGTGTCCTCGAACTGACGCTGGCAGTCGGTCCACGGGACGGCTGACGTGTACATCGGCCGTCCACCCGCGCGAGGGATGATAGGGACGGAACGCGAACAACAGAACGTCAGGTCAGGAGCTTTCATGGCGCAGCGGGTTCATCGGCCCCGTGAGGACGCGGAGTTCGACTTCATCCTCAGGATGAGCAGCACTCCGGTCCTCGCCTATTTCACCGGGACCTGGACCAAGGCGCTCGAGCCCTGCCGGGTCATGGACCTCGTGGTGGGTGGCATCGCCGAGGAGTACACAGGCCGACTGACCGCCGTCCGCACCGACATCACGCGTTGTCCGGCCGCAACCGAGCGATACGGGATCACCGGGGCCCCGTCCTTCGTCCTGTTGAAGGACGGAGAAGCGGTGGCGCGCGGCGCGGGGCCCATGACCAGCGCCGAGGTGCGGGAGGTCCTGGACGGGCACCTCTGAGCGGCCTGTGGCTGTGAAGCCCTTGCCTTCGCGGTGCCAGTTGAGGCGTACGGCTCGGCAGTCAGGCGGGAACGCCCGCCCGGTCCAGGACAGCGGCCAACTCGTCCTCCGGGAGCGCCGGATTGGCACCTGCGCTGGAGGCCAGTTCGGGGACGTGGAGGGCCTCGCGGAGCCGGTGGAGGGGGAGACGCGGGTCGCCGGCCGCAGCCTGCCGCGTCCAGACCACCGGGTCGTGGCTGAGCCGTTCGATCAACTGCGGTGTGGCGGCCGGATCCCGTACGGCCAGCCGGCGGTAGTTCCCGTCCGGGTGGTCGGCATAGCGCGCGGCGAGGCCCTCGCGGGGAAAGCGAGGGTGGGTCTCGGCCATCCAGGCGGAGAACGTCCCGCCGAGCCGCGCGTACACACGCATCAGGACCTTCTCCGGAGCGTCGGGGTGGTGAATGCCCAGAAGGTTCTCCACCACCGGGTCCTCGACGTGTGCGAGCAGGCTCAGCAGGTCGGGCGGCAGGTGAGGGCTGCGGGCTGCGGCGCGCCGGAGCAGGGGGTGGGCGGAGGTCGCGGCCTTGCGCAGCACCTCAGGGTCGGCGAGCCCATCGCGTACCCACTGCGCCCCATCGCCCCTGTCGAAGTCCCCCACCGTGAAGTCGATCTCCATGCGCCGCGTCTCGTCCAACTCCGGCCTGAGGGAGATGGCGAGCCGTACGGCCTCGTCGGGGTCGACAGCGAGTCGCGCTACGAGGTCGGCGGGCAGCGACGGGTTCTCGGCGAGGGAGGTCAGGTGTGTCCGCTCGGCGACGCAGCGTTCGGCGTCGGCGCGGCGGAGGAGCCCTCGGCGCTGTGCCTCGGCGGCGGACTGCGGATCGCGGAGAAGTTCGGCGGTGATGCGCGCATCCTGCCGGCACTCCCACAGCGCGGCGGCCCGTCGCACTTCGGGATCAGGGTCGGCCGACAGCGCCGACCGTTCGCCTGGCGGCAGGACCTCCCATGCGCGCACGGCTGTCCGGCGCGCCGGCGCACTGTGATGAGCAGCCATGGAAGCCACGAACGACGGCGCCAGATGGGGCGAGTCCAGCAGGGCCGTCCGGACCGCAGGAGCGGGGTCGTCGAGCAGGCGGAAGCACACAGCGTCCGGGAGCGGTGCAACCTTCGTGCGCGGGGTGTACACCTCCGGCCCGTACGCGAGAGCGGCTCGCACCTTGGGAGAAGGATCGTCCGCGAGCCGGGCCCGCTGTGCAGGCTCGGCCCTGGCACTCATGGCGAAATCGATCCGGACACCCTGATGCGGGTGGGCTTGGATCAACACGACAGCCGACTCCGGAAGTCCAGCCCGCTGGACCGCGTAACGGGGCGGGCCGTCGCCGTCCCCGTTGAAGGCGAGCAGGCGCAGCAGCAGCGGTGTCGGCAGCGCCGGATTGCGGGCGACTCCGTCCAGCGCGGATACGTGGAACGCCACCACGTTTTCCCCTCCCTGTGGCTTCCCCGACGGGGTCGGGCTCGTTCATGACCGAGAGACGTAGCAGTCCGTGAAGCTGAAGGGTGTCACCTGAGGGCGCCTGTCAGGTCGGCGCCGGACGTGTCGGCGTCCTCGAGGTTGGCGCCGCGTAGATCTGCGCCGGTCAAGTCCGTGCCCGTCAGGTTCGTGCCGGAGAGCTTCGCCCGCGTCAGATCTGCGCCGTGCATGGGGGCCCCGGCCAACCACGCTCCGGTCAAGTCCGCTTCCTTCAGGCGTATGCCACGCATGTCCCCGCTGAGCGCTGAACCCGAAAGGTCGGCCCCGACGAGATTCGCTTCGGCGAGATTGCAGTCGCCGAAATTCACGCCGGACAGGTCCGAACCACGCATTCCCGCACCAGCCAGATATGCGCCACGCAGATCAGCGCCACGCAGGTCGGCGTCAGAGAGGTAGATCTTGTCGGTGTCGCTGCGGTGATCGCGGCGGCCGATCACCCTGAGGGCACCTTGCAGGTCCTCCCGCAGCCGCACCCTCTGCCCGGACGTCTGCGCGTAAGCCTCCCCCATCACCGGGTGCGCGTCCGCGTCGCGGGAATGCTCGCGGACGAACGCGGCCAGAACTGCCATCACCGCGCCATGGTCCGGTGGCGAGTCACGAGCGATCCGCTCAAGTGCGTAGATCCCACCGAGCCGAACCTCCAGGCTTGCAGAGCCCAACTGCTCGACCGCCCCCGTATAGCGGTCGGTCACCTGCTGCTGCCTGCTCAGCCGGAAGGTGCGGGCCGTGTAGAACACCGCCACCATCGCGAGCAGGCCACCAGCGGCCTGCAGCATGCGGCCCCGTACGTTGTTCTTCGCCTGGGCGGACTGCTCGGCGGTCAGACCGTGAGCGCCGTCGACATGTTCGACCACCCACCCGGCTCCCGGCCCGAAGGCCCACAACGCCAGTCCGGCCCCCATCACACCGGGTATGAGCCATAGCCACCACCGTGTCCTGCCCGGATGCATGTCCGCCATAGCGGGCCAGCTTAGGAATCAAGCCGCGCCGCGTGGAAGGGCCACGTTCGCCCATGGCAGGAGGGCGCGTCGTCTGCCGGTGGCTTCAGATGCGGCTTGTCGTTGCGATGGAGTCCCTCTGTCCCGCGGGCGCGTTTTCCTCGAGAGCAACGTTGGTGCCGGTCAGAGCCATTGCCGGTGTCCCGTGGTGTCCCATCGCGCTGGGATCCTCGGTGGGTGCGGGCTGTGATGGGGCATGCCGCCAACGCGGCACCGAACCCGACCAGCACCACCGCCGAGGGAGTCCTCATGTCCACCACCGCTGTCGCCGTCACCGCCCTGACCGCCCTCTGGGTCGGTTTCTCCGGCATCTCACTGCTGCGACGCGCCACCTTCGTCATCGAGCCTCTGCAGGAGTACGGCGTGCCGCGTACCTGGTGGACGCCGCTCGCGGTGCTCAAGCTCCTCGGCGCGGCGGGCCTGTTGACGGGCCTGGCCGTGAAGGCCATCGGCGTCGCGGCCGCGATCGGCCTCGCCCTCTACTTCCTCGGCGCGGTCATCACCGTCCTGCGCGCACGCTCCTACAAGACCGTCGCGTTCCCGATCCTGTACCTGGCCCCCGTGATCGCCACCTGGGCGCTGGCCTTCGCCTGAAGGCTGACCCGATGGGGCCGGCCGGCGCCTGGCGAGTCCTGGGCGCGACCGGCGCCTTACGGTGCGGTCGCGCCCAGATTCCTCCGGCTCAGATCCTCGTGGCGAGGGGCACCGTCACCTGCTTCAGCCACGCGCCCGCTGCGAAGTCGCGCGCCTTGATGACGACGCGGTCGCGGTGCACCTCCACCTGGAGGCCCTGGTTGAAGGTGCCGGGGACCGTGTTCTCGCCGCCCTGGCCGTTGTCGGTGAAACCGGTCTGGACAGCGCCCGTGTTGACCACCGAGAAGCCCTCGAGGTTCGCGGTGCCGGGCACCACGCGGCGCACGTACCAGTCGGACAGGCCGAGGTCCCAGTGCGTGTGGCCGCTGAAGAGGAACACGTCCTTGTGCCGGCCGAGGATACCGAGGAGGCGGTCGGCCTGGAGGTAGTCGCTCAGGTAGAGCTTGTTGCGGGTGCCCGAGACCGTGTTCGGCAGCGGGTGGTGGGTGATCACCATGACCGGCTTGCGCCGCCGCGCCCAGTACCGCAGCCGCTCCTCCAGCCACTGCAACTGCGCCTCGCTCAGCCACACTTCGTCCCACAGTTTCGGGTCGTGGTAGTGCATGTACCGCTCCGTGCCGATGGTCAGCACGGGTATCCCGCCGAACGTCGTCTCCGCATGGACGCGGCCGCGTTCCGCGAAGTGGTAGAAGGAGCGGAAGAGGGAGTCCTCGGTCGTCCCGTTCGGCCATGTGGCCTGCGCGAGTGTCTGCGGGTCGGCCCACTTCGGCACGTAGAACTCGTGGTTGCCGATCGCCCAGGCGATCTCCCGCGGGTGCGGCTCGTCCGCCAGGACCTTCCGCACCTCCGCGTACTCGGCGTCGTACCCGCGCGGTGTGATGTCCCCGGCCACGGCGAGGCCCGAACCGTGCGGGTTCGTCGCTCTGATGTCCCGCAGCGCGACCGCCAGGTCGCCGAGGTCGCCCTGGATGTCGCTGATGACGTCGAACGTGGTCACCGGCCTGCCCCCGTTCTGCGCCCGCTGCGGAGCCGCCGCCTCGGCGGGCAGCGCGGTCAGGCCGCCGAGTGTGACGGCTCCGGCCGTCGCGGTGATGAGGGATCTGCGTCGCACGATCAAGGGTTCCTTCCCCAGGAGATGCCGAACACCTCGCGGCACACGGCACTTTTGGACCAGACCCGTTACCTTTACGCGACCAAGAGGGTGCGGGAATGAACAGCGCGGGACGAACCGGCGGACCACTCGTCGCCGTTCAGGAACCACTCGCTCCCGAGTCATCGGCCGGACGCCACCGCGGCGGCCAGGGCACGTTGTGTGCGATCCGACCTCCCCGGACGCCGAGGTCAGTACGTGCAGCCTGGACAAAGTCCTGGCGTGCCTGGCGGAATTCCAGATACGCCTCATCCCACGTGGCAACACCGGCGGTGGGGACTCCGCGGGCGAGCCACTCAAGGTGCCACAGCGCGTGATTGAGCTTCACCGCCGCGGTGTTGCTGTCCACGTCACCCAGCAGCCACAACGTCTCGGCGAGAGCCGAACGGCGCACCTCGGCCGCAGTGAGTTCCCTCAGGAGGTCGTCGGTCTCCTCCAGCGGCGTGTAGCCCGACGTGAGGCCGCGCGCGATGGCCAGCGCCTTGTAGTGGCTGCTGAGTTCCTTGACCGCATGCGCGTACTCCGCGTAGGCGTTGAGGCGCCGCTCGTCCCAGCGGACCGACTGCTGGCGGCGCCAACGGGTCCGCTCGTTGATCGCAGACACCGCCAGGGACACCACCGCGCCAACCGCCACACCGACAAGCGGCAGTACCTGAGCCGCGAGACTCATCCATCTCCCCCATACGTCCGATGAGTTGCTCCTCCTATGGAGCCATCTGCTCAGTGGGCCATGAACTCAACCCCGGCGGCGGATGGCCGTGGGCCACACCCTGGGTCAGCCGTGCCGCGGTCCACGCGTCAGTGAACGCCGCGCCACAAGCGCCGCGTTGAGGTGCTGGAGGTCGGCCGGGTGGGACGGGGAGAGGCCGGTGAGGCGGGCGATGCGGCGGATGCGGTAGTCGACGGTGTTGGGGTGGATGTGCAGGGCTGCCGCCGCGGTCCTGCGGTCGAGGCCGCAGGCGAGGTACGTCTCCAGCGTGCGCAGCAGCTCCGGTCTGGTGTCCAGGGGGCCGATCAGGTGGGCCAGTCCGTCGCGGGCCGCGCTGGGGCGGCTCAGCTGGTAGTCGAGGAGTACGTCCGAGAGGCGGTAGAGGCCGGGGCCGCGTCCGGTTGACCGTACGACTTCGACGATTTCCGCGGTGTGCGCGACCGCGGCGGGGACGGCGGCGGGCTCGACGACGTCCCCGGCCGCCGTGACGGGTACGGCAGCCGAGTGGGCCGCTCCGTCGATGAGGAGACAGAGCTCCTCCCAGGGTGGCGGGGCGCTCAGCGGCAACAGGACGGTGCCGCCCTCGCTGTCGAGCGCGGTCAGTGCCGGTTCGCCCGCGTACCGGTCGAGCACCGCCCGTACGCGCCTGATCTTGCGGCGGGTGGCGATGCGTCCGCCCGGGCCGGGGTCCGCCTCGTCGGGATGCGTGCCGAAGGAGACGGTGAGGGCCGCGTAGAGCGCTGCGGGGCGGGGGCCGGCCCGCAGCAGACCCGGTGCGTCGCCGGTGAGAAGTGCGGCCATCAGGGCGTGGCGGCCGCCGTGCTCCTGACTGTCGAGGATCTGGCGCGCCTCCAGGTAGGCGGCGCTGACGGCCGAGGTCAACTGCCGTTGCAGCACCATGATGTGGGCGACGGCTTCCTGAACGTCGGCGAGTTCCTCCGGGCCCGCGTCCGCGGAGATCTCGTCCCAGCACATCGCCGTCCCCAGGTGGTACGCGGTGAGGATGGCGTCCAGCGGCACCCCTTCCTCGGCGCGCTGCGCGGCGGAGTCGCGCTGCTGGTCGAGTTCTGCGTGGGTGGCGGGGCGGCGTTGTTCGACCACGTCGGCGAAAAGCCGCAGATTGTGCTGGACGATGTCGGCGATGTCGCCCGCGACCTCCTCGCTCGGCAGGCCCGCGTAGACGGGCAGTTCGGCGAGGAGCCGGTCGACGACCTGGCGGGCCAGGACGGGGACCCGGGCCCTGAGGTGCGGAGCGACCGCGCGGCCGCCGATGCGCAGCGCACTTCCTCTCGCAGGCGGTCCCGATTCTTTGTCACGCGTCACAAAGGCCCCCGGGGAAGTCTGCGTTACCCACCAGTTAAACAGCGTCACGTGAATCTGCAAGATGACCGGCGGCACAGTCCATCACCGCAGTGACAGCAGTCGGGAGCCGCAGTGAACTCTCCGTACAGCAAAGGGAATTGGCCTGGACTCCGCCGAATGGGCAGGGCGGCGCTGGGAGTGGCCGCACTGGCGGGCATGACCCTCGGCGTCAGCGTGGCCCCCGCGTCGGCCGATACCGCGGCACAGCAGGTCTATGTGGCGCTCGGCGACTCGATGGCCTCGGCCCCCCTGGTGCTGCCCACCACCGGGCCGCTCGCCTGTGGCCGCTCCACGCGCAACTACGCGCATCTGCTGGCCGACCGGCTGAAGGTCGACGTGTTCCGGGACGTGACGTGCAGCGGCGCGGACACCCGTGACATGACGCAGCCGCAGAAACTCTCCCTGCTGGGGGTGGACGCGGGGACCGCTCCGCCGCAGTTCGACGCGCTGAGCGCGGACACCACCCTGGTCACGCTCACCATCGGCGGCAATGACGCCGGCCTGGTGGGCGTGGCGCAGAACTGCATGCAGCTCAACCCGCTGGGCGACCGCTGCAAGGACTCGTACGTCAAGGACGGGGTCGACCAGGTGGCCCAGCGCATCGACGCGCTGGGACCGAAGCTCGGCGCCGTACTGGACACCATCCACCAGCGCTCCCCGCAGGCCCGGGTGCTGGTCACCGGGTACGGCGACTACATCAAGAAGGGCGGCTGCTGGCCCGTGGTGCCGGTGCTCGGCAGTGACGCCGACTGGCTGCAGGGCAGCGTCGACCGGATGAACGGGGTGATCGCCGCCCAGTCGGCCGCCCACGGCGCCGAGTACGTCGACGTGCGCACCCCGAGCAAGGGACACGACGCCTGCCAGGCGCCGGGCGTGAAGTGGCTCGAGGGCTTCGTGCCCACCAACCTGGCGGCGCCGCTGCACCCCAACGCGCTGGGTGAGCAGGCGTACGCGGGCTTCATCGCCGCCCGGATCGGCGGCTGACGACACCCATGCGTATCCGTGTTCTCACGGCGTTGGCGGCGGCGCTCGGCGCCGCCGCCGCGCTGCTGTCACCCACCGCGTCCCAGGCGGCCGTCGATCACGGGAAGGCGCGGGGCTGCGATCCCCTCGCTCCCGCGGAGTGCCTGCTGCCGTTCCCCAACGACTGGTTCACCCGCGCCGATTCCTCCACCCCCACCGGGCGGCGGGTGGACTTCAGCGCCGCCACGCTCCCCAAGAACGCGGCGGGCGTCCCTGCCGATCCCACGGCCTGGAACCGTTCCGACGGCTTCTCGCCGGGATCCGCGCTGATCGTGCAGGTCCCCGGGCTCGATGCGGCGGTCACCGGCGCGGCTCCGCTCACCGACATCAGCCGCTCCCTCGACGCGGACGCCCCCATCGTGCTGATGGACGCGGACACAGGTGAACGATGGCCCTACTGGGCCGAGTCGGACTCCAACGCCACGAGTCCCGGCCGTCAGGCGCTGCTCGTCCACCCCGCCCGCAACTTCCGCGACGGCCACCGCTACGTGGTCGCCCTGCGGTCCCTGAAGGGAGCCGACGGCCGTACGCTGCCGCCCTCCGAGGCGTTCACGACGGCGGCCGGCCACCGGCTCCCCCGCTCCCACCCGCTGTACGAGCGTCAGCGCGCCCTGCGACCCGTGCTCGACACACTGCGGCGTCGCCACGTGGCGACCAAGGACCTCCATCTGGCCTGGGACTTCACCGTGGCCAGCACCCGCAACCTCACCGGCGACCTGTTCTCCATGCGCGACGACGCGTTCCGCCGGCTCGGCTCCCGCGCACCCGAGTTCAAGATCACCGACGTGAAGGACTTCACCGCCGCACAGGACCCGGCCATCGCCCGCGAGGTCTCCGGCCAGGTCACCGTCCCCAGCTATCTCTCACTGCCCGGCGGGCTCCCCGGATCCACGCTCCACCGCGGCCGCGACGGCAGACCGGAGCGCTTGCCCGGCAACACCCAACTGGCCCGGTTCCGCTGCGAGATACCCCGCTCGGCCTTCACCTCACCGTCCCGCCCCGCGCTGTACGGGCACGGACTGCTCGGCAGCCGCAACGAAGTCGGCGCGGGCAACGTCAAGGCGATGGCCGGCGAGCACAACTTCACCTTCTGCGCGACGGACTGGATCGGCATGGCCCAGGAGGACATCCCCGTCGTCCTCAGTGCCCTCGGCGACCTGAGCCGCTTCCCCGCGATACCCGAACGCTCCGAGCAGGGCATGCTCAACGCCCTCTTCCTGGGGCGTGACCTGATCCATCCGCAGGGCCTCACCGCCGACGCCGCCTTCCGCACCGCCGACGGGCGACCGCTGCTCGACACCGCACACGGTCTCGCGTACGACGGGAACAGCCAGGGCGGCATCCTGGGCGGCGCACTCGTCGCCGCGTCGAAGGACATCCGCCGCGGGGTGCTCGGCGTGACCGGCATGAACTACGGGCTCCTGCTCAACCGCAGCTCCGACTTCGCGCCCTTCCAGCAGATCCTCGACGTCGCCTACCCCGACAAGCTCCGGCAGCAGTTGGTCCTGCAGCTGTACCAGATGGTCTGGGACCGGGGAGAGACGAACGGCTACGCGGCTCACCTGACCGATCGCCACCAGGTGCTGATGCACATCGCGTACGGCGACCACCAAGTGGCCAACGCGGCCGCCGACGTCGAGGCCCGTACGATCGGCGCCCGGATCGTCACGCCCGCACTGGCCTCCGGCCGCAGCCCCGACCGGGTCCCGTACTGGGGCATCCGCACCGTCCGCTCCTCCCAACTCCCCTACCGGGGCTCGGCGATGGTGGTGTGGGACAGCGGTACGCCGAGTCCTCCGGTCACCAATACCCCTCCCACCGAGCCTGCCTACGGTCGCGACCCGCACTCGGATCCCCGCAACGCGGCGGCCGCCCGCCGGCAGAAGGCCGCCTTCCTGACCTCAGGGCAGGTCATCGATGTCTGCGCCTCTCTCCCCTGCACCGCCACCCCCACACCCTGACCGGAGGCTGTTCGCCGACGCGCTGGGAAGGGACCGGCGGGCGCGACGTGACATCGAGCCCTACACGTTCGCGCGCACCAGAGCCGCCAGCTCGTCAGCGGACTCCTCGGTCAGGCGGTAGAAGCCCTGAAGGCTGATCGAGCGCTCCAGGAGCCCGTCCTCGACGTACTTCAGTACACGGGTGTGACCACGGCGGTTGCGCCAGGTGAGCCGCTCCAGCAGCTCCCCGGGTATCGGCAGATCGAAGCGCACAGCAGTCCCGTCGACGTGCACGGCGTCGGCACCGCAGCCTTCGGCGCCGAGCATCGCCCACTCGTGGTGGCCGGGGTGCGCCGGATCCTGCCAGGTGGCGGGCTCGGCTCCGCAGCAGGACCGCCGCTGCCGGTCGAGGACGCGCATCCGGCTCACCACGTACACCACGCGGCGGTTGACATGGAGCGCGTACACGTCGTCTCCGGCAGTAGCACCGGACCACGCGGGCAGGGAGGTGTGAACGCCGCTGAAGGCGACCGGCGGCCGTTGGCCCACGCGCCCTTCTCTGCGCAGCGCACGGCAGGTGTCATGGGTCCACAGCACGGTGAAGGCATCAGACATGCGGGTGATCGTAGGTACGAGCACTGACACCGCGACCCTCGCGGAACCTCACACTCCGGATTGTCAGTGGCAAGCGGGAGTATGGATCACATGACGACGACCTCTGCCGTACTCGCCGACGCCTCCGCCTACGCCGACGCGGTGGCCACCGCCACGAAGGCGGCTGCTGCCTACTACGCCGGGGGCGACAGCGCCCTGGATGACGACAGCTACGACCGGCTGGTCCGGGCGATCGAGGCGTACGAGAAGGACCACCCGGGTGAGGTTCTCGCCGACTCGCCGACCGGCAAGGTCGCGGGTGGGGCGGCGCTGGGCGATGTGCCGCACACCGTTCCCATGCTCTCCCTCGACAACGTCTTCTCCGCCGAGCAGCTGGCCGCCTGGGCCGCCGGCGTGGAGCGGCGCATCGGCCGTGAGGTCTCGCAGTGGAGCGTCGAGCCCAAGCTGGACGGCCTGGCGATCGCGGCACGCTATGCGGACGGCAGGCTCACCCGGATCATCACGCGTGGCGACGGCACGGCCGGCGAGGACGTCTCGCATGGGATCGACAGCATCGAAGGGCTCCCGGCCCGGCTGGCCGAGCCGCACACGCTGGAGATCCGCGGCGAAGTCCTGATGACCACGGTCCAGTTCGAGCAGGCCAACGAGGCACGTACCGCGCATGGCGGTGAGCCGTTCGCCAACGCACGCAGCGCCGCCGCCGGCAGCCTGCGCGCCAAGGACCGGGCGTACAAGGTACGGATGCTGTTCTTCGGGTACGGGGTGATTCCCACGGCGGACACCGCGGACGATCTCGCCGAGCGGTTGCGCACCCTGCCGCACGGCGAGCTCATGGCCGAGGTCGCCGGGCTCGGCGTGCACACGGCGGACGCCACCGAGGTGCCGGGTCGTGTCGTGAGCACGGTCGACGCCGTGCAGCAGCGCGTCGAGGAGATCGGTGCGCTGCGCGCCGAGCTGCCCTTCGGCATCGACGGCATCGTCATCAAGGCGGACCTCGCCCCCGACCAGCGGGACGCCGGTTTCGGCTCGCGTGCACCGCGCTGGGCGATCGCCTACAAGCTGCCCGCCGTCGAGAAGATCACCAAGCTGGTGGGGGTCGAGTGGAACGTCGGGCGTACCGGCATCATCGCCCCGCGCGCCCAGCTCGAACCGGTCGAGATCGACGGCTCCACCGTCACGTACGCCACGCTGCACAACCCGGCCGACATCACCCGCCGCGACCTGCGGATCGGTGACCAGGTGATGGTCTACAAGGCGGGCGACATCATCCCGCGCATCGAGGCCCCGGTCGCCCATCTGCGTACGGGGGATGAACAGCCGATCGCGTTTCCCGAGGTGTGCCCGCAGTGCGGCTCCGCGATCGACACCAGCGAGCAGCGCTGGCGCTGTGAGCGCGGCCGCAACTGCCATCTGGTCGCCTCGCTCAGCTATGCGGCCGGCCGCGATCAGCTCGACATCGAGGGTCTGGGCGCCTCGCGCATCGTGCAGTTGGTGGACGCCGGCCTGGTGGCGGATCTCGCCGATCTGTTCACCGTCACCCGCGATCAGCTGCTCGCGCTCGACAGGATGGGTCCGACGAGCACCGACAATCTCCTCGCGGCGATCGAGCAGGCGAAGGCGCAGCCGCTGTCGCGCGTGCTGTGCGCGCTGGGGGTGCGCGGCACGGGTCGTTCCATGTCGCGCCGTATCGCCCGGCACTTCGCCACGATGGAGGCCATCCGCGCGGCGGACGAGGCAGCCGTCCAGGAGGTCGAGGGCATCGGTCCGGAGAAGTCTCCGGTGATCATTGCGGAGTTGGCCGAGCTGGCGCCCGTGATCGACAAGCTGGTCGCCGCCGGAGTGAACATGACCGAGCCGGGCGCGACCGCACCGGCGCCGGCGGGCGGGAGCGGCGCGGGTGAGAGCACGGAGGACGGGAGCACGGAGCGCGGGAGCGGCGCGGGCGAGGAGCGGCCCGCCGGTCCGCTCGACGGGATGACGGTGGTGGTCACGGGTGCGATGACCGGTCCGCTGGAGTCGCTGAGCCGCAACCAGATGAACGAACTCGTGGAGCGGGCGGGCGGAAAGTCCTCCTCCAGCGTCTCCAAGCGCACCTCACTGGTGGTGGCCGGCGAGGGAGCCGGCTCGAAGCGGTCCAAGGCCGAGGACCTGGGGATCCGACTTGTCACGCCGGACGAGTTCGCCGGGATGCTGGGCGATTTGACGGCGTGATCGCACGCGAACCGACCTGACGGGAGGCGAGGGCCGATGCCCTCGCCTCCCGTCGCGTTCTCCCGCCGAACCCGAAGCTCCCGAACTTCCCTCCCGCCACACGTCTTGCGGAGAGACCCGACTTGCCAATAGAAAGGAAAGGTTCCTATCAATCAACTGCGGTAGGGACAGCCGAGGTTCCGCACCTCTTCGACCACGGTTCCGCACCGTCATGCAGCCCCGAACTCCCCCTGCCGGGCAGGCATGCCCACGCCCGGCCAGACGAGAACCGGAGAAGCACATGCCACTCCCCACTCCGCGACGGCGCCCGGCGCCGTCCGGATCGCGGCACCGCACCACCGGCCATCGCCGCCGCCGCAAGATCTCCTTCCGGATCGCCCTCGCCACGCTGCTCGCCGCCGTCCCCGCGGTGATCCTCCTCAACACCAGTCAGGCGGCGGCACCCACCGGGCTCGACGACCCGGTCAAGAAGGAGATCGCCATGCAACTGGTCTCCAGCGCCGAGAACTCGTCCCTCGAATGGAAGGAGCAGTACGACTACATCGAGGACATCGGCGACGGCCGCGGCTACACCGCCGGCATCGTCGGCTTCTGCTCAGGAACCCACGACATGCTCGAACTCGTCGAGTACTACACCGAGCAGGAACCCGACAATCCGCTCGCCGAGTACCTGCCCGCACTGCGCGAGGTCGACGGCTCCGACTCCCACGAGGGACTCGACCCCGGCTTCACCGACGCATGGCAGGAGGCGGCACGGACCACGGCCTTCAAGGAGGCCCAGAACCACGAGCGCGACCGGGTCTACTTCAACCCGTCCGTCTCCCGGGCCAAGAGCGACAAGCTCCAAGAACTCGGCCAGTTCGCCTACTACGACGCCATCGTCATGCACGGCCAGGAAGGCTTCGACTCGATCCGCGCCGAGGCACGCTCCAACGCCGAGACCCCGGCCGACGGCGGGAACGAGACCACGTATCTGCACGCGTTCCTCGACGCCCGCGTGGCGGAGATGAAGAAGGAGGCCGCGCACGAGGACACAAGCCGCGTCGACACCGCCCAGCGCGTCTTCCTCGACAACGGAAACCTGCAGCTGAAGACGCCGCTGTCCTGGCACGTCTACGGCGACCCGTTCGAGATAGCGAAGGATCCCGTGGTGGATCCGGCGCCCAACCCCTCACCCAGTGAACCGGGCGGCGGCGAGGCCCAGCTGCTCTCCCGCGGCAAGCCCGCGACGGCTTCCTCCACCGAGACCACCTCGTTCCCCGCGAGCAAGGCGGTCGACGGCAGCAACACCACCCGCTGGGCCAGCAAGGAAGGCGTCGACCCGCAGTGGCTGCGGATCGACCTCGGCGCGCAGGTGAACGTCTCCAAGGTGAAGCTGCTCTGGGAAGCGGCCTACGCGAAGGCCTACCGCGTCGAAATCTCCGCGGACGGCTCCGCCTGGACCCGTCTCGCCACGGAGACAGCGGGCAACGGCGGCACCGACGAGTGGACGGGCCTGACCGGCAAGGGGCGTTACGTGCGCGTGTACGGAACGGCTCGCGGCACCTCGTACGGCTACTCGCTGTTCGAGGCCGAGGTGTACGGCACCACCGGCTCGGGCCCGACCGACCCGCCCACCGACCCGCCGGGGAGCGGCGCGTTCACCGTGGTCGGCGCCGGTGACATCGCCGCCCAGTGCACGCAGAGCGACGCGGACTGCCAGCACTTCAAGACCGCCGACCGGGCCGAGGCCATCGACCCGGCGTTCTACATCACGATGGGCGACAACCAGTACGACGACGCCCACATCGAGGACTTCGAGAACTACTACGACAAGTCCTGGGGCCGCTTCAAGGCCAACACCCATCCCGTACCCGGCAACCACGAGTCGTACGACGACTACGAGAACCGGGACGAGAAGGCCTACCGCGAGTACTTCGGCTCCCGCGCCACCCCGCAGGGCAAGATGTGGTACTCGTACGACCGCGGGAACTGGCACTTCGTCGCCCTGAACTCCAACCGGTTCGACGAGGAGGAGCAGCTGGACTGGCTGGCGGCGGACCTGGCCGCGAACGACAAGAAGTGCGTGGCCGCGTACTGGCACGAGCCGCTGTTCAGCTCCGGCGACCATGGCAACGTGCCGGTCAGCCGCCCCGTATGGGAGCTCCTGGAAGGCGCCGACACCGAGCTGGTGCTCAACGGCCACGACCACCACTACGAGCGCTTCGCCCCGCAGAACCGGAACGCACAGGCCGACCCGAACGGCATCGTCGAGATCATCGGCGGCGCCGGCGGCAAGGACCTGTACGGGGCGGGCGACACGGTCCAGCCCAACAGCGCCAAGCGGATCTGGGACAAGTACGGCGTCGTGCGGCTCGACTTCACCGACACGGGCTTCCGCTCCCAGTTCGTCGAGACCGACGGCACCGTCCTCGACACCAGCCCCACGTACTCCTGCCACTGACCGGCCACCCCCCGACGTCCCGGGCGCGTCCGCACATGGGCGCGCCCGGGGCGCCCCCAGGAGTCCCCCATGTATCTCGCCGCCGGCCGGGGCGGCCCGCACACCGCCCCCGACCGATCCGTCCCCCCGCCTCAAGGCCGCACCCACGTGGCCTCGACCGTTTTCGCTCTCGGCACGGTCAGCCTGGTCACCGACATCTCCTCGGAGATGGTCACCGCCGTGCTCCCCCTCTACCTCGTCCTCCAACTGGGCCTCAACCCTCTGCAGTTCGGGATCCTGGACGGGATGTACAACGGCGTCACCGCGTTCGTCCGACTCGCGGGCGGCCACATCGCCGACCGCCGCCGCAACCACAAGCTGGTCGCCGGCTGCGGCTACGGACTGTCCGCCCTGTGCAAACTGGGACTGCTCCTCGCGGGCGGCTCCACCGCGGCCCTGTCCGCGACACTCGCCGCCGACCGCGTGGGCAAGGGCATCCGCACCGCACCACGCGACGCGCTGATCACCCTCAGCTGCGACGAACGCGACCTCGGCCGGGCCTTCGGCGTCCACCGCGCGATGGACACGACCGGAGCACTGCTCGGCCCCCTCGCGGCCTTCGCCCTGCTCTGGGTGACCGCGGACGCCTATGACGCGGTCTTCGTCGTCAGCTTCTGCCTCGGCCTGCTGGGCGTCCTGATCCTGTACGCCTTCGTCCCCGGCCGCTCACCTGACACGATCCGCCGACCCCCGGCACCGACCCTGCGCTCGGTCTTCCGGATTCCGGCCTTCCGCAAGGTCCTGTTCGCCGCGAGCCTGCTCTCGCTCGTCTCCGTGGGCGACGGTCTGCTCTATCTCGTCCTGCAAAAGCGCCTCGACCTGGACACGGCCTACTTCCCCCTGCTCCCGCTGGGCAGCGCGGCCGTCTACCTCCTCCTCGCCGTACCCATCGGCCGCATCGCCGACCGCATCGGACGCCGCATCCCGTATCTCCTCGGGCACTTGGGCCTACTCGGCGCCTACCTCTCGCTGAGCTCCCCTGCCACCGGCTGGCTTCTGACCGTCACCGTGGTGCTTCTGCTCGGCTCGTACTACGCCGCAACCGACGGCGTTCTCATGGCACTTGGCGGCCCCTTCGTCCCCGAGGAGCGGCGCGGCGCCGGCCTCGCACTGCTGCAGTCGGGGCAGGCGATCGGCCGGCTCCTCGCCTCCGTACTGTTCGGCGCGGCATGGACGCTGTGGGGCATGGACACCGCCCTGGCACTGGCCGCCGCCGCCCTCATCACCGCCTTGTTCGCCGCCCGCTTCCTGCTGCCCGCGCGTGTGACGGAGTCCCGATGACCCACACCCTGTCCCTGCGTACCCGTATCGGCGCCGTCGGCCTGGCCGCGGTCGTCCTCGCCGCCCTCGCCGTCGTCTATACGGTCCGTGCGACCGACCGCCCGCAACCGGCCGCGAGATCCTCGGGCATCACCCTCGACAACACCCCCGGCCTGTACGCCCGTACGGCCAAGGGAACGATCGCCGCCCTCGACGGCCGGCGGCCGCGCGACACCGGACTCACCTGCCGCCGCTTCTACGCGAGCGGCACCGGCGCCGTCTGCCTCACCACCAAACCGGGCATTCCGCCCCGGGCGGAGGCGATCGTCCTCGACCGGTCCCTGCGCCCGAAGCGCACGGTCACCTTCGGCGGAACCCCCAACCGGGCCCGCGTCTCACCCTCGGGCCGCATGATCTCCTGGACGGTGTTCGTCAGCGGCGACTCGTACGCGGGAGGCGGCTTCTCCACCCGTAGCGGCATCCTCGACACCCGCACCGGCTACCTGATCAAGAACATCGAAACGCTCCAGCTCACCCTCGGCAAGAAGCGCTACAGCGCCTCCGACCTCAACTACTGGGGCATCACCTTCGCCCGCGACGACAACCGTTTCTACGCGACCGTGTCCACCCGCGGAAAGACGTACCTCGTCGAGGCCGACCTCAACGCCTGGACGGCCCGCACGCTCCGCGAGAACGTCGAATGCCCCTCGCTGTCGCCGGACGGCACGCGCATCGCGTACAAGAAGCGCGTACGCGCGGGCACCTCGAACCCCTGGCGACTGCACGTCCTCGACCTCAAGACCATGCGCGACACCCCGCTCGCCGAGACCCGCAGCGCCGACGACCAGGCCGCCTGGCTCGACGACCGCACCCTCGCCTACGCCCTGCCGGGCCGGGCCCGCGGGTCGTCGGACGTCTGGTCGGTGGCGGCGGACGGGTCGGGCACGCCGGTGCGGCTGGCGCGGGACACGTCGTCGCCGAGCATGAACGAGCCGTCCTGAAGTCCTGAAGCCCCTGAAGGCCTGAAGACCCGTGGCGCAGCCTCCCCTGCCGCGCTGTCAGTTGATGGCGACGGACAAGGGGAGGTGCCACAGCCCACGCTCCCCCGGCAAGGGAGTGGTCCGCAGTGACATCGGGGTGATGGCGGCCTGTTCGCGCAGCCCGTGCGCGAGGGCCCACTCGGCCAGGTGAGGCCGTTCGCTGTGTGCCTCGAGACGCAGCACACCGCGCACCGAGCCTGCGATGTCACTGAGCAGATCGACCGCGTCGTCGCTTCTGTGCGCGATGAGGGGGCCGACCACGACCTTGTCGGAGCCGCGCCACGCTCCGCCGTACGCGATCAGCTCGCCGTCCTGCTCGATGACGCGCAGCACGTCGGCATAGGCGAAGAGCCGCGCCAGCACGTGCGAGCGGTCAACTCCCATGGCGCGGGCGTCGAGTTCCGCGAGGCGCGGCAGGTCGGCGGGCTCGGCGAGCCGCGAGCGCCCGGTGGGCGTGACCGCCGTGGGCCGGCCCACGTACATGGTGCTGGCCGCCGTGGCGGCGAAGCCGAGCTTCTCGTAGAGCGGCTGTCCGGCCCGCGTGGCGTAGAGCGTCACCTGCGCCGGACCCGCGCGCTCGATCAGGCGCTCCATCACGCGCCGCGACAGCCCTAGGCCCTCATGGTCCGGATCGGTCATCACCATCCCGATCGAGGCCAGCTCGTCCCCGAACCGGCACAGCGCGCCCACGGTCAGCAGCCGGCCGTGCTCGTCGAAGACGCCGTGCAGCTCACCGATGTCGAACAGCAGCCGCCAGGTGCGGTCCGGGTAGTACCAGTCACGTCCGTACGCCAGATCCTGGATCGCGGACAGCTCGGTGCTCGCGAGGCGGCGCAGCGGCAGGTGGGAGTCGGCGGGGCGGTCCGGCGCGGTCATGGGGCTCCTTCGGAACGGGGTCGGATTCAAGCTGCGCTTCGCGGGTTCACGGACCAACGGCCGTCTCCCTCAACAACAACGCCGCAATGGCAAGCGCACTGCCACGCGGGGACGACAGCTCGACCCCGGTCCGGTCGGTGATCTTCGCGAGGCGGTTGTCGACCGAGTTCGGATGGAGGCCCAGTGCGGCGGCCGTCGCTCTGCGGTCCTGGCGGGTGGTGAGGTGGGTGCGGAGGGTCTGCAGGAGTTCCGGCCGGTCGGCGATGGGGTCCAGGAGGGCCGCGACCATGTGGGCGCTCGGGCCGGGCCTGGAGAGGTGGTACTCGAGGAGCACGTCCTCCATGCGATGCAGGCCTGGAGGCAGGCCGCAGGCGCGCGCGACGCGCAGGATTTCCGCCGCGGTACGCGCCGCTTCGGGAATGCCGACCGGGTCTGCGGCGCGCGACCAGGCGACGGACACCGTCGCCCCGCCTGCCTTGGCGAGCTGCTGCGCCAGATCGGCCGGCGGGTCGGCCGCAGTGGGCACGACGGCCCGGCCGGATCCACCGTCGAACAGCGCAGCCACCTCCTTGCCGAACGCCCGGTCGAGGCAGGACTGCATGCGGCGCTGCCGCCGCCGTTCGGCCACGGGTCCCTCGGCCGGGTCCGCCAGGTCCAGGGCGAGTACGACAGCGGACCCGTCGAGGCACAGTTCGTCGAGCAGTACGTGACCGGGAGGCAGGACTCCGTCGAGGAGTCCCCGTATGACGGAGCGGCGCTGGGCGCGTGCGTCGGCATCGAGGGCGGTGCGCTCGTCGGTGTATGTCTCGGCGACGGCGCCCACGACGTGGTGTTGGATCCCCAGGAGGCAGTCGACGAGTTCCGCGAGGGCGGCCTCCTCCCCGGGAAGCGCCGCGTCGCGCAGGGCCTGCCACATGACGTACATGCCGAGGCTGTGGCTGCGCAGCAACAGGTGCAGCGGCATGCCCTCCTCGGCGCGCTGGGCGGCTCGTTCGCGGAACAGCCGCAGGCTGCCGTCGGAGAGATCACCGTCTCCGGCACGGCGCAGGAACTGGCGCATGCCGTACCGGGCCGTGGCCGCGACCTCGATGTCCTTCACGTCGTCGGGAAGTTGGGAGTAGCCGGGCAGCGACTCGAACGCCTCTCGGGCCATGTGCCGCGCCAGCTCGTTGACCTTCGGCTCGCAGCGCAGCGCGAGCGCCCTCGCAGCGGGCGACAGCAGCCGATCACCCATGCTGACTCCCCCGCGACGCCGGCCCACTGTGACACGTCACAGTAGCTTCCGCTTCGCGGTGTGACGAGAGCTGATATCTCCCCTCCGCCACCTTGCCGATACTCGTGCTGCGTCGCCGAAGTGGCACGCAGCAGCAGAGGAGTCGCAGTATGACCAAGCACAATGGGCAGCAGTTCCTGGACTACGCAGACCGGGTGTGGCACGGCGAGGAATCCCTGGCGCAGCACCTTTCCGGCCACTTCGCGCGAGAGGGTCTCGCGTACGTCGCCGACCGCGTCTCCCTCTATCCCGCATTCGCCAACGTCGCCGTGTTCGACACCGGCGACGGTCTCGTCCTGGTGGACTCAGGGGATGTCCGTACCGCCGAGCCGCTGCGTGACGCGGTGCGGGCGCAGAGCGATGCCCAGGTCACCACGGTGGTGTTCACCCACGGACATGTCGATCATGTCTTCGGCGTGGGGCCCTTCGATACGGAAGCGGACGACGCGGGTCATGCCCGCCCGGAGGTGATTGCGCACGAGGCGGTGACGGCCCGCTTCGACCGCTACGTCCAGACCGCCGGCTACAACTCCTGGATCAACCGCAAGCAGTTCGGGGTTCCGGCTCTCCAGTGGCCGACCTCGTACCGCTATCCCGACACCACGTACCGCACACAACTGACGTTCCGGCGTGGAGAGTTGACGTTCGAGCTGGTGCACGCGCGCGGCGAGACCGATGACCACACCTACGTCTGGGTGCCTGAGCTCAAGGTCCTGTGCACGGGGGACCTGTTCATCTGGAACTCCCCCAACGCGGGCAACCCGCAGAAGGTCCAGCGCTACCCCGAGGACTGGGCGCGCGCCCTGCGGGCCATGCAGGAACTGGGCGCCGAGGTGCTCCTGCCCGGTCACGGCGTCCCGATCGTGGGCACGGAACGCATCCACCAGGCGCTCGACGATACGGCCCGCCTCCTTGAAACGCTGTGCGAGCAGACCCGCACCCTGATGAACGAGGGCCACCGGCTCGATGCCGTCCTGCACGGTGTGCGGATCCCCGAGGATCTGCTGGCCAAGCCGTACCTCCATCCCGCCTACGACGAGCCGGAGTTCGTCATACGTAATCTGTGGCGGCTGTGGGGCGGCTGGTACGACCAGAACCCGGCACACCTCAAGCCGGCGCCCGATGCCGCGGTGGCGGCCGAGTTCGCGGACGCCGCGGGCGGTGCCCTGGTACTGGCCCGGCGAGCCGGCAAGCTCCTGGAGCAGGGCAGGCTGCGCCTCGCCGCGCATCTGGCGGAGACGGCAGCGCTCGCCGCGCCGACCGATGTCGAAGTGGCCCGTGTGCGTGCCGAGGTCTATGCGCGGCGTGCGCAGGCCGAGACCTCGACGATGGCCCGCGGCCTGTTCCACTGGGCTGCTGCTGAATCCGCCGCGGTCGCCGAAGGCACCGATCTGACCACGGAGCTGACCCGCAGCACCGAGGGCAGCAAGCGTGCTCAGGGCGGTATCAGCGTCGGGTTCGTGGACGACGAGGATCAGTGCTGCTGATGGCTGACTTCAAGACTGCACCGGCCGTGTCCGGTTCCCCGGCCGATGCCGTCCCGTTCCGTGGTGCGTGGCGCACCGCCTGGCTCCTGCTCGCCTTCATGGTGGTGAACTTCGCCGACAAGGCGGTACTCGGCCTCGCGGGTCCGCAGATCCGGGCCGAGTTCGACATTTCCCGTGTGGAGTTCGGCGCGGCGCAGACGGCGTTCTTCTCGCTGTTCTCGCTCGCCGCGCTCGGTGTCGCCGCGCTGACCCGCCGGGTGCGCACCACCACGATTCTCCTGGTCCTCGTCGTCCTCTGGTCCGTCGCACAGCTGCCGATGCTGTGGGGAGCCGCGGGGTTCGCCGTGCTTGTGGCCACGCGCGTACTGCTCGGCGCCGCCGAAGGGCCCGCGGCGCCGGTCGCGCTGCACCATGTGCACGGCTGGTTCCCGCAACAGGAACGGTCGTTGCCGACCGCGGTCCTGATGGTGGGCGCCGCGGTGGGCGTCGCCGTCGCTTCTCCCGTTCTCACCGTGGTGATCGCACACTGGGGCTGGCGCTGGGCGTTCGGCGTGATGGGTCTGGCCGGGCTCGTCTGGGCCGCCGCCTGGGCACGGTGGGGTGCCGACGGCCCGCTCGCGCCACCCGTCACACGCAAGAGCGACTCGGCAGCGGCGGCCGTCGCCTCGGACGGCCCGCCGTTGCGCACGATCCTGCGGACCGGGACTTTCATCACGGCGGCGTTCGGTTCATTCGCCGCGTACTGGTGGATGAGCAGTCTGCTGACGTGGACGCCCGACTACTTGCAGAACGTGATGGGCTTGGAGCTGCACCAGGCCGGAACGCTGGTCGGCGCCGGCGGACTGGCCAACGGTCTCGTGCTGCTCGGCCACGGTCTGATGTCCCAGCGCCTGGCCCGCCGCAACGGCAGACGGGCGCTGCCCGCCGGAGCCGGCGCCGGACTCCTCCTGTTGGCCTCAGGCCTCGCCACTGCCGTGTTCGGCCTGGCGGATCCCGTCGCGGTCAAGGTCCTCATGATGCTGGGCCCGATGGCGCTCGGCCTGGTGATGCTGACCATCGCGACGACGGCGTGCGCACAGATCACGCCCGCCTCTCAACGCGGTGTGGTCCTCGGTGTCCTCACCTTTGTGTACGCGCTCGGCGGCATCCTGGCACCGGTGATCCTCGGCACCTTGGTCGACGGCGCGGCCACCGTCCCGGCCGGCTATGAGAACGGCTGGCTGTTCACGGCGGGGCTGCTGGCCACGGCAGGCGCGTTGGTGGCCTGCTTCTGCCGTCCTGAGAGGGATGCGCAGAGGCTGGGCACCGCGGAGACCGGCCTGGTCCACGCGACCACGGCGTCTTGACGCGGGTTCCGCGGCAAGTGGGCCCATCCGCTCAGGCGCCGGGAGTCTCCCACCGCCGCCCCAGCGCCGAGAACGCCTCGTGGAAGCCGGGGAAGGTCTTGCGGACGCAGCCGGGGTCGTCGAAGGAGATTCCCGGCGTGCGCAGGGCCGTGACGGCGAAGGACATCACGATGCGGTGGTCGCCGTGGGTGGTGATCTCGGCGGGGTGAGGCGTGCCGGGGTGGATTTCGAGCCAGTCCTCGCCGGTGCGTGCTTCGATGCCGAGGCGTTGCAGGTTCTGTGCGCACGCCTCCAGTCGGTCGCACTCCTTGACGCGGGTGTTGTACACGTCCTCGATACGGACCGGGCCTGACGCGAACGGTGCGAGCGCCGCCAGCGTGGGCATGGTGTCGGAGATGTCGCGCATGTTGACGGTGACACCGGACAGGCGGCCGCTGCCGCGCACCGTGGTCGCGTCCTCGCCGACCTCGACATGGGCGCCCATGCGCGCCAGGACCTCGGTGAAGCGCAGGTCGCCCTGCAGAGCCCCTTTGCCGAGTCCGGGGACGGTGACCTCGCGCCCGGTCAGGGCGGCCGCGGCGAAGAAGTAGCTCGCCGTGGAGGCGTCGGGTTCGACGGCCCATTCCGTCGCCGTGTAGCCGCCCGGCGGCACGGTGAACACCACGCCGTCCGTGGCCTGTTCGCGTCCCACGTGCACGCCGAAGGCCCGCATCATGGCGAGGGTGATCTCGACGTACGGCGCCGAGACGAGGCGCGTGACGGTGATGCGCAGCCCGTTCGCCGTCAGCGGGCCGAGCAGGAGCAGTGCCGTCAGGTATTGGGACGACTCGCCGGCATCCAGGAGCAGGTCGCCTCCCCCGACCCCGCGCGCCTCGACGCGCAGTGGGTGGTGGCCTTCGGCGCCTTCGTGGTGCAGCTCCACGCCCAGGGCGCGCAGCGCGCCGGTGAGCGGACCGAGCGGGCGGCGGCGCATCTGCTCGGAGGCGTCGAAGTGGAAGCTCCCGTGGCCGGCCGCGGCGAGCACGGGCAGGAACCGGGCCGTGGTGGCGCCGTCCCGGCAGTACACATGTGCCGAGTCGGCGGGTGGCCCGGCCGGGCTGCCCTCGACCCGCCAGTTCTCCCCGTCGCGCTCCACGCGGTGGCCGAGCTCGGTGAGCCCGGCCGCGAATCCCTCGGTGTCGTCGGAGACGAGCGGCCGGCGCAGCACGGTGGTGCCCTCGGCCGCGGCCGCGAGGAACAGGGCCCGCGCGGTGATGGACTTCGAGCCGGGGACATCGACGAAGGTCACGCTCTGCTCCTGGAGAAAGGGGCCGGTCGGTGGCAGCAGCCGACCGCATCCTGTCCCGTGGAACCACGGCGTGCAGACCCGTCCACGAGTTGGACGGGTCCGCGGCGTGAAGCCTGATCAGCCGTTCCCCTTCATGGCGTGCGCGACTTCGGAGACGTGCTGTGCTTGGGCTGAGGACAGGCGTCGTATCTCCCAGAGCAGCACGGCGGCGTACTCCGCTCTCGGAGAGGGAGGCGGTGGCGTGTCCGGCAGGGAGATGCCGGTCAGCGTGGCCAGATCGCGGACATCGATCCCCAGCAAGGCCGCGAAGTCCGTCACCAGGCGCGGTGTCAGCTCCTTGCGCTCGGAACCGATCAGACCGTATGTAGCGGCCGAGAGATATGTGGGTGTCACCAGCCCCAGGGTCATTGCTATGCCCAGCCAGTTCAGATTCCGGTACTGGAGCATGCGGATGATCTGCGCTCCCGGGCCGCCGGTCGGCGGCGCGAGCCCTTTCGGTGCGAAGCGGGAGCGCCGCTCCTCCTGTGGCAGCGCACGGACCAGGCCGAGAAGTTCGGCACGCTCCGCCTCGGGCAGTCGCACCGCGTCCGTCACCGTATGCCGCACATACGGCGCGGCCGATGCGTCGATCGGTGCCATCTCGTCCGGGACCTCCAGCCCCGCGAGGATGTACAAGTCCACGGCCCGGACACCGAGTTCGGGTCCAACGCACCGGAGAAACTCCTCCCTCGGGCCGCCACCTGCGAGGACCGCACGAACCTCATCCACCTCAAGCCCAGCACCGTGCGCCAGACTTTCGGCACCCAACCCTCGACGCTCGAGCAAGCGCGCCACCATCACACCGAGCCCCGGATGCTCCGCCATCCCCGCACGGTAGCCGCCGCCGGCGCAACGGTCAGCAGGCGAAGTGATGGCGCCGGGATCAGGGTGGGCCCTCGCCTGCCGCAGAGGGCGGGAGAGGCAAGCATGTCGCCTCTCCCGCCTCTTGACTCGCAGTCGGGCTACGTGAGTTCAGCTCGAACGATGCGCGCAGCGGCCACCAGGTTCTCCAGCGATGCCCTGGTCTCCGGCCAGCCCCTCGTCTTCAGGCCGCAGTCGGGGTTGACCCACAGCCGCTGGGGCGGGAGTGCTTCCAGGCCCTTGCGCAGCAGTGCGGCTGTGTCGTCCGTTCCGGGTACGCGCGGTGAGTGGATGTCGTACACCCCGGGGCCCGCCTCGCGCGGGTAGCCGTGGGTGGCGAGTTCGCGGGCGATCTGCATGTGGGAGCGGGCCGCTTCCAGGCTGATGACGTCGGCGTCGAGGTCGTCGATGGCCTGGACGATGTCGCCGAACTCGGCGTAGCACATGTGGGTGTGGATCTGGGTGGCGTCCTGTACGGCGCCGGTGGTGAGGCGGAATGCCTCGGTGGACCAGGCGAGGTAGGCAGGGTGGTCGGCGCCACGCAGTGGCAGTGTTTCGCGCAGCGCCGGCTCGTCGACCTGGATGACCGATGTGCCGGCGGCTTCCAGATCGCACACTTCGTCGCGCAGGGCAAGAGCAACCTGGCGTGCCGTGTCCGCGAGGGGCTGGTCGTCGCGGACGAAGGACCAGGCGAGCATGGTGACCGGGCCGGTCAGCATTCCCTTGACCGGGCGGTCGGTGAGTGACTGGGCGTACGAGGTCCAGCGCACCGTCATCGGCTCGGGCCGCGCGATGTCGCCGGCCAGGACCGGCGGGCGCACGTAGCGGGTGCCGTACGACTGCACCCAGCCGTGTTGCGTGGCGAGGTAGCCGGTGAGCTGTTCGGCGAAGTACTGCACCATGTCGTTGCGTTCGGGCTCGCCGTGCACGAGAACGTCGAGCCCGGCCTTCTCCTGGAAGGAGATGACCTCCTGGATCTCGGCCTTGATGCGCTCCTCGTAGCCGACGGCGTCGAGGCGTCCGGCGCGCAGGTCGGCACGGGCGGTGCGCAGGTCGGCGGTTTGCGGGAACGAGCCGATGGTCGTGGTCGGCAGCAGCGGCAGACCGAGATGGGCGCGCTGGGCCGTGGCGCGCTGCTCGTAGGCCGAGGCGCGTCGGCCGTCGGCGTCCGTGACGGCGGCGGCGCGTGCGCGTACCGCCGGATCCCGGGTGATCGGCGAGGTGGCACGGGAGGCCAGGTCGGCGCGGTTCGCGGCCAGTTCCGCCGCGATGGCGCCCGTGCCCTGCGTCAGGCCCTTGGCCAAGGTGACGACTTCCGCGGTCTTCTGGCGGGCGAAGGCGAGCCAGCGCAGGATCTGCGGCTCGATGTCACGCTCGGCGGTTGCGTCCAGCGGTACGTGCAGCAGCGAGCAGGAGGCGGCCACGTCCACCTGTCCGGCGAGCCCGAGCAGCGTGCCGAGCGTGGCGAGTGACGTCTCCAGGTCGTTGATCCAGATGTTGCGTCCGTTGACGACACCCGCGATCAGGCGCTTGCCGGGCAGTCCGCCCACGGCGGCGAGCGCGTCGAGGTTGGCGGCGGCCGCGTCCGTGAAGTCGAGCGCGAGACCGTCGACGGGGGCCTTCGCGAGAACTGGCAGCGCCTCGCCGAGACGGTCGAAGTAGGAGGCGACAAGGAGCTTGGGCCGGTCGGTGAGGGTGCCGAGTTCGCGGTAGGCGCGCGCGGCGGCGTTCAGCTCGGCCGGCGTGCGGTCCTGGACCAGGGCGGGCTCGTCGAGCTGCACCCACTCGGCGCCCGCCGCACGCAGATCCGCGAGGACCTCCGCGTACACCGGCAGCAGACGGTCGAGGAGCGTCAGCGGCTCGAAGCCGGCCGCCACGCCCGGTGCGGGCTTCGCGAGCAGCAGGTACGTGACCGGACCGACCAGGACCGGACGCCCGCTCAGACCGAGCGATACGGCCTCACGCAGTTCGGTGACCTGCTTCGTCGCATCCGAGGCGAAAACGGTGTCGGGACCCAACTCGGGTACGAGGTAGTGGTAGTTGGTGTCGAACCACTTCGTCATCTCCAGCGGGGCGACGTCCTGCGTGCCGCGCGCCATCGCGAAGTAGCCGTCCAATGCGTCGGCGGCGACGGCGTCGCGGTGGCGATCGGGAACAGCACCCACCATGACGGTGGTGTCCAGAACGTGGTCGTAGTACGAGAAGTCGCCGGTCGGCACCTCATGGAGGCCGGCATCGGACAGCTGCTGCCAGTTGGTGCGGCGCAGGTCCCGTGCGGTCTGCCGGAGGTCATCGGCGGTGACCGTGCCCTTCCAGTACCCCTCAACGGCCTTCTTTAGTTCGCGGTTGCGGCCCTGGCGTGGGTAGCCGTACACGGTGGCCCGTGCTGCCGCGGCTGCGGACTTCGTGGTCACGGAGATCTCCTTCGCGAGATGAATCCCTGAGATCCCGGAGACGGGACGGGAGCGCGAAGGGGTACGTGACCGGGCGGTGCGAGCGTGCGCGGGATGGCACGGTCCGTCCGCCTGATATGTACGCCGACCCGCCCACGAGGTCACCGGGATATCCGCGTACGAGACGTCTCGTACGCGGGCAACGGGCAGGTCTTCGGACTCGCGGACACGCCCTGCGTACCGACTGCGTACACAGGACACCTACTGGCCGTCGCTTCCCGGATCCGGTACGTCGGATCCAGTGCGTATGACGGCGGTCGTTCCCACTCACCGCTGCGGGGCAGTCCCGGATTCCCACCGGGTTCCCTCTTACGACGCATCCCGCCTGGCGGACGGGGCGAACCAGCTGCCCGGCCAGCCTAGAGGCATCCGCCCGAGCGCGGACACGGCCGTTCACATTCCGGACCGTGACATGCGGCACGGAAGCAGGGAGCCATGATCCTCGGTCACCTTGAGCACGGAGGCCGCCCCTGTCCGCCCCATGAGACGACGTTGTCGCGGACCGAGATACGTGCCAGCATCCGGACCATGCTGCGTCAGCTCATTATCAGCTGCGGCGTGTCGGCATCGAGTTGACCCGGAGGCCACCCCTCCCGGGTACTCACCGCCCACACGCAGACCTCTCGCATTCCGCGAGGGGTCTTTTTGCTTTCGCCCCCATGCAGACGGCCGGATCCGGCCCCAGATTCCAGCGAGGAAGCACACGCCATGACGCTCAACGTTCCCACCCTGACGGCGGGCAGCGGCGACGGCACCGCTGCGCCGACCGGAGCAACCCCATCTCCGTACGACACTGCGCGCCTCGCAGTGACCCTCCGCCACTCCCCCGAGATCCTGGCCCGAATCGTCTCCACGCTGCGTTCCGTTCCGGTACTGGAAATGACCTACCGAACCCACGGATCCGCCCGCGCCACCGCCGAGATCACGCTCGCACCCTCCGATGCCCCGCGCGCCTGCCGACGGTTGAGGCGCGCGGTCGACGTAGTGGCAGTCGACGTATTGGCAGCCGAAGTATTGGCTGTCAGCGCGCCAGGAGACGCCGGCCCGGATCCGATCCGGTCTTGAACCGAGCAGCATGTGAGGGGCATGTCTCCCTAGGCTGACAGCATGGGAACCCAGTGATCCGAGACCTCGCGCAGGCGTTGCCGATGGTCGGCGATCCAGTCGTCCGGGGGGACTATCGGAACCCGCACGGTGACCATGGACCCCGACTCGTCCTCCACGACCACCTCGGGGCAGTCACGCTCACCGGTGAGCTGGATGGAGAGGGTCGGCCCTCGGTCCCACTCCATCCACACCACGTCTTCGCCGGTGTCGAGACCGTGCAGCGCGGCGGCCCAACCTGCCAGTTTCGAGGCCGACAGCACCAAGCCGATACGACCGGACACGAACGGTGTCCTGACGACGATCTCGGCGTCGAGCCCCGCGTTCCATACAGGGCTGCGCCCCAGAACGCTGACGGTGACGCTGTTCCCCTCGTCATCGGCGAGGGAGATGAGCTCCCTCACGCCAGTTGGAACGTGTCGGCCAGCATGTCCACCTGCACGGCGAGCAGCGTTGCCGGCGCGTGCCCCATCCCGGTGAACTGACCGGCGGCCTCCAGGCCGACGGTGCCGTGGAGTTGCGGCCAGGCCGTGATGGCGCCGGTCAGCGCAACGGCCGCGGCGGGCTTCGCGGCGGAGAGGCCGGTCCACTCCTCCACCCATGCCGCCACCGCGGTGTCCTTGCGCAGCCACGCGCGGAGCTCGGTCAGGAGTGGGTTCACGGAGCGGACCGGGCGTCCTTCGGCGAAGACCGGCAGGAACGGGCCGAGGACCGCTCGGGCGCGGTCCACCGTCTCGGCCGGTGCGGTGAAGCCCGGCACCGGCGTGCCCTGAAGGAGCAGATAGAGGTGCGGCTGCGCCACCGCCCACGCGCGGAACGCCGTCGCCAGCGCGTGCAGCGCCGCTCGATCGCCGGCCGAGGTGTCGACTGCCTGGACTTCCGACGCGATCGAGTCGTAGGCGTCCATGACGAGTTCGGCGAGGAGGTCGTCGCGGCCCGCGAAGTAGCGGTAGAGCGCCGGTCCTGACATGCCGAGCTCTTTCGCGATGCGCAGCAGCGCCACGCTCTCCACGCCTCCGTCGGCCAGCTGCCGCACGGCGATCTCCTTGATCTCCGCGCGCGTCCGGTCGCGATACCGCTCCCGCGGAGTGCGGGTCCGTGGTGCCGATGCCATGCCTCTGCCTCCCGTTGCCTCTCGTAGCAGAGGTTACAGAGTATCGCTTTCGCTACTCATTCTTGCGTTATGCCATCACAGGAGTTACGGTCTATAACGAAAGCGCGATGTCGAAGGGAGCCAGATCATGCACACCACCACGTCTGACCTGCACATAGTTCTTGGCGCCGGACCGGCCGGCAGCACACTGGCCGGGGAGCTGGCCCGGCGCGGACATGAGGTCCGCCTCGTGGACCGTTCGGCGACCGGCGACACCCCCGAGGGCGTCACACGCGTTCAGGGCGACGTCGGGACCGTCGAGGGAGCCCGTGCCGCGATCAAGGGCGCCGCCGTCGTCTACCACTGCGTCAATGTGGCGTACCACCTGCAGCTCGACACGATGCCGGGCATTCAGAACGCCGTACTCGGCGCGGTCGAGGCCGAGGGGGCACGGCTGGTCGTACTCGACACGCTGTATCCGTACGGCGAGACCCACGGCGAGGTGATGACCGAGGACACGCCGTGGCGGGCCACCACCGCCAAGGGCCGGATGCGGGCCGCGCTGGACGAGAGGTACCTGGCCGCGCACAAGGCCGGCCGGGCTCGCGTCGTACTCGGTCGCTCGGCCGACTTCGTCGGCCCGGGAGTGCTCAACTCGTCCCTCGGCGGCGCCGTCTTCCCCGGCGCCCTGACCGGCACCGAGGTGGCCGGCCTGGGCGACATCACACTGCCGCACAGCTACACCGACATCCGCAGTGTGGCCGCCGGTCTGGCGACCCTCGGCGAGAACCCGGACGGCGACGGCCGCGTCTGGCACCTGCCCACCGCGCCCGCCACCAGCACACAGGACGTCTTCCGGCTGATCGAGCGGAAGGTCGGTCGGCCACTGAACGTCACCATCAAGACCGAGCCGGTCCCGTTCGGCCCGTTCGACCAGACCTTCATGGACTCGTACGCCGAGCTCTTCTATCAGCACACGGAGCCGCAGGTAATGGACTCCACCGCGATCGAGAAGGCCTACGGCCTGCGGCCCATCCCCCTCGACACCACACTGGAGGACACCATCACCTGGTATCGCGGCTTCCTCGGCCGCAATCGGTAGTCGACGCCGCCCGCCGGCAAGGCAGTTGGGCCCTACCATCGGTTCCTTCGGCACGCTGCGAGCCGAGCCGAGTCGAGAGGGATGTCATGGCCAGACATGTCGTCGTCGGTGCGGGGCAAGTCGGGACGCACCTCGCACGCCTCCTGCTGACGCGTGGCCACCAAGTGGTCGTGGTGACCAGATCCGGCTCGGGCCCGGACGACGCGGAGTGCGTCGCGGCCGACGTGACCGACCGCGACCGGCTCACCCGGATCGTCGAAGGGGCCGCCGCCCTGCACAACTGCGCCGGTCCGCCCTACACCCGCTGGGCCCAGGACTGGCCGCCACTGGCGGCCGCGCTCCTGGGCGCTGCCGAGTCGACAGGCGCGGTCCTTGTCACCGCGGGCAATCTCTACGGGTACGGCCCCGTCGAAGGGCCCATGACCGAGGACCTCCCGCTCGCCGCGACCGGCACCAAGGGGCGGGTCCGGATCGCCATGTGGGCGGAGGCGCTCTCCGCCCACCAGGAGGGCCGAGCCAAGGTCACCGAAGTCCGCAGTTCCGACTACTTCGGCCCCGGTGCGAGCGACCAAACCCCGGCCGGCACCAGGTTCGTACCGTCCCTGCTTGCCGGGAAGCGCACCTTGTTCCTCGGCGACCCCGACCAACCGCACTCCTGGACCTACCTGCCCGATGTCGCCACAGCAATGGCGGCCGTCGCCGACGCGCCATCCGCCTGGGGCCGTGCCTGGCACGTACCCAACAGCCCCGCTGTATCGGCCCGCACCTTGGCCGAGCGGCTCTGCTCACTCGCCGGAGCGCCCGCGCCCCGCCTCAGCCGGCCACCGGCGCTCGTGCGACGCGCGCTGGAACTCGCCAATCCGCTGGTCCGCGAACTCAGGGAAACGCGCTACCAGTTCGACCGTCCATTCGTCGTCGACAGCACTGCTTTCGAAGAGGCCTTCGGTGTGAGCGCCACACCGCTCGACGATGCTCTTCGCGCCACCATCGCTTCCATGGCCGCTACCCCGCACGACCCGACGTAACAGCACCCCGGACACAGGCCGGTCCGCTCGCATCGGCGGTCGCGGGCGCCGCGGAATCAGCTCACCTGACAGCGCCCGCGCCGCGTAGCTCAACCGATCGGGATGCTCAGCTGCGACTGATTGCCGATGCCCAGCGTGCTCGGACCGTTGCCGATCGCGCTCCACACCTCGACGCGCACCCGGCCGTTCGTCATGGTTCCGTGCGAGCCGGTCGCGCTGTGGAGGCCACTGGCCTGCCTGTAGTGCTCATAGCCCGGGACGGGATCGGTGGCGAAATACCGGAACGTCTCCGTGCGCTCCCAACTCCCGTCGCCCGTCCGGTCATAACTCACCCTTGCTTGCTGACCGTTGCCTACCGTGCCGCCGGCATCCACGAAGAGATCGAACTGGGTCGATCCGCCGGTATACGTGCCGTTGATGCCCGTCGCTGTGAACACCTGCGGATTGTGCGGTGTTCCGTCGCGATTGGCTCCGCCCGCGGAAGCAAGGGTCACCGTCGACGCGGACTGCTGCGCGCCGCCCAGCGTGCCACCGCTACGCAGGTGCAGCGCGGTCGGATCGCCGGGGTCGGGATCAGGGTCGGGGTCGGTACCGCCGCGTGTCCACACCGCGACGTAGTCCACCAGCATCGGCCGGCCGGACACGGTCTCGGGAACCGGGGTTGCGCGGCCGGCGACACCATCGGGGAACGCGCCGCCCATCGCCACATTGAGCAGGATGAAGTAGCCGGCGTGGCTGGTCATGTTGTTCCATGCCTCGGCACCGACCCGGTTCTCGTCGACGCTGAGGTACTCCTGGCCGTCTACGTACCAGCGCAGGACGTTGGGGCTGACGCTGCGGTCCCATTCGAAGCGGTACGTATGGAACGCGGACTGGCAGCTGCTGCCGGGGCAGGGCTTGGCGGCGCCGATGCCCTGGGTCTCGTTGCAGGGGCCGCCCGGATTCACCCCGCAGTGCAGCACGCCCCAGACGGAGTTGATCCCGTTGACGTTCTCCATGATGTCGAACTCGCCGATCGACGGCCAGTTCCAGTAGTTGCCCCGATACGGGGCACCGAGCGCCCAGAACGCCGGCCAGTAGCCGAGCGCCTGCGAGCCGGTGACGTTCGGCATCTGAATACGGCCCTCGATGGCGAGAGTGCCGCCGGCGGGTGCCTTGAAGTCGGCGCGACGTGTCTCGATACGCCCCGACGTCCAGTTTCCGGATCCGTCCCTGAGCGGCGTGATGCGCAGGTTCCCCGCACCGTCGAGGCTCAGATTCGAAGGGTTCGACGTGTAGTTCTGAATCTCCCCGGTGCCCCAGTTCGCGGGCCCGCCGGGGTAGTTGTGGCCGGTGTCGATCTGCCAGTCGCTCGACGAGGGCAGCGTATTGCCCGGCCCGGTGAAGTCATCGCTCCACTGCAACGACCAGCCGGGCGCAGGCGGCGGCACGTCACCTCGCGCGTCGCCCGGCATCAGCACCGTGAGCAGTCCGGCTGCGGCGAGCGCCGCGACCAGCGCAACTCTCCATCTGTTCCAGGCACTTGCACGCGCGGCGAAGGTGGTACGGACAGTTCTCATGGACGCCTCCGTGGGGGGTGGGCGATCGGGAATGAGAGCGCTCCCACGGTTCTTGTATTCGCGGAACACGTCGCCGTCCATGGCATAACTCAGCCAAGTCTTGAAGGCAGGGCGGGACAACACGTGGCGAGTGGGGCGTCAGCGCATCCACGATCGCCCTCCCTGTTCAGGGAGTTACCGTGCCCAGGGTGCTGCCGTCCGGCGCGTCGGCGCGTAGGGCGCGGTGGCCTCGGCATGCGCGGTGCTCCCTGTGCGGCCTATCGGAGGCGTACCGCCATCCGGTGGTCGGACGTGCGGCCATGCACAGGGCACGGCTCGCCGGACGCCAACGGGCACAGCATGGAATGCTCGGTCACTGCTGCCCGGTACGCACGGTATCGACCCGGAGGACGGAACGCTTCCGGCCCTCGACCGAACGGTGCCGCGCCCAGGTAGATCTCCAGGCCCAGGTCCAGTTCGGCGCCGGTCAGCTCCGACGCAGTGGCCGCCATGTACACCGCTTCGCCGGAACCCGGCACCTGCTGCGAGTTGAACACCACGATGCCGACCTGGGGCCGCACCGCAATGTTGCGGACCTGCGTGGCCTCCGGTGACGAAATCCAGTAGAACGTCGAGTAGCCGTCGGCCACATAGAAGACCGGCGAAGCCCAGGGGTCACCGTCTGCGTTCGCAGTCCCCAGCGTCATGAAACGGTTGTTGTCGATGATGGCCCGCCCCCGGGCCTCAAGGCTCCTTGAGTCCATGGGGCGGACCGTACACCTGACGCATGACTGTCCCCCGCGGCACTCGCGGTCGGTACACCGCACCCCCGACACACGCCGTGCGAGGATCTCGACATGATGATCACGCCTACCCTGACGGAACACCGTTCCCCATGGGTCGTGTTCACCTCCCCGGCCGACCCCTGGCTGGCCTCGGAAACCGCCGCGCTCGTGCAGCGAGGCGGTGTCGTCCTGCGGCTGGACGGCCGGGACATGCGGGATCCCGCATCCCTCTTCCGTACGTTCGCCCGGGAGCTGTCCTTCCCCGGCTACTTCGGTCACAACTGGGACGCACTCGTGGACTGCCTCCACGACTGGCATGGACCGGGGCATGCGCATGGGCAGCAGGGGCTCGCGATGGTGATCGAGCACGCGGACGGCCTGCTCGAGGCCGACTTTCTCGGGGTGTTCGTGTCGGTGCTGGCCCAGGCTGCCTGGAACGCCAACCTGCGCCTCGACGGTGACGGCAATCTCGATGAGCGGCGGCAGCGCGTGGCTCAGCACTTCGTGTTGGTCCTCGATCGCACGGCCCCGGTTGCCTTCGCCGAGCGGGCGGCCCGTGGCATGGACGTGGCGGTGGCGCACTCCGACGGCCGGTTGCTCGTCACTCTGACCGACGTCGACTGGCCCGGCGGAGATCCCGCGTCCGGTGCCTGGACTGCCGGACCGCTGTCCTTCGCAGATCAGGAGATTCTCGACGGCATGTCGATCATGGCCATCAAGCTCTTCCGGGACCGCCTCGGCTGCTCGATCCACGAGGCCGTGGACATCTTCGTGTCCCGCTCCGATTACTTGCGCCGCAAGCCTTCGAGCACGTGAAAAGCGACTGCCTCCGGGACCGTGCAACGGTGTGGCACGATCAAGGAGTTGTCGGTCTCTTGCGGGTTGACCGCGGTGGAGCGTGAGGAGGACGGGGGCGGGGCGATCAGGCGCCGCGTCTCCCGGGGGACGTATGACGCAATGGCGTGCGTTGAGTGATGGCGAAGTGGTCGAATTCGCGGCGCGGCTTCGGTCGTTGGACTGCACCTGGGAGTTGGGGGCCACCTCCAGTGCGAGGCGGTCGGCTCAGTTCACCCGCAAGGCGCTGATGATCCGGCCCCGGTGGGACCTGCTCGACACCGGGTTCGAGAGCAGCAGGCGGGCCTCCGGCCGCGGCGCGACAGCGCAGGACGGGGAGATGGTGGAGCGGGTCCAGCTGCGCCTGAGCGACTACGTCGACCGCTGGGACCACTCCCTGGACGCCTTCGTGAGGATGACCGCCGCGCTCAGCACGGCCCTGGGCGAACCGACCGACCGCCGACCGGGCGCGGATGCCGAGGTCCACTGGGCCGCAGCGGACACGGCCTTGGTGCTGCGCTCGGCAGGCGCGCTCTACCTGGAACTGGTCACCCGGAATCGGCTCGCACTCGACGAGGAGCTGCGGCAGTTGGACGCGTACGAGGACGGGCTGTGAGCGGAGTGGCAGTGACGGAATGGGGCGCGTTGGGTGAGGCGCTTGCCGAGGAGCTGGCCTCGCTGTCCGACGGTTCGGTGCTCGTCATCAGGGAGGCCGGACGGACGGGGAGGTACGTGCAGTTCCTGCAGAGTGACGCGACCCTCGAGGCCGAGCTGTCCGGTGACCATCATCTCGACCCTGCGCTGCGCGCCGGGGTAGCCGGCAGCCGACTGATCGTCGAGGCCGGCTGGCGGCCGCCCGTGGACACCGCGTACGGCCACAACTGGTGGGCGGAACTGGCCTGGCCGTCGCCGTCGGCCGCCTACCGCAACCTCGCGGCGATGAGCGTGAGCGGGCTGCGCGACGGCCTGCGGATCGCCGGTCCGCAGGCGCTGGTGTACGAGGCATGGGACGGACGCCAGGGCAACCGCTCACTGACCTGTCACCGCCTCGGCCTCACCCCGCAGACCTGACCCGGGGGCGGCGAGCAGCGAGCGGTGAGCGGCGATGAAGCGATGAACGGCCGCGACGCGAAGGCGCGTCGCCTTGCGCGGCTCGCCGCGCAGGTCGACTGGGCGAAGGTGGTCGATCCCTACTCCCCGGAGCAGTACGGCCCCCATGTGCTGGACGAGCTCTGGTCGGCGGATCGACGTACCGCCGACGACATGTGTACGAATCTGCTTTACGCGGCCGTCGGCGACGGCAGTTCGGTGCGGGCGGCCGCCGCCGAGATCGTGCCGTTTCTCGTCGAGGCCGCCCGGGATCCTTTCGTCACCGTGCGCCTCGGCCTTCTGCAGGCCATCGCCGAGATCGCCGCCGTGGGCAACACCGCTCCCGCCGCGCAGGTCGGTCCGCTGCCCAAGGGCAAGTGGCGGCCCACCTCCGACCCGGCGTGGCCGGCCGCCTGGCAGCGCACGGCACCCGAGCTGATCCCGCTGCTCGACGACGAGGACGAAGTCATCAGGGCGGGCGTGGCCGGCGCACTCGCTCAGGCAGCCGCCCACGCCGACGTTCTCATCCCTGTCCTGCGTGCCCGCTTCGAGGCCGAGCCCGAACTGTTGCCTGCCGGATGCCTTGTACTGGCCGTCGGTGAGCTCGCCCCGTATGCGGTCCGGCAGCGCGATGACGCGCTGGCATGGCTACGGTCACGGATGACCGACCAGGGCAAGGGCGAGGAGCCCGACTTCGAGGAGGACATCGAAGCCTGGGTCGCCTGGGACGAGGAAGTCCGTCACGACGTCCGGCTGCAGGCCATCGCGGCGCTGCGCCGCACACTGCCGGACCTCGTCGATCCCCGCTACGCACGCGCCACCACCGACGCGCTGCTCGCCGGTGCCGGATCCGCCGCGCATCCACCCGCGCCGTTCCTTCGCACGCGCATCGACGTCATCACCGGGGCCGACCAGCAGCTCGGGGCCGACCTGGAAGGCCGGCTCGCCCTCGCCCACGCGCTCCTGAGCCATGCGGACGCGGACACGCGCGCGGGTGGCCTGCGCGTTGCGGCCGCTCTGATATCGCGTAGGCGTTCCGCGCTGCCCGAGCTTCTGCCGGTCGTCGCCGAGCGCGTGGACGACACGTGTCCGCAGAACCGTCTGTTCGCGCTGCGGGTCGTTGCCATGTGCGGCGCCGCCGCACGCCCGTGGGCGGACCGGGTGGCGGTTCACCTCACCGCGCCGGGCAAGGACCTCGCCCCCGAACGCGAGTACGCCGTCTGGGCGCTGAGCCGGATGGGCGACGACCGCTGCGTCCCCGCCCTCACCGAACTGCTCACCGACCACGGCGCCTTCACGTGCGCCCGGGCAGGCTCGGACCAGCGCAACTGGAACGCCTGCGAGCTCAACCTCGCCGAGGCCCTCGCCCCCTTCGCCGCGCACACCGACGTGCTCCTCGACCCGCTCCTGGCCCGCTTCGCGCACGCGGCACACCATCCGTACTCGTACGACTCGGTCTTGCGGCAATGGCACCAGGACACCGGACGGGTCGTTCCACGGCTGATCGAACTGCTCGATGACGATGAGACGCTGATGGTGGCGGCGCATGCTCTGCTCGCCGTCGAACGTGGCGGCGGGCCGGCCGGTGGTGCCGTCGGGGGCCGTGGCGGCGTGGACGAGCGTCATCGCGACCGTCTGCGCCTGCGGCTGGGTTCTCCGGGGGCCTTGTCCAACCGTTGGCTCGCCGGCATCAGCCCGTTCGACTACTACGCTCTCACCGGAGACGACGAACCCGTACACGCCCTGTTGCGCCCGGTGGACGACCAGGGTTTCCCGACGCCGGGCCCCGGTCTTCCCGAACCCACCCTGCTCCGCGCCTGCATCACGCTCGGCGACTCGCTCGGGGCGGCTGCGGCGGACCGGCTGCGCGGGATGTTCCACGAGGCGCTGGGCAGGAAGCCGCGTTTCTCATCCGAAGCTCCGAGGGACGCTGTCGAACGGGGCAGGGCTCTGTGGCGGGTCACCGGGGACGCGGATGAAGTGCTCACCGGGCTTGACGAGTTGACCGCGCGCAGCGCCGACGACGTGTACCGGACACCGGGCGGAGTCGATGCCCTGGCGCTGCTCGCCGAAGTCGCCGCCGCCCATCCTCCGGCCGCCCCACGCGCCGCTGAGCTCCTCCGCGCGTGCGTCAGGGCTCGGCTCCGGCACAACAACCCCACCGACGCCATGGCGACCGTCCGCATCCTGTGGCAGCTCACCGCAGCCCCACACGACGTCGTCCAGGCCCTGATCGACCTCATCGGAATCTGCGGGCCACCGAGCGGCCCCGGCACCACCATCCTCGATCCCCTGCGCCTTCTCGCCGAAGTCGCCGCCGTCGACCCGGCGTCCGTCACCCCCGCCCTTCCCGTCCTGCACGCCCTGCTCGACACCGACGAACGCCCCGTACGGCATGAGCACTGGGGTTCCGTACAGGACGACGAAGCGCTCCAGGCGGCGGTTCGAGCGGTGCTCACTGCCGGTTCCGGATGACTGGAATCAGTCGGTTCCGGCTGGAGTTAGTCGGTTCCGGCTGGAGTCAGTCGGTGCCAGCTGGAGTCAGTCGGTGCTAGTCGGTGCCTTCGACGATGCGGAAGTCGCGCTCGACGCCATCGGAGAGGGCGGCCAGCGCCTCCTGGTAGGCCGCGCTCTCGCGCGCCGCGACGGCTTGCTCGAAACTGTCGAACTCGACGAGGATGGTGCGCTCGGCGACTCCGGCGTCATACGCGACGCCTCGACTGACGGAGCCGACCAGGAGCCGCCCGCCTGCTGCCGCGACGGCCGGACCGGCCAGCTTGTCGTAGGCGGCGACCTTCTCCGGGTCGGAAATGGTGCGGTACACGCTGACCCAGTAGCCCTTGGGCATGGAACCTCCAGTGGTGCGATCTCGGTGTGCCAGTCCGGGGGTCCGAAACGGGCCGTCCGGTGATGGCCGCACTCGACCTGCTCGGACGGCGCTGGACGATGCGGATCCTGTGGGAACTCAACCAAGTTCCGGCCGGCTTCCGCGACTTGCAACGCCGATGTGAGCGCTGAACCCGCTGGACGCCTGGAGTCAACGCTGGGCGCAGGAGATGGGGCCCGCGACGACGGAAGAGCCGGAATGATCACGCGCTTCGGTCACCACGAGGCGGCGGCGCCCTGCGCTCAGTGGCTCAGGAGCCAGCCGATGCGGTCGTACGCGAGGATCTGATAGGCGGCCATGACCACAAGGAGCCAACGGGCCGCGCGGCGCAGGTCCGCGAAGTGAAGTGCGGCCACCGCGCCGAAGAACACGGCAAGTTCGAGGAGCAGACGAAGGGGACCAGGCGTGTGGACGTCGCTGTTCCCATCACGGGACGGGTCGTCCGGCACGGTGAACGTGCCCCACGCCCAGCCCACGGCAAGAGGCAGCACGATGACCAGCAGCCAGTGCCATGGTGCGGGGGTCTTGCGCCAGGCCCATGTGCCCACGCAGACCAGCGAGACGATTTCGAGCAGGAAGCGGACGGCGAGCATGGCGTCGTTGTCGGCCAGCGCCAGTGAGTGGTTCACCGGGTCACGTCCACGTGTATCGGTTCGGTCTGCAGGCCATGGTCAGATCCCTTCCGAGTGAGGAGTGGCGCCGGATCCCGCCAGCACTTGGCCGACCAGCTCCTCGACGTAGTCGGCGCCGATCGGCGCACCGGTGACCAGGAGCCGGTAGTACAGGGCTCCCGCCAATTGATCGAAGAGCACTTCGGACGACGTGCCCGGGGCCAGGGCTCCGCGCTCACGGGCGCGGTCGAGCAGTGCCAGCGGTAGGGCGTTGCGGCGGGCGAACAGGTTTCGCACGACGTCGCCCACGTCGGGGTGCCGGGCGGCGGCCGCGACCAGTTCGGCAACGACGCCGGCCGACCTGTCCTGCTCCGTCTGATCCCGGCCGACCCGGCGCATCCGGTCGAGACCGGTCGCGATGGCGGTGAGATAGACGCTCAGGTCGTGCCTGAGGTCGCCGGTGTCGGCGACCGGCACCTCGTCCTGGATCTTGGCAACGAGTGCGACGAGCAGATGGTCCTTCGTCGGCCACCTCCGGTAGAGCGTGCTCTTGGCCACCGCGGCACGGACCGCCACCTCGTCCATGGCGAACCGGTCATAGCCCCGTTCGACCAGCAACGCGTGCGCCTCCTCAAGGATCCGCACATCGGCGTTCTCGCTGCGGGGGCGTCCTCTGCGCGCGGGGGTTGTCACGGGTGACGAGAGTAGGGAGCGTCACGTATTTACGCAACGGTCGTAGCGTAAATGGCTGGAGGGGCACTGCAGTTGCCGAGCCGCAGGCCCAACTCGCGTACAGAGCAACCTCGTTGACAGATGATCGTCATTGCGATGTGATCCCTCCGTTCGATTCTGTTACGGGAGGGATCTTTGATGAAGATGCGACGCGTGGTGCAAGCGGTGCTCGGACTTGTGGCGAGCGTGGGCATGGTGATGGGCATGCAGAGCGCCGCCTCCGCGAGCGGGCTCAACGTGAGCGTCTCCAAGTCGTGGGGTACCTCGACCTTCTACCCGGACGGTGACTGGCTGTACGTCCAGGACACCGACGCCGACGGCTACACGGTCTACGCCAAGATCCAGGAGTGGCAGTGCTCCGGCTACGACTGCCAGGCCCCGAAGTGGGTGGACATCCGCACCGGCTGCTACGACACCACCAGCATCGGCGACAACGGCTCCCCGATCCGCCAGTGCAACTACGACGTCGCCGAGAACCAGACGGTCCGCGTCTGCGAGGCGCGCTACACGGGCGTCGGCGGGTCGCGCTACGGCTCCTGGTACTGCAGCAACGAGACGAAGTCCTGACCTGACTACCCGGTGGCCTCCGTCAGCGGAGGCCGCCGGCCGGGCCCGGACCAGGTCCGTCGTTCCGTCGCTCCATCGAGCCTCCGGCCAGAACACGGTCGAGCGCCGCCCGCCCCGCCGGCCCCCACGTCGGCTTGCCGCCGGGAAGACCCCGGTCGCCGTTGCGGCCCATGAGCATCAGGAACAGGCTCTTCATCGCCGCCAGTCCGCGGGCGCGTCGGATCGTCGCCTCGTCCGCGTGCGCGTACTTGTCGAAGAAGCGTGAGGCCGTGCCCGCGGGCAGAAGCACCCAGGCGGCAGCGAGGTCCCACGCGGGGTCGCCGGCGAACATGTCGCCGAAATCGACGATGCCGCAGAGGGTTCCGTCGGAGACGACGACGTTCGCGGGGTGGAGGTCGCCGTGCACCCAGACCGGCGGGCCCTCCCACTCGGGCGCCGCAACGGCGTCGTCCCAGACCTTCCGCACATCGGCGACGAGATGGTCGGGCGCGACGGCCTGGAGGAGGCTCTCGAAGCCGTCCGTGCAGTTTCCGGGATGGGCGCCGCGGTCGGTGGAGACCGGCGCGTCGGCGGGTGCCTCCACGTGAAGCGCGCGGAGGAAGCCCGCCAGGCTATCGGCGGCGTGCGCGCCACGGCTGATCGAACCGAGGTCCAGCGGCTCGCCGGCCACCCACGTCATGACGGTCCAGTGCTTGGGGAAGCGCTCGGACGGTTCACCGAACCGCACCGGCGTCGGCACCGGGAGCGGCAGGCGCGGGGCCAGCACGGGGAGCCAGCGCCGCTCGTTGAGCTGGAGCTCCGGCGTGGGGTCCATGCGCTGCATACGCACCGCCAGTTCGTCCCCGAGGCGCCACATCTGGTTGCCCCAGCCACCCGCCACTTCGCGGATGGCGAGCCCTGCGAGGTCTGGATGCTGCTCCTGGAGCAGGTCACGGACCAGATCCGCAGTGATCTCGATGTCGGCGTCCGCGGCGATCCCGGTATCGAAGCCGGTGTCGGTGTCGGTGTCGGTCATGCCACGCCACCCTACGGCCGTCAGCGGTGACCCGGTGACATGTCAGCCGAGCGGGCTGTTCCACTGATTCCTCGCGCGAGGAGCATCGTTGCGCGGCGGGTGAGAAGGGCCGCCGAACGCATCGAATGCGTCCGGGTTCCGCGGCTCGCCCGCCCATGGGGTCGCCGTGGACCTGTCAACCGTCTCGCGATGAGCCATCCCGGGGATGTTCACCTCGATGCGTTGCAGCGCCGCGGCGTCGTTGCCGCCCCCGACCATCAGTGGATCGAACATCACGATGGCTCCTGCGATCACCAGGAAGGCCAGCGGGCCGATGAGCATGGGGACCAGCATGTCGAACGATGAATTGGCGAGCATGCCGGGTGTGGCCGTTCCGTGCAGGTGCACGTTCACGGCAGCCATGCCCGTGTAGTGCATCCCCGTCACGGCGACGCCCATGATCAGGCTGGCGCCCAGGCTCCACAGCAGGTTCTTGACCTGAACCGCCGCCCACAGAGCGGCCGTTGCGGCCACCACGGCAATGGCCAGGGACAGGCCGACGGTGCCCATGTCGTAGCGCAGCGAGCCACCGCGCATGGTCATGGCCGCCATGCCCATGTAGTGCATGCCCGCGACGCCGAGCCCCGTAATGGCACCGCCCGCCAGCAGAGCGGGCACCGTCGCGCCGCGGTAGCCGACTATGAAGACGCCGACGCTGACCACCACCACCGCAACCGCCAGGCTGGCGTACGTCATGGGCCAGTTGTACTCGACTTGGGATTCACGGACGCTGAATCCCATCATCGCGATGAAGTGCATCGTCCAGATCCCGGCACCGATGGCACCGGCCCCCAGGGCCAGCCATCCCGGCCGCCAGGACTGCGTGAACTGCAGCGATCGGGTCGTACACCGCAGCCCCAAGGCGCTGCCGAAACACGCCATCAGATATCCCGCGACCGGCGTCACGGCGCCATAACTGAACCCATCAATGGTGCCATCCATGTGGGGGGAAAACCTTCCTGGCTGGTGCGCGCGGACGAGGGGGGTGGCGCATCGCTGACGCATACGGCGCTGGTCGAGCGAGTCCACGCATGGTCGTTGGTCGGCGACGCATGTTACAGGTGAGTAGGTTGAGAGTCATTACATCTCGAACACGGGGTTCACGGAATTGCCACGTTGAGGCGATCTTGCAGCGGTCGGCACCTCAACTCCTGCGCATCACCACGGCCGTTCGGTTTACAGAACGTTCCGTTTATGGAACGCTTGGCGCGCTGAAGCCAGTGCCTCAGCCGAAGCCAGTGCATCAACGGACCCTCCAGGGACGGCACTTCATGGAACTTGCCCAGGAAGTCGGCGCGCGGCTGCGCCGGCTGCGTCAGGACCGCGGGCTGTCGCTGTCCGAGCTGGCCCGCCGCTCCGGCGTCGGCAAGGGGACGCTCTCCGAGTTGGAGACGGGCCGGCGCAATCCGACGCTGGAGACGCTGTACGCGCTCACCACCGTCCTTGAGGCGCCGCTGAGCGCGGTCGTCGGTCCCGCCGTGGTACGGGGCGATGCGGTGCACGCGCAGTTGACGGACCGGGTGCAGGACGCGGTCGCCGTCTCGGAGGTGTATCGCGTACGCATCGAGTCCGGCGCCGTGCAGCGCTCGCCCGCTCACGCGGCAGGCACGCAGGAGCACTTGCTGGTCCTCAGCGGCACGGCTCGCGTCGGGCCCACATCCGCCCCGATCGAGGTAGGTCCAGGAGGCCACGTCCAGTGGGCAGCGGACGTACCTCATGTGTACGAGGCAGTGAAGGGGGACGTGGAGGGAGTGCTGGTGGTGCGCTACCCCGTCGAATAGAGCGTTCCCGACCACATCCACGCAGTCGAGAGACAGGTTGAACACGACACATGGCCATACGCATCGCTCACCCGGACGAACTGCCGAACCTCGTCCGGATCCCCGGCCGACCCGAGCGCAACGCCGGGACCGCCGCCTACCTGGACGACCTGATCGCCAAGAAGTGCACCAGGCCCGAGTGGTGCCTCGTCGCGGAGGATTCCGCGGGGCAGCTCACCGCGGCGACCGCACTGTGGACGCTTCCCGGAAGCGCCGTACCGATGGCTCTGGTACTCATCGAGGCGCCGTGGGACGAGCCGGGCCTGACCACCGGCCAGGAGCTGCTGAGCGAGGCCGCCGCCCTGGCCCGCTCGCTCGGCGCCACCGAACTGGAGCACGTCATCGACTCGCCCGTACAGCCACCGCAGTTCCAGGCGGAGCCGGAACGGCGCGCAGAACTCCTCCAGTTGGCGGGCTTCGCACGCGCCCGGGACGGCCGCCGCTTCCGGCGCCACTCGGGCGCCGGCCTCACCTCGTACGACGATCGGCTGACCTGGCGCTCCGTGACCGATCTGGGCAGCGAGCCGTTCATCGCGCTCCTCACCCAGGCGCTGCCGACCAGCGCGGACGCCCAACTCGGCGCCATGGTCGCCCGGCATGGCGCCCGGGGGGCCGCGGAGCGTCTCTTCGCGGACATGGAGCAGTTCTCGTTCGAGCCCGCGTGGTGGGAGGTCGGCCACACCCCGGACGGCACGCCGGCCGCGCTCAGCCTCCCGGCCCGCAACGCCTCGACCGCCGTGATCGGCCTGGTGGCCGTGGCTCCCGAGTGCCGTGGCAACGGGTACGCGACGGCGGTGGTGGCACGCGGCACACGCCTGCTCGTCGAGGCCGGCGCGGAGGAGATCCGCGGCGACTGCGACGCGGCCAACATCGCGATGATCACCGCCTTCGAGCGGGCAGGCTACGAGAATTTCGCCGACCGCCTGGAATTCACCCGCCAGTTGTGACCTGGGTCCGCCCGCCTGCCGCCCATCCGCACCGGTCGCCCGGAACCGCCAACCGCGCGCACCGGGCGGCGCACCAGCCGAGAGGAACCTCCAACCCGATGCCGCACGTTCCGGCCGACCCCACCGTGCTCCACCCGATGCCCGAGCACCCGCGGGTGGTTCTCCTCAAGCCTCTGGTGAAGTCCCCGCTGATCGACGTCGGCGACTTCTCCTACTACGACGATCCGGACGACCCGACCGCGTTCGAGACCCGCAACGTTCTCTACCACTACGGTCCCGAGCGGCTCATCATCGGCAAGTACTGCGCGCTCGGTACAGGCACCCTGTTCATCATGAACGGCGCCAACCACCGTATGGACGGCCCGTCCACCTTCCCGTTCCCCACGATGGGGGGATCCTGGGCCGAGCACTTCGACCTGATCACCGGCCTGCCCGGCCGGGGCGACACCGTAGTGGGCAACGACGTGTGGTTCGGGCACGGCGCCACGGTCATGCCCGGGGTACGGATCGGCCACGGCGCGATCATCGGCGCCGGCTCCGTGGTCACCGGCGACGTACCCGACTACGGCATCGTCGGCGGCAACCCGGCCCGGCTCATCCGCACGCGCTACGACGCCGCGGACATCGCCCGCCTCCTCGCCGTGGCGTGGTGGAACTGGCCGGTGGACGCCGTCACCCGCCACGTACGGACGATCATGTCGGGGAGCGTCACCGACCTCGAGGAAGCCGGCGCGCAGACCGAGCAGCAGTGAGGCCGCACCGGTCGGCTGAACCCACGCTCGGTGAGCCACACTTCCCTTGCGCCCCTTCCATCCCTATGCGCTCCCGACCACATTCCGAAGGTCGATCACGTCCTCACGGCTGCTCGGGACCGTGCCGGCCGTCTCGGCGCGGCGGGACTGGGGTGGCAGCAGAACGCCGTCCGGCTCGGTGCTCTGATCGGACGGCTGCGGGCTGCGGGCCCGGAAGGCGGCGCGGTACGCGGCGGGGGAGGAGCCGAGCTGGCGGCGGAAGTGTCCGCGCAGCGCGACCGGCGAGCGGAAACCGCAGCGTCCGGCCACCTCGTCGACCGGATAGTCCGATGTCTCCAGGAGCCGCTGGGCCTGCAGCACGCGCTGCGTGATCAGCCACTGCAGGGGGGCGGTGCCGGTGAGTGAACGGAACCTGCGGTCGAAGGTGCGTCTGCTCATGTAGGAACGCGCGGCCAGTGTCTCCACATCGAACTGCTGGTGCAGGTGCTCCAACGCCCAGGCGATGACGTCCGACAGAGGGTCGGCGCCGATCGCCTCGGGCAGCGACCGGTCGAGGTAGCGCTCCTGCCCGCCGGAGCGGCGCTGTTGCACGACCAGTCGGCGCGCCAGCGCCGCGGCCGCTTCGCTGCCGTGGTCGGTACGCACGATGTGCAGACACAGGTCGATGCCCGCGGCCGTACCGGCGGAGGTCAGCACGTCCCCGTCGTCCACGAACAGCTCGCGCGGGTCCACGTGCACCGACGGAAAGCGATGGGCCAGCGTCGGCGCGTACATCCAGTGCGTCGTGGCGGGCCGGCCATCGAGCAGCCCGGCTGCCGCGAGAACGAACGCGCCGGTGCACAGCCCGACGATCCGTGCTCCCTCCTCATGGGCGAGGCGCAGCGCGGCGAGCGCCTCCGGCGGTGGCGGCGCGGTGATCGACCGCCAGGCCGGCACCACGACGGTACCCGCCCGCGCGAGGGCCTCCAGACCGTACGGGGCGGTCAGTTCCACTCCCCCCGTCGTCCGCAGCGGGCCGTCCTCCCCCGCGCAGACAAGGAGCTGGTAGCGGGGAACCTCGGCGTCCTGCCGGTCGACGCCGAACACCGACAGCGGTATCGCGCTCTCGAAGACGGGGCCGCCGCTGAACAGCAGCACGGCGACGATCTCCTTGCGTCGCCGCCCGGACAGCTTCCGCGCGCTTTCCCGCGCAGGCGATTTCGGCGGCCGGTCGTCCCGTGCCGCGGACGCCGTGATCGTCCGCGCCTTCTTGGCGGCCGGCGGCGGGCCGGAGACCCGCTCGATGCGTGCCTGGATCCGTTCGAGACCGGCTTCACTGTCGAAGGTCGCATCGAGCGCCTCGCCCACTGCCTTCTCCATGGCCTCCGTTGCCCTGTTCAGAAAGTCATCTCCGGTCACGTCGGATTGATCCTCGAATGGCATCGCGCCGTCACCCCGGTCCAACTCCTCCCCCGGCGGAACCGTCCCGGAACCGCGTCGATCCACGTACAGCGCGTGCCGGATCGCCGCCCTGACGAGGCCGACCCTGCCAGTTCCGTATCGCCTCCGCACCTGCCGTGCGCAAGTGTTCCCCAGCTTGCACGAACGCATGCCGGCAGCCTTCCCCAGCCGTCAGCTGCGGCCCGCCGGTTATTGGCTCGACATCAGCCTGGTGATCAGGGACGCTTCGCGCGATGACCAGAATCAGTGACACACCGACCGCGTGGGACGAGCGGACCCAGCTCACCACATTCCTCGACTACACACGGGACACCGCCCGCGCCAAGTGCGAGGGCCTCTCCGCGGAGAACGCCCGCAAGGCACTCCTGCCGGGCTCACCGCTGATGACCGTGAGCGGAGTGATCAACCATCTCCGTTGGGTCGAGTACTACTGGTTCCAGGTGATCTTCCTCGGCGAGGAGGACCTGGCCCCCATGACGGACGAGGACCCCGACCGCGAGATGCGGATCGCCGTCGACTTCCCGCTGACGCAGCTGCTCGACGAATACGCCGAACAAAGCGCGCGCTACCGCGAACTGGTCGCCAAAACCGACTTGGACCAGCAGGCCCGGAAAACGTTCCGCAACGGCGTCTGCGTCGACCTGCGCTGGATCCTCCACCACCTCACCGAGGAGACGGCCCGCCACAACGGGCATCTGGACATCATGCGCGAGCTGCTCGACGGCACGGTCGGCTACTAGGGCGTGTATCGCCTCACGCCCATCAACGCCTGACTGTGGCCTCACACCACACGCCACTTCCGCTAACCCGTTGCCCAAAACGGAGACACCTTGTCCCTTCGCATCACCCCGCTGACCGATCCCACGTCCGGTCCGCACGGCCGGCGTCTTGCCTGGCTGGCGTCCGACGCGGATTCCATCCCGGTCGGGACCGCCTTCCTGCGTCTGCTCGACGGCGGGCAGGAGCACTTGGCCGAACTCGACCTCCGCGTTCATCCCGCGGAGCGCCGCAACGGCGTCGGGTCCCGGCTCCTCGACACCGCCGTGGCCGCGGCCCGGGACGACGCCCGACGCTGCGTTGTCGCGCAGGCGGAGGACGAATCGCCCGGCGACCACTTCCTGGCCGAGCGCGGCTTCCGGAAGGTCCTCACCTTTCGGTTCGTACGCTTGCCTCTGGCCGACGTGGACACCGCCGGTCTCGCGGAGATCGTCGAGCTTCCGCATCCCGGCTACCGGTTGATGTCGTGGCGGGGAACCGTCCCCGACGACCTCGCCCGGACATTCGCCGACTCACGCCGCGCCATGGACGACATGCCCATGGACGACGCCGACCTCGGCACCGTGACCTGGGATGTGGACCGCGTACGGGCTGCGGCGAAGGCCGTCGAACAGCGCGGCGACCACCTGCACACCGTCGCCGCCATCGACACCTCCGACGGCTCGATCGCCGGGTTCACCGAACTCGTCATCCCCGGCAACGGTTCGGGCGACGGGCAGCACTACGGCACCGGCGTACTGCCCGAGCACCGTGGACACGGCCTCGGCCGCTGGATGAAGGCGGAGTCGATCCAACAGGCCCGCAGGGACTACCCGGACCTCGATGGCCTGCTGACCGACACCGCCGACAGCAACGCGCACATGAGACGGATCAACGAAGGTCTCGGTTACATACCCACGCACACGACACACCAGCGTCAGCTTGACCTCTAGCAGCGAGTGGACGGGCCGGACCGGGGTATCGCCCCGTCCGGCCCGTCTTGTGATGTCCCTTCAGCAGCGTCTGCGGCCAGCTGTCGCGCGAGCATCGCCATCCTCGGGCGTACTCCGCAGCGTGGGCACACCACAAGCATCCGGGCCGCGAACCGCGTCAGCCAGATCCCTGGGTCGAAGTGCCGTGCTACGGGACCGGGGAGCGCGCTTTGCCGTTCGCGTTCCGTGATCACGCCAGGACTGCCAGGATGCCTGCACGCTTTCGTTCTCGGCGCGGTCCGAAATCCTGCGCCCCGCTGTATGGCACGAGGTGCGTGATCGTGTTGTGCGGCCCGCCGGTCGCGGGAAGACGTCGCTCCGCCGAGCCGGAAGCCCGTTCGCAGGCATGGGGAGGAAGAGCAGTGTTCGTTGGGCGCGAGCGTGAACTGGCGGAGTTGCAGGACGCGTTGAAGGAGCACCGGCTGGTGACCCTGACCGGTACCGGTGGGGTCGGGAAGTCGCGGCTGGCGCGGCAGTTGGTGAAACTCGCTCCGGTGGCCGATGCTGCGGATGCCTGTTGGGCGGACTTGTGGCAGTTACGTGATGAGGAGTTGCTCGCGTCGCTCGTGGCCGATGCGTGCGGGCTGTCCGATCACACGCCGCGCATGCCGGTGGATGTGATCTGCGACTGGATCGGCGATCGTGAGCTGCTGCTGGTGCTCGACTCCTGTGAGCATGTGCTGGCCGCGTGCAGGCGCATGGTGCTGGTGCTGCTCGACAGTTGTCCGCGGTTGAGGATCTTGGCGACGAGCCGCGAACTGCTGCAGTTGGACGAGGAGTTCGTGGCCGAGATCCTGCCGTTGCCGCGTGCCACGGATGCCGCGGAGTTGTTTCTGCGGCGTGCCACGGAGGCGGGTCATCTGCCGGAGCCCGGGGAACTGAATCTTGTCACCGAGCTGTGCGACTACCTCGACGGGCTTCCGCTGGCGTTGGAGCTGGCCGCGGGGGCGCTGCGGCACAGCAGCATCGAGGAGCTTCTGCAGCGTCCGCGGCATGAGTTGAGCCGCGAGGAGGACCAGGTGCCGCTGGTGGCGCCGCGTCGTCACGATGTGCTGCGTACCGCGCTGGGCTGGAGTCATGAACTGTGCACGCCCATGGAGCGGCTGCTGTGGGCCCGGGTCTCGATCGTCCACGGGCATTTCGACGAGGCGCTGGCGGTGGCGCTGTGTTCGGGCGGCCCGCTCTTTCCGCTCGATGTGAGTGCCGCGCTGGCCGGGCTGGTGGAGAAGTCCGTGGTGACCCGCCATCGGGGGCGGTTCGTGCTGCTCGACACCGTGCGGGAGTACGGGCGTCTGTGGCTCGACGAGCTCGGTGAGCTGGATTCGATGGCGGATGCGCACGCCTCGTACTTCCTGACCCAGGCGCAGCTGGCGGACAGCACATGGACGAGTGCGGAGCAGACCGGCTGGTATCGCACGATCAAGGAGGCGCACCCTGATCTGTGCGCCGCCCTGGACCATTTCATCGCCCACGACGTCGACGCGGCCCTCGAACTGGCCACGCTGACGGGCTTCTACTGGACGTGCTGCGGCCATGCGCACACCGCGCAGCTCTATCTCTCGCGCACCCTGAAGGCCTGCGACAGCCAAGGGCCGGTGCGCGAGCGGGCCGTGTGGGCGCTCGGTCTGACCCATCTTCTGCAGGGCAATCACGCCACGGGAACGCATCTGGCCCGCCAGTGCCTGGAGAACGCCCGGAGCGCCGAGGACGCGACCGGGTTGTTGCGGGCGGCCTATCTGCAGGCCATGAGCGATCTGCTGCAGGGCAATCCACAGCCGGGGCTCGAGCTCCTGGAGCACGCGCTGGACAACGCGAGGGCGCGCGGTGCGGCCGGCACCGAACAGCCCGCGCCGCAGGCCGTGATGATGTGCCGGATGCTGCGTCTGTTCGCCCTCACGGGGCTCGGCAGCCTTGAGCAGAGCCTGGAGGCGGCCACGGCGCTGCGCGAAGAGTGCGTCGCGATGGGTGAGCACTGGATCCGCTCCTACGCCGACTACCAGATGTGCGTGATCGCGCTGCGCGAGCGGGACGGTGAACTCGCTCTCGAATACGCCCGTTCGATGCTGCACGCGAAGCAGCAGATCGGCGACACCTTCGGTATCGCGCTGGGCCTCGACATGCTGGCCGCGGCCTTCTCCGCGAACGGTGACGGCCATTCCGCGGCGCTCGCGTCCGGCGCGGGCCAGCGGCTGTGGGACGCGGTGGGTCACCCGCAGCGCGGGGCGCCGGACGTCGCGCCGCTGCGCGAGGCCGGCGAGGACATCGCGCGCCGGCTGGTGGGTGCCGGCCCGTACGAGTCGTATCGCAACGAGGCCGCGCACGCCGATCCCGGCGAGATGCTGGCCTGGGCGGCCGGGGGTGAACCGCCGCTGTAGGCGCAGGGAGTGCGCGGCGCGATCGTACGAGATGACTTTCCCTGGCGGTCACCTGATTGCCGTGCCGGTGTGACTATCTCCGGTGCCGGTGCTCGATGACGTAGTCCCTTGTGCCGCCTGGGCAAAGTCGCGTTCGGGAGCGTTGCAGCGCGCTTTGGCGCGAGGTAGTGAAGGCCCGCGCACGAATTCGACCGCGCGCTCCCCCTCGTACAACGGGATTCGAAGATCGAGCGCTGGTAGCTTCCGGCCTCGTGATCAATTCGCTGCGCGAACGTCCAGGTGACCTGCCGGGCACGATGCCGATGCCGTCGGCGCAGGAGCACTCCGTCCTGCCCATCCTTCTGCGCCCCGCCGAGGAGGACGACCGGGCCGCACTCGACGCCCTGCTCGCCTCCGGCCGCGTACGCGAGCGGCATGACCGTATCGACGAGCAGCTCTCCGAACTGGCCCGCTGCCTGCGCCCGCACGACGCCCTCGCGGGCCGTCAACTGCAGCAGGCCATCACGGAGTTGACCGGTGGGGCCGAGCTCAGCCGCTACGGAACGTGGGCCTGGTATCCGTGGTCGGGGCGCCTGGTGCATGTGCTGCCCCGCGACGAGTTCCGGCGGGTGCGGACCGACCGCAACCGCGACAAGATCACCGCGGCCGAGCAACAGCGGCTGCTGGAGCGGCGGATCGGGGTCATCGGCCTGTCCGTGGGCAACAGTGCCGCGCTCACCTGCGCCATGGAAGGCGTGGCAGGATCGTTTCGCCTGGCCGACTTCGACACGCTCGGACTCAGCAACCTCAACCGGCTGCGGGCCGGCGTGCACGATCTGGGGCTGCCCAAGACGGTGCTGTGCGCGCGGCAGATGTACGAGATCGACCCCTACCTCGACATCGAGCAGTGGCACGAGGGCCTCGCCGAGGACACCCTCTACGCCTTCTTCGGAACGGCCGACCAGCCGCTCGACCTCGTCATCGAGGAATGCGACACCCCCTGGGTGAAGACCGCCGCCCGCGAGCACGCGCGCCACCGCGGCGTCCCGGTCCTGATGGACGCCAACGACCGCGGTCTGCTGGACGTCGAACGGTTCGACCTCGAACCGGACCGGCCGCTGTTCCACGGCCGCGGCGGCGACCTGACCGCCGAGGAGGTACGGAGCCTCGCACCGGCGGACGCCATCGCGTACCTGCTCCGTATCTGCGACGAGAGCCGGCTCAGCCCGGCGATGAAGGACGCGCTCGGCAGGATCGGACACAGCCTTTCCAGCTGGCCGCAGTTGGCCAGCGGCGTGATGCTCGGCGGCGCCCTCGTCACCGACACCGCGCGCCGCATCCTGCTCGGCGCGCCCGTGGCCTCCGGCCGCTACTACGTCGACCTCGAAGAACTCGTCGGCACGCTCGATACCGAGCTCGTCCCCGCGGGAGCTGCCCGGTGAACCATCTGCCCGAACTCCACGGTGAGCACCTGTGGCTGCGCGAGATGCGGGCCACCGATCTCGCCCCCTTCGAACGCATCCACACCCACCGCGTCCTCACCCGCTACCTCGGCGTCGACCGGATGGACGCCCGCCAGGCCCAGGACGCCTTCGCCCAGCACCTCGCCCAGCCCTACACCCACCCACGCCGCAAGCACACCCTGGCGGTCTGTCCGCCCGGCGAGGACGTCATGGTCGGCACCATGGGCCTGCTCCTCGAGGAGTACGGACGCAACGCCATGCTCACCAGCCTTGTCCTGCTGCCCGGCGCACCCGTGCGCGGTCACGGGCACGAGGCGGGGCGCCTTCTGATGGCGTACGGATTCGGGCACTTGGGGCTGCACCGCGTCTGGGCCGGGCACCGCGCGGATCACACCCGGATGCGTGAGGTCATGCTCGCGGCGGGCCTGCACTCCGAGGCCACGCTGCGGGAGCTGTTCCACACCCAGGGACACTGGCACGACGTCACCACGTACGCGGCGCTCGCACCCGAGTGGATCCGCCAGGCGAGCCCCGCCGAGCAGGCGATCCTGCGCGGCGTCTTCCTCCCCTCCCCCGCCGGCGCCTCGGACGCGGACCTCGACGGTGACGACCGGCCGGTGACGACCGCCACCGGCCTGCGCTCGAACTAGGGCGCCGTCACCGGCTGTTCAGCGGCTGCCCGTACCGGTGGACCGTGGACGGGTAGGGCAGTCCGAGCGAGCGGGGCGAGAAGGCTGCCGAACCGGCGGCCGCACCCTTGGGCAGCAGCCACGCGGCGCCCAGGGCAGCGTTCTCGCCCGGGGAGCCGACCGTCACGTCGGGTACGCCGTCGCCGTTGTGGTCGGCTGTGGCGACCGCCGCACCGAAGGCGTCCCCCGCCTCCGCGACGCCCGGGACGCGCGCCGTGTCCTGGTTCCAGGCGACGGACCTGGCCGCACCGTCCGCACCGACAACTCCCTGCGCACCGCCGTGCAACAGCCAGGCGGCGCCTGCGCGGTCCTTGCTTCCGATCGCCTCGCCGGGGGCGCCCGCGACGAGGTCGTCGCGGCCGTCGCGGTTCACATCGGCGACGGCCAGGGAGGCGCCGAAGCGGTCACCGTCCTCGGCCACGCCCGGGACGCCCGCTGTGTCCTGGTTCAGCGTCTGGGCGCGGCTGCCGAACCAGCCGCCCGCGGGACCTCCGTAATGGATGTGGATGCCGCCGCCCTTGGCGCGCTGCTCGGGGCCGCACGGGTCGTCGATGTTCTCGTCGGCGATCTCACGGCACTCGCCGAGCGCGAGGTCCGTGTTGCCGTCGCCGTCGAAGTCACCGGCGGCCAGGGCCGTCACACCGGCGTTGTCCGTGTTCCAGAAGTTGGCCATCTCGGACCGCTCGGCGTCCCACTTCCACAGGCGTACGTGGGACTGCGTGCTGGTGCCCGTGGTCCAGTACGCCACGGCCAGGTCGGCCATGCCGTCGCTGTCGAAGTCGCCGGTGGCGAGGACCGGGGCACGGCCGCCCATCGGGGCCGCGAGCACCGCGGTGATCATGCTGTCCTCGCCCACGATGACCCGCGCGACGACCTTGTCCGTGCCGCCGATCACGATCGTCTTGTTCCCGCCTCCGGTCAGGTCGGCGGCTGCGACCGACTTGCCGTACGCGGCCGACGGCGATGGCCCGGTCAGGACCGTCGACCCGACGCCGGGTCCACTCGTCGTACCGCCGACGACGCTGACCATGCCCGCGTCCGCACCGCGGTCGGTGACGTCCTCGCCGGGAGCGCCCGCGAGGAGCTCCGCGATCCCGTCGCCGTTGAGGTCCACCAGCGCCACGGACGCGCCGAAGCGGTCGCCCGCCTCCGGAGTGCCCGGCACCTCGGCCGTGGCCTGGGTGATCCGGAAACTGCCGTGGGCGCCCAGTCCCTTGGGCCCGCCACGGACGATGTTCACGTACCCGGCCTTGGAGTGCCCGCCGACGGTTCCGTCCGGAACGCCGACGGCCAGGTCCGCGTACCCGTCACCGTTGAAATCGCTCGCGGTGGCGCGGGGTGCGGCGGCACCGGCGGTGGGCGGGACCGCGAACGAGGCGGTGGCAGCGGCGGCGGCCGCGATGGCGAGCGCCAGGAGGCGGCGGCTGCGTGGCGCGGTGGCGGGCAGTGAGGCTGACATGGTGGCTCTCATTCGCTCGGCGGACGCGGGGTCCTGGGCGGGACGCGGGGTCGACGTGTTTGACCCTTGAGCCGAGGCGCTGGTTGTACGGGTCCGGCCTCCGGTAATTGGTCAGCTGCGCGCCCGGTTCCGCGCCTCCTCGATCTCGTTGATGTGGGTCTCCGTCCACCGCCGCAGCGCCGTGATGGGCTCGGCGAGGCTGCGGCCGAGCGCGGTGAGGTCGTACTCGACGCGGGGCGGGATCGTGGGGTGGACGGTACGCGTGATGAACCCGTCGCCTTCGAGGCTGCGCAGGGTCTGGGTGAGCATCTTCTGCGAGACGCCCTCGATGCGTCGGCTCAAGTCCGTGTAGCGCATGGTGCCTTCGAGGAGGGCGTCCACGACGAGGACCGTCCACTTGCCGGCGATGTGATCGAGGACTTGGCGGGTCGGGCACTTCGCCGAGAAGACGTCGGCCGGCAAACCCGAGGACTCCACGATGGTCTCCATGAGGGGAGAGTAACGCACTAATTAGTGCCCTCTTCCTCATGGAGAGTCACTCTCCGATAGTGAGTGACATGACTTCTCACACCACGACTTCTCACACCATGACTCCTCACACGATGTCCGTTGCCGAAGCCATCCGCACCCGTCGCACCGTCCGCCACTACCGTCCCGATGCGCTCCCGGCGGGCGCTCTCGACACGCTCCTCGCCCTCGCCATCGAGGCGCCCACCAGTTGGAACCTCCAGGACCGATCCGTCGTCGCCGTCACCAGTGACGAGGGCCGCGAGGCTCTGGCCCGGGCCACCGGTGGTCAGCCGCAGGCACAGGAGGCGCCGGCCATGCTGGTCTTCGTCGCCGAGACCCTGTCCTGGCGCGAGGATCACAGCGACGTCCATGAGCAGGCCCGGCGCAGCGGGGCGTGGAACGACGAGTTCGTCACCATGTTCTCCGCGGCATCGCGCGCCTTCCAGGCCGACCTCGAAGAGCGGGGTCTGCTGCGGGAGTACGCGGTCAAGGACGCGATGATCGCGGCCAGTTACGTGATGCTCGCCGCCACGGAGCTGGGGCTCGCCACGTCGCCGATGAACGGCTGGGACGAGGCCGAGGTGAAAAAGGCGATCGGTGTCGAGGACCGCGACGACCTGGCCATCGCGCTGCTGATGTCCGTCGGCCATCCGGCGGAGGAGCGTCGCCACCCCGGCCGTCGGGACCGGGGACGCAATGTGTTCCACGGTTCGTACGGATCGTCCTGGCAACCCCACGCGCGGTGACCGCCTCGTCTGTGAGCGGCGGCGTGTGTGCTGCGTGACAAACCGCGCGTCACAGGCGCCATTTCCGCCCCCACCGATTTGGCACCGAGACGTCTACTCACGCCAAGGGGCCACCCCTATGGTGAGCGGCCTTCTTGTTAGGGGGAGGTCAGATGACAGGTCTCCGTGCGTTACTCATCTGCTGGGTGATCGCATGCGTCTCCTTGATGGCACCGAGCGCCACGGCAACACCCGCGACGGACGCGGCATCACAAGCGGCGGACGCGGCATCACAGGCCGCGGCCGCCGCGCCGCGCTGGCAGGAACTTCCCGTGCCACCGGTGACGTCCGGGACGGCGAGCGTCACCGATGTCGCCGCGCGCGGGCCCGACGAGGCGTGGGCGACCGGCGGCGAACTGACCGACGCCGGCTGGATGCCGTTCCTGTACCGCTGGGACGGCCGGACCTGGAGCCGCGACACGGGCTTCCCGGGCGTGGGTGAACCGGGCTTCATGCGCAAGGTGCAGTTCATCGGCGACGAGGTGTGGATCTTCCGTACCCACGGTGACGCCGGCGAGATCCTGCGCTGGTCGGCGGGCGAATGGCGCGTCCTTACGGTGCCGCAGACCCTGCACACGTACCAGGACTTCGCCGCCGCATCCGGCTCCGCCTGGATCGTGGGCGAGGATGCCACCGGCCTCAAGGTGCTGCATTACGACGGATCCGCCTGGACCACGCAGAGCACCCCCGACGGTGTGCTGTTCTACAGCGTGATCGAGGCACGCGGACCCGACGAAGCCTGGGCTTCGGTCACCCGCACCGACGGAGGCAGCGAGATCCTGCGCTGGGACAAGACGGCCTGGCGCGACGTGGTGGTGCCGATGCCCGCCGACGGCAACGTGCACCGGATCATGCTCGACGGCTCGGGCCGCGTCACGCTCGGCGGCCGTCAGGCCCGTGAGGGCGAGCCCCGCGTGTTCGCCATGACCTGGAACGGGCGCGCCTGGCGCACCACGTACGCGGCGCTGGGCGAGACGTACGCGTACGGGATGGAACGCGGGCCCGACGGCGCGCTGTGGGTGCCGATGGTCAGCGACCGTGCCTTCCAGTCCAAGTACGCGCGGATGGACGGCAACCGCACCACCTTTGCGTACGGCCCGGTGCGCACGAACGCGATCGAGGTCGAGCCCGACGTCCTCACGACCGCCGGTTCCTCGCTGCTCGCGTTCGGAACCGTGGAGATCTACGGCTCGAAACCGAATCTGATGAGCGAGCGGCTGGGAGGCTGACCATGGCGCGCCGATTATTCGTAGCGGTACTCAGTGCTGTCCTTGCGGTCCTGGCCGTGATGACGCCGGCCGCCGCGGACACCACGTCCTGGGTGCATGTGCCGGTCCCGGCCCAAGTGCGGCCCCAGGCCAAGCTGATGGAAGCGGTGGCGTTCGGCCCCGGCAGAGCCTGGGCCGTGGGTTCCGACGCCGTCGGCCGCACAGCACCCGGGTACCCCCTGGCCCTGCGGTGGAACGGCACCGCGTGGGAGCGCGACGCGCTGTCCGGCATCGGCTGGCAGGGCGAGCTCCTGTCCGTGGCCGCGAACGGTCCGGACGACGTCTGGGCCGTCGGCCGTGACGCCGCCGGCGCGAGTCGTCTGCTGCATCACGACGGCAAGTCGTGGAGCCCGAGCCGTGTCCCGCGGGGTGTCGGCCTGGACCGGGTCGTCACCGGCGGCGGCGAGACCTGGCTGATCGGTGCACGCGACGGCGGACAGGCCCTGCTCCGCCGGGACGGCAAGGTCTGGCGTGACGTACCCGTGCCCGCGGGTGCCGTGTACGGGCTGCACATCGTGGCCGCCGACGATGTCTGGGCCGCGGGCGCCAACAACGGTGCGGCGGTCTCCCATTGGGACGGGACGGCCTGGCAGCAGACCGTCGTGGACGGCACACCCCGCGCCGCCGCGGGCAGCATCCTCGCCGTCTCACCCACCGAGGTGTGGGTCGGCGGCACGGGCGGCTTCATCGGCGGCCCGCCGGGACGCCCGATCCCGCCCTTGATGATGCGCTTCGACGGACAGGCGTGGAGCCACGTGGACCTGCCCTCCGACTTCGGCTCGGTGACCTCGTTCGCCGCCACCGACTCCGGCGAGCTGGGCTGGGTCGGCATGTCCAACGCGATGCGGTGGGCCCCGCCGGGCAGCTCCCCGCCGCTGGAACCCGGACCGGACTTCATGGCCTGGGACGGGCAGACGTTCACGGGCTACTTCGAACCGACCGTGGCGGGCGAGGGTGAATCCTCCCTGGCACGGCTCGCTCCCGTACCGGGGACGGACACGGTCTGGTCGGTCGGACGTGCGGGAGGCCCGGAGGCCACGTTCGCGCCGCGCATTCTGCGCTTCAACTGAGCGGACACTCAGGGGTTCCGGCCGTGCCTACGCGGCCGGAACCTCGCCCCGTCACCCCCCGATGAAGCTGACCGTCTCCGCCAAGTCCGCCCTGTCCGTACGCAGCCTCGGCACGCCCTCCTTCTCGTACCCCACCGAGATGCCGCACAGCAGTACGTGCTCGTCGTCGGCGCCGACCGTGCGGCTGACGGTCTTGCGGAACATGGTCCACATCACCTGGGGGCAGCTGTGCAGCCCTTCCGCCCTCAGCAGCAGCATGACCGTCTGCAGGTACATCCCGGCGTCGGCCCACTGACCGGGCCCCATGGCCCGGTCCAGATAGCAGAACAGAACGACCGGTGCCCCGAACGCCTCCGAGTTCAGCGCGGCGATCTTCTTGGGCCGCTCGGGGTCGTCGCGTTCGATCCCCAGTGCTTCGTAGCGTTGGGTGGCCGCGGCGAAGAAGCGGTCCCTGTACGGCGAGGCCAGGTCCTGCGGGTACATCGGATACTCCCGCTCGTCACCCGCGTCACCGGCCAAGGCCCTGGCAGTCGTACGTCTCTTCAGCTCTTCCAAGGGTTCACCGGTCACGACATAGACATGCCACGGCTGAAGATTCCCACTGGACGGAGCCCGCGCCGCCGCGGCCAGCACACGTCCGAGGACCTCCGTGCCCACCGGCTCACCACTGAACGCCCGCACGGCCCGACGACTGTCCACGGCCTCATACACGTCCACGTCACGTCGCCCTCTCGTCCGAACCCCGGGTCCACCTGCCACACTGCCCAAGTGATCATCAGGCTCGCAGAAGAAGACGACTTCCCGGGATTCCTCGCCTTGGCCGCCCAAGTCGAGCACTGGTTCGGCCCGATGGTCGAGGAGCCTGGATTTCATGATGCCGTGAAGGTGCACATACGGCGGTCGACGGCGCTCGTCGCCGCTTCCGATGGGGCGGGCGGCGTGCTCGGTGGGTTGCTGTTCGACGCCAAAGCGCCGGTTTTTCATGTGGATTGGCTGGTCGTCGCGGAGGCAGGGCGTGGCAGAGGTGTCGGGCGGGCGTTGATGGAGGAGGCGTCGCGCAGGTTTGTGCGGGGGCCGGGCTCCATCGAGGTGGTCACCTTCGGGGCGGACCATCCGGGCGCCGTCACCAGTGGCGCGCGCGTCTTCTACGAGTCGCTGGGCTTCACTCCGGCCGAGGCGACTGAGCCCGGGCCGGAAGGCGGGTCACGGCAGATCTATCGTCGGAGCGTCGTCTGACAAGGCGGCGGATCCCGCAACAACCCCAGACAGCTGCAACGTTGCAGAGGATAGGCTGGCCCTTCGAACTGCTGCCGCGCCGAAGGGTCGTTCCGTGCCCGCTCCCACACTCCGCGACGTCGCCCAGCACGCCGGCGTCTCCGTTCGGACGGTCTCGAACGTGGTCAACGGTTACGCGGCGGTGGCCGATGAGACACGGGCCCGGGTCCAGGTGTCCATCGACACCCTCGGGTACCGCCCCAACCTCCTGGCCCGGCACCTCAAGCAGGGCCGCTCCCGTGTCATCGGTCTAGTGGTGCCCGAGCTGGACGTCCCCTACTTCGCCGAACTGGTCCGGCTGGTCGTCGCCGAGGCACAGAGCGCCGGGTACACGGTGCTGATCGACCAGACCGACGGCGATGCCCGCCGCGAACGCGAGCTGATCTCGGCGCACGCGCACGCCTTGGCGTTCGACGGTGTGATCGTGTCCCCGCTCGCGCTGACCGCCGAGGACCTCCGCACCAGGGGCGGCGGACCGCCTCTGGTATTGCTGGGCGAGAAGCTCCTCGGGTCGGGGGCCGACCATGTGGCCATCGACAACGTCGCGGCGGCACGTGACGCCACCGCGCACCTCGCCGCGCTGGGGCGCCGCCGTATCGCGGCCATCGGCGTCCAGCCCGGCAGCCCCACGGGCACGGCCGAGCTGCGTGCACAGGGGTACCGGGCCGCACTGGAGCAGGAGGGCCTGACGGTCGACGAGACGCTGATGGTTCCTGCCGCGCGCTATCACCGCAGTGACGGGGCGGAAGCGATGCGGCGTCTGCTCTCCCGCACGGACCCGCCGGACGCCGTGTTCTGCTTCAACGACCTGCTGGCCCTCGGTGCGTTGCGTGTCGCCCTCTCGCGTGGGCTGCGCGTTCCCGAGGACCTGGCGATCGTCGGCTTCGACGACATCGAGGACGGCCGCTACAGCACCCCGACACTGACCACGATCGCCCCGGACAAGCCGCTCATCGCACGCCTGGCGGTGCAGCAACTGCTGCAGCGCATCGGCGAGGTGGACGTCCGGCGGGCGCCCGGGCCGCAGGAGCTGCACACCTCGTACCGGCTGAAGGTCCGGGAGAGCACGGGCGGTTGACGGACACCCCCGCCCTGCCTGCGGCTTCGGCAACACCACGCTGTGCACGACAGCTTGAGGACGCACCACCTCAACACCATTCCCTTCCCTACCTGTTGACGTCGGCGCCCAGCGCCGTTACAACGTTGCAAAACCCTGATGCGCGCTCCACTTGCCTCGGGAGTGCCCGGCGTTGCAACGTTGCAAGAAGGGACTCAGCCTTATGCGGGACCGCATACCGCTCACCGCTCAGCCCGCCGCCCCCGGTTCACCTCGGTCTCGGCCGGTGCTGTCCCGCCGCTCCCTGCTGCGGGGCGCCGCCGCGCTCGGTGTCGCGGGGGCCGCGTCCGCCGGCGTCGCGGGCTGCGGCAACACGCTGGCGCAGGGCTTCACGGGCGGCGCCCCCGCCGAACGGCAGTTGAACTTCTGGAATCCGTTCACCGGCGGCGACGGGGCGCGCATGGTGGCGATGCAGGACGCGTACGCGAAGGCGCATGCCGCGACCCGGCTGAAGGCGACCACGTTCGTCTGGGGCAACCCGTACTACACGAAGCTCACGCTCGCCACGCTGGGACGGCGTCCGCCGCAGGTCGCCGTGGCGCATCTGTCGAAGGTGCCCACCCTCGCCCAGGCCGGGCTGCTGAGCGCACTCGACCCCGCCGACCTGGCGAGAAACGGGATGCCCGAGGGGAACTTCGACCCCGCGGCATGGAAGAAGGCTCAGCTGGACGACGAGCTGTACGCCATCCCCCTCGACACCCACCCCTTCGTGCTCTACTTCCGCACGGACATCGCCAAGAAGGCCGGGCTCCTCGACGGCTCGGGCCGACTGGCCGACCTCGATGGCCCGGACAAGTTCGTCGACGCCCTGAAGGCGGCCAAGGAGGTCACCGGTGAGTGGGGCGGCGCGGTCGCCTCGATCAAGGACGCCTCCACGCAGTACCGGCTGTTCCTGTCGTTCTACAGCCAGCTCACCCGTACCCCGCTGGTCACCGACCAGGGCACCGAGGTCACGCTCGACCTGGACGCGGCGGAGGAGGCACTCGCGTACATCCGCAGGCTCACCATCGAGGAGAAGGTGCTGCCGGCCGGCGTCGACAGCACCGGCGCGATCACGATGCTGACCACCGGCAAGGCGGGCTTCCTGATGGACGGCGTCTGGCAGGTCATCGCCGTCCAGGACGCGAAGGTGACGTTCGACATGCGGCCGCTTCCGCGGATCTTCACCGACGCGCCGTACGCCTGCTTCGCCGACTCGCATGCCCTCGTGCTGCCCAAGGCCCCGACCGCCGAGGCCCAACGGCTCGACTTCTCGCTGGAGTTCGTGCACTCCATGCTCGGTTCGAGCCAGCTGTGGGCCGAGGGCGGGCACGTTCCCGCCTGGCAGCCGACCCTTGCGACCGACGCGTACAGGAAGCTCACGCCGCAGTCCCGCTACGCGGAGGCCGCGGCGGGCGCCGTCTATGACCCGGTCGCCTGGTACGGGGGCGCGGGCAGCACGCTGCAGATCCAGGTCGGGGATGCGGTGACCTCGGTGTTCACCGGCGCGCGGAGTCCCAAGGCCGGCGCGGCGAACATGCGGAGCCGGCTGCGCAAGCAGGCCGGCACACCGTCGCCGATCTGAGCGCTTCCGATCACGCCTCGCGTGCAGGACGCCGCGCCTTCCGCACTTTCCCACGGCTTGCCGAGACCGGACGAAAGGTCCTCCCGTGACACCCACCGCGCTCACCCCCGCGCCCGCACCACCGCCGCCCACGCGCCGCGACGGCAGCCGCGCGGGCCCCGCGATGATCGCCCCGTTCGCGCTGTTCTACGTCATCTTCCTGGCCGGACCCGTGATCTACATGCTCATCACCGGGTTCTTCAACGCGTCGCTCCTGACCGGCGGTCTGGGCGAGTGGGTGGGCCTCGCCAACTACAGCGACGCGCTCTCCGACCCGGAGTTCTGGCGCACCCTGCGCAACACCCTGTGGTTCACCGTCCTGACCACCGTGCCCCTCGTGCTGCTCGCACTGGCTCTGGCGGTGCTCGCCGACCGGTTCGTGCGCGGGCGCTGGTTCATCCGCTTCGCGTTCTTCGCGCCGTTCCTGATCCCGTCCGCGGTGGTGTCCCTGCTGTTCATGTACATCTACGCGGACCAGGTCGGACTGGCCCAGGACGTCGTCAAGTTCTTCGGCGTGGACACACCGCCCTCCTGGCTCGGCGACCCCGACTGGACGATGATCTCCATCGCCGCCGCGACCGTGTGGTGGACGATCGGCTTCAACTTCGTGCTCTATCTGGCCGCGTTGCAGGACATCCCGCGCGATGTGCACGAGGCCTCCGCGATCGACGGCGCGGGACCCTGGCAGCGGATCCGGCACATCGTGCTGCCGCTGCTCGGGCGGACCACGACGCTCGTCACGGTCCTCCAGGTGATCGCCTCACTGAAGGTCTTCGACCAGATCTACATGATGACCAACGGAGGTCCCGACGGCGCCACCCGCCCCACACTCCAGATGATCTACGACACCGGCTTCACCGAGGGCCGCGTGGGCTACGCCTCGACCGTGTCGCTGTTGCTGTTCGTCGTGATCCTGCTGGTCTCTCTCGTCTGGTTCCTCCTTGTCCGCCGCGCCGAGAAGGAGCGCTGAGATGACCGTCACCGACATACCCGGGGTGGCCTCCGCCGCGGTGCCCGCGCGCCAGGCCGTGAGCGGACGGACCCGTGACTCCGAGAAGCTCTTCCACCGCGTCACCTTCGCCGTGGTCCTCGCCCTGGCGCTGGTCTGGCTGGTGCCGCTGCTGTGGGCGCTGGCCACCTCGATCAGGCCGGTGCAGGAGGTCATCACCGACCCGACCTCGTGGTTCACGTCCAACCCGACCCTGGACGCGTATACGGATCTGTTCGCCAAGGGGAAACTGCCCTACTGGTACGCGAACAGCTTCATCACCGCGACTCTGACGACGGTCCTGACCGTGCTGGCCGGCTCGCTGGCCGCGTTCGCTCTGTCGCACACCCGCTTCCGCGCCCGCCGTGCGGTACTCGTCCTGCTCCTCGCCGGAATCATGATCCCCGGACAGGTGCTGATGATCCCGCAGTTCCTCACCCTGCAGGAGGCGGGACTGCTCAACACCTATTGGGGCGTGGTCCTGCCCCAGGTCCCCAACGTCGTCGCCGTCTTCGTCTTCAAGCAGTTCTTCGACGCACTCCCGCGGGAACTCCTCGACGCCGCGAAGGCCGACGGCGCCGGCTGGCTCCGTACGTACTGGCAGATCGTGATGCCGGTGTCCCGGCCCGTCATCTCCGCCGTCACGATCTTCGTCTTCGTCGGTGCGTGGAACAACTTCATGTGGCCACTGCTGGTGGTCACGGACCCGGAGATGATGCCGCTGCCCGTCGGACTCACCTCGGTCCAGGACGTGTTCGGCGTCCCCTACGCCCAGTTGATGGCCTCCTGCGTCCTGGGCGCGCTCCCGCTGATCCTTGTCTTCTCCGTCTTCCAGCGCCGCATCGTCGAAGGCATCGCCGGCTCCGGCCTCAAGTAGTCACCTCCTGCGCACACCGAGCCATCCCCTCTCGCACAACAGAAAGGCACGCACCATGCCGCACACCGCACGGTTCACCGTCGACCCGGACTTCCGTATCGGCGAAGTGGACCCGCGTCTGTACGGAACGTTCGTCGAGCACATGGGCCGCTGCGTCTACACCGGCATCCACGACCCGGACCACCCCACCGCCGACGCCGCGGGCTTCCGCGGTGACGTCGCCGAACTCGTCCGCGAGCTCGGCACTCCCCTGGTGCGCTACCCCGGCGGCAACTTCGTCTCCGGCTACCACTGGGAGGACGGGGTCGGCCCCGTCGCCGACCGGCCGCGCCGCCTCGACCTCGCCTGGCGGTCCATCGAGACCAACGAGGTCGGCACCAACGAATTCCTCACCTGGGCCCGCGGGTTGGGACTGGAGCCGATGATGGCGGTGAACCTGGGCACGCGCGGCATCGACGCCGCGCGTGCCCTGGTCGAATACTGCAACCACCCCGGCGGCACCGCCTGGTCCGATCTGCGGATCAAGCACGGGGTGAGCGAACCGCATGGCGTGAAGCTGTGGTGCCTGGGCAACGAGATGGACGGGCCCTGGCAGACCGGGCACAAGACAGCTGTCGAGTACGGGCGGCTCGCCGCCGAGGCGGGCAAGGCCATGCACCAGGTCGACCCGGGCATCGAGCTGGTGGCCTGCGGCAGCTCGAACTCCGGCATGCCCACGTTCGGCACCTGGGAACGCGAGGTCCTCGAGCAGGCCTATGACGAGGTGGACTACCTGTCGCTGCACGCCTACTACGAGGAGCTCGACGGCGACCGCGCAAGCTTCCTGGCGTCCGGTGCGCACATGGACGCCTACATCCGCGATGTCGTCGCCACCGCCGACCACGTACGGTCGGTCAAGCGCGCCAGGAAGAGGATCCGGCTCTCCTTCGACGAGTGGAACGTCTGGTACGCCCAGCGCTTCCCCGGCGAGCGGAACCTCAAGACCGCCCAGGCACCGCGCCTGATCGAGGACACGTACAGCGTCACCGACGCCGTGGTCGTCGGCTCCCTGCTGATCACACTGCTGCGCAACGCCGACCGGGTCGCCATCGCCTGCCTCGCCCAGCTCGTCAACGTGATCGCACCGATCCGCACCGAACCGGGCGGCGCCGGCTGGCGGCAGACCATCTTCCATCCGTTCGCCCTGACCGCCCGGCACGCACGCGGCCAGGTGCTGCGCACCCAGCCCGCAGGACCCCTTCTGGACACGCCGCGGCACGGCGAGGTGCCGGCCGTGGACCACGTGGTGACGCACGACGAGGAGACCGGCGCGCTGACGGTCCTCGCCGTCAACCGGGACCAGGAGCAGGCCCAGCTCCTGGAGGCCACGCTGCGCGGACTTCCGGGCGGCTACCGCGTGGCCGAGCATCTCGTCCTGGCCGACGACGACCAGGACGCCGTCAACACACAGGCGGAACCCGACCGGGTGCTGCCGCGTACGACCGATGCCTCGGCGGTCGCCGACAACGTCCTCACGGTCCGGCTTCCGCCGGTGTCGTGGAACCTCATCCGCTTGGTTCGGGCCTCCGCCTGAAACGCGGCCCCTTTTGGAGGAGCACTGTGCACCGCAGATACATCCTCACCGTAATAGCCGCCGTACTGGCCCTGGTGGCAACGCTGTTCGTGCTGCCGTCCGCAGCGCAGGCCGCGACGGGCCAGAAGCTGCGCGATGACGTCGGCCTGTACCCGCGGGCCCTGAGACTGGAGCACAACGGCGCCGCGAACGGACGCATCCTCGCCTCCGTCGTGAACTTCTCCGGGAACAACGGGCTGGGCGCGATCCACGAGAGCACCGACGAGGGAGAGTCCTTCCGCCAGATCGGCACTGTCACCGACCCCGAAGCGGCGGGCGGCCAGGGTCTGTGCTGCGCCTCCCTGTTCGAACTGCCCCGCCCGATCGGCGACTTGCCCACCGGCACCCTGCTGTGGGCGGCCTCGGTGGGCCAGGACGAGCCGGACCGGCGCATGGGTCTGCGCGTGTTCCGGAGCAATGACGTGGGGCGCAGCTGGTCCTATCTCTCCACCATCGCGACGTCACCCAATGACCGCGGGCTGTGGGAGCCGGAGTTCTCGATCGACGCCTCCGGTGCGCTCGTCGCGCACTACTCCGACGAGACCGACCCGGCGCACAGCCAGAAGCTGATGGCCGCCCGTACCGTGGACGGTCGCACATGGACCGGTCATCACGAGACGGTGGCAAGCGGTCTGTCCACGGACCGGCCGGGCATGGCGGTGATCCGTACGCTCCCGGACGGCACGTACTTCATGGCGTTCGAGATCTGCGCACCCAGCGGGCAGTACGCGTGCGTCGTGCACTTCCGCACCTCCGCGGACGGCTGGAACTGGGGCGATCCCGCTCACCTCGGCTTCCGCCCGGAGACCGCGGACGGCAAGTACTTCACCCACACCCCCAACCTCACCTGGGCACCAGAGCCCGGGACCGGCCGGGGACGGCTCCACCTCGTCGGCCAGGTCCTCCACCACGCGGACGGCACCCGTGACGCGGGCACCGGCCGCACGGTCTGGACGAACAGCGACGGCGGCAACGGGGCCTGGCGGGAGATCCCCGCTCCGGTCGCCGTCGCATCGCAGAAGGTCGACTTCTGCACGAACTACAGCTCCGCGCTGCTCCCCGTGTCCGGCGGCTCGCGGCTCCTGGAGATCGCCACCGACTGGGACGGCGACGTGTGCAAGCCGTACTTCGCCACGGCTCGTACCAAGCGCGGAGCGGGTCGCCACTGAGGAGTAAGTACGCACGATCGCCCAGGGGGTGACTCCGCGTCAGTCCGCGGGCAGGCCGAACCAGCGCAGGAGTACGGGTCGTGCGTCGTCCGGGGCGTCCTCGGGCCCTCGGGCGTAGCGCGCCAGCAGGGCGAGGTAGTCGTCGTGGAACGCGTCGAGCTCGTTCTTCGTGAGATGGACGAGACTGCGTGATCCTCGCATCCAGCCATCCGATTCGGCCTGTCCGGCGGTGAACTGCCGGGCGAGGTCGACGTCTTCCTCCAGCCTCATCCGGTCGAGCTCGGCGGCCATGGCCCGCTCGGCCTCGGTCAGTTCCCCCTGCGGAGGCCTGCGGATGTCGAGGCCGCGTACCCCGCGCCACCAGCGCTCACGCCCGGTGGAGCGCTCGGGGATGTCCTCGATGAGGCCGCTGCGCTCCAGCATGCGCAGGTGGTAGCTCAGAGTTCCGGTGTTCTCGCCGAGTGCCGCCGCGAGCGTGGTCGAGGTGGCGGGGCCCGCTGTGCCGAGATGACGCAGGATGCGCAGGCGCAAGGGGTGCGAGAGGGCCTTGAGCACCTCAGGGCTGTCGACCGTGCGCCGCACCGGGCCGTCGGCTTCGGCTCTCCGCTTGTCCGTCATGGCGGCAGTCTAGCCCGATGGCAGCATTTTCTCTGCAGACCTTTCTCTGCAGAGGAATCTCTGCAATGCTGGCTGCATGACGCCGAACCGAGTGAACCGAGTCAGCCGGGTGCCTTCACGTCGCGCTGCCCGCCGATGCGCAAGCGCCGGAGCAGGAGCCCTGCTTGCGGTGCTCCTTCTGGGCACCCCTCCCGCGCAAGCCACCCGACAAGCCACCGATCTCCCGGAATTCGACTTCTCCGCCTGTCCGACCGTCGACGAACTGCCGGCCGACGCCGATGCCGGGACCTGGCGCTGCGAGGTCATGCACGCCACGGGGCATCTGCGCATGGGTGCCATCGACACCCCGCTCGCCGAGCCCCTCACCATCACCTTCGCGGAAGGCCGGGTGGGCGGCGAATTCCGGCAGATCTTCAGCGAGATGACGGCAGCACCCATCCGGCTCGACAGGACTCCGCTGACCCTCACTCCGCAGTACGGCGGCTACTCGGACTTCCTGTCCGATGACACCCGGCGCGGCGAGTTCGACATCAAGTTCGCCATCGGCTCGGCGCACGGGCCGAAGAACCGCACCTGGCCGGGCTGCACGGTGGGCAACGACGAAGACCCGATCCACCTCGTGCTCAAGGACACCGAACCAACACGGGTGATATCCAAGGACCCGCTGATCGTCGGCTTCGGCACCCGCGCCTCGGAGTTCGCCGCCCCGCGCACCAGCGGCTGCCGCCCCCTTGACCACGCACTCGACCGCGTCCTCGGCCTGCCTTCACCCGCCGGCACGAACACCTTCGACATGGATGTCACCGTGGCCATCAAGCCCTACGCATGAGCCGTGCCTGGCGAGTGACGGAACCGCACCGCCGCCCGGCTCAGCCGCCTGCTTCCGCCGCCTCATACTCCGGACGGCCCGTGACGCGGTACGTCTGGATCGTCAGCCCCTTCGGCGTCACCTGGAAGTCCACCAACTCCAGTCCCATGTCGGGCCCGTCATCGGGGAAGAGCCGCGTGCCCTGGCCGACGACAACCGGGTAGGTGAGCAGCACAAGCTCATCGATCAGCCGATGCCGGAGCAGCAGGCGGATCAGAGTTCCACTGCCCCACACCTGCAGCTCACCACCCGGTGCGGCCCTGAGATCGGCGACGGCGCCCGCCACGTAATCCGACAGGACGGTCGTGCCCGCCCAACGCGGTTCGGTGAGCGTGGTCGAGGCCACGTACTTGTGGTGCGTGTTCAGTGCCTGTCCGACAGGGTTCCCCGGATCCATTCCTTGCCCCCAGGAGCCGGCGAAGATCTCGTACGTCCGCCTACCGAACAAGAACGCGTCAGCGCGCTGGAACGTACGGCTGATGAACGCCGAAGCCTCGCCATCGAGCAAGGGAGGTGCCCAACCGAAACGCTGGAACCCGCCGTTGCCGTCCTCGTCGGGTACGTCGGCCGCGCTCGGCGGGACCACATCGATCCGCCGATGCCCCTGAGTCACTCCGTCAAGCGACACGTTCGCAATGGTCTTCAGCTTCACGGTCAGGGCCCTTTCTTCGCTGGACGACGCCGTTCACTACGCCAGGACGTGTGTCGCGCCCCGATCAGACGCGGGGCGCGGACCGGCTGCACGGCGCAGGCGGTTGGCGATCGCGCCTCCCAGTCCCGACTCCGTCGGCAAGGTCGCGACAATGAGGTCGCAGCCCCGGCGGTCGAGGTCGCGGAGCATCCCGTACAGCCCTCGTGCGTAGTCCGCCGGATCGGCGGGCAGGGCCACCACGGTATGCGCCTTGATGTCGGCGTCGGCGAGAGCGGGAGGCAGCATGACTCCCACGCGGTGGCCGTCCTCCTGTGCCTGGCCGGACACCGCCGCGATGCTGTCGGATTCGACGAGCACCACCCGTGCGCGCGGGGCGTAGTGCGACGCGTGCTGCCCAGGCACCCTGACCGGGCTTGCCTCCGGGACCGCAAGTGAGTGTCCCAGGACCGCTTCAAGGGCCTCGCGCGTCACACCGCCGGGCCGCAGAATGCTCGGGACGTCGCCGGTGACGTCCACGATCGTCGACTCCACTCCGACCCGACAGGGCCCTCCGTCCAGGACGAAGTCGACCAACTGGCCGAGCTCGGCCCGCACATCATCGGCCGTCGTGGGGCTGACGGAACCGAAGACGTTCGCGGACGGTGCCGTCACACCGCCGCCGAATGCGGCCAGCAGGGCCAGCGCAACCGGGTGATCCGGTACTCGCACCGCCACCGTCTCCAGCCCGCCCGTCGCCTCGAGAGGCACGCGGTGTCCCCGTCGCAGCACCAGGGTCATCGGCCCGGGCCAGAAATGTGCGGCCAACAGCCCGGCCGCCGCGGGGACGTGATCGACCCAGGCGTCCAACTCCTGTGCGCCACCGATGTGGACGATGAGCGGATGGGACGGTGGACGTCCCTTGACCTGGAAGATCCGCGAGACGGCGGCGGGATCCTCCGCGTTGGCGGCCAGACCGTAGACCGTCTCGGTCGGCAGCCCCACCAGGCCGCCGGAACGCAGCACACCGACTGCCGCGTTGATGTCGTCGTTCCCTGGTGCCACCTGCGTCACTCTCTCCGCCGTAGTCTCCGGGGCCGGTTCGTCCGCGGCCGCCCTGCCTCACGTTACGTCCGTTCATCGTTGACAACCGCTCCCCCGTGTTCCAAGTAACCGGATCGTGGGACGGGTTCACAACAAGTCTTTTGAAACAAGTGTTGTAGGTCTACGCTCGGCGCATGGCCGCTTCCTCCGCCGTGCCGGGACGGGACATCGAGCTCGACACCGCCGCCTTGCGCGTACTCGCTCATCCGATGCGTCTGAACGTCCTCAATCTGCTGCGAGAACGTGGTCCATCCACTGCCAGCCGGATCGGCGATGAACTCGGCATCAACCCCGGTGCGGCGAGCTACCACCTGCGTCGCCTTGCCTCGGGTGGGCTCATCCTGGAGGAGCCGGACCGCGGCACCGGGCGCGAGCGGTGGTGGAAGTCCGCTCATCGTCAGTCGATCCACGACCCTGCGACCGTGCCTGCTGAGGAGCACGAGGCGGGGCTCGCGTACACGCACACGGTCGCTCTTGCCGCTGCGGACCGTCTGAGGAGGGCTGCGCAGGAGGTGCCGCTGCTCCCTCAGGAGTGGCTCGACGTCGCCACCTTCAGCGACTTCCTCCTCCACTTGGCTCCGGGCGACGTGGACCGGTTGCGGGCCGAGATCTTCGAGGTGATCTCGCGGTACCGGCATGAGGAGAGCGAGGCACCCGAAGGTGCCTCTCCGGTGACGCTCCAAGTGCAGGCCTTTCCCCTGCCCGGCACGGCGCTGCCCGTGGCCGGTGAGGAGTGAGCGCGCCCGGCATGGCTCCGCCCGCCGAGCGACCTGCCTACCGGGACGTCAACGTCCTGCGCTGGCTCACCGCGTACACGGCCTCGGTCACGGGCGACGTGGTGTACTTCCTCGCCCTGTCCTGGGCCGCCACACGCGCCGGGGGGCCGTCTCAGGTGGGCCTGGTGGTCGCTGCCGGTGCTCTTCCCCGGGCGGTGCTCATGCTCGGCGGGGGCGTGGTGGCCGACCGGTTCGGGCCGCGCCGGGTCGCTGTCGTCAGCGACGCGGTGCGCTGCGTGGTGATCCTCGCCACAGCGGCGGGCGTCCTTCTGTCGTCCCCGAGCATGTGGCTGCTGGTCGCGGTCGCGCTGGTCTTCGGCGTGGTGGACGCGGTGTTCATGCCGGCCGTGGGCGCGCTCCCGCCGCGTATCACCGCACCGTCGCAGCTCGCCCGGGTCCAGGGGATGCGCGGGTTGTCCATCCGGTTGAGCAATGCCGTCGGTCCCCTCCTGGCGGGCGCTGTCCTGGTGGTCGGCGGTGAGGCCGGTGGGTTCACCGCCGCGGGCGCTCTCTTCGCGCTCTCGCTCGTCACGCTCCTCACCGTGCGGACGTCGTCCGCGGAGGCGACCCGGCGTGGCTCCGCCTGGCGTGAACTGGGTGACGGACTGCGCTATATCCGCCGCCACCGGATGCTCGCCCCGCTGGTCACGGTCATCGGGCTGAGCGAGATGTGCTTCAGCGGTCCGGTGGCCACCGGCCTGGTGCTGCTCGCCGATGAACGCGGCTGGGGTGCCTCGGGCATGGGATGGATCGCGAGCGCGTTCAGCGTCGGTGCCGCAGCCTCGGCGTTGCTGCTCACCGTCTCGACCCGGATTCCACGTCCCGGGTTGACGCTGTGCGGCGCGCTGCTCCTCACCGCTGCGGGAGCAGTCTCCCTGGGACACGCGACCTCGCTGACCACCGCCGTCCTCCACGGTTCCCTGATCGGACTGACCAGCGGCTTCACGACCACCGTGACCAGCGCTCTGGTCCAGACGGAGACAGACCCCCGCTACCTCGGACGGGTCACCTCGGTCACGACCCTGTGCACGCTGGGCCTCGCACCCGTGCTCTTCCCGGCCGTCGGCATCACGGCGGACCTGTGGGGAGCGGGCACGTTCTTCGTCGGATGCGGTGCGATCTGCCTGCTCGCTGCGGCACTCGCCCTCTCTGTCCCCGTGATACGGCGCGCCGAGCTCCACCCGCCCAGGGTCGCGTCGCCGGCCGGTCGGTGACGGGCCCGCGCTACCTCACCCGGGCCCGCCCCGCCTCCCGCCGCGCAGCCGACCCCTCCGTACCGGACCACCGACAGACCACGACGGAGCAGACCGCGGCCCATGCGCACCACGTGGAGATGAACTCCGTACGCCACACCACAGCGCACACCGCCGCGCCGATCCCGGCGAGCAGACCGAGCTGGACGAGCCCCCTGTCCCCCGACCACAACAACGCCCCGACCGTCGCCACGAGATAGCCGGCCAGCAGTACCGGAGCGTGCGGAAGGCCGATGGCGTACCCCATGGTGTGCCCGCGGATCTCGGCTGTGACCGTTGTCGTGGCGAGCGTGTGAGCGAGGGCGGTGGATGTCAGTACGGCGGCTGTCGCCGGGAGCAGAAGGCGTCGGTGTGCCCTGGGCGGTGCGGCGTACAGGACTCCGAACGAGACCCAGAGCGGAAGCAGCGGCAGGGCGATCACGGCCCAGGCGACGGTGGCCGGGCCGCTGCCGCCGCCGGCGTTCCAGATGTACGCCTCGATCAGCTGGTGGGCCCCGAGGAGCAGCGGGAGCGCGGCCAGGGGCAGCGCGCGAGGGCGGTTGCGGGCCGCGCGGGTCACGCACGCCACCCCGATCGCCGCGATGGCCCCGCCCGCCACGAGGTTGGCCGACGCGCTCCAGCACATACGGATCACGCTACGTCGGCCCGGCGGTGCCCGCGCAGGGAGACCTGTGGGCCCGGCGGTCCGCCCGTCCTGGACGTCAGACGTGCTGATCCGTGTAGTGCGCCTTGAGGAGATCGATACCCCAGTCGTGGCGCACGTGCCGCCACACCGAGTGCGCGTGGTTGCCGTCGTCCTGGGTGTTGTCGTACTCGACGAGGAAGTCGGGCGCACGGACGCAGTAGTAGTGCCGGTCGCCGAGCGCCGTCCCGCCGGCCCAGGCGAAGGAGAGCGTGTCCAGGCCGCGCTCCTGGAGATCCGTCCAGCAGGCGTGGGCGTACGCGTCCGGAGCACGGTCGAGGTAGCGGCGCACCAGGCGTTCGAGGAGCTGCTGCTGAGGGGCTGTCATGGCTGCGTACGACAGGCCGGCCGGCAGTACGGCGGGGTCGGCGAACGGGTCGGCGCGAGTGAGGACGTCGTCCGGTGGCTCCGCCGAGAAGACCGTCGCTGAGCGGCGGGAACGGTCCATGTCGGTGATGAGGTCCCGGGCCAGGTCCTCCTCCAGAGCGAGAAGTCGGCGGCCTGCCTGCGGGCCGGTGGTGATCCGAGCGGGCTCGGCGCCGATGAAGTGGGGCGTCACCCGTACCTCGTCCGATGCGATCAGTACGTGCACCGCGAGGTGGTGGCCGTTCATGCGCCAGCCCCACGGGCCGTCGCCGTCCGGATCGCCGAGCAGGCGCAGCCAGTACCGGTCCGCGCCCGGTGCCCCGACCAGCTCGCGCCGGTGGCGCTCCACCTCGATCGCGCCGAGCGCCAGATCCGCGCCGACCGCGCCGTGCGCGGCGGCGAGCACACCGTCGACCGCGGCGCGCTGCTCCTGGTCGAGCCCCTCGGTACTCAACCCCGGCCGCGCGCCCGGCAGGTAGGTCCACTCCCTCAGCTCGGCGGCGTCGAGACGGCTCGGCGCGGAACGCAACTCGCGCGCCTGCTCCGGCTCCAGCACCTTCAGCAATCCACGCACGCCGGCGCGCAGTTCGGCCGCCGTCGCCCCCGCCCTGGTCCCACCCATCGTTCCTCCTGGCCGCCGCGCATACCCGAGGTGCCCCTCTTGGACGCCTCACCCGCCCCGCCTTCGCAGGCTACTTCGCCACCCCGCCTCACGCTGCGAATGCGCAGGACGCGGCGATCGACTCGGCGCCGGGGCGCGCCTAGGCTGCTGCCCCGCCCCCGAGTCCCCAGGCTTGACCGCTCCCATCCGAACGACGCGCCCGACGAGGATCACTTCATGACACACAGCACGACGATCCGTCTCATCGAGCCCACCGATGCCGCTCCGATCGCCGTGCACCGGGCTCGGGACATCGAGGCGTTCCGGCGGTGGGAACCGGCGCAGCCCGCCGACTACTTCACTCCGGAAGGGCAGGCCGAGCGGATCGACGCACTCCTGGCCGGTCACAAGGCCGGTTCGGTCTGGCCGGGCGTCATCATCGCCGACGGCGAGGTGATCGGACAGATCACCATCGGCGGCATCCTGCCGCAGCCCCATCTGCGGCGCGGTTCCGTCGGCTACTGGATCGCCAGCACCGCGCAGAACCAAGGACACGCCGGACGGGCCGTCGAACTGGCGCTCCGGGTGATGACGGACGACCTCGCCCTGCACCGCGCGGAGGCATCCACCAACCTCGAGAACCTGCCGTCACAACGCGTACTGCGCCGCAACGGCTTCACTCCGTACGGCGTCGCCCACGCCTCGACGTTCCTCGACGGGGCGTGGCGTGACGGGCTGTTGTGGGAGCGGATCCTCGGGGACTGAGCGCATGCAGTGGCTCGCGTCCCGTCTCGACCTGCACTTCACGTAACAACAGGTCGCGGCGCTCGCCGAGTTCGTCGCGGCGTACCGGGGCGGCACAGGCTTCCCTCCCGTCGTCACCGGCGATTTCAATGCGGTGCCGGACTCCGACGAGGTGCGGCTCTTCGGCGGCTGCAAGACGACGCCTGTGGTCCCCGGCCGCCCGGGTGATCATGCGTCGATCCGCAGCCACGCGTTGCCGGCGCGCAGCCACAGCGAGCCTTCACGGCCCTGACCGCAGTGCAGGACAACGCGGCCGGGCAGGCGCAGTCGGTGGTGGCTGCTCGCCGTCCACGTCGTGCCGTCGAGTTCGGCGCGTGTGAGCGTGACGGAGCGCCGGTTGTGGTCGCGGCGGGTGAAAACGGCCCGGTGCCCGTGGACCGCGAAGCCGTCCGGCCTTGGCAAGGGGCTGCGGTAGTGGGTGACGTCGCCGGTGGAGGGAGTGATGCGCGTCAGATACGTGCCTGCCTTGGTGCCGCCGGAGTACCAGACGAGCCACACTCGGTCACCCTCCGTCGCGGCGGTGCAGCCTTGCAGGGGGTGGTCGGGAGGCGAGCCCGGGGGCACCCACGCGCTGCGGCCTTGAGCGTCCCAGCCCGCCAGGCCTTCACCCGACTCGGGATGGCCGCTGTAGATGCCCTCGTCGCCGTATGCCGTCCAGATTCCTCCGTGCGCGTCGGTGACCACGGCGGCGATGTCGTCACCGACGCAGAATTCGGCCTCGGGTGTTCCGGTGGGAGAGAACACGACCGCGTTGGCCGCCCAGGGTCCGTCGGGCTCCTTGCGGCGGGTGCGTCCGTTCACCAGCAGGAAGCGGGAGTCCGGGAGCAAGGCCAGGTGGCTGGGCCGTATCCGGATGTCCTTCACCAGAACGCGGTGCTCCAGCTGTCCCGTGACGATGACCAACTCGCCCGTGAACGGGGGTTCCGGGCTCCACCCGACCCACCCCTTCACGTAACGGCTGCGCCGGAGGAACCGCCGCTGGACCAGCAGCACCGCAAGCTCTCCGCCGGGCCCGACGCTCCACCAGAGGGCGCGGTGGCCCCGCAGCGCATCGGCAGTGGGAAGCCGCCACGCGGTGCGCGGCGCAGGGTTGGATCCAGGGGTCAGGGGACGGAGGTTCATCGGCGTTCACCTTGAGGACTCCGGTACCCGGTGGCCCGAAGAGCGTCACCTTACCGGCCCGCATCAACCCGCACTCCCCCGGGACGCCCCCGTCCGGCCAGGACAGCTTCGGCCATTGGTGTGGCCAACGGTGGCCATACCGGTGGTGGGTGTCGTCGTGTCGTGGTGGTGCGCGTGCCGTGTGCGGGGTGGGTGGTGAAGATGCGTCTCGATCTGTTCGAATTCCAGGACCGGTTGGCGCAGGGTGCCGGAACCTGGTGACATCCGTGAGGTCAGGCACATGGGTATGGACTTCGGGCGCGTGGGTCGCCTGCTGGCGTGTGGTCTGCTGTCGTGGGCGGCCGTCGGGGCGGTGACCGTGCCGGCCTTCGCGACCGGTTCCGATCATGAGCACGACGAGCCCGTGGGGGATCCGCACGCCCAGCACGGGAACGGCCCCACGGTGAAGGTGCGCCCGCACGGCAAGGCCGGCGAGGACGTCTTCTCCGTGAAGGTACGGGCGGTCGCCGCCGAGAAGGTGGCGCGGTCCGCGGGCCCCGGTGAGCGGGTCACGTACGAAGTCGTCGTCCGCAACCGCACCGCGCAGGACTTCCCCGAGACCGAGATCGTGCAGATGCTGCCGGGCGGGGCGAAAGTCGAGTCGTCCGCGCCCCAGGGATTCGTCGACCAGGAGTGGCTGGTCTGGCAGTTGGGCGTCGACGCGAAGGAGAGCAGGACGCTGCACTCGACGGTCGTCGTGCCGCAGTCCGACGACGCCGACGCACCGCGTTCGCGCAGCGCCGTGTGCGTGCGGGTGGAGACGGCGGCCGGGTTCAGCGGCTGCGGTGCGGATGCCCGCCCGGCGAAGAAGCACTCGGCTGCCGCGCACGGGGCAGCCGGGGCACCGGCGGACGGCAGCGGTACGGACGGCGACAGCAAGCCCGGCACGGTCGAGGCTGCACCCCGAGCCGCGGCAGAGCCCGAGGAATCCTTCGCGTACAGCGGCCTGTTGGTCGGTGCCGGGCTGGTGGCGGCCGCGGGGCTGCTTGCGGTCCGGATCGTCCGTGGGCGTCGCGGGCGGGCCACCCACGGATGACCTGAGCCGGCGGCAGTGGCACTTCGCCGGAGGCGAGAGGGTTGAGACGGCCCAGGGCTGAACATCCTGCTCCGTATGGCCGATTCTCTGTACCCCTTGGCCCCCGACGAAGAACTCCCCACGTTGGAAAGCCACAACGCCCTCGGCACGATGCTGCTGCACAACTCCCGTGCCGATGAGAGCGGGGCGTTCTTCGCCACCTGCTGGTTCATGGTGATCCTGCCGGTCTTCCCGCTCGGCCGGTACTACGTGCGGCGGACCGGATACCGCGACGAGAGCGGGTTGTTCTCGGTCAGGACGACCACCGGCTACGAGATCGTCGGCAGGTCCCGGATCCGCGGGATCGAGGTCGTCCGGACCTATCTGCTGTGGTGGCTCCTCCTGCCCGCCGCCATCGCCGGGCCCAACATCGCCGCCGCGGTGGCCTGGGAGGGCGAGAACGCCGGGCTGCACGGCATGCTGCTCTCCGTCGGTCTCCTCGTCGTGCTGCTGATCCTGTGGTTCCTCTACGGGATGTACTGGAGACCTGTCCGCCAAGTCCGGTGGGCGGAAGAGGCGACGGGCGGCGGATCCCACGGCCGGAACTGGCAGGGCTTCGCCACGTCGTTGCAGCTCGCTGTCCTCTTCGGCCTGCTGGGCTTCTTCCTCGGGGTCGCCATCTTCTTCACGGCCATGGCCATGGGCGAGCTCCCGACCGACCTCGATCCCCGGCCGAACCCGTTCGTCGATTCGCTGCTCCACCCTGTCGCGCTGCTCGCCGGAATACCCGTGCTGACGTGCGTGGTGTCCCTGGTCCTCCTGGAGCGCTTCCGGCGGCGTCGAGGCGACGGAGAAGATTCCCCGACGCACGCATAGATCCGGTGGGTCCATCACGTCGTTGAGGGAGCCGGCGACAGAACCGGGGCAAGGGGGAGGGGCCATGGCGGTCTCCGAAGAGGACGAGTTCGGTGAGTTCGTGGCGATGCGCTCCACGGCGCTGCTGCGCCTCGCCGTGCTGCTGACCGGCGGGGACCGCCATGCCGCGGAGGATCTGCTGCAGATCGCGCTGATGAAGGCGTACGGACGGTGGGGGCGGATCGAGCAGCCCGAGGCGTATATCCGTCAGGTCATGTACCGCCAGCAGGTCAACCGGTGGCGGCTGCGCCGGCACCGGGCCGAGACCAGTGTGTCCGTACTGCCCGACGCTCCGCAGACCGCCGATGCCGCGGAGGGCTCGGAACTGCGGATCGCGTTGTGGGCGGCACTGGGGCGGCTCACCCAGCGGCAGCGGACGGTGCTCGTGCTGCGCTACTTCGAGGATCTGTCGGAGTCCGAGGTGGCGGCCCTGCTGGGGTGTGCGGTCGGCACCGTGCGCAGTACGGCGCACCGGTCGCTGGCGAAGTTGCGGACGATGGTCCCGGAGCTCGGGCCCGAAGAGTCCTTGGGGCAGGCGCAGTTGCTCGGCTACGCGCCGAAGGGGGTGCGGGGATGACCACGGAACTGGTGGAGGAGAAGGTCCGCGAGACGCTGCACGCGGTCGTCCTGGATGGGGTGCGGGCGCCCGACGACCTGGCCGCGCGGGTGCTGCGGCGGCGTGCCAGGCGCCGCGTACGGCAGATGGCCCTGGCGGCCGCGGCGGTGGCGGTCGTCATCCTCGCCTCGCTGTCCGGCCTCGGTACCTACCGGGACGGCGGACAGGAGCGGACGGACCGTCCGGCGACCGTGCCCGACGGCTGGCACCCCTGGAGCATCGACAGTGACAGGACGGCCGGGAACGGGTGTGTGCTGAACGGCGATGACCTGTACTGCAAGGGGTACCGGTACGACGCGGTGAAGTTCGACGCCCGTACCGGCGAACAGCAGTGGACCCTCAAGGTCCACGGCGAAGGCGGCGCCCAGATCGGCCGGCCCCTCGCCGTACGCGACGGGGTGCTGTTCATCTACCGCAACCACACCGCCGAGAAGGGACCGGACGGCGGTTACCGGCCGGGCACCGACCTGGTGGGCGTCGACACCGGGACCGGCCGGGTTCTGTGGTCGTTCGAGATGTACGACGACAACCGCAGCGACGAGCGCGCCATGCTCATCGACGGCGCCGTCCTGGTGAACACGCCCGGCCGGGTCTGGAGTGCGCTGGATCCCCGTACCGGCGAGAAGAAGTGGAGCCGCACCTGGGAGAAGGGCCTGTGGTGCCAGGGGTCCGTACTCGACGGGACGCCGTATCTGCTGTGCACGCGGGAACGCGACCGGAAGGACGACACCGACGTCTACCGCCTCGACGCCGCAACCGGCGTGGCGGAGAAGGTGGCGACCGTCCCCGGCAAGCAGCACGTCGCGGGCACCACACCGGACGCGCTCGTGCTCGCCGCCCTCGGCGCACCGCCCGAACCCGGCAGCGACGCACCGTGGGACACGACCTACACCACCGTCGACGCCGCCGGGAAGCAGACCGGCCACAAAGTGCGGATGCCAGGTCCGATGCACGGCATCGGCGTGATCGGCGACGATCTGGTCACGCTGTCCGAAAAGGGCGTCGCCTCCGCCGTCTCACTGACCACCGGCGAAACGCGATGGAGCGTCCCCACCGGCATCAAGCTGCCGGAGTCCGGCTTCGCATACGCGCCGGCCATCGGCTACCGCCTCATCGCCGCGCACGACGACGTCGTGTACTTCTTCAGTGCGACGGGGGACCTCGCCGGACACGATGCCCGCACCGGCGAGCAGCTCTGGCGCCACCACGTCGACACCAAGTGGCCGAGTGACGGTGTACGGGACCTGTCGATGCCGCAGCTGCTGACGTACGGGGATGTCCTGATCGCCAGGGAGGGGGCCATGGTCCACTCGCTGCTGCCCGACCTCGGCAAGTAGATCCCCATCCGCTCGCCCGCCCACGTCCGCTCGCCCGCCCACGTTCGGTGGAACGCCGCGGCGAATCGCCCAGTTGGCGGGCAGCGGACTCCGTGACCAGGACTGCTCCCCCACCCGGCAGGCCCCCGACGGCGCCTCACCCGGCCGCCTCACATGCGCCCCGCCCAGGACGCGGGTGTCCTCGAAGGGACGGCAGCGGCAAACGCCGTAGCGGCACACGGGGTGCCGCGGCCGCCGCCGACGGAGGGAATCCTGATGCGTTCGCTGAAGATAGCCACCGGTACCGTGCTCGCCTCTGCCGCCCTGCTGCTGAGCGCGCCGATGGCCTCGGCCGCCGACACCCGGTGCGACCCCGCCACCGCCGCGGCGCTGGAAGCGGAGTCCGCCTACAAGTCCGCGCAGGCCGACTACCAGAAGACCGTCGACGGCGGCGGCCACCCCGGACAGGCCGAGCAGGACAACGTCGCCGACCTCAAGCAGAAGGCCGACGCCGCGGCCTCCGAGGCGCAGCGGATCTGCGGTGACACGACGGTCAAGCCCGGCGACAAGAAGCCCAGCGGGGCCATGCACACCGGGTCCGGTTCCACCAGCGAGGCCTCCACCCAAGACCTCACCGGATACACGGCGGCAGCGGCGGCCATCGCCGTGGCAGCGGCAGCCGGTTACGCCGCACGACGTCGCACCGCACGCTCCGGCCGCTGACGGCACCCTGGCCGGTGCGCCCTCCGTGTGCGTGCGCGTACCGGCCCGGCCGTCCCGCTCCGGTACAAGGACCCGCTCCGGTACTAGGACCCGCCATGACCACGGCCCACCAACTCCCGGACCGTCCGCGACGAACACGGACACGGCGCCTGGCCCGCGGCTTCAACTCCCTGCTCCTGAGCTGCACCGCCGTGGCCCTCTTCTCTCACGCCATCACCGAGCAAGGCGCGGCCACGCCGCCCCCGCAGCCCGGCCAGGAGCAGGCCTACAGCCCGGACGAAGACACCGACCGCCCGGCGTACGTACCGGGGCTACCGCCCGCGGCGCCGCAGCGGATCCGCATCGCGGCCATCGGCGTCGACGCGCCCCTCACCGGCCTCGACCTGGAGAAGGACGGCCGCCTCGCGTCCCCCACCGACCGCGACGCCAACCTCGCGGGCTGGTACCGCGGCGGCCCCACCCCCGGAGCGACCGGCACCGCCGTCATCGCGGGCCACGTCGACATCCCCACCGGACCCGCCGTCTTCTACGGCCTCGGCGCCCTCAAGAAGGGCATGCACATCGAGATCCCCCGCGCCGACGGCCGCACGGCGCACTTCACGATCGACGCGATCGAGGTCTACGACGCCGCGGCCTTCCCCGACAACAAGGTCTACGCCGACCGCGACCGGCCCGAACTCCGGGTCATCACTTGTGGGGGCGGGTATGACGCGCGGCGCGGGCGGTACCGGGGCAATGTGGTGGTGTTCGCGCATCTGACGGCGCCGCCCGGAGCATCAACTCACGGTCGTTGACCGACCACTGCCCACGCCTCCCTTGTCAGCCGGTACTGCCGGAAGGACGCACCCCCATACGTCACCTCGCCGTCCGGGACGAAGCCCAGGCGTGCGACAGCGCGCGTCGGGCTTCGGGTGAACGGCAGGGCGATGATCACGGTGTCGAGGGCGAGTTCGTCGAATCCCCGGTGCAGTGCCGCCCTGGCGATGTCCCCTCCGTGACCCCAGTGACCCGGCAGCAGGACGAGTGCGAAGTCGGCGCCGCCCTCCTCGGCCTGGAAACCGCCCCAGCCGGCGAACTCGCCGTCGATGAGGACCGCCCATGGGCCGTAGCCGTTCGTGTCCCATTGGGCGTCCTTGGAACGGATCCAGTCGAGGGTCGCCTGCTCGTCGAACTCGCCCGCCAAGGGCATGTGTCGAGCGTTGCGGGGCTCGTTCAGGAGGTCCATGACCGCGCGTGGTGGCACGTCTGTCAGGCGGATGAACTCGATCATGGCGCAACTCCCCCTGCTCCCTGGCCAGTCGGTTGCTCCCTGCGGAGTATGGCCGGGATCCTGCTGTCAGGAAGGCTTACCGGACGGAGCCGGCTCGCTCCATCCGTCGATGGGGACGGTCTCGGTGCGGTACCCGCTCTCGTCGAGCAGGTGGCCGCTGAGTTTCGCGGTCCGCAGGGCGATCGCGCGGTCCGCGATGACGATGCCGGGGGCGTGGCCGGACAGCCGGGTTTCCAGTTTCTGCAGGTCGTTGACCGAACGCACCCATGCGATGACCAGAAGGTTGTGCCGACCCGTGATGCCGGCGCACAGGCGCACATCCGGCATTCCCGCGATACGGCGGGCTACGCCCTCCACCTCGCCCGAGGGAATCTGCGCCCACACCACGGCGGCCACGGGTCGCTCCGACAGCGGGCGGGCGATTTCGCAGCGCAGATGTACGGCTCTCGAGGCGAGGAGCCCGTTGACGCGCCGGCGCACCGTGTCGGGGCTCGCGCCGCACTCCGGTGCCAGGGCCGTGAAGGAGGCTCTGACGTCGGCCGACAGCGCCACCATCAGGCGGCGGTCCAGCTCCGACAGCACCAGATCTCCCGGGGGTTCGGGCGCCGGCAGGTCCTGGGTGAGCGCCGTGGTCTGGGCGGCGGTGAGCGAACGCAGCCGCCAGCGGCTGCCTTCGGTGTAGATGGAGCCGGCGACCTGGGCGCGGACCGCGACGACGGCGGGCAGTTCGGCCGGTGTCCGGGTCATCCAGCGGGAGAGCGTGGCGAGGTCCGGTGCCATCACGGTCAGCAGCAGATCGCGGTCGCCCGTGACGTGCTCGACGGTGATCACCATGGGCAGACGGGCCAGTTGCTCCGCGGCCTGAGCGATCCGCCCGCCCGCGCAGTCGACCTCGACGAACGCCAGGCAGCCGTGACCGGCCAGCGCCATGGCGGGGCCGGGGTAGCAGCTGGTCCAGGCGGCGCCGTCGTCCGTCAGCCGCTTCCAGTGCCGCGCCAGCGTCACCGCGTCGAGGCCGAGGACCTTCGCCAGCCGGGACCAGCCCACCCTCGGATTGATCTGCAGCGCGTGGACAAGCAAGGCGTCCACACCATCCAGCATCGCGCGATCCTTCATCTCATCGACCCCTGTTGCGCTTATCCATCACTTTCTGGCCAGGCCTGACGCCACGACTTCAGCATAGGCGCGATCGAGTGCAGTGCAGGCGGGGCGGGATGCGTGCAGGGCACGGGGTGTTCGAGCAGAGAGGCAGGGCGAACGTGTCCGTACTTGAGGACGCCGAGAACATGCGCGACGAGATGGCGCAGCTGCGGCGCGCACTGCACCGCGAGCCGGAACTGGGGCTGCAGCTGCCTCGTACGCAGGAGAAGGTCCTGGCCGCGCTGGCCGGGCTGCCGCTGGAGATCGAGCCGGGCAAGAACCTCAGCTCCGTCACGGCAGTGCTGCGGGGAGGCCGCCCGGGCGGCGCGGTGCTGCTGCGGGCCGACATGGACGCACTGCCGGTGCAGGAGGACTCCGGTGTCTCCTACGCCTCCCGGATTCCGGGCCGGATGCACGCCTGTGGCCACGATCTGCACACCGCCGCCCTGGTCGGCGCCGCCAAGCTCCTTGCCCGGCGCCGCGAATCCCTGCAGGGCGACGTGGTGTTCATGTTCCAGCCCGGTGAGGAGGGGCACGACGGAGCGGGCGCGATGATCGACGAAGGCGTGCTCGAAGCGGCCGGCCGTCCGCTCGACGCGGCCTACGCCATCCACGTCGCCGCCAACCGGATCCCACAAGGTCTCGTGGTGAGCCGGCCGGGCACCGTCATGACCGCCTCGGACATCCTCCGGGTCACGGTGCGCGGCCGGGGCGGCCACGGATCCGCGCCGCACGCGGCACTCGACCCGATTCCCGCGGCCTGCGAGATGGTGACCGCCATCCACAACTGGACCACCCGTACCTTCGACATCTTCGATCCCGTCGTGGTCTCGGTCGGCAGCTTCCACTCCGGCACCCAGCACAACGTCATCCCGGAGACGGCCGTCTTCGAGGCCACCGTGCGCAGCTATTCCGCCGAGAACCACGAGCGGCTCACCGAGGGGCTGCCCCGCCTCGTGCGCTCGATCGCGGCCGCCCACGCGCTGACGGCCGAGGTCGACTACGAGGTGCTCTATCCGGTCACGGTCAACGATCCGCAGGAGACCGGCTTCGCCCTGGAGACCGCACGGCAGCTCGTCGGTGACGACCAGGTGTGGGTCTCCCCGCAACCGGCCAGCGGCTCGGAGGACTTCTCCCGCGTGCTCCAGCACGTACCGGGCGCGATGCTGCTGCTCGGGGCGGCACCGCAGGGATGCGACCCGGCGACCGCGCCGATGAACCACGCGCCGCAGGCCGTCTTCGACGACGTCGTACTCCCCCGCCAGGCAGCGCTCCTGAGCGAACTTGCCCTCGCCCGTCTCGCGCGTACCCAGCCGCCCGCGGTCCCCGTCGTCGCGTCGACGTCCGAAGGGGGCAAGTAGATGAGCGCCACGCCCGATGTCGATGAATCGATACCGTCGCAGAGCCGTTCGCGGGCGCGTGCCGTGGTCGGACTGCTCGTCTTCGTCGAGCTGACCAGCGGCTTCATCCAGGGCGGCACGACTCCCCTCATTCCCGCGATACGAGACGTGCTGGGGGTGAGCACCGGCGACGCCCAGTGGATCACCACGTTGCAGTTCCTCGCGGCCGCGGTGTCCGTCCCTGTCTTCGGACGGCTCGGCGACCGGTACGGGCATCGGCGCATGCTGCGCGTGGCCATGCTCAGCATCACGGCGGGCTGTGTGATCGTGGCGCTCGCGCCGAACCTCGCGCTGTTGTTGCTGGGCCGGATCCTCCTCGGACCGCTGGCCGCGCTGCTCCCGCTGGAGATCGGACTGTGCCGCGACCGGCTGAGCACGGCGGACAACCGCAAGGCCGTCGGGATGCTGGTGGCCGCGCTGGCGCTCGGTTCCATGCTCGGTTCCTTCCTCTCCGCGCCGCTCGACCACTTCCTGGGCGACATCCGCTTCACCCTGTGGGCGTTCGCCGCCTTGGCCGCGCTCTGCACCGTGATCTCCTTCGTCGGCGTACCCGAGAGCCGCGAGCGGGCGACGGGCGCCATGGACTGGCCCGGTGCGGGCCTGCTCGGCCTTTCGCTGGTGCTGCTCCTGACGGCCCTGAGCAGGGGAACCGACGAGGGCTGGCTGCGGCTGGGCACCCTCGGCACGATCCTCGCGGCCTTCGCCCTCTTCGCCGCCTGGGTGCGCTGGGAGCTGCGCCACCCGGCCCCGCTGGTCGACGTGCGTGCCGTCGCGGGACGCCGGGTCGCCCCGCATCTGCTGTCGACGTTCATGCTCGGCGTGATCATGCTCGCCGGCCCCGTCGTGTCCATTTCCTACCTGGAAGCCGCACCGGAGGAGCACGGCTACGGCTTCGGCCTCTCGCCGCTGAGCATCGGCCTGTGGGGCGGGATCCCGCATCTGCTGGCGTTCATCGCCGCGGGCCGCAGCGGCTCGCTCGCCGCGAAGATCGGCATGCACCGGCTGCTGCTGCTCGGCCTCGTCCTGCTGACCGCGGGCCACGCGGGGATCATGGCCGCCAACGGGTCCCTGTATCTGTTCGCCCTGTGCTATTCGATCGCCGGTGCCGGAATGGGTCTCGCGATCAGTGGTCTTCCCACGGTGATCGTCGAGGCGAGTCCGACGGACCGCTCGGCGAGCGCCGTGGCCGTGTACAGCAACGTCAAGGTCATCGGCGGAACGGTCGCGGGCGGACTGTTCGCCACGTTGCTCGGCACGCTGGTGACCGACGGCACGGACACCCCGACGCTGATTGCCTACCTCGCCGTGTGGGGCGTGTGCACGGTCGGCAGTGCGGCGGCTCTGGTGGTCACGTGGGTCACCCGGCCCCGCGGCTGATGCCGCGACTTGGCGAGTGCACCGTGCCTGACAAGGAAGGACCCATGGACTTGCGTCCGCAGGCCGCCCCCGCGGCGATCAGCCCCCGGGCCGTCGCCGAAGCCCACATGACCGAACTCGTCGGGCTCGACCCTCTCATCGGGAGCTACCTGGGCGAGCCGGGCTGTGCCGACCGGCTGCCCGATCTCTCGCCCGAAGGGCACGAGGACCGGGCAGCCCTCGCCCGCCGCACCCTCACGGCCCTCGGCGGCGCTCCGGCCGCGAGCGACAGCGAGCGCATCTGCGCCCGCCTGCTGCGGGAACGGCTGAGCACCGAACTCGCCCTGTACGAAGCGGGCGAGCATCTGCGCCGGGTGGCGACCCTGGGCTCGCCCCTCCACCTCATCCGCAAGGTCTTCACCCTCGCACCCACCGGCACCGACGATGACTGGCACGCTCTCGCCCGCAGAATGCGCGCGCTGCCCACGGCACTCGACGGATACCGGGCGAGCCTGGAGGCCGGACTGGACCGCCGGCTCCCCGCGGGACCCACCGCGGTCGGCGCCGTCATCGACCAGCTCGCCACCTGGACCGGACCCGGCGCCGCGCCCTTCCACACCCTCGCGGCGCAGGCACCGCAAGCCCTCCGTACGGAACTTGCGCAGGCAGCGGACCAAGCCGTCGGCGGCTACGCGGAGTTGCGGGCCTGGTTGCGGGACAGCTACGCGCCACGCGTCGCGGATGCCCCGGACCCGTTCGGGGCGGACCGGTACCGGCTCTGGTCCCGCCATCACAACGGCGCCGATCTCGACCTCGACGAGGCATACGCCTACGGCTGGTCCGAGTACCACCGTCTCCTGGACGAAATGCGTGACGCCGCGCAGCAGGTGCTGCCCAGCTGCACGGACCCCTGGAAGGCTCTGGCCCATCTGGAGGAACACGGCGAGGCGATCGAGGGAGCAGACGCCGCGCGGCTGTGGCTGCAGTCACTCACCGAGCGGACCATCGAGGCACTGGACGGCACCCATTTCACGCTCGCGGACGAGGTCGGACGCGTGGAGACCCGGCTCGCGCCCGAGGGAACCACCGCGGCCTATTACACCGGTCCCGCCCTCGACTTCAGCCGCCCGGGACGCACGTGGCTGCCGGTACTCGGCACCCGTTTCCCCCTGCACGACATGGTGACGACCTGGTACCACGAAGCGGTCCCCGGCCACCATCTGCAGGTGGCTCAGTGGACCTACGTCGGCGCGGAGCGGCTCACCCGCTTCCAGGCCTCCGTGGGTGTCGTCAACGCCAACGTCGAGGGATGGGCGCTGTACGCCGAGCGCCTGATGGACGAGCTCGGCTTCCTCACCCGCCCCGACTACCGCCTCGGCTATCTGCAGGCCCAGATGCTGCGCACCCTGCGCGTCATTGTCGACATCGGGATCCACTTGGAACTGCGCACACCCGCCGACAGTCCGTACCGCCCCGGACAGCCCTGGACCGCCGAGGCGGCGGCCGAGTTCCTGCACCGGCACAGCGCGCGCCCCGCCGCGTTCACCGACGCCGAACTGCTGCGCTACCAGAGCAACCCCGCGCAGGCCGTCGGCTACAAGCTCGGCGAACGCGCCTGGCTGAACGGCCGCGACGCAGCACGCGCACGCGGCCGGGACACGGCACTCGGCCAGGAAGCCTTCGACATCAAGGCATGGCACATGGAGGCACTGTCGCAGGGGCCGCTCGGCCTCGACGACCTCAGCCACGAACTCGCCGCGCTGTGAGGCAACTCTTCGCGGCGCCGTCAGGACGGCACGGGCTCCGCGTCCGGTCCGGCCGTCGACTCCCGCACCTGCAGCGCGGTACGCAGCACCACCGTCTGCAGCGGCTTCTCGACACCCGCGATGCGTTCCTGCAGCAGCCCGGCCGCCGTCCATCCGAGGTCGTACGCGGGCAGCTGGACCGTTGACAGCGAGGGGCGTACGAGGGAGGCCCAGGGCACGTCGCCGAAGGACAGCACGCCCACCGCCGGGGGTTCGATGCCCACCTCGCGCAGGGCCTCCAGTGCGCCGACGGTCATGAGGTTGTTCGCGACGAAGACCGCGTCAGGGCGCAACTCCCCCGGCAGGGCGAGCAGTTCGGTCATGGCTGCGCGGCCGCCCTCGACACGGAAGTCCGCGTGGCGCACCCATTCGGAAGGCAGCGGTCCGGCGCCGCTCTCGCGGAGGTGGTCGCGCATGACGGCGCGGTAGCCGGCGAGGCGTTCCTCGGAGGTGGAGGTGCCTTCGGGGCCGGCGATGCAGGCGATACGGCGGTAGCCGCTGCTCAGGAGGTGCTGGGTCGCTTCCTCGCCGCCGTGCTCGTTGTCGACCATCACCGCGTCGACCGAGGCGCCGCGCGGGCGCCGGTCCACGGCGACGACCGGCATCCGGCGCTGGGCGAGCACCGTGAGGTCCGTCCGGCTGCGGGAGGCGGCCGCGACGATGACGCCCGCCATCTGCTCCGCGGCGGCGATCTCCAGGTAGTTGCGCTCCTTGTCCACGTCCTCGTCGCTGTTGCACAGGACGACCGACAGGTTCGTCTGCTGGGCGGCGTCCTCGACGCCGCGCGCGAGGGAGGTGAAGAAGGGGTTCTCGATGTCGGGGATGATCAGACCGATCACGCTGGCCTGTTTCATGCGCAAGGAGCGGGCCACCCGGTTCGGCGCGAAGCCCAGCTCGGCGGCGGTCCGCCGGACCCGCTCCGCACGCTCCGCGGTCACCCTGCCGCCGTTGAACACACGGGAGACCGTCGCGGGTGACACCCCGGCCGCGCGCGCCACATCATTGATCGTCGTCACAGTTCAATACCCCGAACCCCTCGGCGAGAACGGAGTGCGGCACACGCTCGGAACGCGCGTCCGCGACCTCCCGGCCTCATTCTGCCCCGACCTCTTGACGTCGAGTGGCCCGAACTCTACGTTCACGTGAAATGGATTTCAAGGCAGCCCTCGCCCAGCTCACGGCGATCTCGGCTCGCCCTTGGTAACACCCTCGAGCCACTCCCCAAGCGACCCGGCATGCCTGTGTCGTACGGATGTTGAGGCAGCACGTGGAGAGAAATCGATTTCACAACGGAGGGATCATTCATGGCACGCATCGGTCTCCTGTCCATCTCCGACGGCCGGGACTACGTGCAGCGCGACGTCCGGGAGCACGTCACCCGTGCGGGGCAGGAGCTGGCCGCGATGCTGACCGGCGCCGGGCATGAGGTGGTCGTCGCTCCCGAGCACGTCGAGTCGAACGTTCTCGCCACCTCGCAGGCCCGCTTCCTCGCAGACCGGCACGTGGATCTGACGATCTTTCACCACAGCGTGTGGACGTTTCCGCACTTCACCATGCTGGCGGCCGAGTCCACCCCGGGGCCGATCCTGATGGTCGCGAACATCGATCCGCAGTTCCCGGGCATGGTGGGCATGCTCGCGGGCGGTGGCGGTCTCGATCAGATCGGGCGGGTGCACTCGCGGGCCTGGGGTGATCTCGGCGACCCGGCGACGCGGGCCCGGATCCTGTCCAACGTCCGGGCGGGCGCGGCCGTGCAGGGCCTGCGGGGGTCGACGTTCGGGCGGATCGGCGGGCGGCCGATGGGGATGTACACCGCCACGGCCAACACCGATCAGTGGATGAAGGTCTTCGGCGTGGACGTCGAGGAGATCGACCAATGGGAGATCGTCCGCCGCTCCGAGAACGCCGACGCCTCCCTGGTCAAGCAGGGGCGGCTGTGGCTGGAGAAGCACTCGGCCGGGGTGCACTACGACGGCGTCAGGCTCACGCCCGAGCTTCTGGAGCGTCAGATCCGCTCGTACTACGCGATGAAGGAGCTCATCGCCGAGTGGAACCTGGACTTCAGCGGGATCAAGGGCCAGCCGGAGCTGACGGCGCACTTCGCCACGATGGACATCGCCGAGGCCTTCCTCAACGACCCGTACGACTGGGAAGGCCCCAAGGACACCCATGTCACCTCCACCGAGGCCGACATGGACGCCGCGCTGTCCATGCAGATCCTCAAGCTCCTCAGCGGCACGCCGGTGCTGTTCGCGGACGTGCGCCACTACCACCGGGACAAGGACGTCTGGGATCTGTGCAACTCCGGGCAGCACGCCACCTGGTACGCCGCCCGCTCCGACGATCCCGTGGAGAACCTCTCCAAGGTCAACTTCTTCCCCGAGGTCTTCTACTTCCCGGCCGGCGGCGCCTCCGTCCAGCACCTGGCCGCTCCCGGTGACATGACCTTCGCCCGCCTCACCCGGCAGGACGGCGCCTACCGGATGCACGTCATGCGCGGGTCGTTCGAGCAGTACGACGCCGAGACCAACGAGCGGATGATGCGCGCCTCGACGTGGGAGTGGCCGCACGCGTTCGCCCGGCTCGACGCGTCCGCCGACGATTTCCTGACGAGGTTCGGCTCCAATCACATCCACGCCGTTCCCGGGGACTACGTGGACGATCTGCGGGCGGTCTGCGCGCAGCTCGGAATCCGGTACGACGGCTTCGGGGACGCGGCGTGACCACACCCGGCGCGCCGCCTCCGCTTCTCGCAATGCGGGGCATCGCCAAGTCCTTCCCCGGGGTCCGGGCCCTCGACGGCGTCGATCTGACCGTGCACGCCGGTGAGGTGGTGGCGCTGCTCGGCGAGAACGGGGCCGGGAAGTCGACCCTCATGAACGTCCTCGCGGGAGTGCACGCCGACTACGAAGGCATCATCGAGCGCGACGGCGAGCGGGCCGACATCCACTCCCCCAAGGCCGCACAACGGCATGGGATCGGCATGATCCACCAGGAGTTGAACCTCGTACCCGAACTGTCGGTGGCCGAGAACATCTTCCTGGGGCGCGAGCTGAAGACGCGGCGCGGCACCGTCGACCGCAAGGCCATGGACCGGCGGGCGCGCGAACTGCTCGCCGGGCTCGGGCTCGACACTCCCCCGCGCCGTCCGGTCAAGGACTGCCGGATCGCCGAGCAGCAGCTCATCGAGGTGGCCAAGGCGCTCAATCTCGACGTGAAGCTGCTGGTCATGGACGAGCCCACGTCGGCGCTCGCGGACGCCGAGGTGCACCGGCTCTTCGACGTGATCAGGGATCTGACGGCCAAGGGTGTGGGGATCGTCTACATCTCGCACCGCCTGGAGGAGCTGGAGGAGATCGCCGACACGGTGACGGTGCTGCGCGACGGTTCCTATGTCGGTACGCGGCGGATGGCCGAAACCTCGCGGTCCGAGCTGATCCAGCTGATGGTCGGCCGGCCGCTCGGGGATCTCTTCCCGCGGCGCGACGAACAGCACCACGGCGAGGACGTACGGCTGCGGGTGCGCGGCCTGAGCCGCGCCGATCCGGACGGCGGGCCGTCCCTGCGGGACATCGACCTGACCGTGCACGCCGGGGAGATCGTCGGTCTGGCGGGGCTCATGGGCGCCGGGCGCAGCGAGGTGCTGCAGGCGCTGTTCGGGGACTACGGGGCGCGGATCGGCGGCGCCTTCGAGATCGACGGCGCGGACTACCGGCCGCGCAGTCCCGGGCACGCGATCCGGCGCGGGCTCGCGCTGGTCGCGGAGGACCGCAAGGAGCAGAGCCTCGTCCTGGAGAACACCGTGCGGTTCAACGGCTCCCTGGCGGCGCTCGGCCGGTACGCGAGGCCCTGGGGCACGGTGAACCGGCGCCGCGAACGGTCCGCGGTCGGTGACCAGGTGGCGGCTCTGAAGGTGAAGACGCCGGGCCTGGAAGTGAACGTAGGCAACCTCTCGGGCGGCAACCAGCAGAAGGTCGTCCTCGCCAAGTGCCTGCTGACGCGGCCGAGCGTGCTGCTCATGGACGAGCCGACGCGCGGCATCGACGTCGGCGCGAAGTCCGAGATCCACGCGCTGATGGACCAGTTGGCACAGCAGGGCACCGCGATTCTCGCCGTCTCCTCCGAACTCCCTGAGCTGATCGGCATGTGCGACCGGATCCTCGTCCTGTGCGAGGGGCGGCTCACCGGCGAGTTCCACCGCGATCCGGCCCGCGGACCGCGCGCCGAGCAGGAGGCGATCCTCACCGCGGCGATGGCCCGTACGACCGTCACCGTCGACGATCCGGCCGCCTCCCACGACGATCCCGTGCACCAGAACCCCGGCGACAGCCTCACACCGAAGCAACCGACCGACCCCACCGACCCCACCGAAGCGAGCTGAGCGGACCGCGAGATGACACAGCCATCCGGCAGCAGCCTTGACTCACCCGACCTGTCACCCCCGGCCGACCAGCTCGACCGCGCGCCCGCGGGCCGGGTCCGGCGCTTCCTGCCCGTGCTCGGCTCGCTGCAGAGCTACATCGGGCTGATCCTGATCGTCCTGATCGGCATCATCACCAAGGGCGACACGTTCTTCAACCAGACCAACCTCACCAACGCCGTGGGCAACTTCGGCACCCGCGGCATCCTCGCCGTCGGTGTCACGCTGGTGATCCTCACGGCCGGGATCGACCTGTCGGTCGGCTCGCTGCTCGGCTTCGCGTCGATGGCCGCGGCCATCATGGTCGCCGACCACGACATGCCCGTCTGGCAGATCGTCCCGCTGTGCATGCTGATCGGCGCGTTCTTCGGCTTCGCCAACGGCGTCGGTACGACGATGCTGCGCATCCAGTCGTTCGTGATGACCCTGGCGATGCTCTCCATCGCCCGCGGCCTCGACCGCCAGATGTCCGACAACGTCTCCAAAGGCACCCAGGTCGCGGGCCCGGACGGCAAACTCACCGAGAACTCCGACGCGTTCCAGTCCCTGGGCACCCCGGGTCACAACGTCGGCGTGGGCATCCTCGGCCCGGACGGGATCTACTTCCCCGTCCTCGCGTTCGTCGTCGTCTGCATCGTCTTCCACCTGATCCTGTCCCGTACGACCTTCGGGCGGCACATCTACGCCGTCGGCGGCAACCCGACCGCTGCCCGGCTCTCCGGGATCAACACCACGCTCGTGATCATCGCGGTGTTCACGCTCTCCGGACTCCTGGCCGGACTCGCCGGACCGATCGACGCCGCCTACTCGGTGTCCGCGGATCCGCAGGCAGGCACCACGTACGAACTCGACGCCATCGCGGCGGCCGTGATCGGCGGCGCCTCGCTGGCGGGTGGCAAGGGCACCATCATCGGCACCTTCGTCGGGGCGCTGATCCTCAGCCTTCTCGACAACGTGCTCGGCCTCAACGCCGTGAGCGACAACTGGCAACTCGTCATCAAGGGCCTGATCGTCATCGTGGCGGTCGTCCTGCAGCGGCCCGATCTTCTGCGCAGCATCAGGAATCGTCTCGGCTCGCTGCGTTCCGTTCGTTCCTCGCGTCCCGTCAAGGAGATCTCGTCATGACCCTCATGTCCCGTGCGCTGCCACGTACCGTCCGCAGCGTCCTGACCACGACCGCAGCGACCGGTGCGGCACTGGTGCTCGCCGTGGGCTGCGCCTCCAAGACCGAGAGTCCGGCGGACTCCGGTGACGGCGACAAGGGCGGCGACAAGACCTTCACGATCGGCTACGCGCAGGCCAACAACGCCGAGCCCTACCGCGCCCAGCTCAACAAGCAGCTGGAGTACTTCGTCAAGCAGCACAAGAACCTGAAGCTGCTGCCGATCGCGGACGCCAAGCAGGACAACGCCCGTCAGGTGAGCCAGATCCAGCAGTTCATCCAGCAGAAGGTGGACCTGCTGATCGTCTCGCCGAACGAGCCGGCGCCCGTGACGCCGGCGGTCGAGCAGGCCTGCCAGGCGAAGATCCCGGTGATCGTCCTCGACCGCACGGTCAACACCGACTGCTACACGACCTTCATCGGCGGCGACAACTACGAGATCGGCAAGAAGGCCGGTGAGGCCGCCGTGAAGGAACTGCCCGACGGCGGCAACGTCGCCGAGCTGCGCGGGCTGCTCTCCACCGAACCGCAGAAGCAGCGCCACCAGGGCTTCATGGACGCCATCGAGGCGAACAAGGACATCAAGGTGGTCGAGGAGCGCGAGGGCAAGTGGGTGCAGCCCGAGGCCACGAAGATCATGCAGCAGTGGCTCTCGCGCGGCACGAAGATCGACCTGGTGTACGCGCACAACGACCCGATGGCGATCGGCGCGCAGTCCGCGGCGGCCGGTGCGGGCAAGGCCGAGGACATCAAGTTCATCGGCATCGACGGTCTCGCGATCCCCGACGGCGGCATCCGCGCCGTGCAGCAGGACAAGCTCGCGTACACGTACCTGTATCCGACGGGCGCCGAGGAGGCGGCGAAGGCCGCTGCCGCACTGGCGGCCGGCGAGAAGGTCGAGAAGAAGCAGACGCTCGGCACGGTCGAGATCACCAAGGCGAACGCCGAGGAGATGTACGGGAAGTACGACATGAGTGGCAAGGTCGGCTGAAGCACGGACCTAAGGAGTCAGGGATGACACTCCTCCTCGGCGTGGACATCGGTACGGCCTCGTCCAAGGGCTCGCTCGTACGCCCCGACGGCACGCTCGTCGCACAGTCCGCCCGCGACCACCGCACGAGCAGCCCCCGGCCGGGCTGGTTCGAGCACGATGCCGTCGACGTGTGGTGGGCCGATTTCACCTCACTCGCACAGGAGTTGACGGCGCGGGCGGCCGGGCTCGGCGAGCCCGTGGCCGCCGTCGGCGTCAGCGGCATCGGGCCGTGCCTGCTTCCCGTGGACGAGGAAACCCGTCCGTTGCGGCCCGCGATGCTGTACGGGGTCGACACGCGGGCCGGACGGCAGATCGAGGACCAGCGCCGCCGCTACCCCGACGTGATCGAACGCTGCGGTTCCCCGCTGACCAGCCAGGCGATCGGGCCCAAATTGCAGTGGCTGCGCGAGGAGGAGCCCGAGGTCTACGCCCGTACGCGCCGCTGGTTCATGGCCAGTTCCTACCTTGCGTACCGCCTGACCGGTGCCTACGTACTCGACCATCACTCGGCCTCCCAGTGCACTCCCCTGTACGACCTGCGGGCGCATACGTGGGCCGAGGACCGGCGCGAGGAGATCGCCCCGGGCATCGAGTGGCCCGCCCTCGTCTGGCCTTCCGAGGTGGTGGGCACCGTCACGACAGCGGCGGCCGACGCGACAGGTCTGCCCGCGGGGGTGCCGGTGGTGGCCGGAACGGTGGACGCGTGGGCCGAGGCGACGGCGGTCGGGGCGAAGGACCCCGGGGACCTGATGCTCATGTACGGCACGACGATGTTCCTGGTGAACTTCACCGACCGGCCCGTCTCCAGCCCTCGACTCTGGGGAACGGTGGGCGCGTTCGAGGACACGTACTGCCTGGCCGGTGGCATGGCCACCTCGGGTGCGGTCACCGCGTGGCTGCGTGATCTGACGGGTGCGGACTACGCGACGCTCGTGGCGGAGGCCGCCCGGGTTCCCGCGGGGGCGGAAGGGCTGCTGATGCTGCCGTACTTCGCGGGCGAGCGCACTCCGCTGTTCGACCCGGACGCGCGGGGCGTGCTGCACGGGCTGACGCTGCGGCACGGGCGCGGTCATCTGTACCGGGCGGCCCTGGAGGCGACGGCCTTCGGCGTCCGGCACAATCTGGCCGCGATGGCCGAGGCGGGCGGCGATCCGCGGCGGGTCGTCGCGGTCGGGGGCGGCGCCCGCGAGCTGTGGACCCGGATCGTCTCCGATGTCACCGGGCAGACGCAGCAGCTGCCCCGGCACACGATCGGGGCGGCGTACGGGGATGCGTTCCTCGCGGCCGTCGGGGCGGGGCTCGCGGCGCCCGATGACATCGCCGAGTGGAATCCACCGGAGACCGTCGTGGAACCCGATCCCTCGCGGGGCAAGGTGTACGAGGAGTTGTACGGCCTGTACCTGCGCCTCTACACGGAGACGCGGGATACCGCGCACGCGCTCGCGGCGCGCCAGCACGCCGACGCCGGATAGGGGCGCGCGGCCGCCCGGGCGCAGGCGGCCGCGAATCCGGCGTGCGGGTGGGAACACGGCCGCGAGGGCCGCGGTGCCGTCATGACTTCTTGCTGTACGTGAGGAACGCGGTGCCGCTCGGCAGGATCGTACTGTCGGTCAGCGTGAAGTACGTCGGCGCGAAGGGCGTCTTGGTACCGAAGAGCGGGATGCCCGAGCCGACGGTGAGGGGCGCCAGCTTGATGATCAGCTGGTCGATCTCCTCGTGCAGAGCGCCGGCGAGTTCACCGCCGCCGAGCAGCCAGATGTCCTTGCCCGGCTGCTGCTTCAGCTCCCGCACCTTTTCGACCGGGTCGGTGGCGACGAGCTCGACACCGGGGTCGAGGCTCTCCGTCATGGTGCGGCTGAAGACCAGGTGGCGCAGATGGGGATAGGCGTTGGTGAGGCCGGCGTCCACGCCGTTCTGATAGGTGCGGCGGCCCTCGATCGCCGTGTCGAAGTGGGTGCCCTCCGCGGTGATGCCGAAGGCTTCCCGGGCCGGACCCGGCAGGGTCTCGGGGAACTCCTCGACCAGGTGCTGCAGATAGTCCTCGCCCACCGGCCAGAACGCGTCGGGTCCGCTGGTGGGGTCCGAGCCGTCGGGGCCTGCGATCTGGCCGTCGAGGGTCGCGGCGATGAAGTAGGTGAGCTTTCGCATGGTGTGCTCCTTGGTCCCGGGGCGGTCGGTGGCGGTGGCGTACGCGTCAGTGTGGGTCATGGGCCCTTTCAGCGGCGGGTGCCCGGCTTGGGCAGCGGGCGGGGGCGCGGGATCGAGCGGGGCTTGGCGGGCTGGGGGAAGTGCGCGCCCTGCTGGGCGGTGTTCTTCGGGGAAGTGCGGTGGTTTCGCATCCGGCTCCTAGGGAGGTCGTCTGCCACAGCATCTAAGGTACTCTGTGTGCAGTGGTTAGAACGTAGTACTGCACCTGCAGTGGTGTCAACGGTCTTTCGGAAGGAACAACCGATGCGTCAGAACGCGGCACGCCGCACCGCCCTCCTCGACGGCGCCATCGAGGTCCTGGCCCGGGAGGGATCACGCGGCCTCACGCTGCGCGCGGTCGACACCGAGGCCGAGGTGCCGAAGGGCACGACCACCAACTACTTCGCCAACCGCGCCGAGTTGCTCGCCCAGGTCATGACCCGTATCCAGCAGCGGCTGACCCCGGACGCGACCCAACTGGCCGACACCATGAGCGAGAAGCCGTCCGCCGAGCTGGTCGCCACGCTCCTCAAGCAGCTCCATGCGCGGATGCGTGCCGACCGCAGCAGTTGGCTGGCCCTGATGGAGCTGCGCCTCGAAGCAACCCGCCGCCCCGAACTGCACACCGAACTGACCCGGTTCTTCGCCGCGCAGCTCGACGGGAACATCGCCTTCCACCTGGACGCGGGGCTTCCCGGCGACCGGATCACGGTGGTGCTGCTCTACCTCGCCATGCTCGGCCTCATCGTGGACGACCTGACCGTCCCGGAACTGCTGGCGTCCTTCCCGGTCGACGACTTGATCGACGCGATGGCGCAGCGGATGCTGCCGGCGCAGGGCTGACCGGGTCCGCCCGCAAAAGGGCGGGGGCGGTGCCGCGTGTGCGGCACCGCCCCGTGGACGTCATCCGTCGCGTTCCTCCCAGGTCATACGTCGAGTTCCGACTCGATGCGCTTGAGCTGGTGGCGGGCCATCGCGAGGTTGGCCCGGTCCTTGTCGACGGCCAGATAGAGGAAGAGGCCGCTGCTGTTGCGGGACTTGAGCAGCCGGATCAGGTGGTACTGGTTGCCGAGCGTGATGAGGATGTCCTCGATCTCGTCCTTGAGGCCGAGCATCTCCATCGTGCGGACCTTGGCCCGGACCACATCGGTGTTCCCTGCGGCGGCAACGGACAGGTCGAGTTCCTTGTTGCCGCCGAGCGTCCCCAGCGCCATGCCACTGCTGTAGTCGACCAGGGCGACGCCCAGCGCGCCTTCGATCCCGGTCATGGCTTCTTTCAGGGCCGTCTCGGTGTTGATCATCGGGGTTGCACTTCCCTTTCGTCGGTTCGAACTGCGGGGGGTCGGATTCATGGGTTGGTCTTCTCCAGTCGTTCGGGCGCGCCGTCGAGGAGTTCACCGATGCGGGCGCCCGACCAGTCGGCCTCCAGGCGGAGGCGGCCGATGTTCGCGCCGGGTTGTGTCACGAGCATCAGGGCGGCCTTCTCGCCCGCGGTGTGGGCAGCCAGCCAGCCTCGTTCGCCGCGGATGAGCAGCTCGTGTGCGCCGCCGAGGGCGGCGGCTTCGGCGAGGCGGTAGACCGCGGCGAGGCTGTCGGCGGTGCGCGCCCCCAGCTGGGGTGCGGCCTGGCCGTCGAAGTCCTCGGCCAGGACCTTTCCGTCGGGGCCGACGACGAGGGAACCGGTGAGCTGCGGCACGGCGGCGCGCAGCCGGGCCAGTTCGCCGCTCAACTCGGCCTGTGCCGCCATGGCGTGGGTCCTCTCGGCTCGGCGTCGCAAGATGCGTCTCATGGGGGTGCCCCGGACACTGCGGGAAGGTGCGGCATCACAGGCAGACCTCCAGGGCGTCGCGGACACGCTGCAGCAGGGCGATGTCGGGGGTGGCGAAGCCGTCCGGTGCCCGGGGGCGCGCGTCGGGCGGATGGGTGGCCGGCGCGCGATCGGCCGGTTCGCGGGCGGGTGGGCCGGGGGGTGCGACGAGTCCGTCGACGGCGAGGCGGCGCAGGTCGAGCAGGACGTGGAAGGCGGGGCGGCCCAGCGCGCGGGCCAGTTCGGCCGGGGTGCGGGAGCCGTCGGCGAGGTCGAGCAGGGCGCGGCGGCGGGTGGACACCGGCCGGTCGGGGCGCTCGTGGTGGCGGCCGATCGGCGGGGTGTCGGCGCAGGGGCCGGGCCACAGCGAGTCGAGCAGCAGGTAGCGGCGCATGGACTCGGCGAGTATCAGGTCGGCGGGCAGGGATAACGCGAGGCCGTCGTCCGTGGCCGCGCCGTGCCGGAAGCGGGCCGGGCCGCCGCCGGGGGCGAGGGCGAAGTACGCGGCGTCGAACACCGCGGTGCGGCAGCACAGTTCGAGGGCGCCTTCGGACAACCGGCCGTCCTTGACGAGGTGTTCGGCGGCGCGGCGGCTGTGGCCCTCGTTGCGGTCGAGCGCGTCCTGCCATATCCCGGGCGGCAGTCCGCAGCTGCCGACGAGGAGATCGCCCAAGCCGGGGGCCGCTTCGCTCTGTGCGTGCACGACGCGGCCGTCGACCACGTCGATGGTGCCGGTGTCGCGCTGGAGTATCCCGCTCGCACCGTCCTGGGCGACGCGCAGCAGCATCGAGGAGCGGACGGGAAGCGCCGGCGGGGGCAGGGTGCGGGTCATCGCGGCCCCTGGGACGCGTAGGGCTGGGCCAGCTCTTCGGCGAGGCTCTGCAGGCGGCGGCGCGCGAGGGCGAGGTTGGCCTTGTCGCGGTCGAGGCGGAGGTGGACCAGGACTCCTCCGTCGAGTGCGTCCGCCACGAATCGTATGAGGTGGTATGTGGAGAAGGTGGTGACGATGACGTCCTCGACCGGTGGCCCGTCGGCGCCCTCGTGCCCGGCGGTGAACACGGCCGACTCCATGAGGATCCTGGCCAGTTCGGCGGTGTCCCCTGCCGTGGCCTCGATGCCTCCCTCGGCGGCCTCGCCCGCCGAGTCCACGGCGAAGCCGCAGCTCCAGTCGACGATGGTCGCGCCGCGCGCCCCCGGCAGTCCCATCGCCTCGAGCAGTGTCACGTCGATCCCCGGCACCCTCGCCCCCTCACCGCACCGCACCGTCGTACAGAGGTCCTGCAGTGCCCCTGCGTGTCGAGGAGCGTATGGCGGCGACGGTGGCTGCGTTGGCCTCTGGCACATTCACTTGGAATTTGCCAAACAGCGATCGCAGAGTGTTCACGAACGTTCGATTCGATGCTGTTTTCGGCGAACATGCGGTCGAACGGATGCACTGTCGGGCCGCTTCACGCCCTCAACGCCTCCGCCACGCCCCCTCGCTCAGCACCCGTCGACGACCCGGGCCAGCCAGGGCCGGTAGGCGGAGGCGAACGGTTCCTGTCCCGCGTCACGGCGCGTCGCCGTATGCAGCCACGCGCACGTACGCAGCGCCTCCTCGGCCAAGGCATCGGGATAGCCGAGGCTGCGGCGATGCGCGGCGAATTCGTCCTCGTCCTCGACGTGCGGCTCAGCACCGGGCAGACGCACCACGTCGAGATCCAGGTCGACCAGGTGCAGCTCGGATCCGTCCGGCGTCCGGCACACCGGCGTGCAGACGTCGCAGTAGATCTCGGGCCCGGGCGGGGCGCAGAACGTGGCGATCCACCAGCCGCCGGGCGGGGCGAGCAGCACATACGGAAAACGCGTGGGCCGGACGCCTTGCAGCGTCGTCATGGGGACGCCCTTTGCCGTACCGAGCCATGTCCCGTGCTCGTCCGTGCCGAGGAGGGTGGTCTCCCAGCGCGCGCTGAGGCGCCCGTCGTACTTGCGGACGTCCACGGTCACGGTGGTCATGGCGCGAGGTTAGGCCAGGAGCGCAGAGGCGGCTATGGCGTTGCGGAGGTGGTGTCGCCCCACGGCGTGTCCAATGGGTGGAGGTTCCGGTTCGTGCAAGGGAGACGGTTCATGAAGGTTGTGGTGCAGGAGTTCCTGTCGCTCGACGGGGTTTCCCAGGGGCCCGGCGCTCCCGATGAGGACACCAGTGGCGGGTTCGAGCGGGGCGGTTGGTTCGTGCCGTATCTCGACGAGGCGTTTGTCGATCAGGCCGGTGAGTGGCTCGGGCAGGCGGACGGACTGCTGCTCGGGCGGCGTACGTACGACAACTTCGCGCGGGACTGGCCGACCATGACCGACCACCCCTTCGCGCCCATCATGAACGGGCTGCCGAAGTACGTGGCGTCGCAGACCCTGACCGAGGGCGCTTGGGACCCGACGACCGTGCTGTCCGGCGATGTCGCCGCGCAGGTGGCCGAGTTGAAGCAGCGGCCGGGCCGTGAGCTGCAGATCCACGGCAGCGCGGAGCTCGCCCAGTCGCTGCTCGCCGCCGGTCTGATCGACGAGCTGCGGCTGGTCGTGGCGCCGGTCGTGGTGGGCCAGGGGCGGCGGCTGTTCACCGACGGCGGTGCGGCGGCGGGCCTTCGGCCGGTGAGCCGCAGGCCGATGCCCGGCGGCCTGTCCGTGGAGGTGTACGAGGTGGCCGGGAAGCCGGAGTTCGGGGTCTACGGCGCCGGGGCCTGACCCTGCTCGGTCCTGGCGGGTGGCACAGGGCGTGTCACAGGGGCGCGCCCTGTCTCGTCCCGGATACGAGCGGTCACACGGCCGCCGGACCAGGGAGGCCTTGGATGAGCCAGGAGCAGGCTGCACGGAACAAGGAGATCTTTCAGCGCTTTCACACTGTCGTGAACAGCGGTGACGCCGAGGCGATCGACAAGACGATCCAGGAGTACGTCGCCCCGGACGTCGTCTTCCACACCCCGGTGCCGATGGACGTGCCGGGACTCACGGCGTTCCGCCAGGTGTGGCCGGTCCTGCTGCGCGCGTTCCCCGACATCCACGTACGGATCGAGGACCTCATCGCGGAGGGCGACAAGGTGGTCGCGCGCAACAAGGTGACGGGGACGCATCTCGGCGAGTACCGCGGGCTGCCTCCGACGGGCCGCCCGGTCACGTACGACGAGATCTTCGTCTTCCGTTTCGAGGGCGGCCGGATCGCCGAGGCCTGGGGAGTGGTCGACGTCCTCGGGCAACTGCGGCAGCTCGGCGCGCTGCCCGCCTAGGTGGTGCGGCGCCGCACCTCCAGGGTGAAGCCCTCCGGCTTCATCGTGAGGAGTTCGGTGACCTGCAGCTCGTACGAGGGGTCGGGCACGAGGTCGTAGCGGTGCACCAGAAGCCCGAGGACGAGGATCGCCTCGTGCAGGGCGAACTGCCGGCCGATGCAGGCGCGCGCACCGGTGCCGAACGGCTTGTACGTGTGCGCGGGACGCGCGCGGACCGCGGCGGGCTCGAAGCGGTCGGGGTCGAAGACCTCGGGGTCAGGACCCCACACGGAGGGATCACGGTGCAGCGCCGGCAGCAGGACGAGCGCCCAGTCGCCCTTGCGCATCGCGTACGTGCCGTCGAGGACGGTGTCCGCGCGGGCCTGCCGCCCGTAGGCGGGCGCCGTCGGCCACAGCCGCAGGGTCTCGTCCAGGACGCGGCGGATGTAGCGCAGTTTGGGGATCTGCTCGAAGGACGGGTCGGGCGCCTCGTCGCCGGGCGGGCCCCAGACGGCATCGGCCTCCGCGCGTGCCCGGGCGAGGATCTGCGGGTTCGCGGCGAGGTGGTGCAGAGCGAAGGACAGGGCGCCGGAGGTCGTCTCGTGGCCCGCGACCAGGAACGTGATGACCTGGTTGCGGATGTTCACCTCGTCGAGCGGACGTCCCGTCTCCGCGTGGCTGGTGTGGAGCATCAGGCCGAGCAGGTCGTCGGTGTGCTCCTCGCCGTCGGCGCGGCGGGCGCGGATCACGTCGTCGATGATCTCGGTGAGGAAGCCGAGGCGCTCGGTGTTGCGGCGGTCCGCGCCCCTGGCGAGGAGGTTGCCGACGCCGGGCAGTCGGACCGTCTTGCGCTGGGCGTGGCGCAGCGCGCCGGTCATCGCGGTGACGAACGGGTGCGGGGTGTCGCGGTCGAAGGACCCGAAGTCGTAGCCGAAGCCGGTGCGGGCGATGGTCTCCAGGGTCAGCTTGGTCATGTCGGCGGCGACGTCGACCGGGCCATCGGCCACGTCCCAGTGGCTCAGGAGCCGGTGGGCCATGTCGCGCATCACCGGGTGGTAGGTGCGCATCGCGGACTGGGTGAAGGCCGGGGCCAGGATGTCGTGCGCGGCCTGCCAGTTGGGTTCATGGCTGTACGCGGTGAACAGGCCGTCGCCGCCGAGGTTGCGCAGGGCCTCGATGCCGAGTCCCACGTGCTTGGCGAAGCGCTTCTCGTCGGAGAGGTCGGCGGCCGGACCGGCTCCGCAGACGAACACGATCTCCTTGTCGAAGATCTTCCGCACGAAGAGCGGGGCACCGAGGTCGCGCGCGATGCGCACGGAGTCCTGGACCGGCGTGCGGGGTGAGACGCCGAGGATGTCGCCGAGCACGGGGACACGGCGGGGCGGGTGGGGTATCCGGCGGGTGTCCACGGCTTCTCCTTGCGGGTGGTGCGCGGGCTGGGCTGCGGCGGGGGGCGGTCGTGCGGTCAGCGCTTCGAGCGCTGCGCGTCGACGATCGTGCCGACCTGGCGGTGGGCGCCGGAACGCCGCTGGACCCGTTCGGCGAGCGCGGGGAACTGACCCGCGATGGCGGACAGGGCCTTCAACTCGACCGGGGCGACGTTGATCTCGGCCCGGTTCCGCTCGACCGCCTTGATCACGGCGCCGACGACCTGCGCCGGCTTCACGGTCCGTACGCCACCGGGCGCGTCCGCCCCGGTCGCCGCGAACATGCCCGCGTCGCGGACGAATCCGGGCTGGACGAGGGAGACGCCGACGCCCGTGCCGTGCAGGTCCTGGCGCAGGGCGAGGGCGAAGCCGCGCAGGCCGAACTTGGTGGCGCTGTACAGCGAGGTGGAGCGGCTGGTGGCCTTGCCCGACAGGGAGCCCACGAACACGATGTGGCCGCGTCCGCGCTCGACCATGCCGGGTGCGAGCCGGCGGGCGAGCTGGACCGGCGCGCGCAGGTTGACCGCGAGCGCGCGGTCGATCTGCTCGGGCGTGTAGTCGAGAAGATCGCCGCTGGACGGCAGCGCGGCGTTGGCGATCAGGAGGTCCGTGTCCGCGCACTCGGCGGCGAGCCGGTCGACGTCCTCGGCCACGGCGAGGTCGGCGACGACGGGACGGGCGCCGAGGTCCTTCGCGGCGGCCTCCAGGGCGTCGGCGCGGCGGCCCGTCACGGTCAACCCGGCTCCGTCGGCGGCCAGTCGGCGGCCGATCTCGAGGCCCAGGCCACCGGTGACGCCGGTGAGAAGAACGGTGGAACCGGCGATACGCATGACGCTACCCTTCGCGGATTCTGTTCGTTCGAACGAACAGTAGCGGCAACCCGGCCCGCCCACAGGGGAGATGGAAGGATGAACCGCATGACCACCGTTCCCTCGTCGGCCGTGGCCGCGAAATCCACCGGTACGCGCCAGAGCATCGTCGACGCGGTGCTGCGCATCATCGGCGACGACGGCGTGGCCGCGCTGACCAACCGGCGGATCGCCAAGGAGGCCGGGGTCTCGCTCGGTTCGGTGACCTATCACTTCACCACGCAGCATGATCTGCTGCGCGAGGCCCTGCTGCACTTCGTGTCGGTGGAGACCCGCCGGTTCACCGATCTCGCGGAGCAGTGCCGGGGCGGCGAGGACATGGAACTGGAGAGCGCGGCACGGATGGTGGCGCAGGTCGCGGGCGGTACGGCCTTCGACGCCCGGCACATCGCACCGTTCGAGCTGTATGTGCAGGCCGGTCGCGACGAGCGGCTGCGGGCCTCCGCCGCCGAGTGCTTCGCCGCGTACGACCGTCTCGCGGAGCGCATCCTGACGAGCCTGGGCGTGCGCGACGCCGAGCGGATGGCGAGCACGGCCGTCGCGCTGGTCTTCGGCCAGCAACTGCGGCGGCTCGCCACGGGCTCGCCCGCGGAGGAGCTCGTGGAGGCGCTGCTGCTCCTGACGCGCGGCGCCCGGGGCGAGGACCGCGAGGCCTGAGGACCGCGAGGCCCGAGCCCGCCCGGCCTGCGGACACCCGACTTCATCGGGCACAGGATGTCGGGTCCGGCATGATCCCCTTCTCCTAGCGTGGACAGCGCACAAGAGGAAGGAGGCCGATCATGCTGGACCGGCTCAACCAGGCCATGGATCACATCGAGCGGAATCTCGACCAGGAGATCGACGCGGCCGTGCTCGCGCGGATCGCCGCGACCTCCGAGTACCACCTGCGCCGGATGTTCTCCGCGCTCGCCGGGATCCCGCTCTCCGAGTACATCCGGCGCCGGCGGCTCACCGTCGCGGGCGCCGAGGTACTCGCGGACGAGCGGTCGCTGCTCGACATCGCCGTGCGCTACGGATACGGCTCGGGCGAGGCGTTCGCGCGGGCGTTCCGGCAGCTGCACGGCGTGGGTCCGGGCGAGGCCCGGCGGTCCGGAGCGGCCCTGGTCTCGCAGGCCCGGCTGACCTTCCGTCTCACCGTCGAAGGGAACAGTGACATGCGCTATCGCGTAGTGGACCGGACCGATTTCACCGTGGCGGGCCGCAAGGCCCGGGTACCGCTGGTGCACACGGGCCCGAACCGGTCGATCATCGATTTCGTACGGGGTCTCGCACCCGAGACCCATCAGCGGCTCAAGGCGCTGGCGGACCAGGAGCCGGAGGGCATCGTCGCGGTCTGCGACGACCTGGACCCCAGCCGCGCCGAGGGCTCGGAGCTGGACTACTACCACGCGGTGATCACCTCGTCGAAGGACCTTGACGGCCTCGACGTGCTGACGGTCCCCGCGGGCACCTGGGCGGTGTTCACCACCTCGGGTCCCGCTCCGGAGGCGATCCAGTACCTGTGGCGGGATGTGTTCACCGAGTGGTTCCCGTCCAACCCGTACCGCAGCCGCCCGGGTCCGGAGATCCTGCGCACCCGGCTGAGCGAGGACGGGTCGCAGGCGGACGCGGAGCTGTGGCTGCCGGTGGAACGGGAGGCGTAGCTCTCGCCGGTCGCCACGTCCTGTCGGGCTACACCGTCAGGGCCTCGGCGAGGTAACCGGCGAAGGCGGTGATGCGGTCGAGTTCGGGACCGCCCCGCGCCCGCCGGAACCCGTGCCGGCGAGCCCAATAGGCGGCCTCGACGGCGTGAAGCTGGCCCCAGCGGCGTACGCGCTCGGGGTCCAGCTCGGCCGCGTCGGCGAAGAGGTCCAGCGCGCGATGGACTTCTTTGGCCGGGTCGTCGGCCCCGATGAACACGAGGCCCATGGACTTGAGCAGCGTGCCGCCGTCCCACGCCGGATCACCCACGTACCCCTTGGGGTCGACGGCGAGCCACGGCTCCCGGTCGGCGCGCAGGATGTTGCGAGGGTGCAGATCGCCGTGGATGAGCACCTCGGGCTGATCGGGACCGAGTTCCCGCAGGGTCGCGAGCGCGGCGTCCACGACACGGGCGGGCAGCGCCCCGTCGAACTCGGCGGCATCGGCGAGCAGCCGCTCCTCCCACTCGACGGCCCGTGCACTCTGGCGCGGCAGCCCCTCGGGTGCGGGTACGGCGAGCCGGCGGCTGAGTTGCCCCGCGACCGTGACCATCTCGTCCGGGTCACCGCACTCGGCGAGCGTGTCCGGGTGGGCGCGTTCGAGCAGCATCGCGAACCGTGCGTCGTCGCGCGCGTACAACTGCACCGCGCCGTGGCCGCCCCAGGCGGCGAAGGCGTCGGGCTCATGGACATTGCCCGGGTGGGGATACGAGACCTTCAGGACGGCCCGTCCGTCGCCGGGCCCGTTCTCACCGGCATCGCTCAGGCGCACCGGCACGATGACGCCGACGCCACCGAACATCACGGCCCCATCGGCCACGCACCCCCAGCGCCGCATCAAATCCTGTACGAGAACGGGAAGTTGCTCCAGCCAAGGAACACTCCGCTCCCCCTCGCGGGCCCGTGTGGTCTGCTCGAACTCCCCGGGAATCTCGATCATCCCGGCACTCTACGCAGGCCGATGTGAAGGCGGCGATAGCGTCTCCCCATGACGCAGACAACGACGCAAAGCGATGATCCGTCCCGCGAGGAGCTGGCCGGTGGCTTCGTCCACGCGGGTGCGGTGTTCCGGGTCGGCTCGGTGGTGGAGCGTCCGGCCGCGGCGCACGCGGACGCGTTGCACGCATACCTGCTCGCGCTGCGCGCCCACGGTTTCGAGGCCGGTCCGGTGCCGGTCGGGCCGGTCGAGGACGGCCGGGAGCGGCTGACGTTCGTCGAGGGCGAGGTGCCGCTGCCGCCGTTTCCCGACGAGGCGATGACGAGCGAGGTGCTCGATTCCGTCGGGCGGCTGCTGCGGCGGCTGCACGACGCCTCGGTCGAGGTCGCGGTGGATCCCGGGGCCGAGTGGCCGCGGGATCTCGCCGATCCGGAGGGCGGCACGCTGCTCTGCCACAACGACCTGTGTCCGGAGAACGTCGTCCTGCGCGACGGTCGCGCGGCGGGCGTGATCGACTTCGATCTGGCCGCGCCCGGCCGCCCGCTGTGGGATCTGGCGATGACCGCCCGCTACTGGGTCCCGCTGATCGCCCCGGAATCCCGGGCCGCTTCGTACCCGCCCGGCCTCGACGTTCCCGTACGCCTGCGGATCCTGGCGGACGGCTACGGCCTGGACGGTGCCGGGCGGGCCGCGCTGCCCGAGGTCATCGAGCAGGTGACGGAGCGGTGCCGGGCGTTCGTGGTCACCCGCGTCGAGGCGGGCGACCCGGTGTACGAGCGGGCGTGGGCTGAACGGGGCGGGCGGGAGCGCTGGGACCGGCTGCAGGCCTGGCTGGCCGAAAGCCGTGACGTGTTCGCCGCCGCGCTGAGCCGGCCCACCGCCGAGCCGGCCCGCGGTGAGGCTTCGGAGCACACCACGGCCCGCGTTCAGGCGGAGGACTGAACGCGGGCCGGGGGTTCGGGAGGCGCCCGCTCACTGCGACGGGCAGCCGACGACGGCAGCGGGCCGTCGCATTGCGCCGGTCAGGAGGAGCGGCGCGTCAGGAGAAGCGCCGCGTCAGGAGGACCGGCGCATCCGGCGGCGCACCGTGTACGCGGTGGCGCCGAGGCCCACCGCCACCAGGGCCGCACCGGCGGCGATGGTGCCCGGTCCCGCGTCCTCGAACGAGCCGCCGAGACCGCCGCGTACACCCTGCGGGGTCGTGGACGAGGAGGAGCCGGTCACCGTGAAGGAGCCGGTGTACCGCTGCTGGCTGGGGTTGTTGACGTCGCAGACCACCGTGACGGTGTAGGTGCCGGCCTTCGCTCCGGAGAAGACCGTCGACGAGCCGCTGACCTCGCCCGCGCTGCCGACGGCGGAGAGCGAGGCGGTCGGGAACGCGTCCGAATAGGCACGGGCACTGGCGTTGGCGTTGGAGGTCGCGCAGCCGGAGGCCCCGATCTTCACCGTCTGGCCGGGGGCCGCGCTGCTCGGGGTCACGGCGACCGCTCCGGCTTCCACGGCCTGGGCCGCGGGGCCCGTCAGGCCGAGGGCGGCTCCGGCGAGCAGGGCTCCTGCGGCCAGGGTTCGTGCGTGCATGGTGCACCTCGTCTCAGTCCTGTGCCCCAAGCTCGCGGACGACCGAGTCTCAGCCAAGGCACTTCGTGGCGGCGTCCGCGGCTTGCGGATGCCACGTCCAGCCGAACGCACCACCGCGACACGCGCACGCCGAGCCCTCCGAATGAACGAACACCGGCCCACGGTTGGCCCAATTTCGCGAGCCGCGCTTCACATCGCGGGGTCCTCCCCCACCAGTCCGTCGACGGACTCCCGGATGAGGTCGGCGTGCCCCGCGTGGCGGGCGTACTCCTCGACGAGGTCGAGCAGGATGCGGCGCAGGTTGGGGCGTTCACCGCCGCGGGTCACGTAGGCGCCGAGCTGGTCGAGTCCGCCCTCGGCCAAGGCGTGGTCCACGATCGCGCGGGAGCGCGCCACGGCGTCCCGCCACAACGCGTACAGCTCCTCGGGGGTGTCCTCGGCGGCGGTGCGGTACGCCCAGTCGGGGTCGTCGTCCCAGTCGACGGTGTTCCAGGGGGCGCCTGCGGGGACGGCCAGCCACAGCCGCGTGAAGTGGGTGTCCTCGATGTGGGCGAGGTGCTTGAGCAGTCCGCCGAGGGTGACGGTGGACGTGCCGAGGGTCGCGCCCAGTCCGGCGGCGTCGAGTCCGCCGCACTTCCACGCCACGGTGGCGCGCTGGCGTTCCAGCGCGCCCAGCACGGCTTCCGCCTCGGTACCGGCGAGGGGCGGCTCGGGCCAGGTGTCGGCGGTGTACGCCGCTTCGGAGGAGGTCATGCGCGCCGACGTTAGCGAACGGGTTGTACAGCGACAGACCCCGGACCCCTCAGGCGCACCCGATCCGTTCGCTGCTCCCCGGCCACCGCTCGACCTTGCCGTCCGCGGTCCGTACGTACGCGTTCTTCTTGTCCGGGGCCAGCCACAGCTCGCGTCCGTCGTGCCGCCAGCCGGTGTCGACGGCGTCGTCCGGGAGGCGGGTGTCCCCGTCGTACGACGCGTGGAGCAGGTCGCTGTCGCCGAGGACGCCCTCGGGGTCGCGGTAGTAGCCGCGCTCCTGGCGGCCGGACCCGATGCCGAGGAATTCGGCCGTCTGCCAGTCGCAGTGGTCGGGCCCCATCGCACTGTGCACCCGGGCGGTGTTCACCGGGCGTCCGGCCGTGTCCGACCACACGAACAGGTCCAGGTCCGCGCGTTCGGCGGCCTCGAACTCGGACGGGTCGCACTGAGCGTACGTCTCGACGACCCAGCCGTCCTTGCCCTTGATGTCCTCGGCGACGATCACCGCCGCGCGCGTGCGGCCGAGGACGTCGTACGAGAACAGGACGCGGCCGCCCGAGCGGGTCTCGATCCGGTAGCCGCGCTGCGGCAGGATCTTCCACAGCCGCCACTCGCCGAACTGGCGCCGCAGCGCCGCCTCGGGAGTCGGTTCGCGCTCGGCGTTGCCCAGGTCGTGCCCCGAGCTCGCCTGGTAGGGGTCGTCGGTGCATTCGAGGGTCAGCAGGGCGGCGCCGCCGCCTTCCAGCGGGCTGTCCTCGCCGACCCAGCCGGGTGTCCTGGCCTTCAACGGACCGTCGTAGGGCGGCACGGACCGCTCCGTCGGCTTGTGCACCAGGTCCTCGGACGCACCCGGCGTCGTCCCGCACCCGCCCAGCGCGACAACCGCCACCACACCTGCCGTGAACCGCCGGGTTCTCCCCACGGTCACACCCCCAGTCCCTCGACGCCTGAGCCTTCGACGCGCGAAGGCCACGGAACGTTCGCCCGCAGGTCCGACGGACCTCTGGAAGCTTCGGGCACGGGCTCGTACGGTGCTTCGGTGGACTCACCCAACCTGCGCAGGACCGCCCGTGGAGTCGTCCTCGACGAGAAGGACAACATCCTGCTCTGCCGCTTCGCCCGCAAGAAAGGCCCCGTCGTCTGGTCGACTCCCGGTGGCGGCGTCGAGCCCGGTGAGACGGTCCAGGAGGCGCTGCGGCGCGAGTTGCACGAGGAAGTCGGGCTCGCCGTCGAAGGCGAGCCGCCCCACGTCTGGATCCGCGAGGTCATCGATCCGGGCTACGGAGTCGGCTACGACGGGGCGCTCCACCACTACTTCCTGGTGCGCACCCGGTCGTTCTCGCCGGCCGGTGCGCTCTCGGAGGAACAGCTGGCCGCCGAGGGGATCACGGGATTCCGCTGGTGGAGCCTGGCGGAGATAGTCGCCCATCCGGGTCCGTCGGTGTTCGCGCCGCGCAGACTGGGCGCGGAGCTCGGCGCGTTGCTGCGCGACGGGCCGCCCGACGAACCGACCCTGATGGGGCTGTGAGGCGCATCCGGGGCAGGCCGCCCGGCCCGCCCCGGAACCCCGGCCTCACCCCACGAGCGTCGCCGTGAAGCTGCGCCCGTATGACTGATGGACGTCCACGTCGATGCGCGTGCCTCCCGGCACGGGCGTGACGCGGACACCCTCGTCGCCCTTTTCGAGCCGCAGCCGAGGCCCCCGCAGGACGACCGAGACGGTGCCGCGCCGGGTCGTCGGATCCGCGACGGCGAGCGTGGCGCGGCCGCGGCGCGAGCGGCGCACGAGGACGGAGGCGGGCCCCTCGACGCTGATGCCGGCGACCCGGTGGCGGCCCGCGGAGAACGAGTTGAGGGCGGTCAGGTCGAGGCCCGTGTGGTGCACGGCCTGCAGGCGTGCGGTGTTCGCGAGGACCTGCAGCGGGCCGCGGTGCGTGTAGCGGCGCAGGGCGCGTTCGGACGCGCCGGGGATCAACGCGTAGGCCAAAGTGGCCTGTTCGGCGTTCGCGGCGTGGTCGTACGTGGCCGAGAAGACCTGGCGTGTGGCGGGCGTGTCGGGGTTGGATGTACGCACGACACGCCGACTGCGCGTCACATTGTCCAGGGCGACGCGCAGGGGGCCGCCGTCCAGGAACACATAGCCGACGGCGCTGTCGCGGGTGGTGTTCGCCCAGCGCAGCCACGCCAGTTCGCCCTCGCCTCCCCCGGTGAACGCCCGGCCGTCGCGGTGTCCGCCGGTGACCGTCACCGCGTCGCCCGCAAGGGCGGTCCGCGCGTCCACCGTGGTCGTCGCGGCGCGGCCGCCGTCGCCGCCGACACCGGCCGCCAGGACCACGATCTCGTCGTCGAGCAGGAACCAGGACTTGGTCGCGGTCGCGTTGCGGTAGACGACGAAGTCGTCCGGGAGCTTCTCGCGGTCGCGCACGCCGACATCGCTCGACTGCACCATCGCGACGGCCCCGTACGCCCCGAGGACGGCGCCGCCGCTGTGGTCGGCGAGACCGCGCGGGAAGTACACGTAGGCGTTCTGGGACTCGGAGGAGGCCGTGAAGTTCAGCGGGTGCGAGGGATTGTCGTAGTACGGAGTGCCGTACAACTCCGGTATGGAGCGCCGCTGTTCGACGGGCGCTGTCACTCCGGCGAGGCCGTACGGCGAGACGGTCGTGTAGTAGTCGACGCCGAACGCCTCGGTCTGGTCCTGACCCGCGAGATAGAGGTAGTGCGCGCCCTCGCCCTGGAACCACGGCAGCAGGTTCTCGCCGCTCATGTACTCGTACTTGCTGATCCGGGCGGAGCTGCGGGCCAGCGCGAAGGCGTAGCCGGGCCTGCGGTGCACCGTCTTGTCCATCGCGTTGAAGGCGACGCTGCGCTCCGCGGGGCCCAGGTCGGCCGGGGTCAGCGCGCTGTCCGCGAGGATGTCCGCGTACCGCACGACGCTGACCGGTGAGACGAACGTGGCCGGGTCGAGAGCCGCCTTGGAGGTCGTGCGGAGGTATTTCACGTACTGGCGCAGTGCCGTGGACTCGGCGCCCGTCGCGAGCGAGGCGAGGTCGACGACGGCCTCGACGATGACGGCGACGTCGGAGTAGCCGGTGGTGGTGCGGGAGACCGCGCGGCCCTTGACGATCTCCATCATCCAGCCCTCGAAGATGAGCGGCGCGAAGCCGTCGCGCACCCAGCCGAACACCGTCGGCACGAGCTCCTCGCCGTGCGCGAACCCCGAGCCGTCGAGGATCTTCAGGGTCTGCACGACCCGGGTGAGCAGGCCCTTCCCGTACGAGCCCGTGTAGGCGACCGAGCCGTGCTGGATGAAGGAGCCGTCCGCGTAGTGCCCGTCGGTGACGTTGTGACTCAGGTGGTACGGGTCGATGGTGACGAAGACCGTGAGCTGGTCGGTGAGGGCCTTGCGGATGCGGTTCTCGTCGCCGAGGAGGGCGCCCTGGAGGATGCGGTTGGTGGTGATGTCGGCGAGGTTGGCGCCGGTGTGGAAGCGCGAGTCGAGATTGACGTCACCGTTCGTGCCGTTGCGCAGATAGGCGTCCATCGACGCGATGTAGGTGGCCGTCAACTCCGGCTTGTACGCGGCGAGTTCCGAGGCGAGCAGGACGAGGGTCCTCGTGGCGTACTGGGAGATGCCGATCTCCCAGTTGAACCAGTTGCCGTAGTAGCCCTTGGACTGGTCGCCGTAATAGCGCTCGTGCAGCCAGCCGAGCCCGTCGATCACGCGGCGCTGCACCGCGGTCGCGTCCAGGAGCTCGCTGCCGGGGGCACGGGTCGCCAGGGCTATCTCGTGGAGCTGCTTGTACGCGGTGTTGAGGTTGGCGTCGTTGGTGCCGAGCGCCAGGCCCTTGAACAGTTCGCCGGGACCGGCCTCGTCCATCGACTTGAGGCGCGCCTTGGCGGTGGTGACGAGCGCGGAGAGCTTGCCGGCGGCCTCGGGGCGCGCGTTGGAGGCGGCGGTGCCGGCGAACACGTCGACGGTGTTCGCGAGCAGCCGGGCCGCGCCCTCCGCGGCGGCGGCCGCGCTCGCGAAGCGGACCGGGACCACCGCAAGGAGGCCCGCGGCCGAGAGGGCGGACATCAGGTGTCTGCGGGACAGGTGCCTGCGGGACAGCTGTCTGCGGGTGGCTTCCATGGATCCTCCGCCGGTACGGGACAAGGCACGGACCGCGCGGAGTCAACCAGTGATGACCGGGCACAACAAGAGGGCCCGTTCACACCCGTACGCAACACAAGACCTTCGCCCACCTCGCGTACCGCGCCACGGAGTTCCCGGCGCGGCACACGAGCGGACCGTCAGTGGTCCAGACCGCTCAGGACTCCAGCGGCAGGATCGCGGACGGCGGGAGCACGGTGTGCTTGAGTTCCGCGGGCACCGGGTTGTTGTGCGAGGGGTACTTCGGCCCGGCGGCGTTGCGGCGGTAGACGGCCGTCGAGTGCTCCGGGTTGGTGTCGAACTGGGGAATCACCTTGTCGCCGAAGAGCTCCACCATCTCCAGGTGCTCGTCGAAGGTCATCCCGCCCGTCATCCCGAAGACCAGCTGGTCGCACCCGACGGTCTGGTACGCGGCGACCTGCTCGCTGACCTCGTCGGGCGTGCCGCAGAGCAGCAGACCGGCCTTGATGATCTCGTCGAGGACCTCTTCGCTGCTGATGTCGTCGCCGGCGAGCGCGTTGAACGCGATCGGCGGGGTCGGCCAGGTCCGCTCGTCCATCGACTTGGGCATGGTGTCGTGGTAGAGGTTCACCAGCGTGACAAGGTAGCCGATGCCCGCGTGCAGGGCTATCTCGCGGGCCCGCTTGCGGTCGTTGAGGCAGATGACCGTGTTGGTCATCATGACGTTGTTGTTCTGGTAGTCCCCGAGGATCTCCTTCGGCTCGGCCGCCGCCGCCTTGTACTGGTCGATACGGCCCTTGAGTTCGAAGATCGGCTCGAAGTTGAAGGCGATCGCCCCGATGCCGAGCGCACCGGCCTTCGCGAACGAGGACGGGTTGCCGCACGCCATCCAGATCGGCGGGTGCGAGTGCCCGTACGGCTTCGGCAGGATGTTGTGCGGGGTCGGCACGGTGAAGTGCTCGCCGTGGAACTCGTAGTCGTACTGCTCCCACATCCGCACGATCTCGGGAGCGACCTCGTCCCATTCGGCCTTGGTCGTCGAGGGGTCCATGATGTTGAAGGACTTCAGCTCGTGGCTGCCCGCGCCACGGCCCGTACCCCACTCGAAACGGCCCTCGGAGATGTGGTCCATCATCGCGGCGCGCTCCGCGTACCGCACCGGGTGCTCCTTGCGCGGCGAAAGGCTGTTGATGCCCGTGCCGAGGTGGATGCGCTCGGTCCGGGCGGCGACGTAGCCGATCGCGACCTCGGGTGCTGACAGATGGCTGTATTCGGCCAGTGAGTGGTGCTCACCGAACCACACGTACTTCCAGTTGTGCTTGTCCGCCTTGATCGCGAGGTCCAGCTCCCGCATCAGGGCAAGGTGTTCCGAGGGGCGGTGGTGCGCCGCCATGCCAGGGATGAACCCGTTGAGGAAGAGTCCGAACTCCATGAGGAGCCCTCCCGAATCGATCACGCTCCACGGGCAGTGCCCGGTCGCTGTTCGTTAATGTCGGTCAAGCCGTCGATCAAGCCGATCAACCTGGCTGGGCGGAGGATGCACCAGAAGCCTTCAAGGGGCCATGGGTAGGACAGATCGAAATACGAAATCGGCCGTGGCCTTGGACACGCCGCTGCGGGCCGTGGGCCACAGCGGGGCGGAGAATCCGCACATGGACAAACTGGTCACCGCGTCCGCGGCCGTCTCCTCGATCCCGCCGGGCTGCACCCTGGTGCTCTCCGACCCCTCCGACGAGGGCTTTCCCTCGCAGCTCGTGGCGGCCGTGAGCGCCCTGCCGGTCCGGGGGTTCACCGTGGTCTGCCCCGGAGCGGCCCGCGCCGGGCGGCAGTTCGCCGACTGGATCGACGGCGGGCAGATCGCGCGGCTGATCGTCGACACGCCGACGCAGGATGGCCGGATCGGGGGTGTTGCGGCCGAGTCGGTGGATCCCGTACTGCTGCGGCAGCGCCTCCAGGCGAGCGCGGCCGGCGCCGCCACGTTCCTCGGCCCCGTGGGGACCCATGTGCGGCCGGCGGCTGACGGGGCACGGTCGATGTTCTTCGGCGGCGACGAGTTCGGACCGGTGCCCGCGCTGACCCCGCAGGTCGCGCTGGTGCGCGCGAGGCAGGGGGACGCGAAGGGGAACCTGGTGTTCGACGACGCGGTACGGGAGGTGGCGCTCGCGGCAGCGAAGGCGGCGCGGATGACGCTCGCGGAGACCGGCGAGCTGGTGCCGGTGCTGCATCCGCGGCATGTGCAGCTGCCGGCGCGGTATGTGGCGTCGGTGGTCGGGGCGGCGGCGCGGGTGCTCGGCTGACCATGGAGTTCACCCTTGTCGCCGTGCTCGGTGTGATCGCGGTCGTGGCCGTCGCGGCGTTCTCCGAACGGCTCGGTCTCGCGGCCCCGTTGAGCCTCGTGGTCGTCGGGATCGCGCTGAGCTTCATCCCGGGCGTGCCGCACCCGGGCGTCGATCCGGAGTGGATCCTCGCCGGGGTACTGCCGCCGCTCCTCTACTCGTCGGCCGTGAACATGTCGTTCACGGACTTCCGCCGCGATCTGCAGTCCATCAGCGGTCTCGCGGTGACCCTTGTCGCGCTGTCGACACTCGGCGCCGGTGTCCTCTTCCACTGGCTGCTGCCGGAGATCGGCTGGCCCGCGGCGTTCGCGCTGGGCGCGGTGATCAGTCCGACGGACGCGGTCGCGGCGACCTCGGTCGGCAAACGGCTCGGTCTGCCGCACCGGCTGCTGACCGTGCTCGAGGGCGAGGGCCTGGTCAACGATGCGTCGGCGCTGGTGCTGCTGCGCACGGCGGTGGCCGCGTTCGCCGGTTCGTTCTCGCTGTGGGGCACGATCGCCGAGTTCCTGTACGCGGTGGTGGTCGCGGTCGTCGTCGGGCTCGTCGTCGGTCTGGTGAACGTACGGGTGCGCGCGCTGATCAACGACGCGGTGCTCAACACCGCGATCTCGTTCGTCGTCCCGTTCATCGCGTATCTGCCCGCCGAGGAACTGGACGCCTCGGGTGTGCTCGCGGTCGTCGTCGCAGGCGTGGTGACGGGGCATCAGAGTCCGCGCCATCTGCGGGCTCAGGACCGGATCGCCGAGTCGACGAACTGGCATACGGCGGCGTTCCTGCTGGAGAGCGGGATGTTCCTGCTGATGGGCCTGAACGTGAAGACGCTCGTCGACGAGGTGCGGGGCGACGGGCTCAGTGTCACGCGGGCGCTGGCGATCGGGCTGCTCGCCGCCCTGTTCGTGATGGTGGCGCGGATGCTGTGGGTGGCGCCGATGGTGGCGCGGATGCGCCGTGACGTGGCGAAGGCCTCGCAGTCCAAGGAGCAGTTGGCGGCGATGCAGGAGCGGCTGCAGAACCCGGAGGACGATCCGGCGTTCGCCGAGCGCCTGAGCAACATCCCCGCCAAGCGTCTCGAACGCTTCGAGCACCGGATCACCCGCAGGTCCGCCGACCTCGACTTCACCGTCAACGAGCACTTCGGCGGGCGGGGCGGGGTGGTCATCGGCTGGGCCGGGATGCGCGGCGCCATCACGGTGGCCGCGGCACAGACACTGCCCGAGGACACCCCGGACCGGGCGCAGTTGATCCTGATCGCGTTCGTGGTGGCCGCCGTGACCCTGCTGCTGCAGGGACTGACCCTGCCGGCGGTGATCCGCAAGGTCGGGATCCCGCCGGACGATCCGGAACGGCTGCGCGACGAAGGGACGCGGCTCTTCACGGATCTCGCCGACGCCGCGGGCGAGGTCCTCGACGATCCGTCGCTGACCGACCACGACGGGGAGCCGTACACGGACCGCGTGGTCGCGCTGGTGCGCCGCGACGCACGCGTGGACGTGCACCGCAGACCGCCCGAGGAGGGGAAGCAGCCCGCCGATCTCTCCGGCAGCCGCGACGCGTTCGTGGAGCTGCGGCTGCGGGTGCTGCAGGCGATGGGCGAACGGCTGCTCGCGGCACGCTCGTCGGGTACCTACAGCTCCGTCGCCCTCGGCAAGGCGCAGCACATGCTGGACGTGGACGCGGCGCGGTTCGAGCAGTTGGCGGACCAGGAGCACTGACGGTCACGGTCTGCGCGCGCTGTTCCGTGGCCGCACGCGCCCTGCCAGGATGAGCGCCATGCAGCCTGTGGCCACTCCGGATGTCCTCGCCGCCATCGCCGGCGGTCTCGGCGACTGGCGGGTGCTCGCCCAGCCGCTCGCGGCCCGCTACCGGGTGGAGGGCGAGGATCCGACGGTCGCGGCCTCGTTCGTCTCGGCGGTCGCCCAGGTGGCGGTGACCGCGGGCCGCCAGGTGCCGGAGATCCGGCTCACGGACGGCGCGGTGGATCTCTTCCTGTACACGTCCGATCCGGCCGGCGAGCGCCGGATCACGGCGCAGGATCTCGAACTGGCCCGGCTGGTCTCGGGACTTGCCGCGAAGTTCCGGCTGCGGGCGGTGCCCGCAGAGGTCACCCAGGTCGAACTGGCCCTGGACACGGTGGACTTCGTCACCGCCGGTCCGTTCTGGGCGGCCCTGCTCACGGGCGATGCCTCGCACACGGTGCGTGACTCGGTCTTCGATCCGGCGAACCGCGTCCCCGCACTCTGGTTCCAGGGCACCGGTCCGCATGACACGCCGCGGCAGCGCTGGCACCTGGACGTGTGGCTGGCGCCCGAGGCCGTCGCGCGGCGGATCGCGGCGGCGGTGGCGGCGGGCGGCACCGTGGTCGACACCTCGGGCGCTCCGGCGTACACGGTGCTCGCCGATCCCGACGGCAACAAGGTGTGTGTGGCCTGCGCGACGGGGCGCGACTGAGCCTCCCGGGCACCGCCTTCGTTCACCCGTTCGGCCGACATCACACGCCACCTGCGACAAAGCCGCTCATACCGTGAAGAAATGAGCACCCCGAGTCCCGGCCAGGTCATCGAGGCCGACAGTTACAAGCCCGGTTCCACGATCACCGACTGGCGTCCCGAGGACTCCGGATTCTGGGCGTCGACCGGCCGCAAGGTGGCCAGCCGCAATCTGTGGGTCTCGATCCCGGCGCTGATGCTGGGCTTCGTCGTCTGGCAGGTCTGGTCGGTGACCGTGGTCAAGCTCAACGACGTGGGCTTCGGTTTCTCGAAGTCGCAGCTGTTCTGGCTGACCGCGATCCCCGGCCTCACGGGCGGCACCTTCCGCATCCTGTACACGTTCATCGGCCCGATCTTCGGCGAGCGGAAGTTCACCGCGGTCTCGACGATCATCATGATCGCCCCGATGCTGTGGCTCGGCTTCGCGCTCCAGGACACGGGCACGCCCTACTGGGAACTGGCGCTGATCGCCGCGGTCTGCGGGATCGGCGGCGCCAACTTCGCCTCCTCGATGGCGAACATCGGCTTCTTCTTCCCGAAGAGCGAGAAGGGCTCGGCCAACGGACTCAACGGCGGTCTCGGCAACCTCGGTGTCTCCGTCGTCCAGCTGGTCGCACCGCTGGTCATCACCGCCGCCGTGCTCGGCCCGCCCGCCGGCGGACCGCAGCGCGACACCGCCACCGGCAACGACGTCTGGCTGCAGAACGGCGCGTTCCTGTGGGTGCCGCTGCTGGTGATCATGGCGCTGATGGCCTGGTTCCTGATGAACGACCTCAAGGTCGCCGCGGCACCCTTCAGCCAGCAGAAGATCATCTTCAGGCGCAAGCACAACTGGCTGATGACCTGGCTCTACGTCGGCACCTTCGGCTCGTTCATCGGCTTCGCCGCCGGCCTGCCGCTGCTGATCAAGGACAACTTCCAGGCGCAGGGCTACCAGGCCACGACGTACGCGTGGATCGGTCCGGCGATCGGCGCGCTGACCCGCTGGCTCGGCGGTTCGCTCTCCGACAAGGTGGGCGGGGCGCGCGTGACCATGCTGTCGTTCGTCGGCATGGCAGCCTCGCTCGTCGTGGTGATCTTCGCGCTGCCGCACAACGGCGACCAGGGCAACTTCTGGACCTTCTACATCGGCTTCCTCGCCGCGTTCTTCTTCTCCGGCATCGGCAACGGCTCGACCTTCCGCCAGATCCCGGTGATCTTCCGCGACTGGCACAGCAAGGGCGCCGAGGGCAAGGGCCCCGAGGCACAGGCCGCGGCGCTCAAGCAGTCCGAGATGGAGGCGGGCGCGGTCACCGGCTTCTCCTCGGCGATCGCCGCTTACGGCTTCTTCTTCATCCCGGCGATGTTCGCCAACTTCCCCGTCACCAGCGCCCTGTGGTGCTTCATCGTCTTCTACGGGACGTGTCTGGCGGTGTGCTGGTGGTTCTACGCCCGCAAGGGCGCCGAGGCACCCAGCTGATCCGGACCGACCCCCGTTTTGAACACGTTCAACCCCCTCGGCTAGGCTCGCACCGACACCGAGGGGGTTCTTCATGCGCGTGGTCATTCCAGGGGGTACGGGGCAGGTCGGCGCCATGCTGCGGCGGGCGTTCACGGCGGCCGGGCACGACGTGGTGGTGCTGAGCCGACAGCCGTCCGGACCGGACGACGTCGCCTGGGACGGGCGGACCGCCGGGCCGTGGGTGCGGGAGATCGACGGCAGCGACGTGGTGATCAATCTGGCGGGCCGCAGCGTCAGCTGCCGCTACACCGACGACAATCTGCGCGCGATGCTGGACTCACGCGTGGATTCCGCGCGGGTTGTCGGAGAGGCCATCGCGGCCGCCGCGCGCCCGCCGCGGGTCTGGCTGCAGATGAGCACGGCAACCGTCTACGCCCACCGCCACGACGCGGCCAACGACGAGGCGCACGGCATCATCGGGGGCGCCGAATCCGGCATCCCCGACTACTGGGCGTACAGCGTGAAGATCGCCCAGCAGTGGGAGCGGGCCCAGGCGGAGGCCGCGACTCCGGCGACGCGGAAGGTCGCGCTGCGGGCGGCGATGGTGATGAGCCCCGACGCCGGCGGGGTGTTCCGGGTCCTGTCGCGGATGACACGGCTCGGGCTCGGCGGGCCGGTCGGGGGCGGACGGCAGTTCGTGTCCTGGATCCATGAGCACGACTTCGTACGGGCCGTCGAGTTCCTCATCGGGCGCGACGACATCGAGGGGCCGGTGAACCTCGCGGCGCCCGAGCCGCTCCCCCACCGCGCCTTCATGCGCGAGCTGCGGCGCGCGTGGCGTGTGCCGGTCGGGCTGCCCGCGACGAAGGCGATGGCCGAGGTGGGCGCGTTCGTCCTGCGCTCGGACACCGAACTGCTGCTCAAGAGCCGCAGGGTGGTGCCGGGGCGACTCACCGACGCCGGATTCACCTTCTCGTACGGCACGTGGGACGCGGCCGCAGCGGAGCTGGTGGCACGCACCCGCGCCGCTCGGTGAGCACGCCGGAGGGCCCCCGGAGTTCAGCCGCCCGCGGGCGCCGGCTCCGAGGGCCCTTCGACTCCCCAGGCGGGATCGGCGAGCACCAGGCGTGGTGTGGCGCTGCCGGTGAAGACCTCTATCTGGACGAGCAGGGGCTCGACGGCCGCGAGGACCGCGGCGGCCGAGCGGCGGCGCTCGCCCTCCCCCGAGAACGCGGCCCAGACCGCCTTGCCGTCCGGTCCCGGCGCCGTCCAGCCCCAGACGTCGGCGAGGGCGTCGACCCGGCGCAGGCCGCGGGCCGCCGACGGGCGAGGCAGCGACTCCGACGGGTCGAAGACCGTGCAGACCACATCGCCGCCCGAGCGCAGCAGACTGAGCACCACGGGGCACGGATACGCGGACGGCACGCCGGGCGCGACCGCGTGCGCGAACGCGTTGGCGACGAGCTCGCCGACGACCGGCAGGACGCGGGGCGCCAGAGCCCTGCAACCCCAGCGCTCCAGCGTCGCGACGACGAACTCCCAGGCCTCCCGGTCGCTGTCGGCCGCGCTCTGCAGCACCTGGCCGGCCGAGCCGGCCGTGTCCGCCGCACCCCAGGGGTCGAGCAGCTCGGCGGGGTACGCGGTCGTGGTCACCTTGCCTCCAGGGCGGCATCAACGGAATCGGATACGGGGTGGGTCGACGACTCCCGGATGACATCCTGATGGTGTGAACTGACGCCTGCAAGCACATCTGCAAGTGCAGCCGTACGCACGCCTGCAAGGACGCCGTTCCGTACGGACGTTCGTGGCGGGGACCGCAGGCAGGGGACTCAGGGGGCGCACCATGGGGCGGAAACAGGGCGCGAAATTGGAATGTGACAACGGCATGCCCGCGTCCACGATCGCCGGAGCGCGCTGGCGAAAGAGCCGCCGGAGCAACCCGGACGGCGAGTGCGTGGAGCTCGCCGGCCTGCCCGACGGCCAGGTCGCGGTGCGCAATTCCCGCTTCCCCGCGGGTCCCGCGCTCGTCTACACGAAGGCGGAGATCGCCGCCTTCATCCAGGGCGCGAAGGACGGCGACTTCGACGACCTCGCGTAGCGCCTGGCGCGAGTCCTTCCGCACCACCTGGCTTGGATCTACGGGACCGGCGGAACCGCAGGCCACAGCGTCGGCGTCCCCGGCGGTGACCGAGGGATCTCGACGATCCGACGCCGCACCGACGGGACATCGCAGCATGACCGCAACCCGCTACCTGTATCTGACCCGTCACGGCGAGGCCACCGCCGACGAGAGCGGGCTGACCGAGTCGGGCCGCGCCCAGGCGAGGCTGCTCGGGCGGCGGCTGCGGGGCACGCCGCTCTCCGTCGTCACGCACGGCCCGGCGGCCCGCGCAGAGCAGACGGCACGCCTGATCCACGAGCAGCTCACCGACGAAACGAGGGAGGACGAGGACCGGGTCGCGCTCCAGTCCTCGTCCGTCGCCGGTGACTACCTCCCCTACCTCCCCAAGCGCGAGGAACTGCCCGCGGAATCAGCCGACTCGTACCTGGAGCGTCTCGCGCAGTTCCCGGCCGCCGAGCGCGAGGACGGGCCCGGGCTCGCGCGGGAGGCCATGGCGGCGTTCACCGGTCCGGCCGAGGGCGACCGGGACCGGCATGAGCTGGTCGTGACGCACAACTTCCTGGTCGGCTGGCTCGTACGACACGCGCTCGACGCCCCCGACTGGCGCTGGCTCGGCCTCAACCACGCCAACACGGGCCTCACTGTGATCCGTTACGTCCCCGGCCGGCCGGCGAACCTGCTCTGCTACAACGACACCCGGCACCTCACCGACGAGTTGCGCTGGACGGGGCTGCCTCCCGAACTGCACGTCTGAGAGGCAGCCGACCGGCGGTCTGCTACTCCTTGGCCCGCGCCCGCAGCGCCTTGCGGTCGAGTTTGCCGACGCTGGTGACCGGGAGGCTGTCCAGGACGTGGATCTCGCGCGGGTACTTGTGCGCCGAGAGCTGCTCCTTCCCGTACGCGATCAACTCCTCGCTCCCGCACGGCCGGCCGGGATGCAGGGCGACGAACGCGACGACCTCCTCGCCGAGGCGGGTGTCGGGGCGTCCGACGACACCGGCCGAGGCGACGGCGGGATGCGTGAGGAGGGCGTCCTCGACATCGCGCGGGAAGACGTTGAAGCCGCCGCGCAGGATCAGGTCCTTCTTGCGGTCGATGAGGTGCAGGAAGCCGTCCTCGTCGAAGCGGCCGATGTCGCCGGTGTGCAGCCAGCCGCCTTCAAGGGTCTGCGAGGTCAGCTCGGGCGCGTTCCAGTACCCGGCCATCACGCCCTGCGAGCGGACGCAGATCTCGCCCTCGGCGCCCGCCGCGAGCGGCTGGTCCTTCTCGTCGCGGATCTCGATCTCGTAGCCGGGCAGGGCGGTGCCCACGGAGCCGTAGCGGTTGCGGCCGGGGCGGGTCGTGGCGATGACGGAGCCCGACTCGGTGCAGCCGTACCCCTCCAGGATCTCGCTGCTGGGCACGGCGCGCTGCCAGGCGGCGCGGGTGTCCGGGGCAAGGGGTGCGGCGCCGCTCATCACGTACCGCATCTCGCTGAGGTCGGCCTCCGCAAGGTGCGGCTGGGCGAGCAGCATCTGGATCATGCTGGGCACGAGGGTGGTGCGCTGGATGCGGTGTTCCTCGGCCAGCCCGACCCACCCGGCCGGGTCGAACCAGCGCTGCAGCACGGAGAGTTGGGGCTCGACCGCATGCCATCCGATGAGCGTCACGATCAGGCCGTACGCGTGGGACAGCGGCAGCGGGATCAGATTGCGGGTGAGGCCTTCGGTCAGACCTGTCTCGTGACTCGCGGTGTGCGAGGCGAGGGAGCAGGCGTGCAGATTGCGGTGGCTGAGCATGACGCCCTTGGCCCGGCCCGTGGTGCCGCCCGTGTACATCAGCGCGGCCAGGTCGCCGCCGTCGCGTGCCGTGATGGCGCCGGGGGCGGCGTCCTCCAGCTGAGCGAACGGGGTGATCGTGACGGAGGACGGCAACTCGGGTGCCGTGGACGGCAGTTCGTCGACCACGACGACCTGGCTCAGTCCGGGCGCCTCGGGCGCCGCCGCGGCGACGGAGGCCATCAGGTCGGCCGTGGTGATCAGGACTCGGGCGCCCGAGTCCTGGAGGATATGGGCCAGTTCCGGCGGGCTCACCAGGAACATCACCGGTGTGACGACGGCGCCCGCGCGCCAGATCGCCTGGTAGGCGATGCCGACCTCCGGGCAGTTGGCCATCAGGACCACGACCCGCTCCCCCGGCCGCACCCCCAGCTCGGCCAGTCCGGCGCCGGCCCGCGTGGCCCGGTGGTAGAGGTCGCCGGAGCGGTGGCGTACGCCGTCATAGAGCAGTGACTCGTAGTCCCCCAGTCGTTCGTACGCGGTCTCGGCGAGCCTTGCGAGATGGTCGGCCTGGTCGAACGGCATCGGGGCACCTGCCTTGTCGTGGGCGGCCCTTGATCGGGCGGCGTGCGGGAGGGCCAGGCTCGGGCGGTTGGCGGGGAGTATGGCGGCGGGGCGGGTCCGCGGCAATAGGTGCGGCATGCACTCATCGGTGCAGCATGCATGGACCTGGTGCCCCGGTTGCGGACGCATGCGGTCGCCGGGCGGGGTGGGCACACGCGGCACCACCCGCACGACGGCGACACGCCCGGGCCGCACGCCGGACCCCCTCCGGTCGGACCATCCCGACTGCGTCCGATGATCTTCGCGCCTACGTTGACTGAATGAGCGTCAGATCCCGGGTCAGGCCCGCCCTTTGCGCCCTGCTCGCCCTCACCGCCACCGTCACGGCAGCGCCGGACGTGGCCGCCGACGCGACCGGCGCGGGGCCGCCCCGGCTCCCCCGGCTCTCGGCCCGCGCCTGGGTCGTCGCCGACGCCGGGAGAGGCCAGGTGCTCGCGTCCTACCGGCCGCACCAGCGGCTCGCGCCCGCTAGCACGATCAAGTCCCTGTTCGCCCTCACCGTCCTGCCCCGTCTCGACGGCGCGACCCGGCACCGGGTCACCGCCAAGGACCTGGCCGGCATGGGCGCGGGGAGCAGTCAGGTGGGGGTGCGGATCGGCGGGACGTACCGCGTCCGCGATCTGTGGCGCGGCACCTTCCTGCGGTCGGGCAACGACGCGGTGCGGGTGCTCGCCCGGATGAACGGCGGCTGGGCGCACACCGCGCGGCAGATGAACGCCGAGGCCCGCAGGATCGGCGCCCGCAACACGCACGTGGTCTCGCCCGACGGGTACGACGCGCGCGGGCAGTACTCGTCCGCGTACGACCTGACGCTGTTCGGCCGTGCGGGGCTGCGCGACCGGCAGTTCGCGTACTACTGCGGCAGTGCGTACGGGTACTTCCCCATGCCCGGCGGACGATGGCAGCGGATCGACAGCACCAACCGGCTGCTCGCCGGCTCGCACGGGGTGCGGCGCTACCGCGGGGTCATCGGCATCAAGAACGGCTACACGACACAGGCCGGGAACACCCTGATCGTGGCGGCCCGGCGCGGTGGCCGGACCATCGTCGCCACCGTGCTCAACCCGACGTCGGGCGTACGCAACGGCGTCTACACCGAGGCGCGGGCGCTGCTCGACTGGGGGTTCGCGGCGGCGGGGAAGGTCAAGCCGGTGATGTGGCTGCCGAAGGCGCGGGGCTGAGGCGGCCGGGGCGGCGCGGGTCGGGGCGGGTCGGGGCGGCGACCGGGTGTCGACCGCCTGGTGCTCAGTGGTCGGCTTCGCCCCGGCGCCGCGCCCAGTACAGCGAGGCACCGAGCGCGCCGGCCACCAGGGCCGCGCCGAGGCCGAGCTGGATCAGGTCGGACTGGTCGAAGGTGCCGCCGGAGCCGGCCTTCACGCCCTTGTGGATCGGCGCCTGGGTGCCGTGGTGCGTGGGCCGGACGGTGCCACCGTCGTCGGCGATCTTCAGCGTGGCCTTCTTGGTCTTGCCCTTGCAGGTGAAGGTGATCTCGTACTCGGCGGCGGGCTTGGCGTCGTCGAAGATCCAGGCCTGCGCGGTCCTGCCCTCGTCGAGCTCGACGTCGTCGAAGATCGCGGCCGTGGCCTTGACGGTCGGCTCCTGACAGCCGGTGGAGGTGAGCGTCACCGTCCCGCCGGGCTTCACCGTGGCCGGTGAGACGGTGACCTGCCAGCCCCAGTTGCCCCAGTCGTCCGCCGCGGCCGCGGGTGCCGCGCCGCTCACGGCTAGCGCGCAGCCGCCGGCAACGACCGCCGCCGCGCTGATGGGTCTCCTGGTCGTACGGGTCTTCGCCGTCGCCTGCACCCGAACCACTTCCATCCCTTACGTCCCGTTTTGCTGCCTTCCTCGGGACCCTAGGGGCGCAGGCCTTCACCCACCGCCCGGGCGGGACCGGACGTGTGGTGCATACGCCCGGTTGACGGTCCGCCGGCCGGGCCCGTCGGCCCTGCGTACGAGGCCGCTCGAACCCCCTTGCGCCAGATGAAGCACTCCTGCGGGTTGGCTTAAGAAATCGTTGATGGACTCCACCCCCGCGGCCGGGCAGATTGAGGAGTGGCCCGGCATGATCACGAACTCAGGAGGCTCCCCCGGTGAAGGCACTCGTCAAGGACAAGGCGGAGCCCGGACTCTGGATGCGGGAGGTGCCCGAGCCCGTCATCGGCCACGGCGAGGTCCTCATCAAGGTGCAGCGCACCGGCATCTGCGGCACGGACCTGCACATCCGCAACTGGGACGGCTGGGCGCAGCAGACGATCAAGACGCCGCTGGTCCTGGGGCACGAGTTCGTCGGCGAGGTCGTCGAGACCGGCCGTGACGTGCAGGACATCGCCATCGGCGACCGTGTGAGCGGCGAGGGCCATCTGGTGTGCGGCAAGTGCCGCAACTGCCTCGCCGGGCGGCGGCACCTGTGCCGCGCGACCGTCGGTCTGGGCGTCGGCCGGGACGGCGCATTCGCCGAGTACGTGGCGCTGCCCGCATCCAACGTATGGGTGCACCGCGTTCCCGTGGACCTCGATGTCGCCGCGATCTTCGACCCGTTCGGCAACGCCGTGCACACCGCGCTGTCCTTCCCGCTGGTCGGCGAGGACGTCCTGATCACCGGCGCCGGGCCGATCGGCCTGATGGCCGCCGCCGTCGCCCAGCACGCCGGCGCGCGCAACGTCGTCGTCACGGACGTCAGCGAGGAGCGTCTGGAGCTCGCCCGCAAGGTCGGCGTCAGTCTCGCGCTCAACGTCGCCGAGTCCTCGATCGCCGACGGCCAGCGCACCCTCGGTCTGCGCGAGGGCTTCGACGTGGGTCTGGAGATGTCGGGCAACCCGCGCGCGATGCGCGACATGGTCGCCAACATGACCCACGGCGGGAAGATCGCCATGCTCGGCCTGCCCGCCGAGGAGTTCGCGGTCGACTGGGCGCGGATCGTCACCTCGATGATCACGATCAAGGGCATCTACGGCCGCGAGATGTTCGAGACCTGGTACGCGATGTCGGTCCTCCTGGAGCGCGGCCTCGACCTCGCGCCGGTGATCACCGGCCGCTACTCGCACAACGACTTCGAGGCCGCCTTCGACGACGCGGCGAGCGGCCGCGGCGGCAAGGTCATCCTCGACTGGACGGCCTGACCGGCCCTGCCCCGCCTTCTTCCGAACGCCGCGACCCCTGAGAAGGAACCCCTCATGTTCGACTCCGTACGCGCCCAGTTCCAGCAGACCCTCGAAGAGATCGAGGCGGCGGGCCTGCACAAGCCCGAGCGCGTGATCGGCACCCCGCAGTCCGCGACCGTCGACGTCACCGCAGGCGGCCGCCCCGGCGAGGTCCTCAACTTCTGCGCGAACAACTACCTCGGTCTCGCCGACCACCCCGAGGTCATCACCGCCGCCCACGAGGCCCTCGACCGCTGGGGCTACGGCATGGCGTCGGTGCGCTTCATCTGCGGTACGCAGGAGGTGCACAAGGAGCTGGAGGCGCGTCTGTCGTCGTTCCTCGGCCAGGAGGACACGATCCTCTACTCGTCCTGCTTCGACGCCAACGGCGGTGTCTTCGAGACGGTGCTCGGCCCCGAGGACGCGGTGATCTCCGACGCCCTCAACCACGCCTCGATCATCGACGGCATCCGCCTGTGCAAGGCCAAGCGCTTCCGCTACGCCAACCGCGACATGGCCGACCTGGAGCACCAGCTCAAGGAGGCCGCGGCGGCCGGTGCGCGGCGCAAGCTGATCGTCACCGACGGCGTCTTCTCGATGGACGGTTACGTCGCGCCGCTGCGCGAGATCTGCGACCTGGCCGAGCAGTACAACGCGATGGTCATGGTCGACGACTCGCACGCGGTGGGCTTCGTGGGCGCGGGCGGCCGCGGCACGCCGGAGCTGCACAGTGTGATGGACCGCGTCGACATCATCACGGGCACGCTCGGCAAGGCGCTCGGCGGCGCCTCCGGCGGTTACGTGGCCGCGCGCGCGGAGATCGTGGCGCTGCTGCGTCAGCGTTCGCGCCCGTACCTCTTCTCGAACTCCCTCGCCCCGGTGATCGCCGCCGCCTCCCTGAAGGTCCTCGACCTGCTGGAGTCGGCCGGTGACCTGCGCGAGCAGCTGAACGCGAACACCGCGCTGTTCCGCTCGCGGATGACCGAGGAGGGCTTCGAGATCCTGCCCGGCGACCACGCGATCGCGCCGGTCATGATCGGTGACGCGGCGAAGGCGGCGCGCATGGCGGAGCTGCTCCTGGAGCGCGGTGTGTACGTGATCGGCTTCTCGTACCCGGTCGTTCCGCAGGGCGCGGCCCGTATCCGCGTACAGCTTTCGGCGGCGCACTCCACCGAGGACGTGAACCGTGCGGTCGACGCGTTCGTCGACGCCCGTGCGGCCTTGGCGGAATCGGCGGTCTGATTCCTTGGCAGAATCGGCGGTGTGATCGACGCACGCCGGCTCCGCACGCTGCAGGCCGTGGCAGACCACCAGACGGTGACTGCCGCGGCCGCGGCGCTTTATCTGACCCCCTCCGCCGTCTCCCAGCAGATCGCCGCGCTGGAGCAGGAGTTGGGGCACAAAGTCCTCGAACGGGACAAAAGAGGCATGCGTGTGACCGGGGTGGGGCACATCCTGCTCCGGCACGCGAGCCAGGTCATCGCCGAACTGGAACGGGCCGAGGCCGAGGTCGCCGCGTACACCTCGGGCGACGCGGGCGAGGTGACCGTCGCCGCCTTCGCGACGGGCATCGCGGTGGTGCTCGCCCCCGCCATCACCGACCTGAGCCGCGCCCGTCCGGGCCTGCGGATCCAGGTGCGGGACGCCGAGGGCGACGAGAGCCTGCCGATGGTGCTCGACGGGCGGGCGGACGTGGCGGTCGCGGTCGAGTACCGGGGCGCGCCGAGCGCCGACGACCGGCTCACCCGCATCCCGCTGTACGCGGAGCCCTTCGACGCGGTCCTTCCGCTGGGCCACCGCCTCGCCTCCACGGACACCGTTGCGGTGGCCGCGCTGGCCGACGAGCCGTGGATCGGCCCGTACCCCGGCAACCCCTGCCATGACGTGATGGTGCTCGCCTGCGAGTACGCGGGCTTCGAGCCACGCCTCGAGCACTCCTCGGACGACTTCCGCGCGGTGGTAGCGCTGGCCGCCGCGGGCGCGGGCGTGGCCCTGGTGCCGCGCTCGGCGCTGCGCGACACGGACCTCTCCCACACGGCGGTACGGCCCGTGGACGACGTGGTCGCCACGCGGCGGGTCTTCGCCGCGGTCCGCCGCGGGGCCGAGGAGCATCCGCTGCTGCGGCCGGTGCTCGACGCGCTGCAGCGGGCGGCCGGGACGATCCCGCCCAGCGCGTGACGACAGGCACCGGAAGAAAACTTCGGAAAGATTCCCGCGCGCTGTCGATCCGGGCGCTCGTCGTTCGACATGTGGGTGTACGGCACCTCGTCGCACACTGAAGCACCCGGACCGAGCGAGGGAATCGCATGCAACAGCAGCTGCTCAAGGTCATGAACTTCACCGTCTCCGCCGACGGCGTCGCCGCCGGCGAGAACCAGAGCCTGGAGAATCCGTTCGGCGACGAGCGGGCCCGGAACCTGCTCGCCTGGGCGGGCGCCACGGCGAGCTGGCCGAACCGGACCGCACCCGGCGGCACCCGGGGTATCGACGACTACTTCACCCGCGACTACTCGAACAACATCGGCGCCGAGATCATGGGCCGCAACAAGTTCGGACCCCAGCGCGGTCCCTGGCAGGACCACGACTGGCTCGGCTGGTGGGGCGACGAGCCCCCGTTCCACACGCCGGTGTTCGTCATGACCCACCACCCGCGCCCGTCGTTCTCGCTCTCCGACACCACGTTCCACTTCGTCGGCGGCGACCCGGCCACGGTGCTCGCGCAGGCGCGGGAGGCGGCACAGGGCAAGGACGTACGCCTCGGCGGCGGGGTCAGCACGATCCGGCGGTTCCTCGACGCCGGCCTCGTCGACACGCTGCACGTGGCCGTCGCACCGAAGAAGCTCGGCACCGGCCTGAAGCTCTGGGAATCCCCCGACGAACTCCTCGACCGCTACCACCTGGAGGTCGTGCCCAGCCCGAGCGGCATCACGCACCACCTGTTCTGGCGCAAGTGACACCTGACGGGGTGCGCGGCGCCCCCGGGTCAGCGCGGCGCACCGCGGCGGATGCGGTCGATCGCGCGCAGCACCTCGTCCCGGTTGCCCGCCTTGGTCATCCAGCGGGGCAGGCGCGCCACGACCGTCATCTTGCGGCTGCGCTCGTACCAAGGGGCGCGCTCGCGCAGGCTGGCGGCGACGAACGAGCGGATGAGCGTGAGGTGTTCGTGGTGGTACGCCCAGACGGTGCCGTGACGCGTCCGCGTACTCAGCCACAGCGGAACCCCGAACCAGGGGTCCGTCGGCGTGTACGCCCGGCCTGTGAAGGTGAGACGGCCGCCCGCGGTCGTCCGCGACAGACCGCAGTACGTGCAGCTCAGACGGCGTGATCCCCAGAAGTCCCGAGCAGGTTCGACCCGGACGACCTGGGCCTGCCGTGCGCAGGCCGGGCAGCGCACCAGGACCGAGCGCACCAGGTAGTCGTAGCGCGTCGTACGAGGGTCCCGGAACCGGGTCGGCTGGGCGGACATCCGGCCAGTATGAGGCGGCGGCCTCGCCGTGGGCACCCGAGTTTCCGCGCGCACGGCCTGCACGTCACGTCGAGTGAAGCCTCACCCTCGACCTCACCTTGAGAGTCAGGTGAGGTTCGACTCGTACGCCGTCGGAGTGTCCGGGGCCGCGAGGATCTCGTCGATCGCCGCGCGGTGGTTGTGCTGGAGGGCCGCCCACTCGTCCGGAAGCTGCCGGGCCAGGCGGCGGGACTCGGCAGCGCCGAGGGTCAACACCGGGAGCAGCGGGGTGAGTTCACTGGGCGGGACGGCCAGGGTGTCGGCGCGTTCGTCGCCCTGGATCAGGCGGGCGAAAGCCCGGATCAGCGAGGCCGTGAGGTCCGGGCCGCCGAAGAAGGGCGCGAGCTGTTCGACCGCGGCGTCCTGCAGGGCACGGACCAGGGCGAGGGTGTCGGCCGTCGCCGGTTCGTCCGTCAGGGCGATCAGGTCGGCCAGCTTCGCCGCCTCCTCGTGGCCGGTGAGGCCGTCGAGGAGCGCGGGGTCGATGCCGAGCAGCCTGCCTTGGTGCTGCCAGCGCCGGTAGACGTCGGTGAGCTCGTCGTCGGTGAAGTCGTAGCCCATGACGGCGAGCGCGCGATATGAGGTGAGCGTGAAGTCGAGCCATGTGCGCACCAGGTCGGCCTGGCCGATCGGGGTGCCCCACGCCTCCTCGTCCCAGCCGCGCTCCAGGGCGGCGGCACGCATCCGCGCGTGCAGGACGCGCACCATCACGGTCGCCGTGTAGCCGTCGGCGCCCCGCTCCAGACCGCCGGGCAGCATCGCCTGCAGCAGCCACTTGCCGGTCTCGTCGAGGCGGCGCCCGGCCATCGTGGTGAGGCGGCCGGTCGCGGTCAGGACCGTGGCGATGGCGGGCGCGGTGTACGTGTTGATCAGCGCGCCCTGGCCGAGCGCGATGTTGTGCGCGAAGGGCGGCACGGTCAGCGCCACGTACGCACCGCGGTCGATGTCGTACGGCGACGTGACCGACTCCGCGTCCGCGAGCAGCGCCGCGACGGCCGGCGGCGGGGAGTCGAGGGAGCCGAGTCCGCCGCGCAGGCCGTCGAGCAGGGCGCGGCGCGCGTCCCGGCCCCGGGTGGCGAGTTCGGCGAAGACGGCGTCGGCGAGCGGGTCGCCGGTGCGCAGCGCCCGGCCCCACTGCTCGGCGCGGCCGGGGAACTTGAGCGCGATCTCAGCCGCGTCGCCGCGGCGCGAGGGCCAGGTCATGCACGTAAGGCTGACGGATGATGTGTGCACGCCACAACGATCGGATTCGGTCAGGGTTGGGCGGGCCGCTGTCAGGACTGACGGTCCCCGAGGCTGCGTACCGCGCCGGTGATTAGATCCCAGAACCGGTCCACGTCCACCTCGGTGGCGACCTCCGCGTTGGGCTCCTGTCCGGTGACGCGGTGCAGGTCGACGACCGTGGCGCCGCGGGTGTGACGGCCGTGGAGCTCGACGGCCACGTGCGCGCGGACGCACCCGAGGAGCTCCGGGTCGATGAGGTGGGCGACGGTCAGAGGGTCGTGCAGGGGCGCCCCGGGCAGGCCGAAAACCTCGCGGTAGCGGTCGGAGAAGAAGCCGAGCATCTCGCCGCAGACCCGCGCGAGCGGCGTGCCGAGGGCCTCGACGCGCGCGATGACATCCGGGGTGGCGAGCACCTGGTGGCTGGCGTTGAGGCCGATCATCGTCACCGGCAGACCGCTGGTGAACACGAGGTCGGCGGCCTCGGGGTCGCAGTGGATGTTGAACTCGGCGGCGGGGGTCGTGTTCCCGCGATCTGTCGAGCCGCCCATCAGGACGATCCGCGCGATGCGCTCCTTGACCTCGGGATATGCGAGCAGAAGTGCGGCGATGTTGGTGAGCGGGCCGGTCGGCACCAGCGTCACGGGCTCCGGGTGGGTCAGCAGAGTGTCGTGGAGGAGTGTGAGGGCGTCGCGCGGGTCGAGCGGAACGGTCGGGTCCGCGAAGCCGGGGCCATCGAGCCCGGACTCCCCGTGGATCGAGGCGGCCACCCGCACCGGCCCGTGCAGCGGCCGGTCCCGGCCCGCCGCAATGGGGACGCCCTCGATCCCGGCAGCCGTACAGACACGGCGGGCGTTGAGCGTGGTCTTCGCCACGGTCTGGTTGCCCGCGACCGTGGTGATGGCGAGCAGGTCGATCGCGGGGTGGGCGGCGGCGAGCAGGATGTTGAACGCGTCGTCGTGCCCCGGGTCGCAGTCGAGGATCACGGGAGTGGCCATGCGGCGGACCTCACTGTCGCGGGTGACGTACCGGGCGGCTGTCCTGGGGGACGTACCGGGCTGCGGCGGGGCGGGACCGGCCGGTACCCCGATCGGGATCCCGCACGGGCTCCATCCGGGCCCCGCCCTCGCATAGGCTGCATGGATGAGCATTCTGGACGATGCCCGCGCGGGCATGAACCCCGAGATCCGACCGCAGGACGACCTGTTCGGCCATGTGAACGGCGTATGGCTCGACACCGAGAAGATCCCCGACGACCGGTCGAGCTGGGGCCCCTTCGTCCAGCTCGTCGACGTCGCCGAGGAGCAGGTCAAGGAGATCATTCAGGAGCTGGCCGAGCAGGGCGGCGACGACGCCGACGCCCGCCGGATCGCCGCGCTGTACGCCTCGTTCATGGACGAGGGGACGATCGCCGCCAAGGGCCTCGCTCCCGCACAGCCGCTGCTCGACGAGGCGGGGCGGATCGCCGACGTAAGGGAGCTCGCCGCGTTCCTCGGCCGCTTCGAGCGGGTCGGCGGCTCCGGCCTGTTCGGGGCGTATGTCGACACCGACGACAAGAATTCCGACCGGTACATCTTCAACCTGCTCCAGGGCGGCCTCGGTCTGCCCGACGAGTCGTACTACCGCGACGAGAAGTTCGCCGAGATCCGCGAGAAGTACGTCGGCTATCTGACGGAGCTCCTGACCCTCTCCGGTCACGCCTCGGCCGCCGAGGCCGCCGCCTCCGTGCTGGCCCTGGAGACGAAGCTCGCCGCAGGGCACTGGGAGCGCGCCGAGACGCGCGACGTGCAGAAGACGTACAACCTGACGACCTTCGACGAACTTGTCGCGCTGGCCCCCGAGTTCGACTGGCTGGGCTACATCACCGGCCTCGGCGGCAGCGACAAGACGATCGCCGAGACCTGTGTGCGCCAGCCCTCCTACCTGACGCACCTGTCGGGCCTGCTCACCGAGGTGCCGATCGAGCAGTGGCGCGACTGGACGCTGGCGCGGGTGCTGCGCGCGTGCGCGCCGTATCTCACGGACGCGTTCGTGAACAACAACTTCGAGTTCTACGGCCGCGCCCTCAACGGCACGCCGGAGCTGCGCGCCCGCTGGAAGCGCGGGGTGTCCTTCGTGGAGGGCGCCGTCGGCGAGGCGGTCGGCAAGGAGTACGTGGCCCGGCACTTCCCGCCGTCGTCCAAGGCGATGATGGACGAGCTGGTCGCCAACCTCCTGGAGGCCTACCGGCAGTCCATCAGCCGGCTCGACTGGATGACGGACGAGACGAAGCAGAAGGCGTACGACAAGCTCGCGACGTTCCGGCCGAAGATCGGCTACCCGGACAAGTTCCGCGACTACTCGAAGCTGACGGTCACCGCGGACGACCTGCTGGGCAACGCGCAGGCGGCCGCGTCCTTCGAATCGGACCGTGAGCTGGCGAAGATCGGTGCGCCCGTCGACCGCGACGAGTGGTTCATGCTGCCGCAGACGGTCAACGCGTACTACAACCCCGGCACCAACGAGATCTGCTTCCCCGCGGGCATCCTGCAGAAGCCGTTCTTCTCCCCCGACGCCGACCCGGCCGAGAACTACGGCGGCATCGGCGCGGTCATCGGCCACGAGATCGGGCACGGCTTCGACGACCAGGGCGCGCAGTACGACGGCGCGGGCAACCTCAACGACTGGTGGACGGCCTCCGACAAGAGCGCCTTCGAGACCAAGTCGCAGGCGCTGGTGGAGCAGTACAACGGCTTCTCGCCGCGCAACCTGCCCGGCGAGCACGTCAACGGGCAGCTGACGGTCGGCGAGAACATCGGCGACCTGGGCGGTCTGACCATCGGCCACACCGCGTACAAGATCGCGCTCGGCGGCGAGCCGGTGCCGGTGAAGGACGAACTGACCGGCTCCCAGCGGCTCTTCATGAACTGGGCGTTCTGCTGGCGCACCAAGCGCCGCAAGGAGCAGGAGCAGCAGTACCTGACGATCGACCCGCACTCGCCGCCGGAGTTCCGCGCGAACATCGTGCGTAACCTCGACGAGTTCCACGAGGCCTTCGCCACGGCCGCGGGCGACGGGCTGTGGATGGATCCGCAGGAGCGCGTCCGGATCTGGTGATCCGCGTTCCTGTCTGATCCGTGCGAGATGAGGGCCCCGTTCCATGCGGAACGGGGCCCTCTCGTCATACCCTGCCGTGTGCGTGGCGCAGCATCGCGTCGACGGTCGCGGCCATGTTCGCGTTCATGTCCCGCAGGCGCTTGGGCAGGGACGCCGGGTCGCGTTCGGCGGCCAGGCGGGTGCCGGTGATGCCGGGGCCGTGCTCGAAGCGGTGCAGCAGCCGGGTGCGGTCCGGGGTGTCCGCCGGGGAGAGTTCGTAGCGCCAGATCGAGCCGGGGCGTGCGGCGTCCTCGGTCTCGTCGAGGACGACCCACGCGAAAACGGACGGCTCCGTGGCCTCGGTGACCTCGCAGACGACCTGGCTCACGAAACCGTCCGGGTACCGGCTGCGGCCCTGGAAGCGGGCACCCGCGCGCGGTCCCGGTGACGCGGTGTCGAGCCAGGCACCGTAAATGCACTCGGGGCTCCACTCGCCGAACCGCGTGACGTCGGTGATCAGGTCCCACAGGGTGTGTCGCGGGAGGTCGACGGTGCGGATGAGTTCGGTGCTCGCGCCCGTGACGGCGTCGCCCACTGCGGGTCCTCTCGTCGTGAGCACGCGGTCGCGCGCCCGACATGCATCCTGCCGGGGCTTGCCTAGCTCGGGGTAGAGCCATGCAGTTCGGGGCGTCATACGGTGTGGACAGCCGGGTGTCGGCGGGGATGCACAGGGGACGAGATGACGAAGCACTGGCGGCTGCTCGCGCTGCCCGTACTGCTGGCCACCGCATGTGGCACGGGGGCGGGCAGCGGTGGCGAGGTCTGCACGAAGGTCGGCGGCTACTCGGGGGTCGGTGTGCAGTGGGACCCGGCGGATTTCATGGACGAGGTGCGCAAGGGGCCGCTGCATGTGCGGATCTGCGCGCAGGAGACCTGCCGGGAGTACGACGTGGAGAAGCTGGACCCCGACCCGCGGCCCAGCTTCTTCATCGAGCTCAAGAAGGACATCGGCGCGGTGTCCGTGCCGGTGCGTGTCACTGTGTCCGCGCAGGGACGCGAACTATATGACGAGCGCGCGACGGTGAAGCTGCGCAAGTCCCAGCCCAACGGCGAGAACTGCGAGCCCACGCTGTACCAGGGCCGAGTCACCGCGGACCCCGAGCGCGGACTCGTCACGCGCTGAAGCGGCGCCTGACCAGGATCGCCACACCGGTCAGCACGATGACGCCACCACCGGCCGCCGCGGCCCACAGAGCAGGACCGTCATCGGAGTCCGGTGCAGGCTTCGGCGCGGGCGCCTCGCCGGTCGCCTCGAGGCTCACCTCGGCCACGTCGTTCGCCGGGTCCGGATCGGTCACCCACTCCGCCGCCGCGTCCGGGACGGAGATCCGCACAGAGCCGGGCCGGGAGTCCTTGCGGGCGATGCGCAGCGTGAACTCGTAGCGGACGTCCTCGCCGGCGTCGGCGGGCTGCTTGCACACCCAGGTCCGCTTGCCGGCGTCGGCGGGCTCACAGACCTGGTCGTGCATCTCCTCGTCCCGCTCGTGGTCGTACGGTGCCGCCTCCACGTCGGCGCCCGGCGGCACCTCGAAGACCAACTCGGCTCCCCCGTCGGCTAGTTCGGAGGGGCCGTTCTGCCGCCAGCCGATCGTGACGATCTTGCCCGTCCCCACGTCGCCGCGCAGCGAGGTGCCCCGCGCCTGCAGGTCCGTCTTGTTGGGCACATGGAAGGGCGCGTCCTGGGAGCGGGCGAACGCCGCGTTCTCGGGGATGCGGCCCGGGCGGGTGAGCCGGAGCGGAGTCCCGTCGCCCGGCCGGGGCTTCCCGGCGTTGTACGGCACGACCGGCACGTAGGTCCCTTCGGCCCAGGCGGAGTACTGCAGCGCGATAGAAACTCCCTTGGGGTCCACCTTCAGCGCCGGTGCCGGCGTGACCTCGGCGGTCTGCCCCGGCGCCAGAACTGCACCGTCCAACCGGCAGGTCGCCTTCCTGCCGCCCTCGGTGGTCCGGCAGTTCGAGGGCAGGGCCCGTACGGAGAGGTCGTCAAGGCTCAGGGAAAGGTGCACGCCGTGCGCCGGGAGGTCGCCCTCGTTGCGCACCACGAGCCGCTGCCGGAAGACCGAACCGGGCTTGAGTCCGCCGGGCGGCGCGGCGTCCATGACACGCAGCTCCGGCCGGCCGGCGACGACGGTGGTGCTGCCGCGCAGCGGTGCTATTCCGTCGGCGGTGAGCGTGTAGCGCAGGGTGCCGGTGCGGCCCGGCTTCCCGGGGAGCGCCTTCAGGCCCACGACCACCGTGGCGTCACCCTCACTGGGGACGTCCACCGCGCACGCGTAGACGGCCGTGCGGCCCCGCCGCTCGCAGCCTCCGCCGTCCGCGACCTCGGCGACGCCCCGCAGCCCGGTCGTGTCGAGCTCTACCTCTGGGCCGGTCAGCGGCCCTTCGTGACCGAAGCCGAGCGTCAGGTGCGGGTCCTCCCCGTCGGCGTCCTTCGGATCGAGCGCCGCGTAGAACAACTCCTGCGTATTGTCCCGCACTTCGGTCCGCTCACCGGCCGAGCCTGCTTCGCCCCTCGGTACGGCCCCTCCGTACGGCGCCTGCACTCCGCTCAGCCCGAACAACGCGGCCACCGCAGCGGCCACCCACCACCCGCGTCTCCCCACCATGGCGCGCAGTCTGCCAAGAAACCCCCGCCAGGTGATCACCCAGGACCGGATCAAAGGCCCTGGAGCGCCTGCTGGGCGGCCGCGCACGGCGGGTCCGAGGGGGTGGGGTCAGCCTCCTTCCCGTAGGCCTTCCAGGCGCCGCCCACGCATCCTCCAAACATACTCTGACCTGGGCTTTCACCCTCATCACCGATAGAATCAAGGCACTGACGAAGGGGTGGGAATGACACGCGACATACGGACCGTGGACGACGTCATGACGATGCTCGACGGACTGTTCGCCGACGGGGCCGACCGCTGGACCGAGGACGGCGCGGGGTGGTGGGACGGCTTCTACGAGGACCGGTCCAAGCCCGTCCCGTTCTTCGTGCCGAAGCCGGACGAGAACCTCGTGGCGCACCTCGACGGCGGGCGCCTCACGCCGGGCCGGGCGCTCGACCTCGGCTGCGGACCCGGGCGCAACGCCCTGTACCTCGACTCCCGCGGCTTCGACGTGGACGCCGTCGACCTTTCGCCGGCCGCGCTCGACTGGGCGCGCGAACGGGCCCGCGCCTCGGGCGCGAAAGTCCGCTTCCACCACGGCGACATCTTCGGGCCCGTACTCGACGACAAGGGCCCGTTCGACCTGATCTACGACTCCGGCTGCTTCCACCATCTGCCGCCGCACCGCCGCGTCAGCTATCTCGGTCTGCTCGACCGGATCCTCGCGCCCGGCGGCCACCTCGTGCTCACCTGCTTCGCCGCGGGCGGCATCGGCAGCGAGGTGCCCGACGCCGACCTGTACCGGGACCGCTCGCTGCACGGCGGGCTCTCGTACTCACAGGACTCGCTGCGCTCGATCTTCGGCCGGTACGAGATGGTCGAGCTGCGTCCGATGCGCGCGCAGGGCGCCGAGTCCCCGTACTTCGGCGTGGAGTACCTGTGGGCGGCGCTCCTGCGCCGGCCCGTGGCGGATCAGGGCGTGAACGAGTCCGGGTCCGCCTGATCCCAGGCCCGCGCCCAGACGTCCGGCAGGCCTTTGCGGTCGAGCAGCGCGTCGGGCTCCAGCCAGGTGAACAGGTCGGCGTACGTGGCGACTTGTTCGTACGAGACGCGGCGGCGCAGCATGTGCGGGCGGAGCAGGGCAGGGTCGTCGACGCCCAGCGAGGCCATGATCTGCAGCGCGCTGTGCACCGTCGCGTGCTGGAAGCGCTGCACGCGCCGGTACTTGTCCTCGACGTCGAGGGCGCGGGCACGGGCCGGGTCCTGCGTGGCCACACCGACGGGGCAGGTGTTGGTGTGGCAGCGCTGGGACTGGATGCAGCCGACGGCGAACATCATCGCGCGGGCCGCGTTGGTGTAGTCGGCGCCCTGGATGAGGCGTTTGACGATGTCCGCGCCGGTCGCGACCTTGCCGCTCGCGCCGATCCGCACGCGGTCGCGCAGACCGGTGCCGACGAGCGCGTTGTGCACGATGTTCAGGCCTTCGGTGAGGGGGGTGCCGACGTGGTCCACGAACTCCATCGGGGCCGCGCCGGTGCCGCCCTCCGCGCCGTCGACGATGATGAAGTCCGGCCAGATGCGCTCCTCCAGCGCGGCCCGGCAGATCGCCAGGACATCGCGGCGGCTGCCCACACACAGCTTGAACCCGGCGGGTTTGCCGCCCGCCAGCTCGCGCATCGTGCCCATGAAGCGGATCAGTTCGCGGGGCGTGGAGAAGACGCGGTGGTAGCCGGGTGAGATGACCGTCTCGCCCACCGGTACGTCGCGGACCTCGGCGATCTCCTCGTTGACCTTCGCACCCGGCAGCACCCCGCCCATGCCGGGCTTGGCGCCCTGGGACAGCTTCAGGCTGACGCAGCGCACGGCGTCCTGTGCGGCTTTCTGCGCGAACTCGCCCTCGTCGAAGCCCCCGTCGTCGGTGCGGCAGCCGAAGTAGCCGGTGCCGATCTCCCACACGAGGTCGCCACCGTGCCGCAGGTGGTACGTGGAGATCCCGCCCTCTCCCGTATCGTGTGCGAACCCGCCTTCCGCGGCGCCCCGGTTGAGGGCGAGGATCGCCTGGGCGGAGAGCGAGCCGAAGCTCATCGCGGACACGTTCAGGAGCGCCATGTCGTACGGCTTCGCGCAGGTCTCCCCACCGAGCCGCACCGTGGGCGGCCGCTCGGGGACGGGCTGCGGCCTGACCGAGTGCGTGAAGTACTCGTAGCCCGGTTCGTACACCGAGAGTTCGGTACCGAAGGGGTCGTCGCCGAAGACGCCCTTGGCGCGTTCGTACACCGTGGAGCGGGTGTCACGGTCGAAGGGGCGGCCGTCGTAGTCCCGCTCGATGAAGTACTGCTGGACCTCGGGGCGGATCATCTCCATCAGATAGCGCAGATGCCCGATCACCGGGTAGTTGCGCAGGACGGAGTGGCGGCGCTGCGTCATGTCGTACGTGCCGACCGCGGCGACCCCGAGCAACGGTGCGGCAAGCAGCCACCACCACGGGGAGACGGCCGCCGCCAGGGCGGTGACGCCCAGCGCCACGACGGCGAGCGCCGCCACGATTCCTCTGCGCAGCACGACGGCTCCTTCCGGCCGGGCGCCCGGTGATCGCCTCGCGGGGAGGCGATTCGACGCTACGGCGCCTCGGGCGGTACCGCCCGCCGAGCGAGGCCCGGCCGGGTGCCCGTCAGAGCTCGCCGCGGGCCAGCGCGAGCAGCCGGTCGAGGACGTGCGGTCCGTCGACCCGTACGCCGTCGTGCTCGTACTCGTCCGTGACCCAGGTGCGCAGGCCCTTGATCGCGCGGGCCGTCGCCAGCGAGTGGGCGGTGTCCACGTACATGTCGTCGTGGTAGACGAGCGCCGCGACGGGGACCTCGTTGCGCGCCAGGACCTCGGGGTCGTACAGCTCCGCGGGCCAGTCGGTGCGGGTCGCGAGCAGGTCGGCGGTCTCGCGCAGCGGGGCCAGGGCCGGGTCGGCGTCGAACATCCACGGGTGGATGGACTCGCCGGTGAACAGCAGCGGCGCCTCACCCGCGAGCGCCTTCCCCGCGTCGAACTGCGGGAACTCGGCGCGGACCCGCTCGGCCGCCCAGTTCGTGGGCCGCCCGGCCTGTGCGTAGATGACCTCGTGGAGTACGGCGTAGAGGGGACGCCCGGCGTACGAGAGGGCGGCCTGGGCCTCCTCCTGGAAGGTGTCGGAGAGGGCTAGGCCTTGCGGCGTACGGACGAAGGCGTTCTCCAGGAGGTAGTGCAGCCGGTGACTGCCGTCGCCGATGCCGAGCAGGATCCCGAGGGACTGGAAGGCCTCGACGCTCAGGCGGTAGCCGCCGTTGAGGGTGACGGGGCCGTGCTCGGCGAGGTGGGCGGCGATCGCGCGGGCCCGGTCGACGTCCTGCGGGTAGCGGGCGTAGTGCGCGGCAACCTTGCGCTCGACGCGCGGGTAGGCGGCCCTGTACACGTCGTCGGCGCCCGCGTCGAGGGACGGCAGCCCGCCCGTGATGAGGACGGCCGCGAGGCCCTCGGGCGCGGTGGAGAGGTAGTTGACGGCGCAGAAACCGCCGAAGCTCTGGCCGAGCAGGATCCAGGGCGCTCCGCCGGTGAGCTCGCGGCGGATCAGCTCGCAGTCGCGGACGATCGCGTCGGCGCGGAAGTGGGCGAGGTAGTCGGCCTGTTCGCGCGGCCCGCCGCGCAGCGGCAGCGTCTGCCGGTTGGCGACGGTGGAGCGGCCGGTGCCGCGCTGGTCGAGCAGCAGCACGCGGTAGTCCTGCACGGCCCGCTCCAGCCAGGCCTGCGTCCCGATGAGCCGGCGCGCCTGGCAGCCAGGTCCGCCCTCCAAGTACACGAGCCACGGCAGGTCCGCAGCCGCCTTGTCCGCGGCCACCACCTCGCGTCCGTACACCTCGATGCGTTCGCCGCCCGGCCGGTCGTGGTCCAGCGGGACGGTGAACGTGCGGTCGGTGAGGACGACGCCCGGCTGGCGGTTCGAGAAGGTCATGCGGCGGCTCCTGGGCTCGGCGGGTTACAGCCCAGTCCATCACAGGGCCGGCCGGTCCCACGCCCCGTCCCCCGCAAGCCCCTTACCTCACGCCACGCGGACGACCGGGTACGCGTCCGGGTGTCGGCGCGGCGGTCAGGTGGCCTCTGCTGCGCGCATGCCGCGGGCCCGGGCGAGGGAGGTCGCCGCATCGGACGTGAACAGATCGAGGATCTCGGCCGCGCGGTCCGGTGCGGTGGACGTGGTGAGGACGCCCGCGCCGAAGGTCGAGGTGATTGCCGTCGCGGCGGGCAGGGGGCCGACGACCACGACGCCGGGCAGGTCCATGAGTTCGCTGTGCTGCTGGAAAGCGAGATCGGCCTCGCCCGACGACAGCAGCGTTCCCGCGGGGACGCCCGGCGGTGCCTGCACGAGCCGTTCGCCGAGCGGGCCGGTAAGACCCAACCGGTCGATGAGGGCGACAAGGGCCGTTCCGCTCGGGCCGGTGGAGTAGGCGATCCGCCGCGCCGTCAGGAGGGCGTCGCACAGGTCCGATTCACGGTCGAGGACGGGGACCGGTGCGCCTTGCGGCACGGCGGCGACGACCTGGGAGACCCACAGCGGCCGTACGGTGCCGGGCACGAGGTGCCCTTCCTGCGCCAGCGCAGCCAGGGCGCCCTCGGCCAGCACGAGAAGGTCGGCCTGCGCACCCTCGCGTACCTGCCGGGCGGTCTCCACCCCTCCGGCGGCGGTGAAGCGTACGGGGATCCCGTGGGCCGTCCCGAGGTGCCGGCACAGGTCGGCCAGGATCGGCCGGGTGGCCATCGACGACAGTCCGGTGACCTCTCGGTTCACGTGTTCTGCCTTTCTCGGTGCGGTCGGTGGGGTGGTCGGGGTCGGGACCGGTGAGAGTGGCTCGCGGCCGGTGGGTGTTGCTGCCGCGATGCGGCAAGCGGCTCGCGACGAGAGCCGCGCCAGGGATGCGTTCGTGGACGTCGACGGTCACGGACGTAGAAGGCCGGTGGCCGAGCAGCGATCAGTCCGCGCACCCTCGCGGACTCCCACCGGCCCGCCCACCAGCAAGGTCTGCGACACTGGCCGGGTGAGCGCGCCCCAGACCTCGGCCGCGGGAAAGGTCCTCAAGGTCCTCCTGGCCTTCGACCGTGAGCATCCCTCACAGACTCTGTCCGAGATCGCTCAGCGTACGGGCCTCGCCCTGAGCACCACGCACAGGGTGGTTGCGGAACTGGCCGGCTCGGGTGCGCTGGAGCGCGGCGAGGACGGGGCGTGGCATGTGGGGCTACGGCTCTGGGAGATCGCCTCGGGCTGTCCGCGGACCCAGATCCTGCGCGATGTGGCACTGCCGTTCATGCAGGATCTGTACGAGGTGACGCACGAGAACATCCAGCTCGCGGTGCGCGAGGGGACGGAGCTCGTGTTCGTCGAACGCATCGCGGGGCACCGGTCGGTGGAGCTGCTGACCATGGTGGGGAGCCGCTTCCCGATCGCGTCCACCGGCATGGGCCGGGTACTGCTCGCGCATGCGCCGCGGGAGCTCCAGGAGGAGATCCTGTCCTCGCCGCTGCGGTCCTGGACCCCGTACACCGTCGTCGACCCGAAGTCGCTGCGCGCGCAGCTGGACCGGATCCGGCGTGAGCAGGTCTTCGTCAGCGACCGGCAGCTCTCGGAGAGCACGGTCGCGGTGGCCGCGCCCGTACGGATCGGCCGGACCGGGCCGGTCAGCGCCTCCTTGGGCATCGTGATCGCGGCGCAGAGCGCCAACCGGGCGCGCCGGCTGCGCGAACCGCTGCTGCAGGCGGCGCAGGGGATCTCCGACGAACTGGGCCGCCGCGCGCGCACCTCCGACTGAGGCACCTCCGACCGAGGGCCTGTCCGATGGAAGGCATGTCCGGCTGAGGGCACGTCCGATGGAACGGGCTTCCGCCTGACGGAAACGGCCACGACCCGCCGCACCCCCGGGTGTCAACGTTCGACGTGTTCGCACCGTTGACTCGCCCAGGAGATGCCATGGCGGATGCCGCTCCCGACACCACCGTCCCGGTACCGGTCGCCATCGTCGGCGCCGGTCCGGCCGGCCTCATGCTGGCGCATCTGCTGGGGCGGGCGGGGATCGAGACGATCGTGGTCGATACCCGTACCCGGCAGCAGATCGAGACCACCCACCGCGCCGGGATCCTCGAGGCCGACGTGGCCCGGGACCTCGTCGAGACCGGCGTCGGCGACCGGATCCTCAAGGAGGGCCACGAGCATGAGGGCACCGAACTCCGGTTCGGCGGGCGGCCGTACCGCATCCCGTTCAAGCAACTGGTCGGTGCGTCGGTATGGCTCTATCCGCAGACGGACGTGTTCACCGACCTGGCGGACGCACGCGAGCGCGACGGCGGCACGGTCCTCTTCGGCGTCAGGGACACCGAGGTCCTCGACGTCACGACCGACGCCCCGCGGGTGCGCTACACGGCGCCCGACGGGTCCCGGCACGAGATCCGCGCACGGTACGTGGTCGGGGCGGACGGCTCGCGGAGCATGTGCCGCGACCTGGTGCCCAAGGGGCGGCGGGTGCGGTACGGCAAGGACTACCCGTTCGCCTGGTTCGGCATCATGGCCGAGGCACCGCCGAGCGCGCCCGAACTCGTCTACGCCCACTCCGAGTCCGGGTTCGCGCTGATCAGCCGACGTACCGAGCGCATGCAGCGGATGTACTTCCAGTGCGCGCCCGACGAGCAGGCCGACGCCTGGCCGGACGAGCGCATCTGGGAGACCCTGCAGGCCCGCGTGGCCGGTGAGGACGGATTCCGGCTCACGGAGGGGCCGGTCCTGGAGAAGTCGGTGCTGCGGTTCCGCTCGTTCGTCCAGGAGCCGATGCGCTGGGGCTCGTTGCTGCTCGCCGGCGACGCGGCGCACACGGTGCCGCCGACGGGCGCGCGCGGGCTCAACCTCGCGCTGCACGACGTGAAGGTGCTGGCCGAGGTCCTGGTGCGGGCGTTCGGCGGTGCGGGCGAGGCGGCCCTCGACGAGTACCAGCCGCGCGCGCTGCAACGGGTGTGGCGGGCGCAGAACTTCTCGCACTGGATGACGCAGCTGCTGCACACCGCGCCGGGCGGCTCGGCCTTCGATCTGCGGCGTCAGCTCGGCGAGTTGGAGAACGTCGTGGGCACCCGCGCCGGACGCACGTATCTCGCCGAGCAGTACACCGGATGGCCCACCGGCACCTCGGCCTGACCCCCGGTTTCCCGGCCCGACCGGCCGACCCGCGCCGACCCACCGGTTTCCCCGACCGGCCGGCCCATCCGTCCCCCGGCCCCACCCGACGACCACCGGAGACACCCCATGATCATTGACGCTCACGGTCACTTCACCACCGCGCCACCGCAGTTGGCGCACTGGCGGGAGCGGCAGGTGGCGGCGGCCGGCTCCGCCGAGCGCGGGCCGGACCCCGACGACCTGGTCATCGGCGACGACGAGCTGCGCGAGGCGATCGCCGCCAACCAGCTGCGGCTCATGGACGAACGCGGCACCGATCTGACCGTCTTCTCCCCGCGGGCCAGCTTCATGGCCCACCACATCGGCGACTTCGCGGTGTCCTCGGTGTGGGCGCGGATCTGCAACGACCTGGTGCACCGCGTGAGCACCCTGTTCCCCGGCCGTTTCGCGATGGGCGCGATGCTGCCGCAGTCCCCGGGTGTGGACCCGGCGACCTGCCTGCCCGAGCTGCGCCGGGCGGTCGAGGAACTCGGCGCGGTGACAGTCAACCTCAACCCCGATCCGTCGGGCGGCCGTTGGACCGCTCCCCCGCTGACCGACCGCAGCTGGTACCCGCTGTACGAGGCGCTGGCCGCGTACGAAGTGCCCGCGATGATCCATGTCAGCACGTCCTGCAACCCGGCCTTCCACACCACCGGCGCGCACTACCTGAACGCGGACACCACGGCGTTCATGCAGCTGCTGCAGGGCGACCTGTTCCGCGACTTCCCGACGCTGAAGTTCGTGATCCCGCACGGCGGCGGCGCCGTCCCGTACCACTGGGGCCGCTTCCGCGGCCTGGCCATGGCGCTGGACCGGCCGGAGCCGGAGACGCTGCTCGACAACGTCTTCTTCGACACCTGCGTCTACCACCAGCCCGGCATCGACCTGCTCACCCGGGTCGTCCCGAGCCGGTCCGTCCTGTTCGCCAGCGAAATGATCGGCGCGGTCCGCGGCATCGACCCGCGCACCGGCCACTTCTTCGACGACACGAAGCGGTACGTCGACGCCGCCGCGCACCTGAGCGACGACGAGCGTGCCGCCGTGTACGGCGGCAACGCCCTGCGCGTCTATCCCCGCCTCGCCGCCCGCCTCGCCGCGGCCGGCCGCTGACCCCCGCCCTCCAGGAGAAGCACCCATGGAACACACCGAGATAGGCGTCGTCCGCACGAAGATCGAGCGGGCCGACCCGGAGGCCGTCGCCGAGCTGGCGAAATACGGCGCCGCGACGGTCCACGAGGCCATGGGCCGCGTCGGGCTGATGCGCCCCTACCTGCGCCCGGCCTACCCGAGGGCCAGGATGTGCGGCACGGCGGTGACCGTGCTGCTCCAGCCCGGCGACAACTGGATGCTGCACGTCGCCGCCGAGCAGATCCAGGACGGGGACGTGGTCGTCGCCGCCTGTACGACCGAGAGCGAGGACGGCTTCTTCGGCGAGCTGCTCGCCACGTCGTTCCGCGCGCGGGGCTGCCGCGGCCTCGTCATCGACGGCGGCGTCCGGGACGTCACCGACCTGGAGGGGATGGACTTCCCCGTCTTCGCCCGCGCCGTCAACGCCAAGGGCACCGTCAAGGCCACGCTCGGCTCGGTCAACGTGCCGGTGGTGTGCGGCAATGCGCTGGTGCGCCCCGGTGACGTGGTCGTCGCGGACGCGGACGGCGTCGTCGTGGTGCCGCGCGAGCGGGCGGCCGAGGTGGCCGCCGCGTCGGAGCGGCGCGAGGCGAACGAGGAGGGCAAGCGGGCGCAGTTCCGGGCCGGGAAGCTCGGCCTTGACCTGTACGGCATGCGCGGCCCGCTGGCCGAGCTCGGCCTGCGCTACGAGGACTGAGGCCGGCCATGACCACGGACTTCGAGAGGACCCCCGGCTGGCTGGACTGGTACGCCGGCCCGAGCCGCCCCGCGTACCGCCTCCCCGAGGGCGCCGTCGACGCGCACTGCCATGTGTTCGGTCCCGGCGAGGAGTTCCCGTACGCGCCCGAGCGGAAGTACACGCCCTGCGACGCGTCCAAGGAGCAGCTGTTCGCGCTCCGCGACCACCTCGGCTTCACCCGCAACGTCATCGTGCAGGCCACCTGCCACGGCGCCGACAACGCGGCCATGCTGGACGCCTTGCGGGCCTCCGGCGGGCTGGCCCGGGGCGTGGCGACGCTGCGGCCCGACGTGACCGACGCCGAGATCCGGGCGCTGCACGAGGCCGGCGTACGCGGCGTGCGGTTCAACTTCGTGAAGCGGCTGGTGGACGCGGCCCCGCAGCAGGACCTGCGGGACATCGCCGAGAAGATCGCCCCGTACGGCTGGCATGTCGTCGTCTACTTCGAGGCGGCCGACCTGCCCGGTCTGCGGGAGTTCTTGCTGTCGATCCCGGTGCCGCTGGTCGTGGACCACATGGGCCGCCCGGACGTCACCAAGGACCCCGAGGGGCCCGAGTTCGAGGCCTTCCTCGACTTCCTGCGGGCCCGGCCCGACATCTGGTGCAAGGTGACCTGCCCGGAGCGGCTGACCGTGGACGGTCCGCCGGCGCTGGACGGCGAGCGGGCGGCGTACCGGGACGTGGTGCCGTTCGCGCGGCGCGTCGTCGAGGAGTTCCCCGACCGGGTGCTGTGGGGCACGGACTGGCCACACCCGAACCTCACCGGCCACATGCCCGACGACGGCCTGCTGGTCGACTTCGTCCCGCACATCGCACCGACACCGGAGCTCCGCCGCCGGCTCCTCGTCGACAACCCGACCCGCCTGTACTGGCCCGAGGCCGGCCGTACCCTTTCCTGATCGGAGACCAGCATGGCGCTGGACAAGACCTACAAGCTGGTGCCGGGGACGACCATTTTCGACTCCGAGCAGTCGGCCAAGGGCTACCACCTCAACCAGTTCTGCATGTCGCTGATGACGGCGGAGAACCGCGCCGCCTACCTCGCCGACGAGCGCGCCTATCTGGACGCGTGGCCGCTGCGCGAGGAGCAGAAGGCGGCGTTGCTCGACCGCGATCTCAACGCCGCCATGCGCGAGGGCGGCAACATCTACTTCCTCGCCAAGTGGGGTGCCACGCTGGGCCTGTCGTTCCAGCAGATGGCGGGCTCCATGACCGGGATGACCGAGCAGGAGTACCGCGCCATGATGGCGGGCGGCGGACGCAAGGTCGACGGGAACCGCATCGACCATGCCGTACTCGAAGCCGCCCACGCACCGGAGCGGCCCGCAGAACACGCCACGATCACCGGGGGCGTCTTCACCTCGCACGTCCCGGCGATCGGCGCGGCGATGGACCACGGCAAGACCGGGGAGGCGTACTGGCAGCCGGTGTTCGAGGGGTACGAGTACGCCAAGCAGTGGGAGCGGGACAACGTCCCCGACGTCGTCTTCCTCGTCTACAACGATCACGCCAGCGCCTTCGACCAGTCGCTGGTCCCGACCTTCGTGCTCGGCACCGGCGCCTCCTACCCCGTCGCCGACGAGGGGTACGGACCCCGGCCCGTGCCCGCCGTGGAGGGCGATCCCGATCTCGCCGCGCATATCGCGCACGCGCTCATCCGCGACGACTTCGACCTGACGCTGGCCAACGAGATGCCCGTCGACCACGGTCTGACCGTGCCGCTGTCACTCATGTTCGGCGAGGTCGACCGGTGGCCGACCAAGGTGATCCCGTTCCACGTCAACGTGGTGCAGTACCCGGTGCCTTCCGGCGCCCGCTGCTTCGAGCTCGGGCAGGCGCTGCGCAGGGCCGTCGAGTCGTACGACCGGCCGCTGAAGGTGCAGGTGTGGGGCACCGGCGGCATGAGCCACCAGCTGCAGGGCCCGCGTGCCGGTCTGATCAACCGGGAGTGGGACAACGCCTTCCTCGACCGGCTCGTCTCCGACCCGGCCGGGTTGGCCGAGGTGCCGCACCTGGAGTACGTGGAGGAGGCCGGCTCGGAGGGCATCGAGCTCGTCATGTGGCTGATCGCCCGCGGGGCGATGAGCGATGTGGACGACAGCGGCGAGGTCGAGGTCAAGCACCGCTTCTACCACGTGCCCGCGTCCAACACGGCCGTCGGGCATCTGATCCTCGAGAACCATCCGCGGGCACAGGAGTCCGCCGAAGGAGAGAACTGACATGACCCAGGACCGCACACTCCGGATCGCCCTGGCCGGCGGCGGCGCGTTCGGCGCCAAGCACGCGGCCGCGCTGCGGCGGATCGACGGGGTCGAAGTGGCCGCCGTGGTGAGCAGCAGCCTCGACAAGGCCCGCAAGTTCGCCGCCGACCAGGGTGTCGGCCGCCCGGTCGCCTCGCTGGACGAGGTCCTCGCGATGGACGACATCGACGCCGTCGTCCTGGCCACGCCGACCCAGATGCACGCCTCCCAGACGCTGGCCTGTCTCGAAGCGGGCAAGCACGTCCAGGTGGAGATCCCGCTGGCCGACTCGCTCTCCGACGCCGAGGCCTGCGTGGCGGCACAGGAGCGTACGGGCCTCGTCGCGATGGCGGGGCACACCCGCCGCTTCAACCCGAGCCACCAGTGGGTGAAGCAGCGGATCACGGCCGGCGAGTTCGGCATCCAGCAGATGGACGTGCAGACGTACTTCTTCCGCCGTACGAACCTCAACGCGCTCGGGCAGCCGCGCTCGTGGACGGACCACCTGCTGTGGCACCACGCCGCGCACACCGTCGACCTGTTCGCGTACCAGACCGGTTCGCCCGTGGTGCAGGCCAACGCGATCCAGGGCCCGGTGCATCCCGAGCTCGGCATCGCGATGGACATGTCGATCCAGCTGCGTGCGGCGAACGGTGCGATCTGCACGCTGTCGCTGTCGTTCAACAACGAGGGTCCGCTGGGCACGTTCTTCCGCTACATCGGTGACACCGGTACGTACCTCGCCCGGTACGACGACCTGTTCACGGGCAAGGACGAGCAGATCGACGTGAGCGGGGTGGCCGTGTCGATGGACGGCATCGAGCTGCAGGACCGGGAGTTCGTCGCCGCGATCCGCGAGGGCCGCGAGCCGAACTCCTCCCTCGCGCAGGTCCTGCCCTGCTACCGGACGCTGGCGGCACTGGAGCAGCAGCTGGACGCGGCCTCGGGGGCGTGATCCGGGCGGACGCCCGGTCCGGTGCGGCTCAACTCCCGTACCGGACCGGGCGTTTCGCTGTCCCCCTGCGGCTGCCTCGTAACGGCTGTCCCTCACGTCTGTCCCTTTCCGCTGCACCTCCGACCACATGAGTTCACCCCCGGCGCACGGCAATCCGCCACGTACGCCGGGGGTGAGGATTTTCCGGGCCCGGTCTCCTGGCGACCGGGTCGAGATCAGCTGTCGAAGCCGAGGCCGAAGCGGTCCAGGGTCTTCAGCCACAGGTTGCGCCTGCCCTCGTCGCGATCGGCGCGCGCCATGGACCACTTGGTGATGCCGATGCCGAGCGAGCGGACCGGTTCGGGCGGGAACGGCAGCGGCTTGCGGCGTACGAGCTGGAGCGCGGTGCGTTCGGTGCGCTCGCCGGCCAGGAGGTCGAGCATGGTCTCGGCGCCGAAGCGGCTTGCGCCGACGCCCAGTCCGGTGAAACCGGCCACGTAGGCGACCTTGCCCTGGTGGCTCGTGTCGAGGAACAGACAGAAGCGCGTGCTGGTGTCGATCGCGCCGCCCCAGGCGTGCGTGAACCGGAGCCCTTCCAACTGCGGGAACGTGGTGAAGAAGTGCCGGGCCAGGGTGGCGAACGTCTCGGGCCGTTGGTCGTGTTCGGCGCGCACGCGGCCCCGGTAGCGGTATACGGCGTCGTAGCCGCCCCACAGGATGCGGTTGTCCTCGGACAGCCGGACGTAGTGGAACTGGTTGGCGCAGTCCGCGAACCCCTGGCGGTTGCGCCAGCCGACAGACGCAAGCTGGTCGGCGGTGAGCGGCTCGGTCATCAGCGCGTAGTCGTACACGGGGACGGTGTACGGGCGGTGGCGGCGCAGCAGGGACGGGTAGGCGTTGGTGGCGAGGGCGACGCGGCGGGCGGTGATGCTGCCGTAGGGAGTGCCGACGGCGAGGACCGTGCCCTGGTCGTCCAGGGAGGTGGCGGGCGTGTGCTCGTGGATCCGGACGCCGAGGTCGAGGCAGGCCTGCCGCAGGCCCCAGGCGAGCCGGGCCGGGTCGACCATGGCCACGTCCTCCTTGTTCCACAGGCCGCCGAGGAATGTGGGCGAATCGATCTCGGCCCGCACGGCGTCGGCGTCGAGCAGCACCGGCTTGCCGCCGTACCGCGCGGCCGCCTCGGCTTCCTCCGCGAGGCCCTCGACCTGGTACGGCTCGGTGGCGACGACCAGTGAACCGGTGCGTTCCCAGGCGCAGTCGATGCCGTGACGGGTGAGGGTGTCCTCGATCGCCTGGAGGTTCGTGCGGCCGAGTTCCTCGAGTGTGCCGATCTCGTCGGGCCAGCGCCGGATGCCGTTGCCGAGTCCGTGGGTGAGGCTCGACTCGCAGAATCCGCCGTTGCGACCGGAGGCCGCACCGCCGGCCCGGCCCGCCTCGATGAGCAGGACGTCCGCACCGGGGTCGCGCTCCTTGGCGATCAGGGCGGTCCACAGACCGGTGTAGCCGCCGCCGACGACGAGCAGGTCGCAGCGGGTGGCGCCGACCAAGGCCAGACCTGGTTCGGGCCGGTGCGGGCTGTCGAGCCAGAACGGGGTGGGGGCGGCGTCGCGGAGTGCGGCGAGAGGGTTCACGGGGGTGGGACTCCTTCGGATCACGGAGGCGGCGCGGCACGGGCGCTCCGAGGTGCGCCCATGAGACTCCGGCCGCCGAATCAACGTCAACCCTGTTGACATAAGGCGAGCCGCCCGGACCGAGCCGCACGACCGCGCGGATGCGGCCTTACGTCAACACCATTGACGTACACGGGACATGATCGATTCCATGGCGCCGGCCGCCTCGGACCACCCTCCCCCGGCGTCGCCTCTCCCTCACCTCACCCCTCCCGTCGTCTGGAGCAGTGCATGACCCCAGCAGATCTGATCTTCACGAACGGCCCGGTGTTCACCGTCGACCCGGCGCGCACCCGTGCCTCCTCGCTCGCCGTCATCGGCGACCGCATCGCGGCCGTCGGACACGACGAGGTAATGGAGCTGCACGGCCCCGGCACCGAGGTCGTCGACCTCGGCGGCAAGCTCCTGCTCCCCGGCTTCCAGGACGCCCATATCCATGCCGTGTCGGGCGGTGTCGAACTGGCCCAGTGCGACCTGTCGGGAACACGTGACGCGGCCGAGTGCCTCGAGCGGATCCGTGTCTACGCCGAGACGCACCCCGACGAGGAGTGGATCACCGGCGGCGGCTGGTCCATGGAGAGCTTCGCGGGCGGACTGCCCACGCGGCACCTGCTGGACTCGGTCTGCCCGGACCGCCCGGTGCTGCTGTCCAACTGCGACCACCACGGTGCCTGGGCCAACACCCGGGCCCTGGAGGTGGCCGGCCTCGCCGCCGGCACCCCGGATCCGGCCGACGGCCGCATCGAACGGGAACACGACGGCACACCCGCCGGGATGCTCCAGGAGGGCGCGGCCGCCCTGGTGGCGCGCCTGGTGCCGGCCGGCACCGCCGCCGACCGGCTGGCCGGCCTGCTGCGCGCCCAGAATCTGCTGCACTCCCTCGGCATCACGGGCTGGCAGGACGCGCTGATCGGCCGCTTCGGCGAGCAGCCCGATCCGTCGGACGCGTATCTGACGGCGGCGCGGGACGGTTCACTGACCGCCCGGGTGACCGGCGCCCTGTGGTGGGACCGGTCGCGGGGCGGCGAGCAGATCGAGGAACTGGTGGCCCTGCGCGAGACGTTGCGCCACGGCCGCTTCCGCGCCGGCTCGGTCAAGATCATGCAGGACGGGATCGCGGAGAACTTCACGGCCGCGATGACCGCGCCGTACCTGGACGCCTGCGGCTGCGCCACCGACAACACCGGGCTGAGCTTCGTCGATCCGGCGGCGCTGCGCTCGTATGTCACCCGGCTCGACGCGCTCGGCTTCCAGGTGCACTTCCACGCGTTGGGCGACCGCGCCGTACGGGAGGCGCTCGACGCCGTGGAAGCGGCGCTCGCGGCCAACGGGCAGCGCGGCAACCGGCACCATCTCGCGCATCTGCAGGTCGTCCACCCGCAGGACGTCGCTCGGTTCGCCCGGCTGGGCGCGATCGCCAACATCCAGCCGCTGTGGGCGGCCCACGAGCCGCAGATGGACGAGCTGACCGTTCCCTTCCTCGGGCCCGAACGCGCCGCGTGGCAGTACCCGTTCGGGGATCTCGTACGGGCCGGGGCGACACTGGCGGCCGGCAGCGACTGGCCCGTGAGCAGCCCGGCACCGCTGGAGGGCATCCATGTCGCGGTGAACCGGCGCGCTCCGGACGCCGGCGACGACCGGGTGTTCCTGCCGCGGCAGCGGCTCGACGTCCAGACAGCGGTCGCCGCCTACACGGCGGGCACCGCCCATGTGAACGGCCTGGACGACACGGGCAGTCTGCGCGCGGGCCATCTCGCCGACCTCGTCGTACTCGACCGCGACATCCTCACGGCGCCCGCGCAGGAGATCGCGGACGCCCGGGTGGAGCGGACGTACGTGGGCGGCGAGCTCGTGTACGCGTCCTGACCGGCGGCGGGGTGGGCGGGACCGTGCAGGGGGCGGCCCCGCCCGTCCCGCCGCTCCCCGCTCCGAGCCCCCCGCTTCAGGTCCCCAGCGAGGACTGCCGTACTTCGAGCCGAGTGGGCACCAGCGTCCCGGAGGGTTCCGCGTTCCCCAACTCCAGGACGTTCATGAGGAGTTCGACCCCTGCCTGGGCAACTTCCGCGGGCTGCAGGCTGAGCGTGGTCACCGGCGGCTCGCAGTGCTCGGCGGTCACGTCCTCGCTGACGCAGACGACGAGCAGATCGTCCGGCACGCGGTACCCGCTGCGGCGGGCGGCGTCCAGCACGAGCGGCGGGCTCGCCTCGGCCACCACGAGCAGGGCGTCGGGGCGCTGCCCGCCGTCCGCGCCGGCCAGTGCGGACTCGATGACCTCGACGACCGGCCCGTTGCCCGGTGCCTCGGCGCGGGCGACGCACTCGGGCAGGCCGTGGCGGGCGCACCAGTGCTGGTACGCGGAGAGGACGCCCCGGTGGAACCGGGTCGCACTGCCCGGCAGCACGATCGCAGGCCGCCGCGCGCCCTGCGCCAGCAGGTGGTCGAGCGTGCCGATGGTGGCCGCCTCGGCATCGACATCCACCCAGTGGGCGCCCTCCCTGCCCTCGACCGAGCGGTCGCTGAAGACGGGGATCCGGGCCGCGATCAGGTCGTTGACCACGCGGTCCCCCGCGACGGGATCGGCGACGACCACGGCGTCCAGCGGCAGGTCCGCCCATTCGCCCTGCAGTGATCCCGCGGGCAGCAGCACCACGGCGTACCCGCGCTCGAGAGCCGTCGCGGCGGTGGTGCCGGTGAGCCGGGCGAAGTACGGGGACTCCAGGAAGGTCCACGGGGCGTGGGCCAGTTCGCCCACCACGTACCCGATCAACCGGGCGCGGCCCGCGCGGAGTTGGCGGGCGGTGGCGTTGGGCCGGTAGCCCATCCGGCGTGCGGCCTCGCGTGCCTTCTCGCGTACGGCCGGAGACAGGCGTCCCGTGCCGTTGAGGGCCGCGGACACCGTGGTCTTGGACAGGCCCGCCTCGCGGGCGACATCGACGAGTCGGACGCGCGGGGCGGGCTGCGCGGCGCGCCGGGGAGCTTCGGTCATAGGGGGATGCTGCCATCCCCGCGACCTCCGCAAAACCGTTCCCGCAAGCTCTTGCGCGGGAACGTTCCCGCATCAATACTCGGCCCATCCCCCAGCGCCCGTCACAACACCCTCTAAGGGGTTGGTCAGCATGCGCATGCGCAGAACCGTCAGCCTGCTCGCCTGCACCGCGGCCCTCGCGGTCACCGTCTCCGCCTGCTCCGGCGCGAGCACGCCCCGCCAGGCGGAAGGCGGCGAGGATTACGAGGTCACTCCGACATCGGCTCCCGCCGCGGGCGACATCGACTCGTTCACGTGGTCCCTGTACGCCGAGCCGTACACCCTCGACTACGCCCTGGCGTACGACTACCCGCCCAACAGCGTCCTCGCGAACGTCTGCGAGCAGCTGATGCGGGTCACCCCGGACCTCAAGATCGAGCCGGGGCTCGCGGCCTCCTACGACCGTCCCGACGCCCGCACCCTCGTCTACTCGCTGCGCGAGAACGTCACGTTCCACGACGGCACCACCATGACGGCGGACGACGTGGTCGCCTCCCTCAAGCGGCAGATGGACCCGGCCACCGGCTCCCCGTGGGCCTCGTCGTTCAAGAACGTCAAGTCCATCGAGAAGACCGGCGCGCTGGAGGTGACGATCCGTCTGTCCAAGCCGGACGTGCTGCTCCACGAGCTCATGGCGGCCTCGCCCGGCACCATCGAGAGCGCCGCGTACCTCAAGCGGGCCGGCAAGGACTACGGCACCGCGAAGGGCGGGGTCAACTGCACCGGCCCGTTCGCCCTCGACCGGTGGGACCGCGGCAACAGCGTCACGCTGAAGAAGTTCGACGGCTACTGGGACCGCGGTCTCATGGCCCGGTCGAAGTCGGTGAAGTTCACCTTCATCGAGGACGCGGCCGCCCGCTCCAACGCGTTCCTGTCGGGCACCGCCGACGGCGGCTACATGGTCCCCTCGTCCTCACTGGCCCAGCTGCGCGCGAGCAAGAAGGGCAAGGTGCTGTTCGGTCCCAACACCGCGGCCGCCGACCTCGCCGTCCTCGACTTCAAGGGCACGCTCGGCGATGTCCGGGTGCGCAGGGCCCTGTCCATGGCGCTCGACCGCAAGGCGATCATCAAGGCCGCGGCCGGCGGAGTGGGCGTCCCCGCGAAGGCGCCCGCCGCGCGCGGCGCCTGGGCGCTGCTGCCGGAGAAGGCGAAGGAGCACTACGACTCGCTTCCGGACCCGGTGCACGACGTGGAAGCGGCGAAGAAGCTGGTCGAGGAGGCCGGCGCGAACGGCGGGAAGCTCACGATCGCGACGAGTTCGATCGCCCCGGAGATCAGTGTCCTGGCCAACGCCGTCCAGGCGGCAGGCCGCGAGATCGGCCTCGACGTGCAGCTGCGGTCCGTCTCCCCCGACGCGTACAGCAGCCTCTTCGTCGACCCCGCGGCCCGCAAGGGCCTCGACCTGGTCATCACCAACGGCTACGACAACACCCCCGACCCGCTGGAGTTCTACCAGTACCTGCGCACCGGCGACTTCGGGAACTACGGCAAGTACTCCAACCCCGAGTACGACGCCGCCTTCGACCGGGCCAACGCCGAACCCGACGCGGCCAAGCGCTCCGACCTGACCGCCGGACTCCAGAAGATCGCCGTGCGGGAGCTGCCGATCATCCCGGTCTACGAAGCCCCGTACTCCGTGTTCCTCGGCAACCGCATCACCGGTGCGCCCACCGGTATCGCCCAGCTCTACTACCCGTGGGCCGCGACCATCGGGGCGGCGAAGCCGTGACCCGCTTTCTCACCGGGCGGCTGCTCGGCCTGGTGGCCGTGCTGTTCGTGACGTCCCTCGTGGTCTTCGGTTCCGTGCATCTCGCGCCCGGCGATCCGGTGTCCTTCCTGCTGCACGGCCGCCCGGCGACCCCGGAGGCGGTGGAGGCGCTGCGCGCGCAGTACCACCTGGACGAGCCGCTGCCCGTGCAGTACGTGCAGTGGCTCGGCTCCGCCGTGCAGGGCGAGTTCGGCCGGTCCGCCCAGTACCACCAGGACGTGTCCGCTCTCCTCGGCTCCCGGATGGCGAGCACACTGACGCTCATCGGGTACGCGGCGCTGCTGGTCGCGGTCATCGGCGTGCTCACCGGGATCGGTGCCGCGCTGCGTCCGGGCCTGTTCGACCGGACCGTCCTCGTCGGCACCGGAGTGGCCACCGCGATGCCCGCGTTCGTCACCGCCATCGTGCTGGTGTCGCTGTTCTCCGTACGCCTGGGCTGGTTCCCCGGTCCGGGCGGCACACCCGCCGGTTTCACCGAGCGTCTGTACCACCTCACGCTCCCGGCGTTCGCCCTGGCGCTGTCCTTCGCGGGGCTGCTCGCACGGGTGACGCGGTCCGCGATGCTCGACGAACTCGGCCGTGAGCATGTGGAAGTGGCCAGGGCCCGCGGTGTCGCGGGCGCGGCCGTGGTGCGCCGGCACGTCCTGCGCAATGCGCTCGGCCCGGTCGTCACCGTCGGCGGCACCATGCTCGCCGGGCTCCTCATCAGCACGTCGATCGTCGAGACGGCCTTCGACGTGCCCGGCCTCGGCTCCCTGCTCGTCCAGTCCGTGACGGCCAAGGACTTCGCCGTCGTCCAGGCGATCACGCTGCTCAGCGTCGCGGCCTTCGCCGTGGTCAACACCGTCGTCGACCTGCTCACCCCGATCCTCGACCCCCGGCTGTCCCTGCGGGGAGAAGGCTCCTCATGACCATTCCCACCCAAGTGGCCGCCGCGTCGCCCGCACCGGCCCGCCGGCCCGGGTTGCGCGCCCTGCGCCTGTTCGGCCAGGGACCCCTGTTCGGGGTCTCGGTCGTGGTGCTCGCCGTGCTCGTGCTCGTCGCCGTGGCCGCCCCGCTCATCTCGCCGTACGACCCGGAGGCGCTCGATCTCGCGGCCAGTCTGGCGGGCACCTCGGGGGACCATCTGCTCGGCACCGACCAGTCGGGGCGGGACATCCTGTCGCGGCTGATCCACGGTGCGCGCACGGGACTTCTGGGCCCGCTGCTCGTCGTCGGTTTCTCGACCGTACTCGGCACGGTCCTTGGCATGGTCGCGGCCTGGCGGGGCGGCTGGACCGACACCTTCCTCTCGCGGTCGATGGACCTCGTCTTCGCGATCCCGGGACTGCTCCTGGCGATCCTGCTGGTCTCCGTCGCCGGGTCCGGCATGGCCGCGCCCGTGGCCGCCATGGCCGTCGCGTACACCCCGTACGTCGGCCGGCTCGTACGCGGCATCGCGCGGCAGGAGAAGGCCCGCCCTTACATCGAGTCCTACCGGGTGCAGGGCTGGTCGGGCTGGACGATCTGTCTGCGGCATCTGCTGCCCAACATCGCGCCGACCGTTCTCGCCCAGTCCGCGATGAACTTCGGCTACGCGCTGATGGATCTGGCGGCGCTCTCCTTCCTCGGGTTCGGGGTGCAGCCGCCGTCCGCCGACTGGGGCGCCATGATCAACGACGGTCAGGCGGCCGTCCTGCAGGGAGCGATGCTGCCTGCCCTTGCGCCCTCGGCCTGCATCGTGCTCGCCGTGGTGGCCTTCGGGATCGTCGGCGAAGGGCTCGCCGACCGGATCGCACGGCGGGAGCGGTGAGCGACATGACCGAACAGAAGACACGCAGGCCCGGCTCGGGTGCCGGCGCCGCGCTCCCCGTCCTGGAGATCGAGGGGCTCGGCATCCGGCTGGACGACGACCGGGCCGCGCGGCCGATCCTGGACGGGGTGGACCTGCGGGTCATGCCGGGCGAGACCGTGGGCCTGGTCGGCGAGTCGGGCTCCGGCAAGTCGGTGGCCTGCCGCAGCGTTCTCGGGCTGCTGCCCCGAGGGGCCCGTACGACCGGGCAGGTGCGGGTCGAGGGCGACGACGTCCTCGCCATGAACCGCGCGGAGCTGACCGAACTCCGCACCCGCCGGGCCGCCATGGTCTACCAGGACCCGCGGGCCTGCGTGAATCCGCTGCGCCGCGTCGGCGACTTCCTCACCGAGGGACTGCGTGCCGCCGGCACCTCCGCCGCAACGGCCACCGCGCGCGCCGCGGACCTGCTCGACGCGGTCGGGATCCGCGATCCGCGCGGGGCCCTGCGCCGCTACCCGCACGAATTCTCCGGCGGCATGCTCCAGCGGGTGGTGATCGCGGCGGCGCTCGCAGCCGAGCCGGCGCTGCTCGTCGCCGACGAACCGACCACGGCGCTGGACGTGACGACGCAGGCGGAGATCATCGCGATCCTCGCCGGGCTGCGCGCCGAGCACGACACCGGTCTCCTGTTCGTCACGCACGACCTCGAACTGGCCGCGGCGATCTGCGACCGCGTCTACGTCATGTATGCGGGCCGCATCGTGGAGACCCGGCCCACCGACGCGTTGTTCGACCACCCGCGGCATCCGTACACGGCGGGGCTGCTCGCCTGCACCCCCGGGATCGGGCCCGGTTCACCGGCGCCCCGGCCGATCCCGGGGCGTCCGGTCTCGCTCGCCGAGTCGCCGCCGGGATGCGGGTTCGCCGCGCGCTGCGCCCATGTGCAGCCGCGCTGCACCGAGGAGAAGCCGGCGCCGAGGCCGTACGGCGAGGGCATGGCGGCCTGCCATCGCGCCGATGAAGGGATCACGCTGTGACACCTGCACACACCGAGCGGACCGAGCCGGACACCGGCGCGGCACAGGGGCTCGTGGTCGAGGGGCTGCGCAAGCGGTTCGGCGGCCATCAGGCGGTCGACGACGTCTCGTTCACGCTCGCGCCGGGTGCCTGTCTCGCGCTCGTCGGGGAGTCCGGCAGCGGGAAGACGACCACCGTACGGATGCTGGTCGGCCTGGAGCGGCCGGACGGCGGCACCGTGCGGCTCGCCGGGCGGGACCGCTCGGCGCGGGCCCGCGGCCGGGGCGAGCGGCTGGCCCGCGCCCGGGAGATCCAGATGGTCTTCCAGGATCCGTATCTGTCCCTGGATCCGCGGGTGCCGGTGGCGGCCTGCGTGGAGGAGGTCCTGCGGCTGCACACGCGGCTGGATCCCGCGGGCCGCCGGGCACGGGTGCGGGAACTCCTCGAACAGGTCGGCCTCGGCGAACGGGAGGCAGCGGCGCTGCCCCGGCGGCTGTCCGGCGGCCAGCGCCAGCGGGTGGCGATCGCGCGGGCCCTCGCCGTGGAGCCGCGGGTCCTGGTGCTCGACGAGGCGGTGGCGGCGCTCGACGTGTCCATCCAGGCCCAGATCCTCGAACTCCTCGGCACCATCCGCCGCGAGGCCGGCATCTCCTACCTGTTCGTCACGCACGACCTGGCCGTGGTGCGGCATGTCGCGGACGAGGTGCTCGTCCTCAAGGCGGGGCAGGTCGTGGAGGCCGGTCCGGCCGGGCGGGTGCTCGACGCCCCGGAGCACCCGTACACCCGGCTGCTCCTCGACTCCGTGCCCCGGCGCGGCTGGGACGTCGGGCAGCGGATGCCGCGTCAGGACAGCGCGCGGTGAGCTGACTTGAGCGCCTCGCGCAGCCGCTCCACGTCCTCGGGTGCGAGGCCTTCGACCATCCGCGCCTCCAACTGGCGGGCCGGTTCGGCGAACTCGGCGAGCAGGCCGCGGCCCGCATCCGCGAGGAGGATCACCTTCTCCCGGCGGTTGCGCGGGTTCGGCTCGCGGTGGATGAGGCCGCGGCTCTCCAGGGCGCGCACCATGTCGGCCATGGTCTGGGCCGTGACGAAGGAGTCCCGGGCCAGTTGGGCGGCGGAGATCCCGTCGCTGCGCTCCAGGACCGTGAGCGCGGTGTACTGCAGGGCGGTGACGCCCGCCGGCCTGAGCAGTTCCTCCAGCCGGGCCCGGACCACGAGTTCGGCGCGTTTCAGCAGATAGAGCAGGGAGGGGCGGACATCGTCCCCGGGTGCGGAATCGATGCGTTCCGTCATGTGGTGCCTCCACCGTTCGCGTGCTGCGGATCTCGACGGCCACCTTAGTTCATTGACAGGAATCCTGATGATGGCCACACTGAATCCCGTGAACCGACAGGAATCCTGTCGATGAACTCCGATCGCCGCACCACGCTCTGGTTCCGATCGCCTCACACGCTCCGAGCGCTTCACCACGCTCCGAGCGCTTCACCTCTTCGAGCACCACCGAAAGGACAGTCATGGATCTGCACGGAAAGGTCGCCGTCGTCACCGGAAGCGGCCGCGGGCTGGGGCTGGCATACGCCCGCGCGCTGGCCGACGCGGGCGCCTGCGTGGTCGTCAACGACGTGGACGCCGAGGCCGTCGACGCGGCGGTCGCCGCCATCATGAAGGCGGGCGGGCGGGCCGCCGGAGTCGTGGCGGCCGTGGGCGGCACGCAGACGGCCCAGCGTCTCGTCGACACGGCGGTGGCGGAGTTCGGCCGGCTCGACGTGCTCGTCACGAACGCCGGCATCCTGCGCGACCGCGTCCTGTGGAAGATGACGGACGAGGACTTCGACGACGTGGTCGGGGTGCACCTGCGCGGCACGTTCACCTGCGCCCGCGCCGCCGCCGTACGGATGCGCGAGCAGGGCACCGGCGGCCGGCTGGTCCTCATCTCCTCCCCCGCCGGGCAGCGCGGCAACTTCGGCCAGACCAACTACGCGGCGGCGAAGGCCGGCATCGTGGCCATGGCCCGCACCTGGGCGATGGAACTGGGCCGCGCCGGCATCACCGTCAACGCGGTCGTGCCCGTCGCCGCCACCGAGATGACCAAGACGATCCCGGCGTTCGCCCCGGCCATCGAGGAGTCCGAGCGGACCGGCACACCGCTGCCGGACTGGCTGCGCAAGGACGAGGGTCTGGGCACCGTGGAGGACGTCGCGGCGCTGATCACCTTCCTCGCCTCCGACGCCTCCGAGGACGTCACCGGTCAGGCCATCGGCATCGGCGGGGACCGGCTGGCCCTGTGGTCCCACCCGCAGGAGAAGGCCGTGGCCTTCTCGGACGGCGGCTGGAGCGCCGATGCGATAGCAGGCCAGTGGCACACAGGCGTCGGCGCCGAGCCCGAGACGTACGGCATCCCCGCGCCCAAGTCGCCGGAGGCCTGACATGAGCGGCCGGCCGATCGATGTCGAGGCGCTCACCGCGATCGACGTCCACACCCACGCCGAGATCTCCCGGTCCGGCCACGGCGCCCTGAGCCCCGAACTCTTCGGCGCGTCCGAGGAGTACTTCAAGGCGCACGGCCACCGGCAGCCGACCATCGACGAGATGGCCGCCCACTACCGCGAACGCCGCATGGCCGCGGTCGTGTTCACCGTGGACGCCGAGCACGCCACCGGGCACCCGCGGATCTCCAACGAGGAGATCGCCGGGAACTGCGCCGAGCACGCCGACGTGCTGATCCCGTTCGCGAGCATCGACCCGCACAAGGGGCGGGCCGGGGTGCGCGAGGCGCGCCGGCTGGTCGAGGAGCACGGCGTGCGCGGGTTCAAGTTCCATCCCAGCATCCAGGCGTTCTCGCCCGACGACCCGATGGCGTACCCGCTGTACGAGGCCATCGAGGAACTGGGCGTGCCCGCGCTGTTCCACACGGGCCAGACCGGGATCGGCGCCGGTGTCCCCGGCGGTGGCGGCATCCGCCTCAAGTACTCCGATCCCATGCTGATCGACGACGTGGCCGTGGACTTCCCCGGGCTGCGCATCATCCTGGCCCACCCGTCCTTCCCCTGGCAGGACGAGGCGCTGGCCGTCGCCACACACAAGCCGCATGTGTACATCGACCTGTCGGGCTGGTCGCCGAAGTACTTCCCGCCGCAGCTGGTGCGCTACGCCAACACCCTGCTCAAGGACAAGGTGCTCTTCGGCTCCGACTACCCGGTCATCACGCCCGACCGGTGGCTCGCCGATTTCGCGCAGCTCGACATCAAGCCCGAGGTCCGGCCCAGGATCCTCAAGACCAACGCCGCCCGCCTGCTCGGCCTGCTCGAGGACTGAGGGGACGCCGTGTTGAACGAAGGCATCGGCTCCTGGCCGGCCCGCCGGGCCCGCAAGACCCCGGACCGTGTCGCCGTCGTCCACGAGGACACGGAGCTCACCTACCGCGCTCTGCACGAGCGCGTGCTGCGTCTTGCGCACGCGCTGCGCGCGCTCGGCACCGGACGCGGCGACCGCATCGCGTACCTGGGCCCCAACCATCCCGCGTTCCTCGAAACTCTGTTCGCGGCCGGAGCGCTCGGCGCCGTCCTCGTCCCCCTGAACACGCGGCTGGCCGCGCCGGAACTGGCGTACAACCTCGCCGACTCCGGCAGCACCGTCCTTGTGCACGGCCCCGAGCACGCCGACACCGCCGCGACGGCCGCGGCGGACTCCCCCGTACGCCACCGCATCTCGCTCTCCGGCCCGGCGGCGGGCGTGCTCGGCTACGAGGAACTCCTCGCGGAGCAGCGGGCGTTGCCGCTGGACGAGGAAGTCGGGCCGGACGAGCCGTGCATCATCATGTACACCTCGGGGACCACGGGGCGCCCCAAGGGCGCCGTCCTGTCGCACGCCAACATCACCTGGAACAGCGTCAACGTCCTCGTCGACACCGATCTGACCGGTGACGAGGTCACTCTCGTCGTCGCGCCCCTGTTCCACACGGCCGGTCTCAACATGACCTGTCTGCCCACCCTCCTCAAGGGCGGACGCGTGGTGCTGCTCGGCTCGTTCGACCCCGATCAGGTCCTCGACGTCATCCGACGCAGGCGCGTCACGTACATGTTCGGCGTTCCCACCATGTACGACGCCATGGCCGCCCGGCCCGGATGGGCGGGCGCCGACCTGTCGAGCCTGCGCACGCTCAACTGCGGCGGCGCGCCGGTCCCGGCCGGCACGATCGCCACGTATCTCGCGCGTGGACTCGCCTTCAGCCAGGGCTACGGGATGACGGAGGCCTCGCCAGGCGTCCTGTTCCTGGACCGCTCGCAGGCCACGGCCAAGGCCGGTTCGGCAGGTGTGCCGCATTTCTTCACCGATACGCGGGTGGTCCTGGCGGACGGCGGCGACGCCGCGCCCGGGCAGCCCGGCGAGATCCTCGTCAGCGGACCCAACGTCATGACGGGCTACTGGGGGCGCGAGCAGGACACGGCCGCGGCGGTCACCGCGGACCGCTGGCTGCGTACCGGCGACCTCGCGCGCGTGGACGAGGACGGCTACGCGTACATCGTCGACCGGCTCAAGGACATGTTCGTGTCCGGCGGGGAGAACGTGTACCCGGCCGAGGTCGAGGAGGCACTCCTCAGCCATCCCGCGGTCCATGAGTGCGCCGTGGTCGGTGTGCCCCACGCGGTGTGGGGCGAGGTCGGCCATGTGGTCGTCGTGCGGGCACCCGGTGCCCGCATCGGCGAGGACGAGGTGCTCGCGCATCTGCGGATCCGTCTCGCCAAATACAAGATCCCCCGCACGGTCGCCTTCGCCGGCCGGCTCCCCCGTACGGCCAGCGGAAAGATCGTCAAGCCCGCCGTACGCGCATCTCTCGACGCGTCCTTCGAGGACCCGTCCCACTCCTGAACCGGCAGCGCCGGACCCTCTCGAAAGGCAGAACCTCATGACCGTGCACGCCAATGGCCTCGACGCACTCAAGTCCCTGGCCGGCAGCGACCTCGGCCGCACCGGCTGGCGGGAGATCACCCAGGAGCGCGTGAACACCTTCGCGGACGCCACCGACGACCACCAGTGGATTCACACCGACCCGGAGCGGGCCGCGGGCGGCCCATTCGGCGGCCCCATCGCGCACGGCTATCTCACGCTGTCCCTGATCATCCCGCTCTTCGGCGAGCTCCTGGAGATCGGTGGCGTGTCCATGAGCGTCAACTACGGCCTGGAGAAGGTCCGTTTCCCCAGCCCCGTGCGGGTCGGCGCGAAGATCCGCCTGCACGGAACGGTGGACTCGGTCGAGGAGGTGAAGGGCAACGGCGTCCAGATGCAGCTGACCTTCACCGTCGAGGTCGAGGGCGGCGACAAGCCTGCGTGCGTGGCCCAGGCCGTGTACCGCCACTACGCCTGACGCAGACCCTGACGGATCGGCCGCGGGCCTGCCCGGCGTAACCCCTACCGGGGGCCCGACGGCAATCGGGCGGCGCGGATCGCCGCCCGCGTCGGTCATGGCGGCCAGGTTGTGCCGTACGCCGAAGGCCGCTCCTTCCAAGGCCGCCTGGTACTGGTGGCCGTGGCCGAGTGTCAAACCGTGGACGAGGCAGTGGGCGTCCGGGGCGAACAGCGGGGTCCGCTCGACGGCGAAGTACGGCAGCATCAGCAGGTCTTCGGCGCCGGGCGGCACGGCAACCGCCTCGGCCACCAGCTCCCCGTACGACGAACCGCTCAGGTCCCGCAGCCGGCCGGTGACCGCGCCGGACGTTGCTGGTGTCCTTCGGCGATGTGCCGTGGGCCTCGCTGGTGACGCCCTCGCTCACGACGGTCCAGGGGCCGGCGTACGACTTGGGCTGGACGGCCGCCGGGCTGCTGCAGGAGCGGATCGCGGGCGCCGACCGGTCTCCCCAGACGGTGGTGCTGCGCACCGCGTTGCAGGTGAAGGAGACGACCCCGGGGCCTGTAACGGCCCGCCAGGAAGCGTTCGCCTGACGCCCCGTCAAATCCTTCGGTCATGGCTCTACCAACCCTCAGGGCCGACGGTTACCCTCCGCCCATGATTTCCACGGTTGTCTGGGGTACCGGAAATGTCGGCCGCCTGGCCCTGCGCGCGGTCGACGCGCACCCCGAGCTCGAACTCACCGACGTGATCGTGCACAGCCCCGACAAGGTGGGCCGCGACGCGGGCGAACTCGGCGGCCTCGGAACCGAGTTGGGCGTCACGGCGACCGACGACATCGATGCCGTCCTCGCCCGCAAGCCGCGCGCCGTGGTCTACGCGGCCTCCGGCGACCTGCGGCCCGACGAGGCCCTGGAGGACATCGCACGGGCGCTGCGGGCCGGCGCGGTCGTCGTCACCTGCGCGCTCTACGGGCTCTACGACATCCGCAACACCCCGGACGAACTGCGGCAGCCGCTGCTCGAAGCGGCACAGGACGGCGGCGGCACCCTCTTCGTCTCCGGTGTCGACCCGGGCTGGGGCAACGATGTGCTGCCCGTCCTGATCAGCGGACTCGGCTCCCGTATCGACGCCATCCGCTGCCAGGAGATCTTCGACTACTCCACGTACGAACAGCCGGACTCCGTCCGCTACTCGGTGGGCTTCGGGCAGCCCATGGACTACATGGCGCCGATGCTCATCGAGACGGTCCCGTCGATGATCTGGGGCGGCCAGCTGCGTCTGATGGCCCGCGCGCTCGGCGTCGAGATCGAGGACATCCGCGAGACGATGGAGCGCCGCCCGCTCGAGGAGACCATCAGCACACCGTCGATGGGCGAGTTCGAGGCGGGCACGCAGGGGGCCATCCGCTTCGAGGTGCAGGGCATCGTGGACGGTGAACCGCGGCTCGTCATCGAGCACGTGACCCGGATCCACCCGTCCTGCGCCCCCGACTGGCCGCAGCCCGCGAACGGCACCGGCGCCCATCGCGTGATCATCGAAGGGCAGCCGCATATCGAGGTCTCCGTCGAGGCGACCGACGAGGGCGAGAACCGCTCTGCGGGCGGCAACGCCACCGCGGTCGGCCGCCTCGTCAACGCCATCGACTGGCTCGCCGGGCAGCAGCCCGGGCTCTATGACGCACTCGATGTCCCGCTGCGGCCCGCGGCCGGGCGACTCGGAAGGAAGCAGTCATGATCATCGACATTCCCGACGGCCAGGAGCCCATCGGGTACGTCTGGGACGACATGGTCCCGCACATCGGCCGGGCCGCGGCCGCGTTCTCGCTCTCCGTCTACGCCCACTCGACCCTCGGGCTGCGCGAGTTCGAGGCCGCGCGGCTGCGGATCGCGCAGATCAACGGCTGCACGCTGTGCCTGGACTGGCGCACCGAGCGTGACGGCGAGGAGATCGTCGAGGACTCCTTCCTCGATGCCGTCGAGCAGTGGCGCACGACCGAGGCGTTCGACGACCGGACGCGTCTCGCGGCCGAGTACGCGGAGCGCTACACGGTCGACCACCACAACCTCGACGAGGAGTTCTGGGAGCGGATGACCGCGCACTACTCCCAGAAGGAGATCGTGGAGCTGAGCATGAGCATCGGCTCTTGGCTGGCCTTCGGGCGGCTCAACCACGTCCTGGGCATCGACGCCGTGTGCAAACTCCCCGCGAGGTAGCCGCACCCGCCCTCAACGCACCGGGGTCGAGAGCTCCTTGCGGTACGCGGTCCCCGGCTGGTCCCCGATGACGATCTCACCGGTCGCCACGAATCCGGTACGGGCGAGCACGGCGCGCGACGCCCCGTTGTCCGTCGTGGTGACGGCGCGCAGCGTCCGCAGGCCGTACCGCTCGGCCGCGAGAGCGCACACCTGCCGTACGGCGTCCGTGGCGAGCCCGCGGCCGCTCGCCGCCTTCGCGATCCGGTAGCCCAACTCGGCCTCGCCGTCCGCGACATCGACGAGGTTGACCCGGCCGAGGATCGCGCCGTCGGTGTCCACCAGAACATGGAAGTGGCACTCCCCCGCCTCCTGTTCGGCGAGACGGTCGCGCATCACCGCGTCGAAGGCGGCGAAGAACGCATCGCCTCGGTCGGGCACGGACGCGGCGAAATACGCCCGGTTCTCCTGCTCGAACGCGAGCAGGGCCGGGGCGTGTTCGGGGCTCAGACGCTGGAGTGCGGGCATGCGCCGACGGTACGGGACGGGGTGCGGGGCGCGGCACGGCCCCCCGGCCCGTGCCGCCACGCCACGCGTCAGCCCTGCCCGGCCTCCTTCGCCGCCGCTTCGAGCCGGTCGTAGTGGGACTGCCACCAGCTGCCCTCCGTGGACGGCAGGTTCTCGTTGCCCTGCTTCATCCCCGCCGAGCCGTCGATCAGTTCGCGCACGATGTCGGCGTGCCCGGCGTGGCGGTGCGCCTCGGCGATCATGTGGACGAGGATCTGCTCCAGGGTGACCTCACGGCGCTCCGGGTGCCACCACGGCACCGCGCCCTTGGCGCCGAGGCCGAGCTCCTCGATCGTGGCGTCCGAGTGCTGCCACACCCGCCGGTACAGGGCGACGATGTCCTCGCGCGACTCGTCGGGCCGGGCCCACATGTCCGCGTTGGCCTCCGCGTCCTCCTCCATCCACGGCAGTTCCTCGGGGAACGGGCGTCCGAAGACCAGCCCGAAGTAGCCCGCCTCCGTGCCGGCCACATGCTTGACAAGACCGAGCAGATTCGTGCCGGTCGGTGTGAGCGGCCGCCGCAGGTCGTACTCGGAAAGGCCCTCCAGCTTCCACAGGAGCGCGTCGCGCGCGGACTGCAGATAGCGCTGCAAATGGGCCTTGGCCTGCGGGTCGTCGGCTTGCTGATCATGCGGCAGGGAAGTCATGCGCGCAGTCTGGCATCCGCCACCGACAACGTCGCCGGGTTTTCGAGAAGCACGGTCCGGGCACACGGCCGCCTGCGGCCGCTCAGACGGCGACCGACTCTTCCATCTCCTCTTCCTCGGCTTCGAGTTCGGACTCGGTCGGCCGCGGCGCGGGCACGGACTCGGCCGGGACGGACTCCACGGTCGCGGCCGCCCGGCGCCGCTCGGTGACTCCGGCGGCGATGACGACGACGAGGGCAACCCCCAGCCAGGCCACCAGCGTCCACACGCTGCGGGCCAGATCGTGGCCGCCGAAGTAGACGAGCGAGCGGACGCCTTCGACGAATCCGGCACCGTTCCAGAACGCGTGCAGCGAACCGAAGAATCCGTTCTGCAGCTCGGGCCGGAAGATCCCGCCCGAGCTCGTGAAGTTGAGCATCACGAACAGCACCATCACGCCGAGCGTCGTCCACCGCTTGAGGAACGTGTGCAGCCCCGTACCGAGGAACAGGATGCCCGCCGCGTACAGCCAGGACATCGCCCAGACGCCCCCGAGCCCGTGGTCGACGAGATGGAAGACGGGACCGGCGAACGCGGTGCCGATGAGGCTGACGACGAACGAGGTGCCCGCCACGAGCAGGGCCCTGATCCGCATCGGCAGCGCACCGCCCGCGGCGCCGAGCGCGGCGACTGAGGCGTACGAGCCGATGCTGAGCGCGACGAGCAGGAAGAACACGCCCTGGCCCGTGGGGTCGCCCGCGGCGGGCGGCACGACATCGGTGACGTGCAGCGGCTCGCCCTGCTGCTCCGCGACCGCCGTGAACACCTTCTCGGTGGCCGTGGCGCTGGTGTCGGAGCCGGCCGTCGCCACGAGGAGGCTGGAGCTGCCGGGCAAATATGCGCCGGTGATGTCCCGGGTCATCAGAGCCTGCTCGGCGGCTGCGCGGTCCGGCAGGGTGCGTACGTCGAGGGCGTCACCGGTCTTGTCGTGCAGCTCCTGGGCGAGGACCTGCACCTGGGCGCCGCTGCCGACGATCGCGACCGGGAGTTGATGGGGCTCGGGATGGGCGAAGGCGCCGAGGTAGGCGAGGCCCATGCCGAGGCACATCAGGAGGGGCGTCAGCAGGTGGGTGAGGGTGTGGCGCAGTGCGCCGGGCGGTGCGGAGCCGAGTAGGCGTGCCTTGGGCGCCGTTTCGGCCGGGTGGCTGGTGGTGGGGTCCTGCCGGTGTGTTCCGCTCACGACTGCGTCCCTCAGAGCTGATAGTTGGTTTTTACAACCGTTTGATAGATGTACTCTACAACTAGATTTTCGAGGGAACAACCATGAGCGATTCCACAGGCAGCACGGACCGGCAGGTCTCCGTCGCCACCATCCAGCGCGAGCTCACCTCCTTCGCGCGCCGCGCACGGGCCACGGCCGCACGGATGCACCCGGAGCTGTCACTGGTCTCGTACACACTGCTCGCGCACCTGGAGGACCGGGGCGGCTGCCGCGCCACCGACCTGGCCGCGTACTACCTGCTCGACAAGTCGACGGTCAGCCGGCAGGTCGCCGCACTCGAACGGGCGGGCCATGTCGAACGGCGGACCGACCCGGACGACCACCGCATGCAGCTGCTGCACCTCACCGAGCAGGGCGAGCAGGTGCTCGCGCAGGCGGCGGACCGTCGCAGCCAGGCCTTCCATACGCGCCTCGCCGACTGGGAGCCGGCCGAACTGGCCCGTTTCGCGGCCTACTTGACGCGCTACAACGAGGCGGCCGCGCGCAATCCGTGAGCGAAGCAGCTACCGCATCCCCACGGGCGGTGGGCGAGATCACCACCGGTCGGCCTGCCCCCGTACGTCCGCTTGTGCGAATATGGCGGCAGAGCCCCAACCGGCTCCCGGACGAGGCGCGCCGTACCCGGATTTCGACGACGGTGCCTAGGGAGTCGTCGTCATGGCATGGATCGTGCTGGTCATTTCCGGGATGCTCGAGGCCGTCTGGGCCACCGCACTGGGCAAATCCGAGGGGTTCTCCCGCGTCGTACCGACCGTGATCTTCGGTGTCGGTCTCGTCGCGAGCATGGGCGGCCTGGCCTTCGCGCTGCGGACCCTGCCGGTGGGCACGGGCTACGCGGTCTGGGTGGGTATCGGCGCCGTCCTCACCGTCACCTACGCGATGATCTTCGACGGTGAACCGGTCTCGGCCCTGAAGCTGCTCTTCCTCGCCGGCATCGTCGGCTGCGTCATCGGCCTGAAGGCGCTGCACTGACGCCCCGCCCGCCAAGCCGGCCGAGACGCCGCCCGACCGAGGTCACGCGGCGTCGTAGCGCAGCAGCACCACACCGTTCTTGAACGCCCTTGTCTCCTTGAGCCGCAGGTCGCTGCGCACCCCGGTCGCCGGGAACAGCGGGCGGCCTGCGCCGAGGACGACCGGGTGGACATAGAGGTGGTACGCGTCGATGAGGCCGAGACGGCGGAACTCCGCGGCCAGGGTCGCGCCGCCGACCACCATGTCGCCGCCGGGCTGCGCCTTCAGCGCGTTGATCTCCTCGGGATCGACCTCGCGCATCAGCGTCGCATTCCAGTCCGCTTTCGCGAGGGTCCGCGAGAACACGTACTTCGGCATCTCCCGCCAGATCCCGGCGAACTCGGCCTCGGCGGGCGAGGCCTCAGGGTCCTCGTCGGCGGTCGGCCAGTAGGCCGACATCATCTCGAAGTCGACCCTGCCGTCGAGGAACGCGCTCATCGTGCGCAGCTCGTCGTTGAAGTGCTGATGCAGCTCCTCGTCGACCAGATGCCAGTCGAGACCACCGTCCGGGCCCTCGAAAAAGCCGTCCAGGGACACCGAGAGGGCCAGGATGATCTTCCGCATGAAGGACTCCTCCGCTCGCCGCGACACGACGCCGTCGTCGCACCGTTCCGACGCTACGCGCCCGCACTGACAACCGCCGGGGCGCGGACGTCCGCCACTCCCCCGACCCGCCCGCGGTGCGGTGCGGTGCGGTGCGGTGCTTGAACCTCCCCCAGGTGGAGTTCGTACGGTGCGCACGGAGAGCGGCCGCCCGGACGGGACCGGGACCCGCGGAACGGAGAGGAGCACGGACATGACCGAGAGCACGGCGTACGTCCTGGTGTCGGGCGGCTACACGGGCGGCTGGATCTGGCGGGACGTCGCGGCGCGGCTGCGCGGCATGGGTGCCGAGGTGCATCCGGCGACGCTCACCGGGTACGGGGACCGCCGTCATCTGACCACCCCCGCCACCGACCTGGCGACCCACGTCGAGGACATCGTGCAGGTCATCGACCACGCGGACGCGTCGAGGCTGGTTCTCGTCGGCCACTGCTACGGCATCTTCCCGGTGCTCGGCGCCGCGGACCGCAGGCCCGAGCGCGTCGAGCGGATCGTGTACGTGGACACCGGGATGCCGGTGGACGGCGAGTCGGTGCTCGACGTGGCGCCCGACCCCGCGTCGGACCACGTGACCGCTCGGATCGCCACGAGCCAGGACGGCCACACACTGCTGCCGCCGCCGCTCACCGACACGGTGACCTGGGGCAGCCTGGAGGGCATCGACGAGGCGGGCCTCGAACGCCTGGTGCGCCTCGCCGCGCCGCAGCCCATCGGCACGCTCACCCAGCCGCTGAGCCTGACCGGCAAGGCGCTCGGCCTGCCCGCGTCCGGGGTGTTCTGCACCGCGAACGGGATGAGCATCGGCCTGGTCGAGGCGGTCGTCGCCTCCGGTGAGCCCCGCGCGCAGCGGCTGCGCGAGCCGGACGTCACGCTCTTCGACCTGCCGACGGGCCACTGGCCGATGCTGTCGGCGCCCGAGGCGCTGGCCGACGTCCTGGTCCGGGCGGCGGCCGGTGAGGGGCACCGCCTGGCCTGACGGCAGGCGGTCCCCTCTCAGTCCAGCGCCCGCCCGTACGTCACGAACTCCCGCGCCACCGTGTACCCGAGCCGCTCGTACAGGCCGAGCGCGCCGGACGGGTTCGCCGTGTCCACGGTGAGCGAGGCGGTGTCGTAGCCGGCCCGGTGCGCGGCGTCGAGGGTGGCGGCCATCAGGGCGGGCGCGGCGCCGCGCCCTCGGTAGGCGCGGCGCGTGGCGAGATAGCCGACGTGGCAGTCGCGGACCCCGAAGGCCTCGGTGTCGGCGTCGGACTCCTCGGCGATCAGATAGGCGGCGACCTCGTCGCCGTCGATGAGGAAGCGGCTCACCTCGGGCCGGAACGAGCGCGATCCGGTGACCCAGGTGCGCCAGTCCGTCTCGTCCATGACGGTGAAGTTCCAGTGGTCGCGGAAGGCATCGTTGTGGGCGACCCGGATCGCCTCCTCCAGGCCCTCGTCGTACGGGACGATCCTGAGGCCCTCGGGCGCGGGAACCGGGTCGGGCCGGTCGTGCCGCAGCGGGTGCGACATCTCGAACCAGTAGCGCTCGGGCTCGAATCCGAGGGCGGCGGTGAGGCCCGTGAGGTTCTCGTCGCCGGACTTGCCGGTGATCATCAACCGGCCTTCGAGTGGCGCGAATTGAGCGCTGTGCACGGCACGGGCGCGCTCGTCGAGGAACGCCACGAGCCGGGTGCCGATGCCCTCGCGCCGCCACGCGGGATGGACTCCCGCGTCGCCGTCGAAGCGCGCCGCGTCCACGGCGCCGTCCGGCCGGTGCAGGATCGCGTACGCCACCAGTTCGTCGCCGTCGAACACGGCAAGACTGTCCTGGTCCAGGTCGAGTTTGGGGTCGGCGAGTTCCTCGGCGAGATCGTCCGCGTCGCGGTGGTGCCCGGTGCGGTCGACCGCCTCGATGGCGGTCTGCAGGGTCAGCCAGGCCGGGACATCGCCCTTGTCGAGCGGGCGCTCGGTGCGGGCGCCCTGGTGCGCGTCGTTCACTCGACCATGGTCATACGGATGGCTGGATCTCGCCCCCGCAGCCGGGCCGGGACGGTCTCGCCCAGGTGTCAGGCGGGGCGGGACCGGACGCAGCGCGACCGTTGCGTCCGCCTCAGCGCGTGGCGTGCACCCGCCGGCCCGGGCGGGGCCCAGGGACGGTGTGTCCGGTGTGCTCAGCGCAGCGCACGGCCATCTTGCGTTCGCCGCAGTAGTACGGTCCGCCGCCCGGCACGGACTCGATCCGGGCCCCGCACAGCGGGCCCTCCTCGTCGGGCCGGTAGCCCACGACGCGCAGCCCGAAATGAAAACGCACGGGCTCTTCACTCCCCCATCGGTTCGGCCGCGCCCCTCGGCCGGGACGGCGGCGATGCGGCCGGATCGGCTGCAATGCGGCCAGGTTATGGAGGGCGCAGGGGCGCCCGGAGCCGCAAAGGTCCCGCCGCTGCCGGGACCAAAGACCCCTACCCGCGGGTTGCCTCGACGCGACCCAAAGGCTGCACCGAGGCGCGGCCCTTTGCGGTTCCGGCAACAGACTTTGCCCATTCATCCGGACCGGGCGCACGGTGGCCCCACGTACCCACGTACCCACGGACGGAAGGCCCGCAGCGATGACCACCAGCGACACCACCCCGGCCGGCACGGCGGAGCCGAGCGCCCAGGAGTTCTGGGACGGCCGCTACCGGCAGCACCAGAAGCTCTTCAGCGGCCGCCCCAACCTCGAACTCATCGAGGAGAGCGAGGACCTCACGCCCGGCCGCGCGCTCGACCTCGGCTGCGGCGAGGGCGGCGACGCGATCTGGCTGGCCCGGCAGGGCTGGCGGGTGACGGCGAGCGATGTCTCCGCCGTCGCGCTGGAGCGTGCCGCGCGGCACGCGGCCGAGGCGGGCGTCGCCGACCGGATCGACTTCCAGCGGCACGACCTCGCGGTGAGCTTCCCTTCGGGTGCGTACGACCTCGTCTCGGCGCACTTCCTGCAGTCGCTGATCGCGCTGCCCCGCGACGAGATCCTGGGCACCGCGGCCGCCGCGGTCTCGCCCGGCGGCACCTTGCTCGTCGTCGACCACGCGGGCTTCCCGTCCTGGGAGCCGGGCCCGCACCCCGACGTCCACTTCCCTACGCCTCAAGAGGTGCTCGCGGGGCTGAAGTTGAACCTCTGCGAGTGGGAGGTCCGTACCGAGCGGGCCTATGAGCACGAGGTCACGCTGGCGGACGGCCGCGTGATGACGCGCGAGAACAACATCCTGAAGGTGCGGCGCCTGAGCGCCTGACGGGCGGCCGGGGCGTTCCGGGCGTACGGGACAGCGGCGCGCCCCTGCCACAAGATCGGACAGAAGTTACCTCTAGGTATGTCGTGACTTAACGGCTCGGTAACAGTAGAACGTGTCCTCACCCCACAGAAGGTGAGGAAGATCACATGACCTCAACTCCCCAGCAGAACCAGGGTACTGGCGGGATCTCACGTCGAAGACTCATCACTGGAACAGGTTCTATTCTTGGCGCCGCGGCCCTGTCCGCTCAGGTGACCCCGGCGCTCGCCCGGCCCATGGCGGCGGCCGACATCCCCGACGGAGGACGCGTTCCGGTCGTGGTGATCGGTACCGGGTACGGCGGTTCGGTCGCGGCACTGCGCCTGGCTCAGGCGGGGATCGACGTGCACATGGTCGAGATGGGCCAGGACTGGGACACCGCACCCAACGGCCCCGACGGCAAGCGCCACCCCAAGGTCACCGCACCCGACTACCGGTCCTTCTGGATGCGGACCAGGACCAAGGCGCCGCTGAGCAACTTCCTCGGATTCCCGCTCGACAAGGACGTCCCCAAGTTCGCCGGCATCCTCGACGCCGAGGACTTCGCGGGGATCACCGTCTACCAGGGCCGCGGCGTCGGCGGCGGGTCACTGGTGAACGGCGGCATGGCGGTCACGCCGCGCCGCCAGCACTTCGCGTCCGTGCTGCCCACGGTGAACGCGGACGACATGTACTCCACGTACTACCCGAGGGCCAACTCCGGGCTCGGCGTGGGGATGATCAACCCCGACTGGTTCGAGCGGACGTCGTACTACCAGTACTCGCGCGTGGGCCGCAAGCACGCCCAACGCTCGGGCTTCGCCTGGACGTTCGTGCCCGACGTATACGACTGGGCGTACATGGAGGCCGAGGACAACGGGCAGGTCCCGAAGTCGGCGCTCGCCCAGGAGATCCTCTACGGCAACAACTACGGCAAGAAGACGCTCCCGAAGACCTATCTGTCCCAGGCCAAGGCCACCGGGAAGGTCACCGTCTCGGCCCTGCACGAGGTCACCTCGGTGACACCGGCGACCGGCGGGGACTACGCGCTCACCATCCGGCAGATGAACACCAGCGGCGACACCGTGGCCACGAAGACGGTCAAGGCGGGCAAGGTGTTCTTCGCCGCGGGCAGCGTCGGCACCAGCAAGCTGCTCGTGAAGCTGAAAGCGACCGGTGCGCTGCCGCAGCTCAACGCCGAGGTCGGCAAGGGCTGGGGCGACAACGGGAACGTCATGGTCGGCCGCGCCAACCATGTGTGGGATCCGACGGGTGACGTGCAGTCGACGATCCCGTGCTCGGGCATCGACAACTGGGACGGCGGAGGGGCCTTCGCGGAGGTCGCGCCGCTGCCGACGGGGATCGAGACCTTCGCCTCGTTCTATCTGTCGATCACGAAGAACCCGAAGCGGGCGCAGTTCTCGTACAACGCGGCCACACAGAAGGTGGATCTGTCCTGGGAGCGCGCCTGGAAGCAGGACTCCATCAACATGGCGAAGACCATCTTCGACAAGATCAACCGCAAGGAAGGAACGATCTACCGGACCGACTTCTTCGGCTCCAACAAGATCTGGGGCGACCATCTGACCTACCACCCGCTGGGCGGCGCGGTCCTCGACAAGGCCACCGACAACTACGGTCGGCTGCACGGCTACCCGGGCCTGTACGTCATCGACGGCGCGCTGATCCCGGGCAACACGGCGGTCAACCCGTTCGTCACCATCACGGCGCTCGCCGAGCGCAACATCGAGAGGATCATCGCGACCGACCTGTAGGTCACTTGCACTTCTGCTCTGCTGCACCTTTGCACTGCTGTTCAGCTGATCGTTGAGCCACGCCGGTGTCCCGGGCACTTGCCCGGGCCACCGGTTCTTTTGTGATCCCTGCGTGCCGGTGGCCGAACACGTGGCCGTGGAGCCCGACGGTAGTGTCGACAGGGATCTTCCCCGTGTGAAAGGCGCCCTCGTGACCGATGACGTGCTGGTACGGACCGAGGGCCATGCCGCCCATGTCGTTCTGAACCGTCCGCGTGCGCTGAACGCGCTCAACCACCCGATGGTCGGTGCCGTCGACGAGGCCCTCACGGCGGCCGAGCGGGATCCCGCGGTCGCGACCGTCGTCCTGTCGGGCGCCGGGGAGCGTGGGCTGTGCGCCGGGGGTGACATCCGGGCCATCCACGATGACGCGAAGGCCGGCGGGCGGGCCTCGGCGGGGTTCTGGCGGGACGAGTACCGGCTCAACGCGCGGATCGCCCGTTTCCCCAAGCCGTACGTGGCCCTGATGGACGGGATCGTCATGGGCGGCGGGGTCGGGCTCTCGGCGCACGGGGCGCTGCGTGTGGTGACCGAGCGTTCGCGGGTGGCGATGCCGGAGACCACCATCGGCTTCGTGCCGGACGTGGGCGGTACATATCTGCTGTCGCGGGCGCCTGGGCTGCTCGGGACGCATCTCGCGCTGACCGGCACCTCGGCCGGCGCCGCGGACGCGCTGCTGTGCGGCCTCGCCGACCACCACGTACCGTCCGGGCTGCTCCCCGAGCTCAAGGCCGATCTCGCACGGCTGCCCGCGCGGGAGGCGGTGGAGCGCTGGGCGCGGCCCGCTCCGGAGGGCGAGCTCGCCGGCGCGCGGGAGTGGATCGACGCCTGCTACGGCGCCGCCACGGTCGAGGAGATCATCGAGCGGCTGCTCGACTGCGGGGTGGCCGCCGCGAAGGAAGCGGCCGTGACGCTCCAGGCGAAGTCGCCGACCGCCCTGAAGGTCACGCTCGAAGCGGTGCGCCGGGCCGGGGTGTTGGACTCCCTGGAGGAGGTGCTCGTCCAGGAGTACCGCGTCTCGTGCACCGCGCTCGCGCTGCCGGACCTCGTGGAGGGCGTCCGCGCCCAGGTGATCGACAAGGACCGCTCCCCCCGCTGGTCCCCGGCCGCGCTATCGGCTGTCTCGGCGGATGAGGTCGAGCGGTTCTTCGCTCCCGTACCGGATGAGCTGACCTTCCCCGCGCGGGACTGAGCCCCAGGGCGGGCCGTGCTCCGGCATGGCCCGCCTTGACATGCAGCCATCTGGCTGCCTAATGTTTTTAGGCAGCCGGATGGTTGCATATCGCTAGGGGGGCGGAGCAACCGATGGACGAGATCTTCAAGGCACTGGCCGATCCCAGCAGGCGCCGCCTCCTGGACAGCCTCAACGCCCGCAACGGGCAGAGTCTGCGCGAGCTGTGCGCGGGCCTCGACATGGCGCGCCAGTCGGTGAGCAAGCATCTCGCCCTCCTGGAGGCGGCCCATCTGGTCACGGCCGTGAAGCAGGGCAGGGAGAAGCTGCACTACCTCAACGCCGAGCCGATCAACGCCATCGCCGACCGCTGGATCAGCCACTACGACCGAGCGCGGGTCCGGGCGCTCGCCGACCTCAAGACAGCACTGGAGCACTCTCCCATGGACAGCAACGCGTTCGTCTACACGACCTACATCCGTACGACCCCGGAGAAGCTCTGGCAGGGTCTGACCGACCCGGCGTTCACCAGCCGCTACTGGGGCATCTCGTTCCGCACCGACTGGACGGCCGGCTCGCCCATGGTCTGGGAGGGCGAGGGTCTCGCCGGCGCCGATCCGGCGCAGGTCGTCCTGGAGGCCGACCCGTACCGCCGCCTCGCGTACACCTGGCACACCTTCACGCCCGAGTGGGCGAAGGCGGTCGGCGTCGGGGACGACGTCTACGCGAAGCTTGCGGCGGAGCCCCGCTCCAAGGTTGCCTTCGATCTTGAGCAGCAGGGCGCGATCGTCAAGCTGACCGTCGTGCACGACGGGTTCGAGCCGGGCAGCACCCTGCAGGAGATGATCGGCGGCGGCTGGCCGCACCTCGTCTCCGACCTCAAGACGCTCCTCGAGACGGGCGAGACGCTGCCGCGGGAGGCGTGAACTCCCGCTAGACCACAGGCGGTTGAGGCCACGGAGGCGGCAGGGGCAGGGACTGGTCCGTGAGGGCGCCGGAAAGGCCACGGCCCGCGAGCCACGCGAGGAGCTGCGGGCCCGGCGCCTCGGCGACCGGGCCGCTCCCGGCGAGCTCCCAGCGCACGCCGAGGTCGGTGGCCACTGCGGCGGCGAGCGGGAAGTCCCGCGTCCGCAGGGTGGTGAACGTGTCGTCCAGCGCCCAGTGGACATACGGGAGCGGCCACTTGGCGCTCTCGTAGCCGAGATCCAGGTCCGTGTGGTGGGTCTCCAGTTCGCGCAGGCAGCGCAAGAGGGTGTAGCGCGCGGAGTGCCGCCAGCCGCCCGACGAGGTGACCTCGCGCTCCCATGCCCTCTCGTCGAGAGTGCGAGCCAGGGCGAGGAACTGCTCGGCTCCTTCGGCCAGTTCGGCCAGCAGAACGCGCCCCGGTCGGGCAGCCGACTCTTCGACGGCACGGTGGTACGCCGCCGTGGTGGGCCCGTCGTCCCGCGCCGCGCTGCGAAGGAGCCGGATGTACGCACCCAGCGCCTGGGTGATGTGCGCGATCCCGAACGCGCGGGTCCACCCGTCGAGCCGGGCGGGTGCGTTCAACTCCCGCTCGTCGAGGGAGCGTACGGCGGCCGTGAGCCGTGCCGCCGAGTCCTGCGCGAGGGCGATGGCTTCCTGGGTGCTGACGATCATCGAGGTCCGCGATCGGCCGCCAGGTCCTGGGGGTGATCCGTCCGGTCCTGAGGCTCAGCCTTCAGGTCCTGGGCTTCGAGCAGGTGGGCGATCCTCGTCTGCAGGTCACCGGGCACCCGTACACCCCACCGCTTCTCGGCCCGGGCGGCCAGTTCCCTGCTCCAGACCCAGCTCTCGCGTGCCGCCGCGCGCAGGGTCCGCTCCTCCAGGGCCGCTGTCGTGCGGGCGTACCGCGCGATCTCGTCGGCGGGCAGGTCCTGTTCGAGGGCGCGGCTCGGGGTGAGCCAGTGGTCGGTGCTGTCGTGCAGGACGCGGCAGAGCTGGAGCTGCTGGGGCGCGATCATCGCGGTCAGCAGGTTGTGCGCGCGGGCGAGTTCGCCGCGGCGCAGGATGTGGGCGAGCGCCAGCGTCCAGTTGGTGAGCTCGTCGACGCGCTGCTGTGCGGTGGTCGCGGGGTCGGGTGTGTGGCGGTCCGCGAGGACGCGGGCGGCCTCGGTGAGCCGTCCCGTGCGGTCCAGGAGCACGGCCCGCTCGGGCTGCGGGAGATGGACGAGGCCCGCCCAGCCGGTCACTTCGTCGATGCCGGTGCTCGCCGCGCACAGATGGAACTCGCCGCGCATCAGGTCGTCGAAGACGACGGCCAGGATGCCGAACATGTTCGTGTACGCCAGCTCCAGCGGGGCGAGCCCGGCGAGGAACGCCTCGCCGTCGAAGGTGTCGAGGTGCTCGTCCGCGACGTAGAAGTACGCCTCGATGTCCGAGTGCTCGTCGGCCTCGCCCAGGGTCCAGGAACCGTAGAGCAGCACGCCTTCAAGGCGTTCGTCGGCCTGGGCGAGGGCGCGGAGGCGGTCGATGCGCCGGTCGAGCGCGGGGCTTTCGGGCATGGGATCGTCAGACTCCTTGTGCGAGGAAGGCGGTCACGGCGGAGGCGAAGGCGTCCGGGTCGTCAAGCCACGGGTAGTGCCCGGCTCCGGGCTGCTCCACGAAGGACGCGGTGCGGAAGAGGGCCGCGTAGGTCCGCACCACGCCCGCCGGTGCGCCCGGGTCGAAGGCGCCCGCGAGCAGCAGCGCGGGCGCGGGCAGGGTGGCGAGATCGGCGCGTGTGCGGTCCGGGTCGTAGGCGCCGTCGCTCCCGAACACGGCCAGCGCTGCGACGTTGCGCTGTGTGGCCTCGCGGGCGTGATGCGCGCGGGCCGTGTCGTCCCAGCGCCCGTAGCTGAACGGGGCGATGGCCGCCCAGTGCTCGGCGGCCGCCTGCCCCGACGCGATGACCTCGAAGGCCGCGTACGCGGTGGCGAACCAGGGCTCGTCGCGGCGCAGCAGCACCCGCTCCCTGCGGTCGGCGCCGCTCACCGGCAGCCCGACCGCGAACACGCTCGGGGTGACGAGGACGAGGCGGGCCACGCGTTCGGGGTGTCGGGTCGCGTACAGGATGGCGAGGTTCGCACCGGCCGAGTGGCCGAGGAGATCGACGCGGTCCAGGCCCAGATGCGTACGGAGGGCCTCCACGTCGGCGACGAGCCGGTCGCAGCGGTAGGTCGCCGGATCATCGGGAACGGCCGAATCGCCCGTCCCCCGCAGGTCGAGGGTGATGACCTGGCGGTCCCGGGCGAGCCCGCCCAGATCGCCCAGATAGGCGGAGGCCTGCATGCCGCCGGGCAGACAGATCAGCGGACGGCCGCTGCCCTGCACGTGATAGGCGAGTTCGGTGCCGTCGTACGCGGTGAAGGTCGCAGTCATATGCCGCGACCCTCTCAAGGGGTGATCACCGTCGGCAAACGGGTTTCCCGCGCGCCCCCGCTCACCGGTCGCCCGTCACGCCTCCAGGACCGGCAGCAGCTCCGGCCGCTTCGCCACCCGCCCGTCCCCCGACGAGCGGCCCCGCAGCCGGCGCCCGAGCCACGGGCCGAGGAAGCCGGCCACCCAGCGCACTTCCTGGACCCAGCCGCCCTTCGGCCCGGGCGGCAGCGGATGCGTCCAGGCGTCGCCGCTGCCGGGCAGCGCGAGTGCCTCCGCGAGGGAGGCGGCGATCCGTGCATGCCCCAGCGGGCCGGCGTGCAGCCGGTCGGCGCTCCACAGGCGAGGGTCGGTGACGACCTCGTGCCCCGTGGTCTCGGCGAGGGCGACGCCGTGCCGCCGGGCCGCGTCCCGTATGCCCTGGTTGAGCGATTCGACGCGGCCGCGCAGGGGCCGGGCGAGCGGAGTGATCCGGGTGATGTCCGGGAAGGTCACGGTCGCCACGCGGGCGCCCTGGGCGGTGAGCGCCGCGAACATCGCCTCCAGGTGGCCCGTCACCTCGTCGGCGTCGAATCCCGGCCGCAGGAGGTCGTTGACCCCCGCCACGACTGTCGCCACATCCGGCTTCAAGGCCAGCGCCGCATCCAGCTGCTGCGCGCGGATCTGCCCCGCGAGACGGCCCCGTACGGCCAGATTGGCGTACAGGAGCGAGGGGTTGAGGCCCGCGAGCTCTTCGGCGAGACGGTCCGCGAAGCCGCGCAGACCGGTCGTCTCGTCGCCGTCGCCCAGGCCCTCGGTCTGGCTGTCGCCGAGCGCCACGTACCGCGCGTACACCGTCATCGGCTCTCCCTGCGCTCCGTGAGGATCCCGGCGATGCGCTCGCACCACTCCAGATAGCCGCGCTCGAAGACGAGCCCGCCCAGGCAGGTCAGATACGGGCCGACCCGCTCGCCGTCGCGCAGGAACTCCGCCTCCTCGCGCTCCCCGCGCAGTTTCACGAGGAGCGATTCGAAGAGGGCGATCTTGGCCCGGGCGAAGTCCGCGCGCTCGTGGAGCTGGGCGATGACCGCGGCGGTGTCGACCAGATCGCTGGACTGCACCTTGACCGCGAGGTCGTCGCGGAGCATCGACGGCTTGGCGGAGGCGGCGGCGAAGCGCTCCAGTTCGGCCAGGCCCTCGTCCGTGACCTTGAACAGGCGCTTGTTGGGCCGCGACTCCTGCACCACCTCGCGCCCGGCGACCAGACCGTCGGCCTCCAGCTTGGCCAGCTCCGCGTAGAGCTGCTGGGGCAGCGCGTGCCAGAAGTTGGCCACGCCCAGGTCGAAGGACTTCGCCAGCTGGTAGCCGCTCAGCTCCTCGTCGAGCAGTGCCGCGAGCACCGCGTGCCTCAGGGCCATGGGCCGTCCTCCCCGTCCGTTGCCTCTGTTGCCGTCACCGCTTCCCATGATACTCAAGAATCTGACTAATCAGATCCGTGATTATGGAGGAAGCGATGACGCAGTCCGCCCCGTTCCGCGCCGCCGTCGAGGCCGGCGATCTTGCCGCGCTCGAAGGGCTGTTCACGGAGGACATCCGGATGTACAGCCCGGTGAAGTTCCGCCCGTTCGAGGGTCGCGCGATGGTGCTCGGTCTGTTCGGGGTGCTCCTGCGCACGTTCGAGGACTTCCACTACGTCGGCGAGCTGGACGGCACCGTCCGCACCAACACCGACGACACCTCCGCCCCGACCGAGGCCCTCCTCTTCCGCACGGTCGTGGACGGCAAGCAGGTGCACGGCATGGATCTGCTGCACTTCGACGAGGACGGGCGGATCAAGGAGTTCACGGTGATGGTGCGTCCGCAGTCCGCGGCGCAGGCCGTTCAGCAGGCGGTGTACGCGGGGCTGCAGGAGGCGGGCCTCGCCTGAGCCCGGGGGCGGGCCTCTCCTGAGCCCGGGGTGGCGGGCCTCGCATAAGATCGCGCGATGGATTCCAGCGGCATAGCGCGCGTACGGCGGATCGACTGGCGCCCTCTGGTGCGCCGCCCGGACCGCGTCAGCCTGCTGCTCGCCGTGCTGTGCCTGCTGACCGCGCTGGTGCTCGCCGTCCCCGCGGCGGTGCCCAACGCAGGGCCGCGGCTGGGGAGTCTCGTCGAGACGTTCCGGCCGTGGCTCGGGCTCGTCGTCCCGCTCGCGCTGCTGATCGCGCTGCTGCGCCGCTCGCGCGCGGTGGCCGTGGCGGCGCTGGTGCCGGGTCTCGTGTGGGCGGGGCTCTTCGTCGGTCTGCCCGGCGAGGACGCGTACGACCTCAAGGTCGTGCAGCACAACGTGAGCGACACCCATGAGGACCCGGCCCATGTCGCGCGCCGGCTCATGGACAGCGACGCCGATCTGCTCGCCCTGGAAGAGGTGACCGAGGCCGCACGCGAGAAGTACCGCGCCGTGCTGGCGGACACCTACCCGCACCACGCGTACACCGGAACCGTCGACCTCTGGTCCCGGCACCCGCTGCGCGACGAGCGGCGCGTGGACATCCGGCCGCCGTCGATCCCCGAGGGCTGGGAGCGGGGGCTGCGGGCGACCGTGCGGCTGCCGCAGGGCGAGACGGCCGTGTACGTGGCGCATCTGCCGTCGGTACGGTTCCGTGCGACCGGGTTCGGGACCGACGCGCGGGACGCGAGCGCGAAGCTGCTCGCGGCCGCGCTCGCCGAGGAACCCCTGGAGCGGGTGGTGCTGCTCGGCGACCTCAACAGCACGACCGACGACCGCGGTCTCGATCCGGTGCTCGGCCAACTGGACGCGCCGGACGAGCCGTTCGCGTTCAGCTGGCCCGCGTCCCTGCCCGTCGCGCGGATCGACCAGGTCCTGGCCCGGGGCGCCGAGGTGACCGGCGTACGGACCCTGGCCGACACCGGGAGCGACCATCTGCCGGTCGAAGCGCACCTGAAGTTCTGACCGGCGCGGGGCACCGCTGCCCCCACGCCGGCCTCACCCGTGCCGCATCGGCGTCAGCTGCTCGATGTCGTAGCGCGCCCGCAGCGCGGCGATCTCCGTCTCGTCCACCGGGCCGCCCGAGCGCAGGAGTTCGAGGAGTTCCTCGAAGTAGCGCTCGTGGTCGGGCGGCGGCGAGGCCTGGAAGAACATCTTCGCCGGGGTGTCCGTGCGGTTGGCGAACGCGTGCGGGCAGCCCGGCGGTACGACGATGACAGTGCCCGCCGTGGCGCGTACCGTGCCGGTGCCGCTGAGCGAACGCCACTCGCTCCAGTCGTCCTTCGTACGGATCCTCGGTTCGAAGGCGAGGACGTCGAGTTCGCCTTCTAGGACGTAGAAGAGCTCCTCGCTGCGGGTGTGCACATGGGCGCCGACGTCGAAGCCCGGCGGTACCACCACCTCGAAGCTGGAGGCCACGCTGGAGTGCTCGCCGGTGACCTTGAAGGTGACCTCGTGCGCGGGCACCTGCAGCGTGCGCCCCTGCCCTGCGGGCACGAGAAGGCCCTCGCGGGGCACCGCCGCGGTCACCAGGTCACCGGCAATCCCTCGGGTCCGCGGATCAACGCACCGGGCCGCCAGCGCAGTTCGTCCTCCGGGACCGCGAGCGCGAGGTGCGGGAGACGGTCGAGCAGGGTGGAGATGATCAGCTCCGACTCCAGCCGCGCGAGCATCCCGCCGACGCAGTAGTGCGGGCCGTGGCCGAAGGCCACATGGGGGTTGGGCGAGCGCGTGAAGTCGAGGGTGTCGGGGTCGGGGAAGACCTCCGGGTCGCGGTTCGCCGCGAGATACGAGACGTACACGGCGTCGCCGGCCGCGATGTCGACGCCCCGGATCGTGACGTCCTCCATGGCGATCCGGGACAGGCCCACCGAGTTGCGGTGCGGGATGTAGCGCAGGAGTTCGTCGATCGCGGAGGGCCGCAGCGCCGGGTCGGTGCGCAGCCGGTCCGCCAACTCGGGCCTGGTCAGCAGGAGATAGACCATGTTGCCGGTGTTGTTGGTGACGGCCTCGCCGCCGATCTGGATGAGCAGCGCCAGGCCGACCGCCTCGGAGGTGCTGACCTCGCCGCGGGCGACGGCGGCGGCGAGCAGCCCGAGCACGCTGTCGCCGTCGGGCGGTCCGAGCACGCTGTCGCCTTCGGCCGGTCCGAGCGCGCTCCCGACGTCCGGCCGCTCGCGCAGCCGCTCCGCGAAGTAGCCGCACATCGCGCCCTTGGCCTCCTCGCTGCGCTCGGCGCCTTCGGCGGAGGACAGGATCCGCACGGTCCACTCGTGCATCCGCGGCCGGTCGGCCTCGGGCACCCCCATCACCTCGCAGACGACGGCGAGCGGGAACGGGGCGAGGACCCGCTCGGTCAGGTCGGCCGGCGAACCGTCGGCGAGCATGGCGTCGATCAGCTCGTCGAGCATGGCCTGGGCGCGGCCGCGCAGCCGCTCCACTCCCCTGCTGGTGAACGCGGGCGCGACGGCGCGGCGCAATGTCGTGTGGTGCGGCGGGTCCTGGACGCCGACGGCGTCCTTGCTGGGGATGAAGTGCGGGGCGAGCCGGGTCACGTCGCGTTCCATGACGGCGGCGCGGCTGAAGCGGGCGTCGTTGGTGACGAGCTTGACGTCGTCGAGCCGGGTCAGCAGCCAGGCCCAGCCCTCGCCGTGCGGCAGCCGGATCCGGGTGACCGGGCCTTCCTGCATCAGCTCGGCGAGCACCGGGTCGAAGTCGGTGCCCCTGAGCTCGGGCGCCGGCCAGTCCCGTACCGGCGGGGTCGTGGTGACCGTCGTCATCGTGACCACCGGCCGAGGGACATCTCGGCGGTGATCCCGGGTCCGAACCCGGCGAGCAGCCCGGTGGCGGCCTCGTGGGCGCCGCCTTCCTCGAAGAGCCGGCGCAGTGCGTCGAGGACGACGGCGCTGGCGATGTTGCCGTACTCCGTGAGCGTGGCGCGGCTGAAGCGGAAGGCCTCCGGTGCGACGCCGAGGAACTTGCTCAGGTCGTCGAGGATGCGCGGTCCGCCCGCGTGGATGATGTAGAAGTCCAACTGCGCCGCGTCCCAGCCGTGTTGGCCCGCCATCTCCTTGAGCGCGGGGGCCAGCGGTTCCATCGTGCCCGGGACCCGCTTGTCGAGCTGGAAGTGGAAACCGGTGGAGCGGACCTCGTACGCGATCCAGGTCTCGGTGTCCGGGACGAGGTAGGAGGCGTTGCGCTCCAGGGTGATGCCGGTGCCGCCGGTGCCGCGCACGACGGCGGCCGCGATGCCGTCGCCGAAAAGCCCGTTGGAGAGCAGATTGCCGACGCCGAGGTCGGTGGGCTGGTAGCAGAGCGAGCAGAACTCGCAGGACACGATGAGCGCGTTGGCGTCCGGGTAGGCCGTGCAGAAGTCGTGGGCACGGTTGACGGCGGCGCCGCCCGCGGCGCAGCCGAGCTGCGCGATGGGGATCTGGCGGGTGTCGCTGCGGAAGTCCATCCGGTTGATCAGCCAGGCCGTCAGGGACGGCATCATGAAGCCGGTGCAGGAGACGTAGATGATCACGTCGATGTCCTGGGTGCGGAGTTCGGCGTCCGCGAGCGCCCGGCGTATCACCTCGGGCACGCGCCGCTTGGCCTCGGCCTCGTAGACGGCGTTGCGGTGCTCGAACCCGGGGTGGCGCAGCGTCTCCTCGATCGGCTGGACGATGTGGCGCTCCTTGACCCCGGTGTTCTCTATCAGGCGCAGGGCGAGTTCCAGCTGGGCGTGGTCGGAGTGGAGCTCACGGGCCAGGTCGAGCGTCTGCTCCATGGTGATCACGTGTTCGGGAACAGAGACCGCAGGTCTGCAGATCGTCGCCATGAGGGGCCCTTCTGTGGTCGCCGGGGTACGCGAATGCGTGCACTCACCATCTCCCCGCGCCCCGGGTGGGCCCCCAGTTGAACTGGGCCGAACCGGTGACGAGGCCGTCGGACCCCGGCCCGTGCCACCGGGCCTTGTCATGAGCCTTGCCATGAGCCTTGTGATGTCCGGCCCCGCACCCCACACTGCCGCCGTGCACCGGCCCGAGAGCTCCCCGCGCCCCGCCCCCGGCTCCCCCGACGTCGTGGTGATCGTCCTCGACGACCTCGGCTTTGCCCAACTCGGCTGCTACGGCTCCGACATGGAGACCCCGCACATGGACCGGCTGGCCGCCGGCGGGCTGCGGTTCAACCGCTTCCATGTGACCGCGATGTGCTCGCCGACCCGGGCGAGCCTGCTGACCGGCCGCAACCACCACGCGGTCGGCATGGGCTTCCTCGTCGACCTGCCGATCTCGTACCCGGGCTACACGGCCCGGCTGCCGAAGTCCGCGGCGCCGCTGCCGCGCGTCCTGCGCGACGCCGGGTACTCGACACTCGCCGTCGGCAAGTGGCACCTCACCCCGCGCTGGGAACGGACGGCGTCCGGCCCCTTCGACCGCTGGCCGCTCGGCTACGGCTTCGAGCGGTACTACGGCTTCCTGCAGGGCGACACCAACCACTGGGCGCCCCACCTGGTGCGCGACAACCACTACACCGAGCCGCCCGCCGGGCCCGGCGACGGCTACCACCTCAGCGAGGACCTCGCCGACAGTGCGGTCCGGATGATCCAGGACCAGCACCAGGCCACCCCGGACAAGCCGTTCTTCCTGTACTTCCCGCTCGGCGCGATGCACGCCCCGCACCATGTCGCCCCCGAGTGGACCGCGCGCTACCGCGGCCGCTTCGACCAGGGCTGGGAGCGCTGGCGCGAGGAGACCTTCGCGCGGCAGACGGCGGCCGGGGTGGTACCCGAGGGGACGACGCTCTCCGAGCGGCCGCCATGGATTCCCGACTGGCGTGAACTCCCGGACGACCAGCGGCGGTTGTTCTCCCGGATGCAGGAGGTGTACGCGGGCTTCCTCAGCCACACCGACGCGCAGATCGGCCGGGTCCTGGACTATCTGGAGCGGATCGGGCGCCTGGACAACACCCTGGTGCTGGTTCTGTCCGACAACGGTGCCAGCGCCGAGGGCGGACAGCTCGGCACCCCCAACGAGCACCGGTTCACGGCCCGCTCCGGCGACACCGTCGAGGCCAATCTCGCGGCGTACGAGGACTGGGGCGGCCCGTCCACGTATCCGCACTACGCGTGGGGCTGGGCCTGGGCCGGGAACACTCCGCTGCGGCTGTGGAAGCGCTACACCTGGCTGGGCGGCACGCGGGCGCCCCTGATCGCGCACTGGCCGCGGCGGATCCGCGAACAGGGCGCGCTGCGCGGGCAGTTCGCGCACGCGGTGGACCTGATGCCGACGATCCTGGAGGCGTGCGGCGTCGAGCGGCCCGAGCAGGTCGACGGAGTGGCGCAGGAGCCGTTCGACGGGCGGAGCCTGCTGGGTGTCCTGGAGGATCCCTCGGCGCCCGCGCCCCGTGGGACGCAGTACTTCGAGATGCTGGGCTCCCGCTCGATCGTGCACGACGGCTGGAAGGCCACCACCGACCATGTGTCGCACGGCGTGGCCGACGAGGAGCGGCTGCTGCCCGGCAGCCGTGACTTCGCGGCCGACCGCTGGTCCCTGTTCCGTTTCGCGGAGGACTTCGCGGAGGCGCACGATCTCGCCGACGAACACCCCGATGTCGTCCGGAAGCTCGCGGCGCGCTGGGACGAGGAGGCGGCGGCGAACCAGGTGCTGCCGCTGGACGACCGGATGCAGGAACGGCTCGGGGCGATGATCGGGCCCGCGTGGCCGATCCCGGACCGCGGGGTGTATCTGCCGGGCGGCTCGCCCGTCCACGACGAGGCGCTGCCGCTGCTCTTCGGCGGTTTCACGCTGACCGTCGACGCCGAGGTGCCCAAGGAGGGCGCGTCCGGGGTGCTGTGCGCGCTCGGGGACCTCACCGGCGGCTTCGCGCTCTACGCCGCCGAGGGACGGCTCGTCTTCGCCTGCTCGCGCGCCGGCGACCTGGACCGGGTGACCGCGCCCGGTCCGCTGGCGGCGGGCCGGTGCTCGCTCGGCGTCCGCTTCGACGCCGACGCGCTGACGTACACGCTGCTCGTGGACGAGAAGGAGGTGGCGAGCTGCGCCTTGGGCGGCCCGTTCCCGTTCACCTTCCAGCACGGGGGTACGGGCCTGTGCGTGGGCCGGGACCGCGGACTGCCGGTCGACGACGGCTACGGGCCGCCGGCGCCCTGGACGGGAACCGTGCACCAGGTGGTGATCGAGACGCCGCACGGGCAGGCGAAGGCGCGGCGGGCACTGAAGGAGGAGATCGAGGCGGCGATCCACGCGGACTGAGAGTGGTCCACAGGACCGGGTCCGCAGCGGCCCGCAGGATCCGGCTCCGCAGCGGCCCGCAGGGCTTGCCCCGTATCCAACCGCCGTCGCCTGTTCGGCCTACCGCGCATGCACCTGCCTGGCGCGGCCACGACAGTGACAGAGTGACCGCAGCCACCGAGAACCCGCCCGCGCCGGCCGCCGCACCGCCGGTCCTCGACACCCGCACCCGCAACATCGTCTTCGTCACGATCATGCTGGGCGTGCTGCTCGCCGCGCTCGACCAGACGATCGTCGGCACCGCGCTGCCCACGATCGTCTCGGATCTCGGCGGCGGTGCGCACATGTCGTGGGTGGTCACCGCGTATCTGCTCGCGGAGACCGTGTCGACCGTCCTGGTCGGCAAGTTCGGCGACCTCTTCGGCCGGAAGATCGTCTTCCAGGTGTCGGCGATCGTCTTCATCCTCGGCTCGTTCCTGTGCGGCCTCGCCGGGAACATGCTGATGCTGGTCCTCTTCCGCGGGATCCAGGGCATCGGCGCGGGCGGTCTGATGGTGACCGCGATGGCGCTGATCGCCGATGTGATCCCGCTGCGCGAGCGCGGCAAGTACCAGGGTGCGATCGGCGCGGTCTTCGGTGTCTCGACGGTCATCGGGCCGCTGCTCGGCGGTCTGTTCACGGACCATCTGTCCTGGCGCTGGGCGTTCTACGTCAACGTGCCGATCGCGATCGCGGTGGTGATCGCGGCGGCGCGCACCATCCCGAGCGTCCGCTCGGCTGCGAAACCGGTCATCGACTATCTCGGCATCGCGCTGGTCGCGGCCGGTGCGAGCGCGCTGATCCTGGCGACGAGCTGGGGCGGCAACGAGTACGCCTGGGGTTCCGGCGTCATCATCGGCCTGTTCGTGGGCGGCGCCCTCGCGCTCGCCCTGTTCGCCGTCGTGGAGACGCGGGCGGCCCAGCCGATGCTGCCGATGCGCCTGTTCGCCAACCCGGTGTTCACGGTCTGCTCGGTCCTCAGCTTCATCGTGGGCTTCGCGATGCTCGGCGCGATGACCTTCCTGCCGATCTATCTGCAGTACGTGGACGGCGACTCGGCCACCGTCTCGGGCGTGCGGACCCTGCCGCTGGTCCTCGGTCTGCTGCTCGCGTCGGTCTACAGCGGCAACGTGGTCAGCAAGACGGGCCGCTACCGGGTGTTCCCCATCATCGGCTCGGCGGTGATGACGCTCGGCCTGTTCCTGATGTCGCTGATGTCGGCGAGCACGAGCGCCTGGCTGGAGTCGCTGTACATGTTCGTGCTCGGTGTCGGGATCGGGCTGTGCATGCAGGTCCTGACGATCGCGGTGCAGAACACCGTGGAGTACGCGGACCTCGGTACGGCCACCTCGGGCGTGACCTTCTTCCGTACGCTCGGCAGCGCCTTCGGGACCGCCGTGTTCGGCACGATCTACGCCAACACCCTGGAGCCGAACCTGCGGGACGGCATCGCGGCCGCGGCGCGCGCCGGGGCGGATCCGGCGCAGGCGGCCGAGGCCGCGAACAGTCCGCAAGGGCTGCACGCGCTGCCCGCGGAACAGGCGGCGCCGATCATCGAGTCGTATGCGGAGACGCTGCAGTCGGTGTTCCTGTGGACCGTACCGGTCGCCCTGCTCAGCTTCGTGATCGCGCTGTTCCTCAAGGAGGTCCGGCTGCGCGACACGGCACGCTCGGCCTCCGCCGACATGGGCGAGGGCTTCTCGGCACCGGCCGCCAACGCGGATTCGCAGCGGCTGCTCGAACTGGCCGTCGGCAAGGTGTTCAAGACGAAGGGGCTCGCCGACGCCCGCCGGGTCGTGGAATCCTCGGACACCCGGCTCGACATGGCGGGCGCCTGGGCGGTGACACAGGTGGCGCTGATGACCCGCATGGTCGGCCATGCCAGCCTCGGACTGATCGGCCGTGCGAAGGGCGTACCGCCCGAAGTGGTGCTCCCGGTCTACGACCGTATGGTCGAGGAGGGCTATGTGACCCGCGACGGCAGCCTGCTCTCGCTCACGCCGGCGGGCGAACGCGAGGCGGGGACGATCGAGAAGGCCTGGGCGGACTGGCTGGCCGACCAGGTCGAGACGGACAGCGGCCGCCCTGCGGGTCCCGAGCTGCGGACGGCCGTGGACACCATCTCCAAGCAACTGCTCGCGGAGGAGCTGCAGCACGGCCTCGCGGAGCGCACACCGGCGAGCGTCTCCTAGGGGTCGGACGTCTCTCGAAGCACTCAGGAGTCGAGGCGTTTCTCGAACCAGTGGTGTGCGTAGTGCTCGTCGTTGAAGGCCGGTACCTCCTCGTAGCCCGCCGACCGGTAGAGCGCCATGGCCTCGCGCAGCTCGCCGTTGGTCTCCAGGCGCACGCTGCGTGCCCCTGAGCGCGCCGCGTACCCTTCGAGTTCCGCGAGCAGCCTGCGCCCGAGACCGAGGCCGCGCGCCTCCTTCGCCACCCACATGCGCTTGATGTACGGGGGTTCGTCGCCTTCGAGGTGGACGCCGCCGCAGCCGACGGGTTCGCCGCGCAGCCGGGCCACCACGAACACCCCGTGCGGCGGTCCGAGCGCTCCGGCGTCGGGCACGGCGCTGAGCGCGGCGTCGAAGCCCTCCTCGAAGCGTTCGGCGAGTTCCTCGAAGTACGCGGTGAGGCAGGCCACCGCGTCCGGATGGCCGGGGTCGAGCTCCTCCACGCTCACGGTGCCGGCGGTGAGCAGCCGGTCCACCTCCGCCATGGCCTCCGTGAGCCGGGTGCGCTGCCGCTCGTTGAGCGAGGCGAGGATCAACTCGGCCAGCTCGTCGCTGCGTCGGTCGAGGACCGCCCGCTCCTTGCGGCCCTCGGCGGTCAGCCGCACGGTCCGTACGCGCCGGTCGTGCTCCTGCGGTTGCACGGTGACCAGGCCGTCCCGCTCCAGCGAGCGGAGCAGACGGCTCACGTACCCCGAGTCGAGCCCGAGACGGTCCCGCAGCCGCCGTACGTCCCGGCCCTCCTCCCCCACCTCCCACAGGAGCCGCGCCTCGCCGACGGGCCGCGCGGTGCCGAGGAAGTGGTCGTGCAGCACTCCGATGCGCTCACCGACGGTGCGGTTGAAGCGGCGGACCTGGGCGATCGACTCTGCATCCATTCTCTGACTCTAGTCAGAGAACGGGGTCGGTGGGTGCCTTCGGGAGAATCAGCGCGGGCGCATCCGTACAAAGGGCAGCTCGCGCCCGGCGGCGCGGTAGTCCGCGAGCGTGCCGTCGACCGCGAAGCCCATGAACTTCACCAGCTTGCGTGCGGCGCGCGGATGCCGGGCCGCGTAGTCGGCCATGAACGCGCCTCCCTCGTCGGCGCCGAGCGGCTCGGCGGTGACCGGGATCCGGCGCGCACCGACCTGGATGGTGACGGCAGGGTGCGCGAGCAGATTGCGGTACCACTGGGCCTTCGGGCCGAAGCCCGAGCACACGATGTACGAGCCGGTGGCCCGCTCATGCTCGACGACCTCGATCACCACCTGCCGCTCCTGCCCCGACGCACGGCCGATGTGCCGCAGCAGCAGCAGACGACTGGGCACCAGGACACCGAGCCCCATCCGGTAGAGCTGGATCGGGGCACGGAAGAGCGCGCGGCGCAGACCGGTGGGCGGGGCGGGGCGGCGGGTGACCTCCATGACGGCCGACGCTACTCCTGCCACGTGACGGGGAGTTGGTGCGGTCCGCGGATGAGCGCGTTGCGGCGCCAGCTCACCTCCTGCGGCGGTACGGCCAGGCGCAGGCCGGGGAGGCGGTCGAGGAGCGTGTTCATCAGGAGGTCGATCTGCAGGCGGGCGAGCAGGCCGCCGGTGCAGTAGTGGGTGCCGAAGCCGAAGGAGACATGCGGGTTGGCGGCCCGGTCGAAGTCGATCTCCTCGGGGGCGGGGAAGACGTCGGGGTCGCGGTTGGCGGCGAGATAGGAGACGTAGACCGGTTCGCCCGCGCGGATGCGGTGGCCGTGCAGATCGAGGTCCTCGGTGGCGATCCGGGCGAGGCCGACGGCGCTGCGGTGCGGGATGTAGCGCAGGAGTTCGTCCAGGGCGCGCGGGCGCAGCGACGGATCGGCGGTGAGCCGGTCGAGCAGCGCGGGCCGGGTCATCAGGAGGTACAGCATCTGACCGGTGTTGTTGGTGACGGCCTCGCCGCCGATCTGCAGCGGCCCGGCCACGCCGGCGGCCTCCTCGGCGGTGAGCTCGCCCCGCGCCACGGCCGCTCCGAGCAGCGACAGGATGTCCTCGCCCCCGGAGTCCTGCCGCTCGCGGATGGCCTCGGCGAGCCAGGCGTACAGCTGCTCCTTCACCTGGCCGGTGGTGCGCGGGTCGGCGGCGGGGAAGACGATCCGGTCGGTCCACTCGGTGAGCTCGGCCCGGTCGCCGGGAGGCACCCCCATCGCCTCGCAGACGACCGCGACCGGGAACGGGCCGAGGACCCGTTCCACGAGGTCGGCGGGCGGTCCGGTGTCGAGCAGCGCGTCGACCAGGCCGTCGAGCATGGGCTGCGCCTTGCGGCGGACGCGCTCCACGCCTGCCGCCGTGAACGCGGGGGCGACGACGCGGCGCAGCCGGTGGTGGTCGGCGCCGTCGGCGAAGGCGAGTGAGCCGGGCTTGGGCTTGAAGTGCGGGGCGAGCCGGGTGATCTGACGCTCGGTCACCGGCCCGCGCACGAACCGCGCGTCGTTGGTGATCATCCGTACGTCCTCATAGCGGGTCACGAGCCAGGCCCAGCCCTCGCCGTGCGGGAGGCGGATGCGGTGCAACGGCCCGGCGTCCATCAGTTCGCCGAGGACCGGGTCGAAGTCCATCCCGGCCAGGTCCTGCGCGGGCCAGTCGCGGACCGGGGGTGCGGTGGGAACGTCGTCGATCATGCGAGGGCTCCGTCTCGGTGCGGCCGTGTCCTTTCACGCTGCCGTGCCCGGGCGGTCGGCTTCGCGCTGAGTTACGCCGGATGGACCGCCCGCCGCCCCACACCCCCTCCATGCCGTTGCAGTTATATAACCACCAAGGTATGTTCGAGATATGCCCATACCGTTCGACGTGCTCGCCGAGCCGCAGCGCCGCCGCATCCTCGATCTGCTCCTGGAGCGGCCGCGCCTGGTCGGCGAACTGACCGTGGAGCTCGGCCTGAGCCAGCCCGGCACCTCCAAGCATCTGCGGGTGCTGCGCGAGGCCGGTCTGGTGCGGGTGCGGCAGGACGCGCAGCGCCGCTGGTACGAGCTGCGGCCCGAGCCGCTCGCCGAGCTCGACGCCTGGCTCGCCCACTACCGCCACCTGTGGTCGGTGAGCCTCGACCGCCTCGAACGCCATCTGGACCAGTCGGAGGACGATCCGTCATGAACCCCGAAGCCGACACCCTCACCACCGGCGACGGCCGCACCGCCCTCGTGATGCGCCGCCGGTTCGCCCATCCCCCGGCCGCCGTCTGGGCGGCGGTCACCGAACCGGCGCAGCTCGCCCAGTGGTTCCCGTCCGAGGTGACCGTGGAGCTGAAGCCCGGAGGCGCGATGGGCTTCCACTTCCCCGGCGACGACGGGCCCGGCATGACGGGGCGTGTCACCGACGCCGAGGAGCCGCGGGTCTTCGCCTTCGAGTGGGGCGAGGACCATCTGCGCTGGGAGATCACCCCGGAGGGCGAGGGCTCCCTGCTCACCCTCACGCACACCTTCGGCGACCGCTTCGGCGGGGCCAGTTTCGCCTCCGGCTGGCATCTGTGCCTCACCGCGCTCGGCCAGATCCTGGACTCCGAGCCGGTCGACGTGGACGCGGACAAGGGCGACCTGCACGAGGCGTATCTGGAGCAGTTCGATCTGGGCGGGGGCGAGATCCAGGGCACCACGGTCCGCTTCGAGCGCCAGCTGCTGCGCCCGGCCGAGGCCGTGTGGGCCGAGCTGGCCGCGGGCCGACCGGTGGCCGAAGGGTCCGCCGTCCCGTCGGGCTTCACGGCTCCCAGGTTCGAGCAGGGCAGCGTGACTCAGGCGCGGGAGCCCGAGCTGCTCGCCTACCGGGCGTCCACGGGTGAGCTGGTGCGCTGGGAATTCGGTGCGGGTACGGGGCACGGGGCGCGGCTGGTGCTCACCGTGGACGGCATGGATCCGCGGCAGGCGCGCGAGGCGTGGCACGAGCGGATCGAGCACCTGGCGGCCCGGCTCCTCGAACTCGCCTCCGCGTGAGGGCGGTTCAGGCGCGCGAGTCGAGGGCGGCTCAGGCGCGCGAGCGCGCGTAGCGGCCCGGGGTGGTGCCGACCACGCGCTTGAAGTGCCGGGTGAGATGCGGCTGGTCGTAGAACCCGGCCGTCACTGCGGTCTCGCCCGGCGCATGGCCGGACAGGAGCAGCCGGCGGGCGTGGTCGATGCGGCGGGACATCAGGTACTGGTGCGGTGCGATGCCGAACGCGGCGCTGAAGGCGCGGATGAGATGCGTCGGATGCGCACCCAGGAGCCGCGCCGCCTCCTCCAGGGCGATCCCCTCGACCTGTCGCGCGTCGAGGAGTTCCCGCAGGCGGTGGGCGAGGGTGCGGTCGGTGGGGCGTGCGGCGGTGAGCAGCCGAGGGCTGAGATGGCCGCGCAGCCGCTCGCCGATCAGCGCGAGGCGGCTCGCGGCCTCCAGGGTGTCGCCCGGGCTCGCGAGCGCTGTGTGGAGTTGGCCGATGCGGTGGCGCAGCACGGGATCGCGCAGGTCCGGGCTGTCGACCGCTGCGCCGATCAGCGACCGGTCCAGCAGGGACTCGTCGAAGTAGAGGACCCGTTTGCGGAAGCCCCCCGGGGTGGCGGCGGATCCGTTGTGCGGGACGTGCGGGGGCAGCAGCGAGACCGTGTCACTCGGGATGCCGTGCTCATGGCGGTCGAGGTCGTAGCGGACCGCGCCCTCGTCGACGATCAGGAGCGCCCACGCGTCATGCACATGCATCGGGTACGCGTGCTCCGTGAACCGCGCGTGGAAGACCTCCACGACACCCTCGACCTGGGGCCGCCACGCGGTGATGTGCTGACCGGGCGCGGGCCGCAGGCCCTCGGGTGCGGTCGGCGTGGTCCCCATGCAAGGAACGTACAAGACCGCGGCCGCGCCCGTTCGGCAGTCTCAGGGCATGGACAAGCAGACGGAAACCCCTGGAAACCCCACGGCCGCCCCCGTACGGTTCGACACGAAGATCGCGGTGGTGCTGCGCGAGGACCTGGAGACCTGGCAGCGCTTGAACGTGACGGCGTTCCTGGTCAGCGGCCTCGGCAGCGAGGTGGCCGAGGTGATCGGAGAGCCGTACGCGGACGCCGACGGGACCGGGTATCTGCCGATGTTCCGGCAGCCCGTGATGGTCTTCGAGGGGAGCAAGGAGACCATGACCGCCGCGCACGGCAAGGCACTGGCACGTGGCCTGAAGGTGGCCGTGTTCACCTCGGACCTGTTCGCCACCGGCAACGACCGCGACAACCACGCGGCGGTCCGCGCCGTCCCCGGCGATCAGCTCGATCTCGTGGGCATCGCGGTGTACGGGCCACGCAACGCGGTGGACAAGGCCCTCAAGGGTGCGTGCAAGCACCCCTGAGGGCGTGCCCAGCGTCTCCCCGGCGCCCGCTACGCGCCAGGCGCGCAGAGCTCGCAGCGGTCGCGCGCGTCCCAGCGCTTCCAGCCGAACTCGCCGGGCTCCAGTGCCTTGCCGTCCAACTCACCGCGGACTGCGACCCGGTAGGCCCAGACGGACCCTATGTAGCGGTGGTAGGCGTCGTGATACGGAACGGAGTCCGGGTGGGCGCCGGAACCCACCACCCTTTGCAGTGCGCTCAGTTGCTCGAACATCTTCTGTCCGGCGCCCGCCACGGCGGCGCTCGCGTCGATGTAGAGCCGCTCGCGCGCCTCGTAGATCCCGCAGTCGGCCAGCGCCGCGCGCGCCTTGGCCGCCACGTCGTCGTCCGCCGGGTCCAGCGCGCGCAGCGCGGCGTGGCAGACCCCGGCGGCCGCGATGAACTCCAGGTAGATCGCCCGGCGCCGCTCCCCCACTCCCTGGTCCCGCTCATGCCGGCGGCGCTGATGATCGGCGAGTACGGTGCCGGCCACGGCCAGCGTGCCGCCGCTGACGGCGGCGATGAGCGTGCCCCAGTCCACGTGCCCCCCAGTAGCGCCGTCCGGCGGTCGAAGATCGACAGGCCGAATCTACCGCCCGCCGCAGGGCTGGGGGCGGGGAAAGGTCGGCTCCGCAGCCGGACCGGGGCGCAGGGGCACGCCGTGTGTGCTGCACGCCGTGCCCCGTCCGCCCGATATGCTGCGGGTTTGCCCGCCGCGCCGCCGCGGCGGGTGCCCTGTTCCGTACGACCCGCAGGAGACGCACCGGTGACGCTTGCCATTCCCGCCCCCGAAGTGCCCGCACAGGAAGTGCCCGCACAGACCGACGCGAGCGCCGAGGCCTTCGACGTACCGGCGACGGACGCACCGGAGACGGACGCACCGGAGACGATCGCGCGGGACGCGCGGGAGTTCGGCGCCTATGCGCGGACCGGTGGCTGGACCTTCGCCCTGAAGGTGGCGCGCAGCGTCCGCCCGGGCGGTCAGGGCGCCGACGAGAGCACCAAGGTGTCGGCGAAGCGGTTCGCGGAGCTCGCGGGCTGCTCGCCGGAGCGCGTGATGCGCTTCTACAAGGCCTGGGACCTCGCGGCGGACGACGGCCTGGTCCCGCAGTTCGAGACGCTGCAGCCGGGCGTCGAGGTGGAACTCCCGGAAGCCGACGTGTGGTTGAGCTACTACAGCTCGCGCTCCAGCGCCCAGTCGGTGCGCGGCACGGCGATCACCGCGGCCGCCGAGGCCGAGGGCATCCGCCCGACGAAGGCGCTGGAAGTCGCCGAGAACCCGACCGCACTGCGCGCCGCGATCCTCGCCGACCCCTCCACCGCGGCTGCCGCCCGCTCCGCGCTCCTCGACCGGATCGACGACGACGAGGAGCTGCGCGGCGCGCTGGCCCGCGATGTGGCCTCGCGCGAGGAGCTGAAGAAGGCTGTCGCCGGGGAGTCGAAGGTCTCCGACCGCATCGAGTACGTCCGCCAGGTCGCCGAGGGCGGCCAGGTCAAGACACCCGCGGGCCAGATGATCGACGCCCCGGCGGAGCTGCGCCAGGAGGCCGAGCGCCATCTGTCGCTGCTCGACGAGCTGGACGAGGGCGAGGAGGCCGGTGAGTGGGCGGCCGAGGCGTACGGCACGGTGAAGACGCTGATCCAGGAGACCGTGGACGCGGATCCCGAGCTGCGGATCACCGAGCGGCGCACGAAGTTCTACTCCAGCATCGGCAAGGCCACGAAGGTCTTCGAGGAGCTGACCTTCGACGACGCCGACGCGGGCGAGTTCTACGAGGAGGACATGGTGCAGCGCCTTGAGGAGCTGCAGAGCGCGCTGACGGCCTGCATCGACGCGCTGCGCAAGGCAGCGGGCTGAACCAGGGGGTGGGGAGCCCGTCCCGCCGGGCTCCCCACCCGTCACCCGGCCGTGTGCCGGGCCTTGAGTTCGACGGGGACGCCGGTGAACGCGTCCAGCAGGACGCGCTCGCCCAGCGGCCGCTGCAGCCGCACCGTGAGCTCCTCGACCAGGAGTTGCGCGGTACACGGCCCGTCGTCGGCGCCGCGCACCGACGCGGACAGGACCACGCTCTCGTCGGTTTCGAGCGTCGTGACGGCCGGTCCGTCGTCGCAGGCGCCGTGGCCCGCGAGAACTGTGAGTGAACGGCCGTCCCCCGCAACGGACTTGAGTCCCTCAAGCGGCCGCTGACGGTCGGACTCCTCGAGGAGCGGTCCGATCGGCGCCTTTGCCACGGCGTCGGCCGCGACGGCGGCCCGGATCAGCGGTTTCCCGTATCCCTTCACCGTGTAGTGCCACGCGGGCACCTGTGCCGGGCCGCGGCTGGTCAGCACTTCCAGGCGGTCGAGCCGGGCCCCGGTGACCGTGAGCCGCGGACCTTTGCCGGGCTGTTCGCTGCGGCCGAGCAGGTCGAGCGTGCGGTCAGCGGGGACGACCTCGACGTCCAGGGGCGTTCCGCCGGATGTCCAGGTGATACGGCCGCGGCCACTCCCGCCGGGCAGGTCGCCCTCGGTCGTGAAGCGGGCGGCCGCGTAGGCACGCTTGTCGTCGCCGGTGTGCCAGGCGTCGTCGGGGATCCTGACCAGCTCCTGCAGCGGGAAGAAGCCCGTACGCCACTGTTCGGCCGCGTCCGAGCCGCGCCATGCCTCGGCGACCTGCCGTGCCCGGTCCTCGGGCACCACGCGTTCCCGCGGCGGACCGGCGTCGCCGCCGCTCTCCCCGCAGGACGCGAGGAGCGCCAGCAGGGCGAGGACGCCCAGGAGTTGTCGTGTGCGCATGACGCCGCCCCTCGAAGGGTTCCGCGGACCGGATGCCGTTCCGTGCCGCCTGTGGGACGTACGGCGGCCTCGGTCCGTTCCCCTCGGCCGTCCCGGACCTCGGCTCCCGTCACTGCACGGGCAGTTGCGGCAGCCGCCCCTCGTACAGCCAGGCCTGGAACAGCTCGTCCAGGGGACGGTCCGCGTGCCGCTCGACGTGGGCCGTGAACATCCGCGTGGTCACGACACCGCCGCGGTGCAGCGTGGGCCAGGAGCGCAGCATCTTGAAGAAGGCCACGTCGCCGAGCGCACAGCGGATCGCGTGGATCGCGAGGCCACCGCGCTCGTAGAGCCGGTCGTCGAACATGAGCTTGCGGCCGGGGTCGGCGAGCACCAGGTCCTGCGGGCGGCTCGCGAGCAACCGGTGGGCGACCGCGGCCAGTTCCTGCGCCATCCGCCCGCCGGAACGCTCCGACCAGAGCCACTCCGCGTATTTCGCGAGTCCTTCGTTGAGCCAGATGTGCCGCCAGTCGGCGATGGTGACGCTGTTGCCGAACCACTGGTGCGCGAGTTCGTGCGCGACCAGGCGCTCCGAGCCGCGCGCCCCGTCCACATGGTTCGTGCCGAAGAGCGAGAGCCCCTGGGCCTCGACCGGCACGTCCAGCTCCTCGTCGGTCACCACCACCGCGTACTCCGCGAACGGGTACGGCCCGAAAAGGTCCTCGAACAGCGTCATCATCTGCGGCTGGCGGGCGAAGTCCCGCGAGAACGGGGCGAGCAGATGCGCCGGGAAGTGCCCCGTCTGCGGCACGCCGCCGAGCCCGCCGTCACCGAGCAGCGCCGTCTGGTACTTGCCGATGGACAGGCCCACCAGATAGCTCGGGGTGGGCGCCGGCTGCTCGAACAGCCAGGTCGTGGTCGAGGACTTGGTGGTACGGGTGAGCAGCCGGCCGCCGATGACGACCTGGTACGCCGAGGGTGTGGTCACCGAGATCTGGTACGCGGCCTTGTCGGCGGGCCGGTCGTTGCAGGGGTACCACGAGGGCGCGCCGACCGGCTGGCTGGCGACGAGCGCGCCGTCGGTCAGCTCCTCCCAGCCGAGGCCGCCCCAGGGGCTGTTCACGGGCTTGGGGTTGCCCGAGTAGTGCACATCGACCGTGAACGCCTTGCCCGCGGGCAGGGACTTCGAGGGCTTGATCCGCAGCCGCCCGCCGCGGTGCGTGTAGTGGGCGGCGCGCCCGTCGACGCGGATCCGGCCGATCCGGAAGTCCCCGAGGTTCAGCTGGAACTCACCGACCGGTGCACGGCCCGCGATCGCGCTGATCCGGGCCGTGCCGGAGAGGCGGTTGGGTCCGGGGCGGTAGTCGAGGTCCAGCTCGTAGCGGTGCACCCGGTAGCGGAGGTCTCCGTTGTCCGGGAAGTAGGGGTCCGCTGCCGCCTTCTGGTGCCCGCTCACGCCTGCTGTGCTCCCTGCCCTGTCGCTCGGTCGGCGGTGCCGCCTCGGCGGCCCGCACCGTCCGACGCCGCGCTCAGGCGCGCCAGGCCTCGATCGGGTTGCCGAGCCAGCGGGTGTCCGCCGGCAGCGACTCACCCGCCATCACCAGCGACGCGGGGCCCAGCGTGCTGCGCGCGCCGACCTCGCTGCCGGGCAGCACGATTCCGCCCGGGCCCAACGTGGCGCCCTCGCGGAGGACCACAGTATCCGTCCGCAAGATCCGATCGTGGAAGAGGTGCGTCTGCAGGACGCAGCCGCGGTTCACGCTGGTGGCGGCTTCGAGGGTGACCAGATCGGTCTCCGGCAGCCAGTAACTCTCGCACCACACGCCCCGGCCGATCCGGGCGCCGAGGCCCCGCAGCCACAGGTTCATGACGGGGGTGCCGGGGACGGAACCGGCCAGCCATGGGACGGCCAGCATCTCCACGAAGGTGTCGGCGAGTTCGTTGCGCCACACGAAGCCGCACCACAGCGGGTGCTCGCCCGTGCGGTGACGCCCGACGAGCGCCCACTTGGCGGCAATGGACAGCAGACAGGCGAGCGCTCCGGCGGCGAGCAGCACAAGGCCGCTCAGCAGGGCGGCGAGCCAGAGCCCGTACGTCGCGAGGGCGCTGAGCAGACCGGCGGTGAGCACCAGCAGGGCGGCCGAGCACAGCACCGGGACGATCCGGCAGAGCTCGACCAGCGCGCGGGCCAGCCGGAGCCGTGGCGGCGGCGCGTAGGTGCGGCTGTCGTCGGCGCCCGCCGCCGCGCGCGGCAGCTTCACCGGCGGCAGCCCCAGGTAGGAGCTGCCCTTCTTGGCCTTCTTCGGGGTGGCCGACAGGACCCCGACGAGCCCGTCGTCGGGCACGCTGCGGCCCGGCGCGGTCATCCCGGAGTTGCCGAGGAAGGCGCGCCGGCCGATCTCGGCGCGGCCGATCCGCACCCAGCCGCCGCCGAGTTCGTACGGGGCGGTGAGGGTGTCGTCGGCGAGGAACGCACCGTCGCCGACCGTGGTGAGGCTCGGCAGCGCCAGCACGGTGGAGACCTCGGCGTCGCGGCCGATCCGCATCCCGAGCAGCCGCATCCACACGGGCGTCACGAGACCCGCGTACAGCGGGAAGAGGGTCTGCCGGGAGAGGTCCATCAACTGCGTGACGGTCCAGGCCTGCCAGCCGATGCGGCTGTGCGTGGGCCGGGTGCCGGTGCGCAGGCCCACGCTGAGGAGACGTACGCCGATGAGGATCAGGACGGCGTACGCGAGGCCGAAGGCGAGCGTCGCGGGGACGAGCGCAAGGGCGGCGCCGCGCACGGCGGCGGCGAGGGAGGCGTCCGCGGGCACGAAGGCCTGGGCGAGGAGCAGCGCCGGCACGGCGGCGGCGACCGGCAGCAGGCTGAGCGCGATGCCCGTCAGGCCGTACATCGCGCGCCAGTGCACGGCGCGCGGCGGGCGCTCGGCGGGCCAGTCGCGCTTGGCCTTGCCGAGCTTCTCGGCGGGCGATCCGGCCCACCGCTGCCCGGTGGGGATCTGGCCGTGCACGGCGGAGCCGGGAGCGACCTCGGCGCGCTTGCCGACGCGGGCGCCCGGGAACAGGATGCTGCGCGTGCCGACCACGGCGCGGGCGCCGACCTTGATGCTGCCGATGTGCAGTCGGTCACCGTCCAGCCAGTGCCCGGACAGGTCCACTTCGGTCTCCACGGCGCAGCCGCGGCCGAGCTTGAGCAGCCCGGTGACCGGCGGCAGGGAGTGCAGGTCGACGTCCGGGCCGATCCTGGCGCCGAGCGCGCGGGCGTAGCGCTCCAGCCAGGAGCCGGTCAGGGACGTGGCGCCGGAGCATTCGGCGAGGCGTTCCGCGGTCCACAGCCGCAGATGCACGCTGCCGCCGCGCGGATACGTGCCGGGCTGTACGCCACGGAGCAGCAGCCGGGCGCCGCCCGCCGCGAGGGCGAGGCGGCCGGGCGGGGTGAACAGGACGAGGGTGCCCGCGCCGATCAGCCACCAGGACGCGGCCGGCGCCCATGGGTAGGCGCCGAACCAATGCAGTGCGTTGCCGAGCGCGGCGAGCACCACCATCCAGCGCAGGCCCTTCAGCGTGAACAGCGGAATGGTCAGCAGGAGCTGGGCGGTCTGCGCGCTGACCGGCACCGGGGCGATCTCGCGCGCCGTGCCGTCGTCCTGGACGGACTTCTCCAGGCGGCGGGCCAGCTTGCGCAGGACGGGCCGCTCGTAGATGTCGACCACGGCCGCGGCGGGGTAGCGCTCGCGCAGGCGCGTGGTGAGACGGGCCGCTGCGAGGCTGGTGCCGCCGATCGCAAAGAAGTCGTCCGCGGCGCTGGTCACCGGGATGCCGAGGGTTTCGGTCCACTGCTCGGCGAGCCATGCCTCGGTGCCGTACAGCTGCTCGCTCCTGGCGGATGTCTCCAGGTCGGGCAGCGGCCACGGGAGCGCGTTGCGGTCGACCTTGCCCGAGGTGCGGGTCGGCAGATCGGCGACGGGGGCGAGCAACGGGACGAGGGCGGCGGGCAGTTCGGCGCGCAGCCGCTCGACGGCGCGTGCCTGGTCGAAGCCGTCCTGGGTGACGAGGTAGCCGACGAGCAGCTGGTTGCCGCTGCGCGCGGTGCGCACGGCGGCGGCCGCGCCCGCGACGCCGGGCAGCGCCTGCAGGGCGGCGTCGACCTCGCCGAGTTCGATGCGGCGCCCGCCGAGCTTGATCTGCTCGTCGCCGCGGCCGAGGAAGATCAGGCCCTCGGGGTCGGCCTTCACGAGGTCGCCGCTGCGGTAGGCGCGCTGCCAGCCCATCGAGGCGAGCGGCGCGTATTTCTCGGCGTCCTTCTCCGGGTCGAGGTAGCGGGCCAGGCCCGCGCCGCCGATGACAAGTTGACCGCTCTCGCCCGTCGGGACGGGCCGGTCCTGCTCGTCGACGACCGCCAGTTCCCAGCCGTTCAGCGGGAGTCCGATACGGATCGGCTCGTCGCCGGTCATCAGCGCGGCACAGGCGACGACAGTGGCCTCGGTCGGGCCGTAGGTGTTCCAGACCTCGCGGCCCTCGGTGACGAGGCGCTGGGCGAGTTCGGGCGGGAAGGCCTCGCCGCCGAAGATCAGCAGCCGTACGTCGGCGAGGGTCTCGGGCTCCCACAGGGCGGCGAGCGTGGGCACGGTGGAGACGACGGTGATCTCCTGCTCGACCAGCCAGGGGCCGAGGTCGGCGCCGCTGCGGACCTGTGAGCGGGGCACGGGCACGAGGCAGGCGCCGTAGCGCCAGGCGAGCCACATCTCCTCGCAGGAGGCGTCGAAGGCGACGGAGAGTCCGGCCATGACCCGGTCGCCGGGGCCGATCGGGTCGTCGGTGAGGAAGAGCGCGGCCTCTGCGTCGACGAACGCGGCGGCGCTGCGGTTGCTGACGGCGACGCCCTTCGGCTTGCCCGTCGAACCGGATGTGAAGATGATCCACGCGTCGTCGTCGAGGCCGGGGCGGGCCGCCGGGACGTCGGCGGGCTTGTCGACGGTGAAGGCGTGGCCGGCGCCGATCACGGTCCGTACGCCGGCTTCGCCGAACACCAACTCGGCGCGCTCGTCGGGGTCCTCCGCGTCGACCGGGACGTAGGCGGCACCGGCGGCGAGCACGGCGAGGATCGCGATGTAGAGCTCGTTGGTGCCGCTCGGCACCCGTACCCCGACCCGGTCCCCCTGCCCTACGCCCGCCTCGTCCAGCCGGCACCGTAGCTGCTCCACCTCGGCGGCCAGCGCGCGGTACGTCAGGCGGCGGGTGCCGTCGTCGAGCGCGAGCTCCTCGGCGTGCGCGAGGACGGTCGCGTCGAGGATGTCGACGAGTGTGCGGGGCGCCGCGGCCGGTCCCGCCGTGAAGTGGGCCGGTTCGCCGAACTCTTCGGTCAGCTCCGTTTCGAGCAGGGTGAGCTCGGCGTTCGTACGGGTGGCGTCCATCGGTTCCCATCGTCGCGGCCACGGCTCACGAGGGGGGTGGTGCCGGCGCGCCCCTGGTTTGCCCGGTCTTGTCCGGCACTGGTCCGAACAACCGGCTTATCCTAGTCGGCCACCTGCTGCGGGGCCCGGCGAAGCGGGACGAGCGGGGCGTGATTGCGGCCACGTCGGTCCCCGGGCGGGCGGCGGTTGTGGGGTCGGGGCGGGCTGGGCCGGTCGGGGCAACCGAGGCGGCCGGGACTCGGCTCAGCCCGCGCGGTACACCGTCACGCGGTCCAGGACCACGAGGCCCGTGTCGCCCAGTGCATCGTGCAGTTCCTCCGCGAAGGCCCGCAGGCGGGTCTCGTCGTCCACGATGACGACCGCGCACGGGCCGTGCCGGGTGAGGCGGGAAGTGCGGTCCGCGTGGAGGGTGAGGTGCGGGCCGAAGCCGTGGGTGGCGTGCAAGACGCTCGCGCCGGCGAGTCCGTACGCGCGGGCGCGGTGCACGATCTCCGCGTACAGCGGCTTGTGGTGCCACAGCGCCGAGCCGGACACATGGATCGTCAGACGTGCCGCGGGCCCAGGTCCGAGCATGACCGCCCCCCTCCAGGAACGCTCTGTGCGCACCGTACGCCGGAGGCTCGCGGGCGCCCAGGGCCTGTGCGGAGCTACGCCCAGAACGCCTCCGCGAGCGCCACCCCCGCGAACGCCGCCCCGAGCCCCGCCACCACCGAGGCCACGACGTTGACCGCCGCGAAGAAGCGGGCTCCGTCCTCGGCCAGGCGCAGGGTCTCGTAGGAGAACGTCGAGTACGTGGTGAGGGCGCCGCACAGGCCCGTACCGACGAGGAGTTGGACCTGCGAGGACACGGCTCCGGCGGTGACGGCGCCCGTGAGCAGGCCGAGGATCAGACAGCCGGCGACGTTGACCGTGAAGGTGCCCCACGGGAAGACCGTGTCGTGCTTGGACTGGACCGTGCGGTCGGTCAGATAGCGCAGCGGGGCGCCGACCATCGCGCCCGCGATGACGAGCAGCCAGTTCACGCCTCGCCCTCCCCGCCCGGCCGCGGTGCTTCGCCGTCCGCCCACTGCACTTCGCCGCCCGGCCGCTGTCCCTCGCCGATGTAGCGGATCACTTCGCAGTCGTCGAGGATGACGAGCCCTTCGGTGACGAGTTCGTCGAGCTGGGGCAGGAACGCGCGGACGCGTTCGTCGGTGTCCACGATCACCACGGCGACCGGCAGGTCCTCGCTCAATGACAGCAGGCGCGTGGTGTGGATGAGGGAGGAGGCGCCGAAGCCCTCGATCCCGCGGAAGACCGAGGCGCCCGCGAGTCCGGCCCGGTGGGCCCGGTGCACGATCTCCGTGTAGACGGGCCGGTGGTGCCAGGTCTTGTTCTCGCCGATGAAGACGGTGACGCGCAGGGCGGGTCCATGCAGTCTCACGGCTGCCTCCACTGGATGACACGACGGGTGAGTGCGGCCGCGGCCCATACGGCGAAGAGCGCGGCCACCAGGGTGAGTGCCAGATAGGCCAGGCCGGTGCGGGCCTCGCCGCCGTCGACGAGGCGCTGGATGTCGATGGCATACGTGGAGAAGGTGGTGAAGCCGCCGAGGACCCCGGTGCCGAAGAAGGGCCGTACGAGCCGGTGGGCGACCCATACGTCGCTGATCAGGACCATGAAGACCCCGATGACGGCGCAGCCCACGGCGTTCACCACGAGGGTCGTCCAGGGGAAGGCGTCCGGCGCCGTCGGCCACAGGAGCGAGGCGCCGTAGCGGGCCGAGGCGCCGGCCGCGCCGCCGAGCGCCACGGCCAGGACGACCGGACGCTGCCGGAGTCCCGCCTCCGAGCGCTGTGCGGGGGCCCGCAGACCGATACCGGGATCGACGGGTTCCTCGCCGGCGGGTTCGTTCTGCATCGCGGGTCGTGCCTCTGCCACCTGGTTCTCCTACTCGCCGGGCACGGATGTATCACGCGTGCGCGTCACAAGTAGGGACCGTTGTCGGCGTGGTCGCCGCGGTTCGGGTACGGCGGGCCCCACCGCCGCGGCGGCGCACCTCATCCACCGCCTCCGCCAGGTTAACCCCTGACGCCCCGGACCTCCTCCCGGGCGGGGCTAACGCACTGTCACCAAACGATTTCGGTCAACTCACCCTCCCAACTCCCGCTATTCATCGTACTGTTGAGGGTACGGACCGCCCTGAGCGGGGATGACACGGTTGACATCGCGCCGTGGCCCCCTTTCACGCGGGGGCGGCCGATGCCCGTACCGAAGCAGCTTGCGGAGCGTGTTCGTCACTCCGCGTCACAGGATGGGGGCCTGGGGAGTGGCCATGGGACCCGCGGACTTCGTGTTCGGCCTGGAGCACCGTACGGCCGGCAGCACCCTCTTCCTGCTGCTCAGCGGAGAGCTCGATATCTGGGCCGATGAGGAACTCGCCCCGCGCGCGGCCCGGTTGATCGGATCCGCGAGACCCGAGGTGGTCATCGATCTGCACCATGTGACGTTCCTCGACGCGGGCGGGCTGCGACTGCTGCTCGGCATACGGCGCCGTGTGAAGGACCGCCGCGGCACGGTACGGCTGATCCGCGCCCACGGCCAGCCACAGCAGGTACTGCGCCTGACGGGGCTCGACGGCGGCTTCGACCTGTGGGACGGCGAGCCGGACGACGGTGCGGGGCAGGGGCCCGCCGTGCCCGCCTGAAGGGCCGGTCTCGTCTTCGTCCCCGCGCCGCGCACCCGAGCCGCGCGCCCACCCCGCCGCCGTCAGCCGCCCGCACTCCCCCGGAACACCAGGCTCACGTTGTGCCCGCCGAACCCGAACGCGTTGCTCAGGGCCGTGTCCCAACGCCCCTCGCGCGGGCCGCCCTTGACCAGATCGAGGGTGACCGCGGGATCCGGGGTGTCCAGGTTGCGGATCGCGGGGACGGCCCCGTCGCGCAGCCCGAGGACCGCCGCGACCGCCGCCACCGCACCGGAGGCCCCGCAGAGATGGCCGATCTGCGACTTGGCGGCAGTGACGGTCACCTGCGGGCCGAGCACCGACGCGAGCGCCTCCGCCTCGACCACATCCCCCGACGGCGTGGAGGTCGCATGCGCCTGGACGAAGCCGATGTCCCCGGGCGCGACCCCGGCCGAGGCGAGTGCCGCGCGCATCGCCTGCGCCTGCCCGTCCACATCCGAGGCGGTGATGTGCGCGGCGCTGGACGAGACACCCGCTCCCGCCAGCCACCCGTGCACGCGCGCCCCGCGCTCCGCGGCGAAGGAGGCGCGTTCGAGGATCACGATCCCGGCACCCTCCCCCATCACGAAGCCGCTGCGGTCGGCGTCGAACGGCCGCGACACGGCCTCCGGATCCTCCTCGCGCGGCGAGAGAGCCTTCATCTGCGCGAAGGCCGACAGCGTGAACGGATGCAGACAGGCCTCCGCGCCGCCCGCCACCACCACGTCCGCGCGCCCGGCCCGGATCAGATCGAGCCCCATCGCGATGGCCTCGGCGCCCGACGCGCAGGCGCTGACCGGGGTGTGCGCACCGGCCTTCGCCCCGAGTTCCATGCTGACCCAGGCCGCGGGGCCGTTCGGCATCAGCATCGGGACGGCGTACGGCGACAGGCGCCGCGCCCCGGAGCGTTCGAACGTGTCGTCCTGGCCGAGCGTGGTGAGCACACCTCCCGTGCCGGTGCCGATGACGACCGCGAGCCGGGTGCCGTCCACATCGGGCGCTCCGGCGTGCTGCCAGGCCTCACGGGCGGCGAGCAGCGCGACCTGTTCACAGCGGTCGAGCTTGCGCGCCTGCACGCGGCCGATCAGCTCGGCCGGGTCGCCGGGAAGGGGTGCGGCGACTCCCACGGGCACGTCGTCCGCCCAGTCCTCCTCGATCCGCCGGACGCCGGATGCGCCCGCGAGCAGGCCCTCCCAGGTCGTCCCGGCGTCCATGCCCAGCGGAGTCAGCGCTCCGAGTCCCGTGACGGCCACCGCCGTGTCGTTCATGTCGTGCCCCTTGTCCGGTGAGTAGGAAGTCCACAAGCCCGGCCGCCGATGCGGCACGGGAACTTGATCACCTGAACTCGACACTTCCAGACAACAGGGGCATCCATGGATGGCGTCCGCCACCGAGCCTGCCGAACGGTTCTTGTAGGTTTACGACAAGTTCACGAGCGGCTCTGACGCCTTCACGAGCGCACAAGGTGCCCGGGGAGCGAACCGGCCAGATACGCCCGGCGCACGGCGTAGCCGCCGCGTCCGGGAGCGGCGGCTTTCAATTCCCTTAAGGGAGCGGGTGATTGAGTTTCGGCCATCACCAAGGCCGCGGTTCCGACTGGACTTTGACATATGCCAGAAGCACCACCGTATCGTGTCTTGCCAAATGGCTTACGGGGCCACCTGACCTGTGCGACAGTCATAACCGGCCCTTCCGTCAGACTTGGTCGTACCGCGCCTGTATCGGAGTACGAGATGCCGTCCCATATCTTCGCGGACCGCCCCGCCGCGCAGCCGCCTGAGCGCGGCACGGTCGACGCGCTGATTCAGCAGACGCGCCGGCTCCGCGGCGAGGTCGACGCGGTGCGCCGGGACGCGACGGTGGACGAGGACGACCCGCAGGGCCGCTGGCAGCGCGCCCTGTGCGAGCTGGCCGTGCACCAGCTCGACGATCTGGACGACCACTTGGCGCAGCTGCGCGACGGCACGCCCGCCGACCCCGCCGAGCAGGAGCTGCTCGACGGCCTGGAGGCCGAACTCGCCCCCGAGGCCGGGCGCGGTTCGCTCCTGAGCCGGGTGGGCAGCGCGGAGTGGAACCTCCTCACCGACGAGGTCGTCTGGTCCGGTGAGCTCTACCAGATCTTCGGCCGCTCCCCCGGCCAACCCCCGCTGACCCTCGACGAGCTGCCCACCTTCGTCTTCGCGGAGGACCGCGACCTGCTGACGCAGATGGTGACGGACTGTCTGATCGACGGCCGGCCCATCGACGGCGAGTTCCGTATCGTCCGCGACGACGGCAGTGTGCGCACGCTCCACATGATGGGCGAGCCCGTGCTCGACGCCGACGGCGCCACCGCCTCCATGTGGGCGGTCCTGCGCGACGTCAGCGAGCTGCGGCGCAGTCAGCTGGCCCTGCGCGAGACCCGTGACTCTCTGCAGCGCCAGCGGCAGATCGCCGAGACAGAGCACCGGCTTGCGGTCGAGCTGCAGGAGGCCGTGCTGCCGCCGTGGCGCGGCCCCCTGCGGTTCCCGCACGGCGCGCCCGACGCGCTCGACCTCGCGGCGCACTACCTGCCGGCCGCCAGCAGCGCCCTCATCGGCGGCGACTGGTACGACGCGCTCGAACTGGCCGACGGCTCGACGATGCTGAGCGTCGGCGACCTGACGGGCCATGGCGTCACCGCCACCTCGGGCATGGCCATGCTGCTCGGGGCGCTGCGCGGCATGGCCGTCGCAGGCGCCGAGCCGGGCCGTCTGATGGGCTGGCTCAACGAGCTGCTCGACGCCTCGGTGCAGCCCGCCCTCGGCAGCGCGGTGTGCTGCCGGTACAACCCGCACACCCGCACCCTCACCTGGTCCCAGGCCGGCCACCCGGCCCCGCTGCTCTTCCGTGACGGCACGGGCCGCGCCCTCGGCGCACCGGCCGGCGTGCTCCTCGGTGCCACGTCGGGCGCCGTGTACGAGCAGGCCAGCGAGCAGCTGGAGCCGGGCGACCTCCTGGTCCTCCACACGGACGGCCTCGCGCCGCACCGCGACGGCGAGGCCTCCCGCACCCGCCTGCTGTCCCTGGCACCCCGCTTCGCCACGGCCCGTACGGCGCAGGACTGCGTCCGTGCCGTGGTCGAGGAGTTCGGGGAGCGCCGCGAGGACGATGCGTGCGTGCTGGTGGGACTGGTCGGAAGCTAGGCGCACGCGGCCCTGAACGGGACGCGTGCGCGGGTGAGTTGACAGATCCTGACGCAGAGGCGCGGGCGCAGAGGCACGGGACCGGTCCGGACCACCGGCCCCGTCACGCCCTCGCCGTACCCCCCTTGGCTCCCTTCGGCAGCGCCAGCTGGATCTCCTCGCGGAGGTCCTGGATCTTCGGGTAGCCCGAGTACTGCCCGGTCAGCCGGTACATCTCGCGCAGCCTGTCCCATGTCCGGTGGGACGAGGTCTCGCCCATGGACATCAGCGCCAACCGCGCATAGCGGTCGGCCTGTTCGGGATCGTCGGCGATGAAGCAGGCCGAGGCCAGCGAGATGTAGTCGAAGATCTGGGAGCGCTGCCGGCCCTTGGCCCGCAGCTCTAGCGCTTCCTTCGCATGGCGCTGCGCGACCGATGCGGCGGCGGGATCGTGGTCGGCGAGGGTGCGGTACGCCAGGGCCTGCATGCCGTGCAGATCCGCCTCGTCGAACATCTGCATCCAACTCGGTGGCGGCACATCGCCCTTGTCCGAGACGAACAGGTCCTCGGCCTCGCCGAGGGTGCGGCGCATGGCCTGCCCCTTGCCCATGGACGCCTGGGCCCAGGCCTCGATGGTGTAGAGCATCGCCCTCGTACGCGGCAGGACCTCTTCTCCCGAGCCGGACTTGGCGAGCTTCATGAGGTCGAGTGCGTCGTCGGGACGGCCCAGATGCACCATCTGGCGGGCCGCCCGCGAGAGCGCCTCGCCGGCGCGGGGCCGGTCGCCGCCCTCGCGCGCCGCATGGGCCGCGATGACGAAGTACTTCTGGGCCGTGGGCTCCAGGCCGACGTCATGCGACATCCAGCCCGCGAGGACGGCGAGATTGGCGGCGACGCCCCACAGGCGGCGCTGCAGATGGTCGGGGTGGCGGTAGGAGAGCATGCCTCCCACCTCGTTGAGCTGCCCCACCACGGCCTTGCGCTGCAGCCCGCCGCCGCGGGCCGCGTCCCACGCGCGGAAGACCTCCACCGAACGCTCCAGCTCCTCGATCTCCTGCGACCCGATGGGGGCGGCCTCATAGCGGTCGTACCCAGCGGGGTCGGCGTGCAGGGGATCGGAGATACGGGGTGCGTCGGGGGTCAGGGCCGGATCGGTGTGCAGCCAGTCGTGCATGGCGCTGCTGAGTGCGGAGCCCGCGGCAAGCGCGGCGCCCGCGCCCACCAAGCCGCGTCGGTTGAGCATGAGGTCCATTCCCGTGAATTCGGTGAGGACCGCAGCCGTCCGCTCGGGCGCCCACGGCAGTGAGTCGGGATGTTCGCTCTCCCTACCGCCCTGCCGTTTCCCCGTGCGCCCGTGCCGGACCAGACCGAGGTCCTCGATGGTCACGACACGGCCGAGCCGCTCGGTGAACAGCGCTGCAAGTACCCGCGGCACGGGATCGCGCGGGATCTCTCCCATGTCGATCCAGCGCCGCACCCGCGAAGTGTCGGTCGCCAGCTGCGGATGGCCCATGGCCGCCGCCTGCCGGTTGACCAGCCTCGCGAGCTCACCCTTGGACCAGCCGGCCAGGCCGAACAGGTCGCTCAGTCGGGCGTTCGGTTCGCTGCTCACGTCAAGCCCCCAGGTTCTCGGCTGAGTTGACAGTAACCGTCTGTCAGTTGCTGAGCGACTATTCGCCAGGGTTCGCCAGGGTGCACCCGATGGTTCGCCATGGCGCATCGGGTGTCAGGTAGCAATGCGCCACCCCGACCCGGCGGCCGGCCGCATTCCCCAGGGTGCGAACGGCGGCCGGGGCGGGCAGCGCACGTGACTTGTCGGCGCACGAAGGGATCTGTCTCGCCCATGTACACAGCATCGTCCTCCGTGTCCGCCCCGCCCCGGCCGTCCACCACCCGGCAGGCCGGGGGCCCCTACCTCGCCCCCTCCCGCCCGACGGCTCCCGTTCTGGGCGGTCGGACGCAGCGCGCTCCTGGGGCGCCCGGCTCCACGGGGTTCGGCACTCAACCGCTCAGCGGGAGACTCGACTTGTCCGGCCCTCAGGGCGCCCAGTTGCGTACGGCTGTCGCGGCGGTGCACCGGATCTGTCCGGAGTTCAGCCCCGTGCAGGTGCTGCGCCGCAGTGGCCGCTCGGTTCTCCTCGTCGGTACGACGGGGCGTATGACCGCCGTGGCGAAGTGCTTAGTGGATCACTCTCCGGCGTGGTCGGAGCGGATCCGCCATGAAATAGCCACGTATCGCTCGTTCGTGAGGCACCGGCCCCCGGTCCGTGTGCCACGGCTGATCGCCGCCGATCCCGAGAATGGCACCCTGGTGATCGAGCGGATGCCCGGCCGGGTGGCGGCCCTGCAACGCCATCCGGCCGAGGCGCCGCCGCGCGCCGACATAAGGGCCGCTCTCGGGGCGATCTGCCGGCTGAACGCGTGGCGGCCGCCGGCCGGGATGTTCGACGCCCCGCTGGACTATGCGGCGCGGATCAACCGCTATCACGAGCTCGGTCTGCTGACCGACCGTGATCTGGGCGATCTGCAGAAGCTGCTGCACGGCATCGCGCAGTCCGCGGGCAGCGGTTCCATGGGCCAGTTCTGCCATGGTGACGCGCTGTTGTCGAACATGCTCCTGTCCCCCGCGGGCCCGGTCCTGGTCGACTGGGAGCACGCCGGCTGGTATCTGCCGGGGTACGACCTGGCCACGCTCTGGGCGGTGCTCGCCGACGCACCGGTCGCGCGGCGCCAGATCAGCCAGCTCGCGCAGTCCGCGGGCCCGGCCGCCCGCGACGCCTTCCTGGTCAACCTGATGCTGGTGCTGACCCGGGAGATAAGGACCTACGAGATGGCGGTGCAGCGCACGATGCGCGAGGCGACCCCGGCGGCACCGGGCCCGGCCCATCCCGGTGCTGCGCCGTCCGGCGAGGAACAGCGGCTGCTGCTCAGGCGGCTGCACGACGACTGCGCGCTGGCCCGCAGGGCCGTGAGGGCGGCGGTCGGCACTCGCTGACGGGGAGCGCGAAGGCCCCTCGTCACTCCCCTTGACCGGGGGGTGACGAGGGGCCTTTGCCTGCGGCCTCGGGTCCCTTGATGTTCAGGGGGAAGCAAGGGACCCGAGGCCGCTCAGGTCCGCTCGGCGGGGGGCCACCGAGCAGAGTCCCGGCGGGTGGTGGCTACGGGCTGTGGAAGGTCACCGAGTCCAGGTCGTAGGGGCTGCCCTGGGGCGAGGTGAAGACCAGATACAGCTTGTGCGTCCCGGCCAGCGGCTCCACCGGCACCTTGACGGTGTCCTGGTAGGTGTCCCAACCACCCGTGTTCTGCACGGGGGTGGTGGCGAGCAGCTTGCCGTCGGGTGCGTCCGCGCGCAGTTCGATCGCGCCGACTCCGTAGGGCGAGGACACCTTGTAGCCGACCTGGGCGATGCCCTCGACGCTCATCGGTTCGAAGGCCACCCAGTCGCCGTTGCTGATGTCCCCGATGCGCTTGCCGTTCTCGGCGCCCGCCTGGGAGACGATCCGGGTCCCGGACTGGTCGTCGTAGTACTCGGCCTGCTTGTGCTTGGGATGCAGCACGGACCGCCCGTAACCGGTGAGCGCGCTCGCCCCGTTGCCGCCCTTGTCCGTGTACTTGGCGTTCAGGACGTACGTGAGGTCGGCGCCCTCGGGGTGCCCGCCCAGGTCACCGGTGTCCACGGTGCCTTCGCAGCCGGGCAGGTCGGTCGTCGGGTGCTCGTGGTCGTCATGGCCGAGGGCCGGGTTGACGGTGACCTTGGTGCAGTCGATCTCGCCGTCCTCGGGGTCGGTGACGGTCACCTTGTACGGGATCTTGTCGCCGAACTCGATGAGCTTGCCGTCGACCGGTGTCTCGATCTTCACCACGGGCGCGGTGTTGCCCGCGGTGATCGGGACGTTGGCGAAGCCCTCCTTGCCGGTGGAGTCGGTGACCTTCAGCTGTGCGTTGAAGTCACCGGCCTGGGTGTAGGTGTGGCTGGGGTCGGCCTCGGTGGAGTCGGCGGTGCCGTCCCCGTCGAAGTCCCAGGAGTAGCTGAGCGCGTCGCCGTCCGGGTCCTTGGTGCCCTCGCTGGAGAAGTCGACCTTCAGCGGGGTGGGTCCGTTGGTGACGGATGCCTCGGCCTTGGCGACCGGGCTGCGCTTGCCCTGGGCGTAGTCGATACGGAAGAGACCGGAGTCGTTGTTGCCGCCGCCGAACTGCGAGCCCCATTCGAGGACATAGAGCGAGCCGTCGGGACCGAAGGTCATGTCCATGGGCTTGGCGAACTTGAAGGACTCGAAGACGTCATTGATCTTGAGAAGCTTCTCGTCCTGGTCGAAGCGCATTTCCTTGATGTCGTTGCGCGCCCACTCGTAGAAGAAGTTCGCCCCGTCGAAGTACTGCGGGAACTTCGTCTCCGACTTGCTCTTGGCGTCGTAGCGGTAGACGGGTCCGCTCATCGGCGCGGAGCCGCCGGAGCCCATCTCGGGGAACTCCGCGGAGGTGCCGTAGCCGTACCAGACCTCGGGCAGCTGCAGCGACGGCAGGTCCTTGAGACCGGTGTTGTTCGGCGAGGGGTTGGTGGGGTCGGCGCAGTCGAACTTGGCGCCGACTTCCTCGGTGTCGGGGTTGTACGGCGCATACGCCTGGTTGTTGCCGTGGCAGAACGGCCAGCCGAAGTTGCCTGGCTTCTTGATGACGTTGTACTCGACGAGGCCCTCGGGGCCACGGTCCGTCGTGGGTCCGCCGCGGTCGGGTCCGTAGTCGGAGACGTGGACGTAGCCGGTCTTCGGGTCGACGGTGAAGCGGAACGGGTTACGGAAGCCCATCGCGTAGATCTCGGGCCGGGTCTTCTCCGTGCCCTTGGCGAAGAGGTTGCCCTTGGGGATGGAGTAACCGCCGCCGTCCTTGGGCTTGATGCGCAGGATCTTGCCGCGCAGGTCATTGGTGCTGCCCGCGGTGCGGGCGGCGTCCAGGCGCTCCTTGCCGGGGCGCCAGTCGATGGGGGCGTAGCCCTGCCAGTCGGGGTCGAGGTTCGGCGGTACGTCGTCGCCGGTCGACAGGTAGAGCGTGCGGCCGGGGCCGAACTCGACGGCGCCGCCGGTGTGTCCGGGCTCCGGGAAGGAGCGGTCGCGGTACGCGGGGACGTCGAGCAGCTTCTTCTCGCCGGCCGCATCCAGCTTGCCGTCCTTGACGGTGAAGCGGGAGAGCCGGTTGATGTCCTCGGTGGCGCCGGCGGGTGCGTAGTAGAGGTAGATCCACTTGTTCTCGGCGAACGACGGGTCGAGCTCCAGGCCGACCAGGCCGTCCTCGCCGCCGGTGTAGACGTCCAGCTTGCCGGCGCTGGTGGTGGCGTGGGTCTCGGGGTCGAAGATCTTCACCTCGCCGTTGCGCTGGGCGTAGTAGACCTTGCCGTCCTTGGCGACGTCGAGCTCCATGGGGTCGGCGGTGTTGTCGTCGAGGGTGACCTTCTCGTACCCGTTCCAGACGGTGCCGCCGCAGTCGCCCGCCGCCGTGCCCGCGGCCCACTTGAGGCCGCCGACGACGTGGTCGCGGAAGTACGCCTCGGTGTACGAGGCCTTGTCGTGGCCCATCGCGGTGGCCCAGATCCGGCCGCCCTCGGTGCCGCGGCACCAGGAGATCGGGTGGTCGGCGCCCATGGCGTCGCCGCCCGGGTTGTAGGTGGTCTCGTCGGCCGTGACGAGGACGTGGACGTCGCCGCGGGGGTTCTTGTCGAAGTTGTACCACTCCTCGGGGCGCTCCCAGCGTTCGGGAAGTCCCTTGGTGGAGGGGTGCACCTGGTCGGCGACCTTGGCGGTGCCCTGCAGGACGCCAGGTGAGTGCGAGGGCATGTGGGCGCCGGCGTTGATGGTCTCGTCCCACCAGGGGAACTGGTCCTCGCCCTCGACGCCCATGTCGAGGGTGTTGTGGATGGCGACGATGCCCTTGCCGGAGCGGACGAACTTCTGCAGGCCCTCCTTCTCGGCGTCGTTGTCCCAGACCATGCCGGAGTTCTGCAGCATGACGATCGCGTCGAAGTCGTTGAGCGCGGGGTCGGCGAAGATCTTCGAGTCGTCGCTCTTGACGAGCTCGAAGTTGTTCTCGGCGGCCTCCTCCTCGAACATCTTGATGCCGTCGGGGATCGAGCCGTGGACGTAGCCGCGGGCCTCGGTGAACACGAGGGCGCGGAAGGCGGGTTCCTTGCGGTCGACGATCTCGGCGGCGGCCGCGGGCAGGACGCCGCCGATCAGGAGCAGTCCGCTGAGCCCGGCGACCAGGCCTCGGCGGACTCTTCGGGTGTCACGTGCATGACATCCCATGAGGGTTCCTCTCTGTCGTTACGGCTGTGCGGGGGGTGCCGGATGTCAGAGCGGTGCCGGAGATGGTGCGTTCAGGTGCGCGCGGCCAGGTGCCGGCGCAGAAAACCCAGGCCGTCGGTGGCGATGGCGTCCTGGGTGGTGGCCAGCGGGCGCCAGACGGAGGCGGCGACCGCGATGGTCTCGTTGTGCGCGGTGAACGACTCGATGCAGAGCGGCCCATGGAAGTCCACCGCGTCCAGCGCGTCGAGGAAGCCGCCCCAGTCCAGATGGTCGGCCCCGGGCGCACCCCGGTCGTTGGCGCACACCTGGACGTGGGCGATCCGCCCGGCCGCCGCGTGGACCGCGGCGGCCAGGGAGCGTTCCTCGATGTTCTGGTGGTACGTGTCGAGCGCGACGCCGATCGCCGCGGGAGGCAGCCCCTCCAGACCTTCGAGGGTCTGCGCGACGGTGTTGAACAGACTGGTCTCGTACCGGTTGAGCGGTTCGACACCGATCCGTACCCCGGCCCGCTGGGCGTACTCGGCGACGGGTGCGATGTGCTCGCGCCACTCCTCGTACGCCGCGTCGCGCTCGCAGCGGTCCATGCGCCAGGTCCGGCCGACCGCCGTGTACACGGGCCCGGCCACGACGGGTGCGCTGATGGCGTGGGCCGCGTCGATGCAGCGCCGCAGATAGTCCTGGGTGGCGCGGACGGTCTCGGGGCCTGTGCGGACGAGGTCGCGGTCGGGCGGCATCACGGCGATCACCGCGGCGGGCCGCAGCCCCGTGGCGTCGAGGAGTTTCACGGTCGCGGCGGGCTCCCAGTCGTCGGGCTGCTCCAGCGGCAGTTCGACACAGTCGAAGCCCCATCCGGCCAGGCGCGGCAGCACTTCGGCGAGTGCCGCCGGGCCGACCGGGGAGTGCCAGATCCACGGGTTGGCGCCGATCCTCCGTACGGCAGGGGTCACTTGCCGCCCCAGTCCTTCGGGAAGCCCGGCAGGTCCTCACAGCCGCACATCGCGTAGTGCAGCGGCGGCATGCCCTCCTGCAGGTACTCGTCGAGGTTCTCCTCGGTGACGGTGGGCTGCGGCAGCTTCCACTCCTTCGGGACCTCGTTCCCGGCGAGGATGTCGAGTGCCGCGATCACCGGGGTGCGCCACTGGAAGGTGGGGTACGTCGGGGCGATGGCGGTGAGCTTCTTGTCCTTCCATGCCTTCAGGAAGTCCTGCTGGTCCTCGCCGGTGATCGGGGGTACGTCGACGCCCGCGTCCTCGAAGGCCTCGATGGCGGCGACGGAGGTGGCGCCCGCGTCCATCCAGACACCGTCGATCTTGCCGTGCCGGGAGATGGCGTCGGCGACGATCGACTTGGTCTTGGCGGTGTCGCCCTCGGTGAACTTGATGTCCACGACGTCGAGTTCGCTCTTGTCGAAGGCGACCTTCGCGGCGGACCAGCGGTTCTCCAGGACGTCCACGCCGGGTGAGATGCGCAGCGCGAGGATCTTGCCCTTGGGCTCGACCTTCTCGACGAGGAAGTCGGCGGCGGTCGCTCCGTACCCGTAGCCGCCAATGGGGTTGATGAAGGTGACGGGGCAGTCGGTCTGCACCCCGCGGTCGAAGACGATCACCGGCACCTTTGCGCAGGCGGCCTCGACGGCCGGGGTGAGCGTGGCGGTGGTGTTGGGCGAGACGATCAGGGCGTCGCAGCCCTTCCCGGTGAGCTCCTCGATGTCGGAGATCTGCTTGTCGTCCTTGCCCTGGGCGTCGAGGACGGTGAACTTGGTGATCTCCTTGTGCTGCTTCACCTCGGCCTGCATGTTCTTGAGGCCCACCTGCCGCCAGGGGTTGAACACCCCGGCGTTGGAGAAGCACAGGTGGGTGCCGTCGAGGCCACCCTTCTTCTTGAACTCGGCGGTGTCGCGCATCTCGGGTTCGAGCATCTGCTCCCAGGGCTTGTCCGCGGGGCCCTCGGGGGTGACGTCGGCGAGCTTGATCTGCCGGTCGTACTCGGCCTGTTCGAAGAACTTCGACTCCTCGGTGGCCTTGTTGTCGTCCTGGCTCTGCGAGCCGGACGCACCGGGGCTGTCGGGCGGCGCGTCACTGGAGCAGGACGCGAGCAGCACGGCCGCGAAGAGCGCGGCGCCCGGGGCGAGCAGTCGTCTGCGGTTCATGAGGGTGTGCCTCCCGGTGAGTCGGTACGGCGGCGGATACGGGACCAGTTGGCGGCGCCCAGGCCGACGGCGGCGATGACGATGACGCCCTGGACGGTGGACTCCAGGGCGCCGGAGACGCCTTGGAGGTTGAGCAGCGTGAACAGGGCCTGCAGCGAGAACGCGCCGGCCATGGCGGCCACCACGGAGCCGCGTCCGCCGCCGAGGACCACGCCGCCGAGCACCACGGCGGTGATGGCCTCGAACTCCAGGCCGCGCCCGGCCTGGGCGGAGACCCCGGAGAAGCCGCCGACGAGGATCGCGGCGAGCGCGGCGGCCACACCGGACAGCACGAAGGCGACGACCCGCACGCGGTGCACCCGTACGCCCGAGAGCGCCGCGGTGCGTTCGCTGTCGCCGGTGGCGAGCAGGGTGCGCCCGTAGTCGCGGCGCATCAGCCACACCGCGAACGCGCCGACGGCGAGGCAGACGAGGACGGCCCAAGGGAGCCAGTCGAAGGCGGAGTTGCGGCCCAGCGCCCGGAAGTCCTCGGGCAGGACGCCCTTCGGGGAGCCGCCGGTCCAGTAGAAGACGGCGCCTTCGAGGATCAGCATCATGCCGAGCGTGGTGATGAAGGACGGCACGCGCAGCGCCGTGGTGATCAGCCCGTTGGCCAGCCCCACGACGGCGCCCCCGAGCACCAGGGCGAGGCTGATGACGAGCCAGTGCGCGTCGGGGAACGAGCCGTAGAGCTGTGCGGCGACCACCACGCCCGCGGTGACGATGGCGCCCACGGACAGGTCGAACTCGCCGCTGACGATCACCAGATACTGTCCGGCGGCGAGGATCACCAGCGGTGCGGCGCGCTTGACGAAGGCGAGGAAGCGGTCGAGTTCGTAGAAGCCGGGGTCCGTGGCCGCGAGCGCGAGCAGCAGCACCACGAGCAGCGCGTAGACCGGGATGCCGGTGCCGAGCGCCGCCACGAGTCGCTTGTACGGGGCCGGGGTTGCGGTCGCCGTCGTCATACGGACTTCCTTCCGCGCCGGGCGTACAGGGCGACGGCTGCGATGATCACCACGCCGCGTACGACGTTCTTGAAGAAGGGGTCCACGGAGAGCTGGTTGAAGACGCTGTCGAGAACGGCGAGGATCAGCACCCCGCCGAGCGTGCCCGCCACTCCCCCGCGCCCGCCCGCGAGCGCCGTGCCGCCGAGCACCACGGCCGCGATGGATTCCAGGTCGTAGCGCGCCTCCGTGCCGGCCCAGGGCGCGCCCGCGCCGAGCCGTGAGGCGAGGAAGAGCGCCGCGGCGCCCACGCACAGCGAGCACAGGACGTGCGCGATGATCACGGTGCGGCGGGTGCGGACCCCGGAGAGCCGGGCCGCTTGCTCGTCGCCGCCGGTCGCGTACATGTGATGGCCGAGCCGGGTGCGCCTGGTGACGAACCAGAGCGCGGCGGCGACGGCCGCGAGCAGGAAGACCGAGACGGGGACGAAGCCGATGCGGTCGTAGCCCAGGTGCCGGAAGGACGGCGGGACCTGCCCGGCGGGTCCGGTGTAGTTGTCCTCGATCCAGCCGCGCAGGATGAACGCGGTGCCGAGGGTGGCGATGAACGCGTTGACCTTCAGGCCGGTGACGATCAGGCCGTTGGCGAGCCCGACGGCCACGGACAGCGCGAGGACGGCCAGGATGCCGGTGACCACGCTGCCGTCCTGCATGGTCTCGGCGGCCACGAGCGTGCCGAGCGAGATCAGGTACGCGACGGACAGGTCGAGCGAGCCGGTGAGGATCACCGCGCTCTGGCCGACGGCGACCAGGCCTAGCGCCACGCAGTTGGACAGGATGGTGGTGAGGTTGGCGCGGGCGAAGAAGCTGCCGCCGTCGAGGGTGACGATCAGCCAGCCGAGGGCGATCACCACGGCGGCGGCGAGCCAGACGCCGACGGCCGGGTCGGTGAACCTGAGGCGCCGTGCCGGTGCGGACTTGAGCACGGAGGGGACGAGGGCCGTCGGGGTCATGCGGCGCCCTTCCCTTCGCCGGTGGGACCGGTGGCTTCGGCGGGCCGCGTGGCGAGGCGCATGATGTCCTCCTCGGAGGCTCCTGCGGGCAGTTCACCGGCGAGCCGGCCGTCGCTCATGACGAGGATCCGGTCGCTCATGCCGATGAGTTCGGGCAGTTCCGAGGAGACGATCAGGACGGCGAGTCCTTCCTTGGCGAGGTCGCGGACGAGGGTGTGGATCGCCGCTTTCGCGCCGACGTCGACCCCGCGGGTGGGTTCGTCGAAGAGCAGCACCAGAGGCTTCGCGGCCAGCCACTTGGCGATGACGACCTTCTGCTGGTTGCCTCCGGACAGGAACTGCACCTGCTGCTCGGGCCCGCCCCGTGCCTGCAGCCGGACCCGCTCCAGTAGCTCCGAGAGGTCCCGCGCCGCGGTGGCGTGCTGCTGTCCGGGGACGGCGCGGGTGACGAGCAGCGCGTTGTCGCGTACGGACTGGCGCAGCGCGAGACCTTCGCCCTTGCGGTCCTCGGTGACCAGGGCGATCCCGGCGCGGATCGCCTCGCGGGCGCCGCGCGGCCGTACCGTGCGCGCGCCGACGGTCATGGCGCCTGAGGTGAACGGGGCCGCGCCGAACAGCGCGCGGGCGAGCGAGGTGCGGCCCGAGCCCTGGAGCCCGGCGATCCCGGTGACCTCCCCCGCGCGCAGGTCGAGGTCGATGCCCCGCAGACGCCGGTTGGCTCCGCCGCGCACGGTCAGGGCGACCTCGCCGAGGTCCTCGGCGGCGGCGCGCGGCGGGTAGTACGCGCCGAGCTCACGCCCGACCATCGCCCGGACGATCGCGTCCGTGTCCGTCTCGGCCGTGGCGACGGTCGTGACGTGGCGGCCGTCCTTCAACACCGTGATGCGCTGCGAGAGTTCGAAGACCTCGCGCAGGCGGTGCGAGATGTAGAGGATGCCGAGGCCGCGGTCCGCGAGCCGTCGTACGAGGGCGTGCAGGAGCTGTGCCTCGTGCTCGGCGAGCGGTGCTGTCGGCTCGTCCATGACCAGGACGCGTACGTCGGAGGCGAGCGCCTTGACGATCTCGACGGTCTGGCGGCGGGCCACGGACAGGTCGCGCACCAAGGTGCGCGGGGAGATACCGGTCTCGCCGAGTTCGCCGAGCAGCTGTCCGGTGCGCTGCTCCATCGCGCGGCGGTCGACCAGGCCGTACCGGGTGGGTTCGCGGCCGAGGAAGACGTTCTCGGCGACGGTGCGGTGTTCGAGGAGCGCGAACTCCTGGTGGATGATGCCGACGCCCGCCGCCTGGGCCTGCTGCGGGTGCGTGAACGCGTGGGCGGTGCCGTCGAGTTCGATGGTTCCGGTGTCGGGGACGTGCTCGCCGGCGAGCACCTTCATCAGCGTGGACTTGCCCGCGCCGTTCTCACCGACCAGGGCGTGCACTTCTCCGGCGGCAAGGTCGAGGCCGACGTCGTGCAGGACCCGTACGCCGAGAAAGCTCTTGGACACGTTCCGCATGGCCAGCAGGGGTGCCGAAGGCGCACGGGACGGAGGTGACTGGTGGGGAACCGGCATACGAGGGCTCCTTCGGCAGACAGCGGTTTCTACGGACCACCGCCGAGCAATGTCCTGGCGCAGCTTTTACCTGTCAAGGGCCCAAGCACCGTTCTGCACAAGGTTTTTGACGGAGACTTATGTCGACTAGCGAACAGTTGCAGCCTTGTCCGCAGCGGAAGCGGAGCCCTATGGTGGCCGCATGCCGACGGCTCCCGATGTCTCCTCCGCCTCCGCGGGCGATGTGCTCGCGCTGATCCGTTCGGGCTCCGTCGAGACACGGGCCGACATCGCCCGTCTGACGGGTCTGGCCCGCTCCACGGTGTCGCAGCGCGTGGATGCGCTGATCGCCGCCGGCTTCGTCGACGAGGACAACGCGGACGGCGGCTCCACCGGCGGCCGGCCCCCGCGCAGGCTCCAGCTGCGCACCGGGGAACACGCCGTCGCGGGCGTCGACTTGGGTGCCTCGCACTGCCGGGTCGCCTTGCTCGACCTCACCGGCGCGACGCTTGCGCAGCGCGAGGATCCGCTCTCCATCGCCGACGGTCCGCAGGCCGTCCTCGGCCATGTCGACAAGACGCTGCACGCGCTGCTCAAGGAGGCGGGGCACGCCCCGCGGTCCCTGCAGGCGATCGGGGTCGGGGTGCCCGGCCCGGTCGAGTTCACCACGGGCCGTCCGGTCGATCCGCCGATCATGCCGGGCTGGCACCAGTACCCGATCCCGGAGTTCTTCGCGGACCGCTTCGGGGTGCGCGCGCTCGTCGACAACGACGTGAACGTGATGGCGCTCGCCGAACAGCGCGTCGCCTTCCCCGGGACGCGCTATCTCCTCTACATCAAGGTCGGCACCGGCATCGGCTGCGGCATCATCGCCGACGGGCGGCTGCACCGCGGCGCGCAGGGCAGCGCCGGCGACATCGGCCATATCCGTGTGGCCGACGACACCGAGCCCTGCCGCTGCGGCAACTCCGGCTGCCTGGAGGCCGTCGCGGGTGGCGCTGCCCTCGCGCGGCGGCTGACCGACCTCGGTCTCGACGCGGCGAACGGCAGCGATGTCGTACGGCTGGTGAAGTCCGGCAACCGCGACGCGGTCCGGATGGTGCGCGAGGCCGGGCGCGCGGTCGGCGAGGTCCTGGCCGGCCTGGTGAACTTCTTCAACCCGGACACGGTCGTGGTGGGCGGCGCGCTCGCGGCCGTGCACGACCAGCTGCTCGCCGGGGTCCGCGAGGCGGTGTACCGACGGTCGCATCCGCTGGCCACGCACGTGCTGCGGATCGAGCCCAGCCGCACCGGCGAGAACGCGGCGGCGGTCGGCGCGGGCATCCTTGCGATCGAACACGCCCTGTCCCCCGATCAGGTGGACCGGGCGCTCTCCGCGACGTCCGCCTGACCACATACCGAGACGGCGTTCCCAGCTGAGGGATCGTCATTTCGCCTGCTCATCACGGTGCATTGGTCCACACCACTGACGCACCGCAGGCCGTCCGGCCACCGCGAGGGAAACCGCCCGAACCCCGTCCTGACATGGGAAATCCCGTTTGCTGACGCATGATTGACGGATCGTCGGGCAACCGGTACCACTGACGACGCCCGGCCCCGTACGCCCCATGCGCGCCCTTGGCGCCCCACCGTCCCGGAGGCTGCTTTGCGACGACGACCCGATCCTGCCCAGGCCGCTGCCGTCCGCAGACGGCTGCCCCGCACGACCGGCGCCATCGCCACGGCGGCGCTTCTGCTGCCGCTGATCGCCGCGGCGCCCTCCGGTTCCACCGAAGCGCAGGCGGCCGACAGCCGGCTGCAGCGTGCGTTCGGTGCCGCGGCCGCCGAGTACCAGGTGCCGCAGAGCGTGCTCCTCGCCGTCTCCTATCTGCAGTCCCGCTGGGACGCGCACGCCGGGGCGCCGAGCGTCGCGGGCGGCTACGGCCCGATGCACCTCACCGACGCCGCGACCGCGCTGAAGCGCGAGGCACCGCACCACAGCGAGGGCGCCGAGGACGCCCGCGGCGACACCTCGCGCCCGGCACGGGTCCCCGAGGCGAAGCTGCCGGAGACGGGCGAACTGCCCGCACGGCTGCGGACGTTGCCCCGTGCGGCCGAGCTGACCGGCCTCTCCGCCGAGTCGCTGCGCAGCGATTCGGCGGCCAACCTGCGCGGCGGCGCGGCCCTGCTCGCCGAAGCGCAGCGCAAGGCAGGCAAGCCGCTGAGCGACGACCCGTCCGACTGGTACGCGGCGGTCGCCGCCTACTCGGGCGCCGACGACGAGGCCTCCGCGGCCTCGTACGCCAACGAGGTCTTCGCCGTGATCCGGGACGGCGCCGCGCGCACCACGGACGCGGGCCAGCGAGTCGCACTCACGCCCACCGACGCCGCGTCACCGGACGCAGCCCAGCTCGAAGGGCTCGGCCTGCGCCGGGCCGCTGCGGGCGCGACGGAGTGTCCGAAGACCGTGTCCTGCGAGTGGATCCCGGCGCCGTACGAGGAGTTCGGCGAGGGCGACTACGGCAACCACGACAAGGCCGACCGGCCGAGCGACCAGTCGATCGACTACATCGTCGTGCATGACACCGAGGGCAGCTGGGACACGACGCTGAAGCTGGTCCAGGACCCCACGTACGTGTCCTGGCAGTACACGCTGCGCGCCACGGACGGGCACATCGCCCAGCATGTGAAGCTCAAGGACGTGGCCTGGCACGCGGGCAACTGGGCGGTCAACAGCAAGTCCGTCGGCCTGGAGCACGAGGGCTTCCTCACCGCACCGGACACCTGGTACACGGAGGCGATGTACCGGTCCTCGGCGCGCCTGGTGAAGTACCTGTCCAAGCGGTACGACATCCCGCTGGACCGTCAGCACATCCTCGGCCACGACACGGTGCCGGGCCCGACCTCGGCCAACATCCCGCTGATGCACACGGACCCGGGTCCGTACTGGGACTGGCAGCACTACTTCACGCTGATGGGCAAGCCGTTCCACCGCAGTGCCTCGCCGTCGGGCGGTCTTGTCACGATCCTGCCCGAGTACGACGAGCACACCCCGGAGTTCACCGGCTGCACCAAGGCCGGCGAGAAGTGCCCGGCGCACGGTTCGAGTGCGGTGCGCGTGTACACGGCGCCGCGTGAGGACGCGCCGCTGATCAAGGACATCGGTCTGCGGCCGGGCGGCGGCCCGTCGACGATCGGGGTCAACGACCTCGGGTCGCGGGTCTCGACCGGGCAGCGGTACGCGGTCGCGGAGCGCAAGGGTGACTGGACGGCGATCTGGTACCTCGGGCAGAAGGCCTGGTTCAAGAATCCGAAGAAGCAGCCGACCGCCGTGGACGCGGCGGGCTCCGTGATCACGCCGAAGGCCGGGAAGACGGAGGTCCCGGTGTACGGGCGGGCCTACCCGGAGGAAGCCGCGTACGAGGGCACGGGCATCGCACCGCAGCCGGTCTCGCCGCTGCCGTACAAGCTCCTCGCGGGCCAGAAGTACGCGACCGGGGACAAGATGCCCGGTGAGTACTACTTCTCGCCGACCTTCGACGTCACGGGCCACAAGGTCGTGCGCGGCAAGGACCAGTACTACGAGATCCAGTTCGGGCACCGCATCGCGTACGTGCGCGCCGCGGATGTCGACGTGCGGTCGTCCCGCGGCTGACGTCACCCGGGGGGGTACGGACAGACGAAGGGGCCGCGGCGTGTGCCGCGGCCCCTTCGGTGTCGTGGGGTGCTTCAGCCCTGCTGGAACAGCTCCGCGGGCAGCGGCTTCAGGAGCGCGTACAGATCGTCGGTGATCGGACGGTCCCAGGCGGCGATCGTCACGAGGACGTTGTCACTGCGGTCGAACTGGACGCAGGAGACGCGGCTCTCGGAGAGCTTGAGGCGGCGCACGATCAGGAGGTTGTCGCCCTGCATCACGGGGACGTCCTCGGTGTCGAGCACCTCGACCTCCTCGTCGTTCTCCAGCGCGAGAAGCAGCTGCGCGACCTCGAAGGGCACCTGCTTGTCGCCCAGCTCACGGGCGGGCGAGCCCTCGGGCAGATTGCCGATGACCATCGCGGGGCCGCGGCCGCCGAACAGGTCGTACCGTAGGAAGACGCCCTGGCAGCTGCCGTCGGGGGCGGGCAGCAGACCCGCGCCGAGATTGCCCGGCCAGTCTCCCGGGTCCATGGCGAGGACGTCGAAGTCCGGCCCGGCGGGAGTGGGGGCGCTGCGGCGGCGGAGGAAGGACATGCGCCCATGGTACGGGGCCGCGCGGGGTTTCCGACGCGGCCCTCGGGGCAAAGGGGCCCCTGCCCCGTCAGTTCCCTCCGCCCGGTTCCCCCAGTGCCGCCGCCAGGCCGCCCTGGTCGGTGCCGACCTTGCGGTAGACGGCGGAGAGCAGCCGGACGACCGTGGGCTCGTCTGATGTCAGCTCGACGGCGATCTCCTGCGGGGTGCGGCCCCGGGCGGCCAGTGCGGCCGCCGCGCGTTCGCGGGCCGTGAGGGTGTCCGTCTCGGTGCTGTGCAGACGGCGCGGGCGCTGGCCCATGGCGGCGAGCTCGTCGCGGGACTGCTCGACCAGACCGTCGGCCCCGCACTGCACGGCGGCATCGAGGCCGCGGTACAGCACGTCGGCGGCCTCCTTGGGCCGTCCCGTACGCCGCAGCTCGGCGCCCAGGGCAACCAGCGAACAGGTGAGCTCGTACGCGGCCGGGGAGCGCTCCAGATGGGCCACGGACTCCTCGAGGAGCTTGACCCGGTCTGCGGCCGGTCCGACCTCGGCCTCGATGCGCAGGGCGTACCCGATCGCGGACGGCGTGCCGTACTGACGGGCCCGCTGCACCCCTTCGTGCGCGAGGGCCGCGGCCCGCGTGGGCGCGTCGGGGAACTCGGCGCGGGCCAGGTGCAGCATCCAGGGGCACCAGGCGGGGTTGCGCATGCCGCGCGGGTCGAGCCGGCGCCCGGCCGCGGAGAGCTCGGCGGCGGCGGCCCGCAACTCGCCGCGGGCCAGCAGGAGTTCGCCGTAGACGGTCTGCGAGTCGGGGAAGGTGACGGCGGCGGGGAACGGCGGTCCGAAGCCGTACTCCTCGCCGATCGCCGCCGCCTCGGTGACCCGGCCACGCGCGAGCAGCACCTCGACGAGGACGCTGACCGCGTACCAGTGCGCGGGCAGTCTGCGGCCGACGCGCTCGGCCAGGCGCAGTCCGGCGCGCGCGAAGTCCTCGGCCTCGGCGAGCCTGCCGCGCCGCAGCCGTACGTAGCCGAGCAGCGTGTAGCCGAAGGAGAGGTGGGCGCCGCGCCAGCCGTGCCCCTCGAAGTCGGCGATGCCCGCGGCGAACAACTCCTCGGCGCGGCCGGGCCGGTCGGCGTAGAGGAAGGCGAGCGCGGTGAGGACGGGCACCTCGAAGCCACGGTCCTCCTCGGCCCAGGCGAGCCCGCCGACGAGGGCCCGTTCGGCGTGGTGGACGGCGACCTCGGCCGGTTCGGCGCGCAGGGTGGCGTCCCAGGCGCGCAGTCCGATGATGTAGCGCTCGGTGAGATCGCGGCCGGTGAGCCTGTCGGCGAGGCGCGCCAGCCGGCGGGAGCGGGCGGGCGAGTCGGGTTCGTCGGAGCGGAACGCGTCCCACATGAACTGCTCGCTCTGCATCCGCAGCCGCACCCGCGGGTCCTGGGTGAGCCGTGTCTCGTGCTCCAAGGTGGCGGAGGCCTCGGCGAGACGGTCGGAGTGGGCGAGGACCTGGGAGAGCCGATAAACGATGTTGTGCCGCAGACACGGGTCACTGATGGGTTCGGCGAGTGCGGCGCGCAGGTGGTTGACGGTGGTGGCGGGTTCGGTGAGCAGCGAGGCGCAGCCCAACTCGTAGAGCACGCTGGCCCGTTCGTCGAACTCGGGCGGCTCGCGCAGCGCCCGCGCCAGGTAGCGGCGGGCCGCGTCGGGCGCCCCGGCGCGCTGGACTTCCTGGGCGGCGGCGCGCAGTTGCGAGACGACCCACGGGTCGCCCTCGGGGTGGGTCTCCATGAGGTGGCGCGCGGCGGCCGAGGCGCCGAGGCCCTCGTCGGTGACGGCCCAGGCGGCCTGCCCGTGCAGGGCGACGCGGACGGCGCCGGGGATGGCGCGGTAGACGGCGGTGGCGATCAGCGGGTGGACGAACTCCAGGGTGTCGGCGCCGGTGATGATACGGGCGCCGCGCAGCCGGTCCGCGCAGTCCCCGGCCTCCTCGCCGCCGAGTCCGGCGACGGAGGCGGCGAGGTGCGGGGAGATCTCGGTGCCGAGGACGGCGCACGCCCACGCGAAGCGCACGGTGGAGGTGCCGAGCCGTTCGAGCCGGGCCACGAGCCCGCTGCCCTTGACGGCGGCGGCCATGTCGCGGAGCAGATGGGCGCCCGCCTCGGTGGGGTCGAGGCCGCGGTCGCGGACCTTCGCGGTGACCTCGACGGCCTCGAAGGGGTTCCCGGCGGTGACGGCCCAGGTCTCACGGCAGAACGCGTCGTCCGCGTGCGCGCCCACGGATTCGCGGACGAGGCGGGCGATGGCGGGTGCGCTGAGCGGTTGCAGGTCGACGGGCCGCTGGCCCGCCCGGCCCGGCAGACCCCTGAACTCATCGGCGTAGTCCGGGAGTTCCTCGGGCCGGTAGGCGACGACGAGGAGCAGCGGAAGCTGTTCGGCGCGGGGCGCGAAGGAGGCGAGCCAGCTCAGGGACTCACGGTCGGCCCAGTGGGCGTCGTCGAGGACGAGCACCATGGGCGCGCGCTGCACGGCGAGGTGGGTGAGCACCCAGTCGAGGCCGTCGCGCAGACCCTGCGGGTCGGGCGGTGCGCCCTCGGCGGGGGCGCACAGCCCGAGCGCGGGGCCCACGATGTCGTACCAACTGCCGAGCGCGGAACGGATCTCCTCCTGCGAGGCACCGGCGAGCAGCGGCTGGACGAGCTGCCGCGCGACATGGAAGGCGACGTGCTGCTCCTGGTCGCCGCCTCGGGCGGCGAGCACGGTGCAGCCTTTGGCCAGCGCACGCCGGCGCACTTCGGTCACGAGGCTCGTCTTGCCGAGTCCGGCCCGCCCGGAGAACGCGAGGAGTGCGCCACGCGGCCGGTCGAGCGGATCGACGCCGTCCGGAGCGAGCCCGGCAAGATCGCTCAACGCCTCGTCGACAGCGGCGAGTTCGCTCTCCCGCTCGAAGAGCGTGCGCCGCGCCCGCGGCACACCGGCCCTCGGACCGGACCGCTCCGACGGTATGTCCTGCCTCATCACGCACCCCCTGCCGCGGTGGTGCGCGGGCGCGGGGAGCCGGTGCGCGCCGTGGCGGCTTACAGGCACATCAGGGTACGCCCGTACAGGGTTGCGGGACCCTGATGTTCGGGGAGTTGGGGTGGGGAATGTGACGGAGGTGTGTGGGGCCGGTGTGAGGGGGCGGGCGGGGGCGCACTCCGGTGTGTCAGCGCACCCTGTCGTAGACCAGGGCGAGTTCGCCCTGCTTGCCGGCGTCCTGGTGGGCCAGGGTCCACCGGGTCGCGGGAAGGCCGTCCTCGAAGAGGCGCTCGCCACCGCCGGTGATCTCGGGGCAGATCATGAGGTGGAGGCGGTCGACGAGGTCGGCGGCGAGGAGGGGCTTGAGAATGCTGGGCGCGGTGTTGACGAGGATGTCGCCCTCACCCGAGGCCTTGAGTTCGCGCACGATGTCGGCCACCGGGCCGTTGACCACGCGGGTGCGCTCCCAGGGCCCCTCGGTGAGGGTCGTGGAGAACACCACCTTCTCCGCCCCTACGAGCCACTTCGCGTACGCGCGGTCCCGGGGGTCGGCGTTCTCGTCCTCGGCGACGGCCGACCAATAGCCCACGAATCCCAGGGCGTTGCCCCGGCCGAGGACGGCGGTGGTCTTGCCCTCGTGGATGCGCGCGAGGTGGTCGCGTGCCACGTCGGTGACGGCGTACGGGACGATCGCTCCCATGTCGCCGGGGCCCGAGGCACCGTGGTAGCGCCCGTCGAGGGTGAGGCTGATGTTGGCGGTCACCTTGCGCGTGGTCCGGCTGGTCATGACGAAGCTCCTAGTTGTCAGGGTGAGCAGGGCGAGTTGCGTCGACTGCGTCGGTCAGCTGGTCGAGGACTTGACCCCAGCCGGTCTCGATCCCGGCGATCTGATGGGCGGCCTCGACGGCGGTGGCCGACAGGCCCAGCTGCAACCGCAGTCGCGTACCGCCGCCGTCGGCGTCCGTGAGGGTCAGGTCGTAGTGGCCGGTGAAGGTGGCAGCACCCTCGGCGTCGCGCACGGACAGGTCGAAGACGAGCCGCTCGCCTTCCCGCGCAGCGTGCACGTTCCCGGAGGACCGGTAGGTGCCCTCCGCGTCGCGGTAGTCGAGGACCGCGCGGCCGCCCGGCACGGGGTCGAGGGCGCAGGCGGTGACGGTCATCGACGGCGGGGCCCACCACGTGGCGAGCAGGCCGGGGTCGGTCCAGTGCCGCCAGACCGTCGAACGGTCCGCGGCGAACCCGCGCTCGAACACGAAGGTCCGGCCGTCGGCCCAGCGGTCGCCGCCCGCGTGCGCGGCGGCCGTCTCCGCCTCGATGGCGGCCTGATAGCGGGCGATCACATCGAGATCGCCCTGGTGCGCGCCCGCCGTCTCGATCAGCGAGCGCAGCTGTTGCCCGAGGGCTTCCAGGGGCGCGGCCTCCAGCGCGTACACACGCCGCTGCCCCAGCGGATGGACCGTGGCGAGCCCGGCCCGTACGAGCGTCTGCAGGTGTTTCGTGGTCTGCGGCTGCCTCAGCCCGGTCAGCTCGGCCAGTTCACCGACGGACCGGGGGCGTCCGGCCAGCAGCTCGACGATGCGCCAGCGGGCGGCGTCGCCGAGTGCGGATGCGGTCTGCTCCTCCATGACGAGAAGTATTCCTCAATACGAATATCCCCGTCAAGGAATATCTCTCGCCGCCGGCCGGGCGGCACCCTTGATCCGCGGCCCGCTACGGACGAATCTCCGCCGTCGGCAGATACAGCCGCATCCGCAGCTCGTCCACCGCCTCGACCGCGACCGGGATCCCCCAGTGCTCGCCGAGTGCGCGGCCGATGTCGATCAGGCGCCGGCGCTCGGCGGGCGTGTGGGCGGGGAAGGTGACCTCGCCGTGGTCCGCGAGGTCGTTGCCGAGCTCGGTGAACAGGACGCGTCGTACGCGGAGCTCCTCCTCCGGCGTGAGCGGGGTGACCGGCACGGGGTCCCCCTGGGCGCCGACCGGGCGGACGTTGTAGAGGTCGCGGATCACAGGGAGTCCTCTCGGTGGCGTTCGTGGTGGCGGGCGACGCGGGCGCGGTTGCCGCAGGAGGGTTTGCACCACTCCTGACGGGGGTGCCCCTTGAGGAAGTAGCGCACGCAGCGCGGTGCGTGGCATGCGCGGAGCTTCGCGCGGTCCGGTCCCGCGAGGAAGGCGACGGCCGCCCTGGCCAGTTCCGCGAGGAGGACGTCGAGCGGGTCGGCGGGCGCCGCGGGGCGGAGTGCGGTGACGGGTTCCGCTCCGGACCAGTCGAGTACGGGCACGACCGGGACCAGGGCGGCGGCCCCGTTCAGCCGCGCGACCGCCTCGGACTCGGGCATCAGGCTCCGCGCGTCGGCCGGGCTGGGCTCCCCCGGCCGTACGGCTTTGGCGAACAGCGCGCGCACCGCCGCTCTCAGTTCGCGCACGGCGGCGAGCGCGTCGGCGTCCGCCGCGAACAGGTCGAGCGTCGCGATCCGTTCGCGCACCCAGACCGTGAGCCCGGCGGGCTCGGCGAGGTCGTCGGCGACGCCGCCGTGTCCGTCGTGGCGAATGGTGAGGGCCAGGTCGAGGACCAGCTGCGCGTCCGTCGCACCCCGCACTGCGCCCTGCGGGACGCCCATGGATTCCGGCATGCCGCTAATGATAGCTTCGCCAGCAACCATTAACGCACGGATCGGTACATGGGATCAGCGCATGGGGTCAGCGCATCAGTCCATGTGGTCCGCGCATGGGGATCAACGCACGGGGAGGGTACGTGGCCGAGGACCTGCGCACGGTACTGCGCGGCATCGAGGTGTTCGCGGGCGAACTGCCCGTCTTCGACGCCTCGGCCGCACCGGCGACACCCGAGGAACTGTTCACGCAGTGGCTGCTGCACGCCATCGACGCGGGGGTGCGCGAGCCACACGCGATGACACTGTCGACGGCGGGTGCGGACGGCAATCCGTCGGCCCGGGTCCTGATCCTCAAGAACGTGGACGCGCAGGGCTGGCAGTTCGCCTCGGACCGCGGCGGTGCCAAGGGCCGTGAGCTGCGTGAGCGGCCGTTCGCCGCGCTCACCTTCTACTGGCCGGCGCTCGCCCGCCAGGTACGGGTCCGCGGCCCGGTGACCCCGGCGAGCCCCGAGGCCTCGCGCGCCGACTTCCTGGCCCGCGGCCCCGGCGCACGCGCCGAGTCGCTGCTCGGGCGGCAGTCGCAGCCGCTCACCGATCCGGCGGAGCGCACGGCCGCGGTCGCCGCGTCGCTCGCGCGAGTCGGGCGGGAGCCCGGACTCGTACCCGAGGGCTGGCAGTTGCTCACGGTACGCGCGGAGTCGGTGGAGTTCTGGCAGGGCGACAAGGCCCGCAGCCACACCCGTCTGACGTATCGCGCGAACGGGAACGGCGGCTGGGAGCGGCAGTTGCTGTGGCCGTGACACGGATCGACCACTGGCGGGCCGGGCTGACGGAGGTACCGGCGGACGTCTGGCAGCCGGAGGCGGAGGTGCTGCTGCTCGCGGACAACGCGCTGACGCGGCTGCCCGCGCGCATCGGGACGCTGAGCCGTCTGCACACCCTGGACCTCGGGCACAACCACCTCACCGAGGTGCCGGACGAACTGGGCGAGCTCACCGGGCTCTCCCGCTTCCTCTATCTGCACGACAACCGGCTGACCACCTTGCCCGACACCCTGGGCCGTCTCACCCGGCTGCGCTATCTGAACGTCGGCGACAACCGCCTCACCCGGCTCCCGGAGACACTGGGCGGACTGGCCGCGCTCGTGGAACTGCGCGCCCAGAACAACCGGTTGGCCACGCTTCCGGACGCGATGGGCGCGCTCGGCGCGCTGCGTGAACTGTGGCTCCGCGGCAACCAGCTCACTGTCCTCCCCGACAGCGCGGGCCGGTTGACGGAACTGCGCGAGATCGAACTGCGCGAGAACCGCTTCACCGAGGTCCCACCCGCCCTCCACCCCCTCCCGCGGCTGCGCCGGATCGACCTGCGCGCGAACCGTATCCGCACCGTGCCCCACTGGATCACGGAACTCCCCGCCCTGGAGAAGCTGGATCTGCGCTGGAACCCGCTGGACCAGGACTGCGGTGCCGCCGAGGAGCTGGAGCGGCGGGGGTGCGTCGTCCTCCGGTGACGCGACGGGCGGCCCGCCCCCCGTACGCCATGACGCCCAGACCCGTGTACGGGGCAATTTTGACAGGCCCTTGACAATTGCGGCAGGGGATCGCGAGCATGCAAGACGTTCACAGTTATACGTAATCAGCTGCACTGAACGCGCAATTCACGCAGCGACCGATCCGGCACACCCCCCGCAGCAAGCGCGGCCGGCGCGCGCCCTGCCTGACACACCCCCAAGCGTCAGGAGGATGCCCCATGCCCTCACGCCCTCGTACAGGGCTGAGACTGCTCAGCGCACTCGCCCTCGTCCTGACCGGCGTCACCGTCGCGTCGGTCCCGGCCTCATCAGCCGCGCGGGACATTCCGCCCGAGGACTACCAGCAGGTTCAACTCGCCACCGGTGGCGCGGAGTTGGGCGAGCCGATGTCGCTCACCGTGCTGCCGGACCGTTCGGTCCTGCACACGGCACGCGACGGCACGATCCGCTTCACCGATCCCGCGGGCAACACCACGGCAGCCGGGAAGCTGGACGTCTACACGCATGACGAGGAGGGGCTGCAGGGCATCGCGGCGGCCCCCGACTTCACCACGAGCCGCCATGTGTACGTGTACTACTCCCCCAAGCTCAGCACCCCCGGCGGTGACGCACCGACGACCGGCAGCGCCGCCGACTTCGAACCGTGGAAGGGGCATCTCAACCTCTCCCGCTTCACGCTCAAGGCGGATCACACGCTCGACATGGCGAGCGAGAAGGTCGTGCTCGAAGTCGCCAACGACCGCGGCCAGTGCTGCCACGTGGGTGGTGACATCGACTTCGACGGCGCCGGGAACCTGTATCTCACCACCGGCGACGACACCAACCCGTTCGACTCGGCCGGCTACGCGCCGATCGACGAACGCACCGACCGCAACCCGCAGTTCGACGCCCAGCGCTCCTCCGGCAACACCGACGACCTGCGCGGCAAGCTGCTGCGGATCAAGCCGACCGCCGACGGCGGCTACACGATCCCGTCCGGCAACCTCTTCGCTCCCGGCACCGCGGACACCCGGCCCGAGATCTACGCGATGGGCTTCCGCAACCCGTTCCGTATGAGCGTCGACAAGGAGACCGGTGTCGTCTACCTCGGCGACTACGGTCCGGACGCGGGCGGCGGCGACGCGAACCGCGGTCCGGGCGGCCAGGTCGAGTTCGACCGCGTGGCCGCGCCCGGCAACTACGGCTGGCCGTACTGCACCGGCACCAACACGACCGCCGAGACGTACAACGAGTTCACGTTCCCCAGCGGCCCGTCCGGCGCCAAGTACGACTGTGCGGGCGGCCCGTCCAACAACTCCTTCCGCAACACCGGGCAGGCGAAGCTGCCGCCCGCGAAGGCCAGTTGGATCAAGTACGGCTGGGAAGGTTCGCCGCCCGAGTTCGGCAGCGGCTCGGAGTCGCCGATGGGCGGCGAGGTCTACCGCTACGACCCGCAGCTCGACTCGGACGTGAAGTTCCCCGAATCGCTCGACGGGCGCTTCCTCGCCACCGAGTACGGCCGCAAGTGGATCAAGTCGATCGAGGTGAAGGCCGACGGCTCGCCCGGGGTGATCGAGGACTTCCCGTGGACCGGCACGCAGATCATCGACAGCGACTTCGGTCCGGACGGCGCGCTGTACGTCCTCGACTACGGGACGGGCTCCGGCAACCAGGCCCTGTACCGCATCGAGTACCTCGCGGGCAGCAACCGCAGCCCTGTCGCGAAGGCGGCCGCGGACCGCACCTCAGGGGCGTTGCCGCTCACCGTCAAGTTCTCCTCCGCGGGCAGCTCCGACCCCGAGGGCCAACCCCTCACGCACCACTGGGACTTCGGGGACGGATCCACGTCCACAGAGGCGAACCCGTCGCACACGTACACCACCGAGGGCACGTACCGCCCGACCCTCACCGTGAAGGACCCCGAAGGTCTGACCGGGTCGTCGAGCCTGGTGGTGACGGCCGGGAACACGGCGCCGACGGTGACACTCGCCAAGCCGCTGAACGGGCAGCCGTTCTCCTTCGGCGACACCGTGCCCTTCGAGGTGACGGTCACCGACCCGGAGGACGGTGCGGTCGACTGCGCCAAGGTCAAGGTCACCTATCTCCTCGGCCATGACAGCCACGAGCACGCCATCACTTCGAAGAACGGCTGCAGCGGCACCCTCACCGTGCCGGCCGACGGCGAGCACGACAGCGCGGCGAATCTGTACGGGGTCTTCGACGCCGAGTACACCGACAACGACGGTCTGACCTCGCACTCCAAGCGGATCCTGCAGCCGCGGCACCGGCAGGCCGAGCACTTCTCGGACCAGTCCGGCATCCAGATCGCCGGCCACGGCCCCGCGGAGGGCGGCAACACCGTCGGGTTCACCGACAACGGCGACTGGATCTCCTTCACGCCGTACGCCCTCGCGGGCGCCACCACCTTCACCGCCCGGATCTCCTCCGGCGGCGCGGGCGGCACCATCGAGATCCGCGCCGGCTCACCCGCAGGAGCGCTCCTCGGCTCGGTGAACGTGCCGGTGACGGGCGGCTGGGAGAACTTCCAGGACGTCACGACGAACCTGTCCGCCGGACCGTCCGGTTCGACCGACCTGGTGCTGCTCTTCAAGGGCCCGACGGGCCAGGGCAACCTCTTCGACATGGACGCCTTCACGCTCGGCACCGACTCGGCAGCGAAGAAGGGGCGTTGACGATGAGAAAGCTTCTGCGCCGCGGCCCCGCCGCCATGGTCCTCGCACTCGCCGCGACCCTGCTCGCCCCCGTCCCCGCGGCGGCGGCCGCGCCCTTCGACGTGCTCGTCTTCTCCAAGACGGCCGGGTTCCGGCACGACTCCATCCCGGCGGGCATCGACGCCCTGCGGGCGCTCGGCCAGGCGAACGACTTCACCGTGACGGCCACCGAGGACTCCGCGGTCTTCACGGAGGAGAACCTCGCCGGATACGAGGCGGTGGTCTTCCTCAACACGACGGGTGACGTGCTCGACAGCAGCCGGCAGAGCGCCCTGGAGTCGTACGTGGACTCCGGCGGCGGCTACGTCGGGGTGCACGCGGCCGCCGACACCGAGTACGACTGGCCGTACTACGGGCAGCTGGTCGGCGCCTGGTTCAAGAGCCACCCCTCGATCCAGCAGGCCACCGTCGTCACCGAGGACCGCGAGCACCCGGCGACCGCGCACCTCGGCGCCACCTGGTCACGGACCGACGAGTGGTACAACTACCGCGCCAACCCGCGCTCCGGGGTACGGGTGCTGCAGTCGCTCGACGAATCGACGTACAGCGGCGGCGAGATGGCGGGCGACCACCCCATCACCTGGTGCCACGCCCAGGGCCAGGGCCGCTCGTTCTACACCGGGCTCGGGCACACCGCCGAGTCGTACGCCGATCCGGCCTTCCGGACTCTGCTCCTCGGCGCGGTGCGGTACGCGGCCGGGCAGGCCCCTGCCGACTGCTCACCGCGCACCGGAGCGGCGACCGTCGAGGCCGAGTCGTTCACGTCGGGCTCCGGGGTGCAGCGCGCCCCGCACGCCCCCGCGAGCGGCGGCGCGACGCTCGGGCACATCGACCACGGCGACTGGGCCGCGTATTCCACCGTCCCCACGGACGGCGCTCGGCGCTTCACCGCGCAGGTGTCCTCGGCCGGTACGGGCGGCACGATCGAGATCCGCTCCGGGTCCGCGGACGGCACGCTGCTCGGCACGGTCGACGTGCCGGTGACCGGCGGCTGGGAGACGTTCACGACGGTCACCGCCGAGCTCGGCGGTACGGCTTCCGGGCCGCTCGTGCTGCGCTTCACCGGCGGCTCGGGCGCACTGTTCGACGTCGACACGTTCGCGCTGAGCACCGAACCGGCCGCCGAGGCGGGCTCGTCCGACGTGCACCTCTTCTACTACCCCTGGTACGGCAGTCCGCAGGTGCACGGGACGTGGCGGCACTGGCAGCAGGGCGGGCGCACCCCGCCCGAGGACATCGGCGCAGATTTCTATCCGGCGCTCGGTCCGTACGACTCGGGTGACATGGCGGACGCGGTCGCTCAGCACATGCGCTGGGTGAAGCAGTCCGGCGCCGGCGTGATCGTCTACAGCTGGTGGGGCCGCGGCGGCTACGAGGACAGGCTCGCCAAGGGCGTGCTCGACGCCGCGGCGAAGGAGGACATCAAGGTCGCCTGGCACCTTGAGCCGTACGCGGACCGCACGGCGGCCTCCACGGTCGAGGACATCGAGTACCTCAACGCCACATACGGATCTCATCCGGCGTTCTACCGCTCGGCGGCACACGGCGGGAAGTCCGCGTTCTATGTCTTCGAGAGTCTCAGGATCTCCGACTGGTCGGCGCTCGACGCGGTCGACGACACCAGCATCGTCCTCGCGCAGACCACCGACACCACGAAGATCGCGCACTTCTCGGGGCTCTACACCTACGACGGGATCGCGGGCGCCACGGCTCCCGGCTGGAAGCAGGCCGGGGAGTACGCCCGCGCGAACGGTCTGGTCTGGGCGCCATCCGTGGCCCCCGGCTATCTCGACGACCGTGCGGTGCCCGGGAACACGACGCCCACGGTGGAGCGCGCGGACGGCGCGGCGTACGACCGGCAGTGGAACAACGCCCTGGACCCGGCGATCGGCGGGTCACCGACCTGGGTCTCCGTGACCTCGTTCAACGAGTGGCACGAGGGCAGTTCCATCGAGCCCGCGGACAGCTCGCCGCCGGACGGCCACGGGTATCTGACCTTCGACGGCGCGTACGGGAAGGAGGGCGAGGCGGCCGAGACGGCCTATCTGGACCGGACCGCGTACTGGGCGGACCGCTTCGAGAAGGCCCGCCGCTGAGGCAGTGACCCGCACAGTCCATGGCACTGACCGCACAGGCCCGCCCCGGCTCCGGACGCGCTCCGGAGCCGGGGCGGACGTGCGTGGCACCCCGGTGGTTCAGGCGCGGCAGCGCGCCAGTTCCAGCGGCGGGTTGACGAAGAGGTCGGCCCAGAACTCCTCGCCGTACTCCTCGATACCCTCGTCCGAGATGTGCAGCGGCACCCAGGTGAGGTCGCGGAAGCCGGCGGCCGCGAGCGAGCGCTCGAAGACCTCGCGGCGCGGGCGCGCGGTCACGAAGCTGACCGGGTGGTCGGGCAGATGCGCGGTGAGCCGGACCAGCGGGCCGGTCTCGGCCTCCTCGCCGGTCAGTTCGCTGCGGAAGCCGTACTTGTCGATGGAGGGTCCGTCGAAGCGGAAGTCCGGCGACTGGTTGAGGATGATGAACTCGCCGCCCGGCTTGAGGCTGCGGTGCACCGCGGCGCACATGCGCTCCATGGCGGCCTCGTCCTCGGCGTAGTGCAGCAGCTGCACACCGACGGCGAGGTCGAAGCGCTCGCCGAGGTCGCGCAGCCCGGCCGCGTCACCGACCTCGTAGCGCACGCCGAGCGGGGCGGCGTCCTCGAGGCGCTGCGACACCGCGATCATCTCGCCGGAGATGTCGATGCCGAGCACATCGGTGGCGCCGCGCCGCTTGAACTCCCGGCTGTAGAAGCCGGTCCCGGACGCCAGGTCGAGGACGGACTTACCGGTCACGTCCCCGACCAGGGACAGCACGCTGGGTACCTCTCCGTACTGCGCCAGCGGCAGCGCCTTGAAGCCCTCGAAGGCCTCGCCGATCCCGTCGTACAGCTGTGTGCTCATCGCGTTGTGCCCCCGCACGTCGTCGAAGCCGCGGCGTGTGCCGCGTGTCATGCGAGGAGTACATCGCCCGTGCGGGCCGCACAGCCAGGAGGCGAAGCCATGAAGAGCCAAGCCTGCCGGGACCCGGACTTCGTAGGGATCTACAAGAGCCAGGAGCGTCAGGCGTGTTGTGCTAGGTGAGGTCGAACTCGCCGTCCCTCGCGCCCAGTACGAACGCCCGCCACTCGGCGGGCGTGAAGATCAGGGAAGGGCTCTCGGGGCGGCCTCCGTTGCGCATCGCGATGAAGCCCTCGACGAACGCGATCTGCACATCTCCCTGATTGCGGGTGCCCGACTGCCAGTCCGCACGGCTCAAGTCGAGGTCGGGCTTCTCCCAGCCCTCGAACGGGTGCTGTCGGGTGGTGGTGGTGCTCTCGGCCACGTCCCTGCTCCTCCCGGTATGTCGTCCGCACGCCAGACTAGCGAGCGGCGCGGGCGCCGGACAGGCCACGGAAGGAGGAGGCCCGCCCGGCACCGGTGACATCAGTTCTGCGGCGGCTCCGCACCGACCAGCCACATGGCGAAGAACTGCGATCCGCCGCCGTACGCATGACCGAGCGCCTTGCGCGCGCCCTCGACCTGGTGCTCGCCCGCCTGGCCGCGGACCTGCAGCGCGGCCTCGGCGAACCGGATCATCCCGGAGGCGCCGATGGGGTTGCTGGAGAGCACACCGCCGGACATGTTGACCGGCAGATCGCCGTCGAGTTCGGTGACACCGGACTCGGTGAGCTTCCAGCCCTCACCCTCGTCGGCGAAGCCGAGGTTCTCCAGCCACATCGGCTCGTACCAGGAGAACGGCACGTACATCTCGACCGCGTCGATCTCCCGGCGCGGGTCCTTGATGCCGGCCTGCCGGTAGACGTCGGCCGCGCAGTCCTTGCCGGCCTGCGGCGAGACGAAGTCCTTGCCGGCGAACATCGTCGGCTCCGAGCGCATCGCCCCGCCGTGCATCCAGGCGGGCGGCTGCGGTGAACGGGCCGCCCCTGCACGGTCGGTGAGGATCATCGCGCAGGCGCCGTCGGACGACGGGCAGGTCTCGGAGTAGCGCACCGGGTCCCACAGCATCGGCGAGGACTGCACCTTCTCCAGGGTGATGTCCTTCTCGTGCAGATGCGCGTAGGGGTTCTTGAGCGCGTTGCGCCGGTCCTTGTACGCGACGAGCGAGCCGATGTGGTCGGGTGCGCCCGCGCGCCGCATGTAGGCGCGCACATGCGGGGCGAAGAAACCGCCGGCGCCCGCGAGCAGCGGCTGCTGGAACGGGACGGGCAGGGACAGGCCCCACATCGCGTTGGACTCGGACTGCTTCTCGAAGGCGAGCGTCAGCACCGTCCTGTGCACACGGGACGCGACGAGGTTCGAGGCGACGAGCGCGGTCGAGCCCCCGACGGAGCCCGCCGTGTGCACCCGCAGCATCGGCTTGCCCACCGCGCCGAGCGCGTCGGCGAGATAGAGCTCCGGCATCATGACGCCCTCGAAGAAGTCGGGCGCCTTGCCTATGACGACGGCGTCGATGTCCGCCCAGGTCAACTGGGCGTCCGCCAACGCCCGTTGCGCAGCCTCGCGGACGAGGCCCGCGATGGAGACGTCCTTGCGGGCGGCGACGTGCTTGGTCTGTCCGATGCCGACGACGGCCACCGGTTCTTTCGCGGCACTCACTGGGCGTCCCCTTCCAGTACGGCGACGAGGTTCTGCTGCAGACAGGGTCCCGAGGTCGCGTGGGCGAGCGCCCGGTCTGACTCGCCGCGGTGGATGCGGGCCGCGGCCTCGCCGATGCGCAGCAGGCCCGCGGCCATCACGGTGTTGGCGGCGAGCGGGCCGCCCGACGGATTGATCTTCACGTCGTCGCCGAGTTTCAGCGCCTTGCGCAGGACGACCTCCTGCGAGGTGAACGGCGCGTGCAGCTCGGCGGTGTCCACCGGCCGGTCGAAGGCCCCGGCGCGTTCGGCGGCGAGCCGGGCCGACGGGGAGTCGGTGAGGTCGCGCACCCCGAGGCTGTGCGCCTCGATGCGGTGGTCCATGCCGCGGATCCACGCGGGCCGCGCGCACAGCTCGCGCGCCTTGTCGCCGGCGGCGAGGATCACGGCGACGGCGCCGTCGCTGACCGGCGGGCAGTCGCCCTTGCGCAACGGCTGGACGACGTAGTCGCCTTGCGGGACGTCACCTGTCACCTGCGCGTGCGGGTTCGCGGCCGCGGCCTCGCGGCTGCGGGCGGCGATCGAGGCGAGAGCGGGCTCGTCGGTCTCACCGGAGTCGATCAGGGCCTGCGCCTGCAGCGCGGCGAGCGCCACCGAGTCCGGCCACAGCGGGGCCACGTAGTACGGGTCGAGCTGCCGGGTCAGGACATCGCGTACGGAGCCGGGTGAGGACTTCCCGTACGCGTAGACCAGAGCCGTGTCGACCTCGCCGGTGAGGATCTTCACCCAGGCCTCGTACAGCGCCCAGGCCCCGTCCATCTCCACGTGGGACTCGGAGATCGGCGGCCAGGCGCCGACGCCGTCGAGGGTCATCGTGAAGGAGAAGGCACGGCCCGCGAGGTAGTCGGAGGAGCCGGAGCAGGTGAAGCCGATGTCACTGGCACCGAGGCCGGTCTGCTCCTTGACCTGGTGCAGGACGGGCATGAGGATCTCGACCTCGGACCGCTCGTCCGAGTGCCGCACGTGGTCGCTCTGTGCGAAGGCGACGATCGCGACCTCTCGCATCTACACCAGCTCCTTGTACGTGTCATAGTCGGCGTCCGGTTCGCCGGTCGGGCGGAAGTGATCGGGGTAGCGGCCGCCTTCGGTCCACACCGGTTCGACCCGCAGGCCCATCCGCACCTGGTCGTACGGGATGCCGGCGATCCGGCCGCTGAAGGCGAGGTCGGCGCCGTCGAGGGCGATGTGCGCGTAGACATAGGGCAGTTCGATGTCGAGGTTCTTGGCCTTGACGTTGACGATGCAGAAGGTGGTGACGGTGCCGCCGGGCCCGACCTCCACCTGCTCGCCGGTGGCCACACCGCAGGTCGGGCACGCACCGCGTGGCGGTACGTACACCTTGGAGCAGCTGGGGCAGCGGTGGCCGATCGTCTTGCGTTCGGACAGCGCGTTGATGTACTCGGTCTGCGCATGGCCCGGCGAGTAGCTGTAGTCGAGGCGGGCCGGGGCGACGATGCCGCTCACTTTGTCCTCGAACTCCCCGTCGTGCCCGGTGGCTTCGGCGCTCTCGGTGCCGTCGTACGGTTCGAAGCAGGCGATGTCCGTGATGGCGCCGGTCCGCTCCTCGGCCCAGCGGATCCTGACCCGCAGACCGGAGTGCACCGCTTGGGGTCCCTCGGCGTCGAGGGCGTGCAGCAGGGCGGTGTCGGCGCCGTCCAGCTTGACCAGGACCCAGGCGAAGGGCCGGTCGAGGGGCTGGCCGCGGCGGGGCTCCGGGTTCCACGCCCAGGTGGTGACGGTGCCGGTGGAGCCGACCTCGACGAGCTCGCGGAGCTCCTCGGCGGTCTCGGGGTCGTACTCGACGGGCGGGACGAGGACCTTGTCCCCGCCGGTCCGCACACCGAGGACGGTGCGCTCGCGCAGCCCGGTGAGGAAGGCGCTCTGCACGGGGCTGAGGGAACGGGTGAAGGGGAACTCGACGACGAGGGGTGCTTTGAGGAGTTCGGGCACGTGCGTGTCTCCTTGGCTACGGGGGACGGGGCGTGGGCGGCCGCGGTCAGGCGCGCTTGTAGACGGGCGGGCGCTTCTCGGCGAAGGCCTTCGGCCCCTCCTTGGCGTCCTCGGTCGCGAAGATCGGCCAGCCGCGCTCCAGCTCGGACTTGAGCCCTTCGGTCTCGGTCATCTCCGCGGTCTCGTACACGGAGGCCTTGACGGCCTCGACGGCGAGCGGGCCGCAGGAGTTGACCATCTCGGCGATCTCCAGTGCCTTGTCGAGGGCCGTTCCCGCGGGCACGACGTTGCCGATCAGGCCGATGGAGAGGGCTTCCTGGGCGCTGTAGTGGCGGCCGGTGAGCAGCATCTCCAGCGCGTGGGTGCGCGGGATCTGCCGCTGGAGGCGGACCGTGGAGCCGCCGATCGGGAACAGGGCGCGCTTGACCTCGGAGAGCCCGAAGGTGGCGCTGTCCCCGGCGACGCGGATGTCGGTGCCCTGCAGGATCTCCGTGCCGCCCGCCACGCAGTAGCCCTCGACGGCGGCGATCACGGGCTTCCTGGGGCGGTGCTCGCGCAGCATCGCCTTCCAGTGCAGATCGGGCACTTCCTTCATCCGGGCCTGGTACTGCTGCCCCGCCATGCCCTTGCCTGCCAGCGCCTTGAGGTCCATGCCCGCGCAGAAGTCGCCGCCCGCGCCGGTCAGCACGATGGAGCGGACCGAGTCGTCCGCGTCGGCCTCGAGCCAGCCGTCGTAGAGGCCCACGAGCAGGGGAAGCGACAACGCGTTCTTGGCCTCGGGCCGGTTCATCGTGAGCACCAGTGTCGCGCCCTTGCGCTCCACGGTGAGGTGTTCGGTCCCGCCCATGTGCTGCCTCCCGCACTGTTGACCTCAAGACCTGGAACAGGTTGCAGTAGGCGGAGGTCCAGTTCAATAGTTTTCTGACAGCCAGTCAGATTTCTTCGCCGGTGCCTCTTCCCAGTTGCCCGATGCGGCGATCTAATGACCGCCGAGCGAGCACATTCATGGGGATTTTCAGGGACCGTCGCAGAGCCGTCCGGGGTTCAGCCGGGGTTCGTCCGGTGTCAGGAGGAACGGTGGAGTACAACCTTGCCGACCTGTTCGAGTCGATCGTCGACGTGGTCCCCGACCGCGAGGCGCTCGTCTACGTCGACCACCCGGGAACGGGGGCCGAGCGCCGGCTCACCTACCGGGAGCTCGACGAAGCGGCCAACCGCATCGCCCACCACCTGATCGCCGCGGGCCTGCAGCCCGGCGAGCACCTGGGCCTGCACCTCTACAACGGCATCGAGTACGTGCAGACCATGCTGGCCTGCCTCAAGGCGCGCCTCGTCCCGGTGAACGTCAACTACCGGTACGTGGAAGAAGAGCTGGTGTACCTGTACAAGGACGCCGATCTCGCCGCCCTCGTCTTCGACGCGGAGTTCAGCGAGCGGGTGGCGTCGGCGCTCCCGAAGACGGAGAAGCTGCGCCATCTCGTCCGGGTGGGAGAGGCGCCCGCGGACGCACCGGCACTCGACGCGGTCGCGTTCACGGACGCGGAGGCGGCCGGCTCCGTCGGGCGGGGCTTCGGGGCGCGCTCGGCGGACGACCTGTTCATCATCTACACCGGCGGCACGACGGGCATGCCGAAGGGCGTGATGTGGCGCCAGGAGGACCTGTTCTTCGCGGGGCTGTTCGGCGGTGCGCCGTCCGGTGAGCCTGTCAAGCGGCCGGAGGAGCTGGCCGAGCGGGTCGCGGCGGGCAACGCGGGCCTGACCTTCTTCCCCACGCCGCCACTGATGCACGGCACGTCCACACTCACCACGTTCGTGGCCTTCGACTACGGGCAGAAGGTCGTGCTGCACCGCAAGTACGCCCCGGAGGAGGTGCTCAGGACCATCGAGAAGGAGAAGGTCTTCAGCGTCTCCCTCGTCGGCGACGCGATGCTCCGCCCGCTGGTGGACGCGCTCCGCGGCCCCTGCGCGGGCACGGACATGTCCTCGCTGTTCAGCCTCTCGTCCTCCGGCGCGATCATGTCGGACACGGTCCGCGCGGAGTTCCAGGAGCTCGTGCCGAACGTGATGCTGCTCAACAACTTCGGTTCCTCGGAGTCCGGCTCCAACGGCCGCGCGACCGCCGACTCGGGCCCCGAGAAGGGCTTCCGCATCGAGGTCAACGAGCGGACGCAGGTGGTCGATCCGGCCACGTACGCGCCGGTGGCCGTCGGCGAGGTGGGACGGCTCGCCCAGCGCGGCCACGTACCGCTCGGCTACTACAACGACCCGGTGAAGACCGCCGAGACCTTCTTCCAGCGCGACGGTCTGCGCTGGGTGCTGCTCGGCGACATGGCCACGGTCGACGAGAACGGCATCGTCACGGTCCTCGGCCGCGGCTCGCAGTGCATCAACACGGGCGGCGAGAAGGTCTATCCGGAGGAGGTCGAGCAGGCGCTCAAGTCGCACCCGGACGTCTACGACGCCCTGGTCGCGGGCGTGCCCGACCCCAAGTGGGGCAACCATGTGGCGGCCGTCGTCCAACTGCGCGACGGTGCCGAGCAGTTGAGCCTCGACGCCATCCAGACCCACTGCCGCACCCATGTCGCGGGCTACAAGATCCCCCGCCAGCTGGTCGTCACGGACCACATCCAGCGCTCCCCCAGCGGCAAGGCGGACTACCGCTGGGCCAAGGCGCTGGCCGAGAAGGAAGCCGGACTGTAGGCCACCGGCCGGCCGCCGGTCCTCGTCACGCCGACGGGGACCGGTTCAGCCCGTGGCCTGCCCGTCCACGAGACCGGGATCGGCGACCGTCTCCCCGGCGGCCCGGGGCTGCTCCCGCTCCTGCGCGCTGTCGGGGACACGCCCCGCCCACAGCAGCGCCGCGCACAGCAGCGCCACCGCGCCCACCAGCCAGGGCAGCGGGCCGGGCGGCAGGGCGCCGGCGACGAGTGCGGCGAGCGCGCCGACCAGTTGCAGCGCGAGCGACTGCACGGAAAGGGCGGTCGCCCGGGCGTCGTTGGTGACACGGCGGTGCAGCAGTTCGTTCTGGTTGGGGCTCGCGGCACCGAGCCCGATGTAGACGAGGCAGTATCCGGCGGCCGCGATCACCACGGCGAGCGCGCCGTCGGCCGTCACGGTCACGGCGAGCGCGAGCAGACCGCCGCCCGCGGCGGCCAGCGCGAACAGCACAGCCCGGCCGCCACTGCCCGCCCACCGGGCCACCAGCGGCGCGAACTGGCTGCCGACGGCCGAGCAGACGAAGCCCGCGCAGGCGAGCCCGGCGAACAGGGCGGCGCCCGACTCGGCCGCGCCGCTCAGCTCCGCGACCCGTCCCGGCGTGAGAAGTTCGATGGAGCAGAGCGCCGCGCCCACGGCGGCGGCGGTGATCAGCACGCGCCGTACGATCCTGTCGCGCGCGCCGAGCCGCAGACCGCCGATGACCGTGCCGGGCACGCCGCGGAGCGTGGCGCCCAGGGTCGTCTTCGGGCGGGGCTTCTCGGGCAGGGCGAGGATCACGTACGCGACGAAGACGGCGGACAGCACGGAGGCGACAAGCGCCGGGACGGACAGGGCGATCACCTGGCCGCCGGTCGCCTCGGCCAGCTTGGTGCCGAGGTCGGGTCCGAGTCCGAGCAGCCAGGGGATGGCGCCGCCGATCAGGGTGCCGGCGGCGAGCGCCGTGGAGGTCGCGGTGGCACCGCGCGCGAGCCCCGTCCGCAGATCGGCCTCGGGACCCGAGTGCGCCTGCACCGTCTCCACGTACCAGGACTCCGCGGGTCCGCTGTGCAGCGCGCGCCCCACGCCCTTGAGCGCCATGCCCAGCGCCAGGATCCAGGCGGTGGTGCCGAGTCCGACGCACACGAACGCGAGGACGTCGAAGACTCCCGCGGCGGCGAGCACGGCGCGGCGGCCGATGACGTCGGACAGACCGCCCGTGGGCAGTTCGAGCAGCGCGGCGGTGAGCGAGTGCGCGGCGAAGAAGCCGGCGATGGCCGCGAGCGCCATCCCGCGCTCGGTGAAGAGCAGGATCCCCGGCGCGAGCGTCATGGCCGTGGGCAGCCAGAACAGCAGACACACCGCGACATAACGGCGGCGCGCCTGCACCGGAGTGAGCTGCTCGGTCACCGTGGCCTCCCGTCGACGCGGGCGGGCGCACAAGTGGGTGCCCCCGTCACCGATCGGCGGCAAGGCTATGCGCCCGCGCCGCCGAGCAGAAGACGTCGCTCGTGACTCGTCGGGATCAGTCCGACGCCAGGACCCTTCGCGCCCCTCACACCCCTCAGACCCCTCAGACCCCTCAGACTCCGAACTCCCTTACCGCCGCGACGAATTCCTCGGACCGCTCCTCGTGCACCAGATGCCCCGCGTCGATCGTGACGAGGCGCGCGTGCGGGATGCGGGCGGCCATCGCCGCGATCTGCCGCTGCGGTACGTGGCTCTTCGTACCGCCCGCGATGACGAGTGTGGGCGCGGTGATCCGTTCGTAGCCCGCGCGCCAGGAGGGGTCCGGGTCGTTGAGGTCGCGGTCGGTGGCGGGGACAAGGGGCCAGTCGAAGGGCAGGGCGCCGGCAGGGCGTTCGGCCGGGGCACGGCGCGGGTCGAGCGGGACCAGGGGCGGCGCCTCCTCCAGGACCAGCCGCCCGATCAGCCCCGGCTGCTCCTGCGCGAGCAGCCATGCCGCGGCCCCGCCCAGCGAGTGCCCGATCACCGTGGCGCCGGAGAGGCCGAGCGCCTCGATGAAGGCGCGCAGGTCGTCGCGGAAGCCCGCGAACGAGTATGTACCGGGCCAGTCGCTGAGCCCGTGCCCGCCGAGGTCGAGCGCGAACACCCTTCGGTCGGCGGCGAGTTCGTCGGCGATGTCCGCCCAGGTGCGGCGGTCGGCGCCCCGGCCGTGGACGAGCACGACGGGCGGCGCTTCGGTCGCTGTTTCCGGCCCCGTGACCGTGTAGGCCAGGCGACCGCGGGCGGTACGGACGGTACGGACCGACGGGTCGAGGAACGCGGCAAGTGTGCGGCGGAACGCGTCCGGGTCGTCGAGCCACGGGAAGTGACCGGCACCCGGCTGCACCACGAACTCCGCGGCGGGCAGCACCTCGTCGAGCCGCTGGGCGACCCGCGGAAGCGGTCCTCCGTCCAGTGCGCCGGTGAGCACCAGGACCTCCGCGCCGAGGTCCGCGAGCGCGGCACGCGTGGCGGGCGGATCGAAGGCGCCCTCGGACGCGTACCGCTGCGCCGCTTCCGGATTGATCTGTCCTGACCCTGCCGCTTCGAGCGCCTGGGCCCGCTCGTCCCAGCGCCCGTGGAAGAAGGCCGCGTACGGACCGTCGGGGGTCTCGCCGCGCAGCCGCGCCTCGAAGTGCGGCCACGCCTCCTCGAACCACGGCTCCCCGGAACGAAGGAGCGCGGCCTCGCGCCGCTGCTCGGGGGTGACCGGGATCCCGACGGCCCACAGCGTCGGCGTGATCAGGGCCAGGCGGCGCACCCGGCCGGGATGGGCCGCCGCGTACAGGAGGGCCAGATTGGAACCGGCGGAGTGTGCGAGCAGGTCGACGCGGTCGAGCCCGAGGTGCGCGCGGAGCGCCTCGATGTCCGCGACCTGGCGGTCACAGCGGTACGTCGCCGGGTCCGCGGGGGCTGCGGAGGCGCCGGTGCCGCGCAGATCGAGGAGGACCAGCTGCCGCTCGCCGGCCAGGCCGCCCAGCTCGCCGAGATACTCGCTCGCGCGCATCGCCCCGCCGGGCACGCAGATCAGCGGCTCTCCGGAGCCGATGGTGCGGTAGGCGAGGCGGGTGCCGTCAGGGGCTTCGAAGGTGGGCATGCGGTGATCTTCACCGCGGGATCACCGCGTCCGCAAGGCAATTCACCACCGGTGAACGCCCGCGCCCCGACCCTGACGGGTCCCCGGCCGAACACCCCCTGCCACACTGCCCTCATGACGACAATCACGCAGGTCGGAGAGCGGACGACGCTGCGGGCGGCCACACGCGGCGACCTGGAGGCGATCGTCGAGCTGCGTGCCGTCGTCATGCGGCCCGACCTCGAACGGCTCGGGCGCTTCGACGGCCGGCGGGTCCGTCAGCGGCTGCGCGACGCGTACGTCCCGGAGCACACCTCCGTGATCCTCCACGACGGCACGTTCGCCGGATCGGTGGCGCTGCGCCCCGGCGACGACGGCTGGTGGCTCGAGCACTTCTACCTCCGGCCCGACCTGCACGGGAACGGCGTCGGCTCGGCGGTCCTGCACACCCTGCTCGCCGGAACGGACGCGGCCGCCGCGACCGTACGCCTCAACGTGCTGCAGGGCAGTCCCGCCCGCCGTCTGTACGAACGGCACGGGTTCGTCCTGGAGTCGGAGGATCCGGTGGATGTGTTCCTGGTGCGGCGGCCTGCGGGGCACGCGAGCTGACCCGGGGCGAGCAGGCTCACTCCTCGCCCGGCTCCCCTTCACCGAACAACTGCCGCACCGTATTGCGGTAGTTGGTCCGGACATGCCCCAGCGCACTGGCCCGCGCCCGCTCCGGATCGCCCGACGCCAGGGCCGCGTACAGCTCGCGGTGTTCCGCCAGGAGCGTGGGCCACTCCTCGTTGCGCCGGGTCATCCAGCGCAGCCGGCCGTCGACCGGCTCCATCACCGACATCAGCAGCCCGTTGCCCGCCATGGCCAGGATCCTGTCGTGGAACAGGGTGTTGATGTCCGTGATCGTCTCGGCGTCCTCCGCTCCGGTGGCGACCGCGGCCCGGTCGAGCAGCTCCGAAAGGTCCGCCAGCGCCTCCGGCGTCGCACGCTGCGCCGCCAGCCCCGCCGCGTAGACCTCCAACGCCTCGCGCAGTTCGAAGAGTTCCTGTACGTCGGTGGCGTCCAGGCGCCGTACCAGCGCGCGCCGCGGGGTGTCGAAGTGCACGAACCCCTCGGCGACCAGCGCTCGGACCGCCTCGCGCACCGGGACCCGTGACACCCCGAGCCGCTCGGCGAGCTCCCGCTCGACCAGGCGGTCGCCCGGGCGCAGCCGGCCCGCCACGATGTCCTGCCGCAGCTCGGCGAGCACCTTTTCGCGGACGGCACCGAGCGAGCGTTCAGCAGTGGTCATGAGCACATTTAACCTGCCCCGGCCCGTTTTCAGGGGCCTGGGGTCGGTGATCGGCCGAAGCCCGGCGGCCCTAACCGGCCATCCCCGCAACGCCGTTCGCGCCGTGGAGATCGCCGCTCACGCCCCGGCTGCCTTTTACCTACTCGTAACCGACGGGACATTGCCGCGTGCCGGTGGCAGCGGGACGATGACCGCGTCGTCGTTGGTATACCAAACGCGGTTCCAGCGCCATGCCCGCGTACCGGCCGACGCGATGCACCCTCCCGTCCCCTTCCCGATGGAGGCCTCATGTCCGTCCTCGACGGCACACGCCCTCCGGGTGCCCCCACCACCCCGGATCCCCGCCTCACCAACGAAGACCTGGCGCCCGCGAAGGAGCGCCGCTGGAAGGTCTTCGACCTCTTCGCTCTCTGGATGTCCGACGTCCACAACCTCGGCAACTACACGTTCGCCGCGGGCCTTCTGGTCATCGGCATGAGCGTCTGGCAGGTCTTCACCTCCCTGCTCGTCGGCTTCGTCCTGATCTACATCGGGATGAACGCGATGGGGAAGATCGGCCAGAGGCACGGCGTGCCCTTCCCGGTCATCAGCCGGATCAGCTTCGGCGTCTGGGGCGCGAACATCCCGGCCCTGATCCGCGCCGTGATCGCCATCGCCTGGTACGGCATCCAGACGTATCTCGCCTCGGTCGCCGTGAACGTGATGCTGCTCGCCGCCTGGCCGGGTCTGGAGTCCTGGACCGAGCACTCGTTCCTGGGACTCGACGCGCTCGGCTGGGTGTCGTTCCTGGCCCTGTGGGTGGTGCAGGCGCTGATCATGACGCAGGGCATGGAGTCGGTCCGCAAGTTCCAGGACTTCTGCGGTCCGGCGATCTGGGTCGTGATGATCGCGCTCGCCGTCTGGATCCTCTCGGCGGCCGACTGGACGATCTCGCTCACCGAGAGCTTCGCGCCCGTGTCCACGGGCGAGCAGTTCCGGCTGTGGTTCGGCGCGATCGGTCTGATCCTCGCCACGTACGGCACGCTGATGCTGAACTTCTGCGACTTCTCGCGCTTCGCCCCCGACTACCGCACGGTCAAGCGCGGCAACTTCTGGGGCCTGCCCATCAACTCGACCGCGTTCGTGGTGCTCTCGGTGATCGTCACCGCCGGCAGCATGGAGGTGTACGGCGAGGCCATCACCGACCCGGCCCTGCTCGTCGCCAAGGTGGACAACACCTTCGTCCTCTTCCTCGGCGCGCTCACCTTCGCCATCGCCACGATGGGCGTGAACATCGTGGCCAACTTCGTCTCCCCCGCGTACGACCTGGCGAACGTCTGGCCGCAGAAGATCACGTTCAAGGTCGGCGGCTTCATCTCCACCGTCGCCGCGCTGCTCGTCACGCCGTGGAACCTGTACTCCAACCCGACCGTCGTGAACTACTTCCTCGGCGGCCTCGGGGCCTTCCTCGGCCCGCTGTTCGGCGTCATCATGGTCGACTACCTGTGGGTCAAGCGCGGCAAGGTCGACGTAGACCAGCTCTTCAACGCGGGACCGGACTCGCCGTACCACTACCGCAAGGGGTTCAACCCCAAGGCGCTGTGGGCCTTCGTGCCGAGTGCGGCCATCACCGGGGTGCTGGCCCTGGCGCCGGCCTTCGACGTGGTGGCCCCGTACTCCTGGTTCATCGGTGTGGCGCTCTCCGCGGCCCTGTACGCCACGCTGTGCCGCGGCGAGCGCGCCACGGCCGCGGACGTCCCCGCCCAGCGGGCCGCCGACGCGGAGGCCTGAGCGGATGCACGTCCTGGTCACCAACTGCAACACCACGGCGTCCATGACCGACGAGATCGTGGCGGGCGCGCGCGCCGCCGCGAGCCCCGGCACCACCGTCACCGGACTCACCCCGGACTGGGGCCCGGAGTCGGCCGAGGGATGGCTTGACAGCTATCTGTCGGCGGCCGCGGTGCTCGACACCCTCAGGCGGTACGAGGGCGAGTGCGACGCGGTCGTGATGGCGGGCTTCGGGGAGCACGGGCGCGAAGGCGCGCGCGAGCTGCTCGGCGTCCCCGTCGTCGACATCACCGAGGCGGCCGCGCATCTGGCCTGCCTGATCGGACGGCGGTACGCGGTGATCACCACCCTCGACCGGGCCCGCGGCCAGATCGAGGACAGCCTGCACACGGCGGGTGTGGCCGCCCACTGCACCGCCGTGATCGGCACCGGGCTCGGTGTGCTCGAACTCGCCGATCCCGAGCGCACCCTTGACGCCTTCGTGCACGCCGCGGAGCGCGCCAAGGAGGCGGGCGCCGAGGTGCTCGTCCTGGGCTGTGCGGGCATGACCGGTCTGCAGCGGGAGGTCGGCGACAAGCTGGGCCTGCCCGTGGTGGACGGGGTCGGGGCCGCGGTGCGGCTCGCCGAGTCCCTCGTCGCGCTGGGTCTCACCACCAGCAAGGCGGGCGGTTACGCGGATCCACTGCCCAAGCGGCGCCTGTGGGGGCCGCAAGGGCGGTGACCCGCCGCCGCGGATGTGACACCCCGTCCCTGCCACATCCGCACCCGGGTACGGCGCGGCGCACCCCCACCAGGGTGCGCCGCGCCGACTCGCCCCACGCCAACTCGCCCCCGCAGACCCCTTGCCCGCGGCCGCCCTCGCCTGAATTACTGATCCCGGCAAGCTCTACCGAATGATCGGTCGTCCGATACGGGCGCGCGTGGGCGTTACGGGACAGGAGTGCGGCAGATGGCGGACAGGGTCGGCGCGGGGCTCACCACGGGACGTGACGCGGGACTCCAGGCAGGGCTCGACGCGGGAGAGCGGCTCGGCGCGGACGAGCTCGCGGAGCTCCAGCTGACGCGGCTGCGCGCGACACTGGCGCAGGCGTACGCGTGCGTGCCGCACTACCGTGCCGCGTTCGACAAGGCCGGGGTGCACCCCGACGACTGCCGTTCGCTCGCCGATCTCGCGCGCTTCCCGTTCACCGCCAAGTCGGATCTGCGGGAGAACTACCCGTTCGGGATGTTCGCCGTCGAGCGCTCGGAGATCCGCCGGATCCACGCCTCCAGCGGCACGACCGGCCGGCCGACGGTCGTCGGGTACACCGAGCGCGATCTGGACGTCTGGGCCGATGTGGTGGCCCGCTCGATCCGCGCGGCCGGCGGACGGCCCGGCCAGATCATCCATGTCGCTTACGGATACGGCCTGTTCACGGGCGGGCTCGGGGCGCACTACGGCGCGGAGCGGCTCGGCTGCACCGTCGTGCCCGCCTCGGGCGGGATGACCGCGCGCCAGGTGCAGCTGATCCAGGACTTCCGTCCGGAGGTCATCATGGTGACGCCCTCGTACATGCTGACGCTCCTCGACGAGTTCGAGCGCCAGGGCATCGACCCGCGCTCCACCTCTCTGCGGACCGGCATCTTCGGCGCCGAACCGTGGACCGAGCAGATGCGCACGGAGATCGAGCAGCGGTTCGCGATCGACGCCGTGGACATATACGGGCTGTCCGAGGTGATGGGCCCGGGTGTGGCGCAGGAGTGCGTGGAGACCAAGGACGGGCTGCACATCTGGGAGGACCACTTCTACCCGGAGGTGGTCGATCCGGTCACGGGCGAGGTGCTGCCGGACGGCGAGCAGGGTGAGCTGGTGTTCACCTCGCTCACCAAGGAGGCCCTGCCCGTGATCCGGTACCGGACCCGGGACCTGACACGGCTGCTGCCCGGCACGGCCCGGGTGTTCCGGCGCATGGAGAAGGTGACCGGGCGCAGTGACGACATGGTGATCCTGCGCGGGGTCAACCTCTTCCCGACGCAGATCGAGGAGATCGTGCTGCGCACGCCGGGCGTCGCCCCGCACTTCCAGCTGCGGCTCACCCGCGAGGGCCGCCTCGACGCGCTGACGGTACGGGCCGAGGCGCGTGCGGCGGCATCCTCGGACGAGCGGGACGCGGCGGCGGCCGCCATCGCACAGGGCGTGAAGGACGGGGTGGGCGTCTCGGTGCGGGTGGAGATCGTGGACCCGGAGACGCTGGAGCGCTCGGTCGGCAAGATCCGGCGGATCGTCGACGAGCGCGACTAGCCGGGGCCCCGGCCCTGCCTACTGCGCCGCTGCCCGTGCCTCCAGCGCCTCGAGGAACAGCTCAAGCGCCGTCTCGAACGAGCTGTGCGCCATGAGCGGCAACTCCTCGCGTACGGCGGCCAGTTGGGGATGCGTATCGGCCGGCAGCGACTGGTACGCGTCCGTCCACGCCCGCGTGTCCGCGCCGCGCCGCTCCGGCGCGAGCGCGAGATGCGCGGCGTCCAGGGCGGCGTGCCCGAGCACGGTGTCGATGAACGCCGCGTAGTGCCGTACCGCCGTCGCCTTGTCGAAACCGCCGCGCAGCATCAGACCGACGCCGGTCTCCACGGCCCGGAACTCGTGCGCGCGGCGCGTCACGCGGTACGCGGCCATGGCGGCGATCCGCGGATGGCGGCTGTAGCCCGCGTACACCCGGTGGGCCATCGCCCGCAGACCCGCGAGCCAGTCGCCCTCGGGCGCGAAGCCGTCCATCGTCTCGCCGATGATCCGGTCGGCGACGGCGAGCAGCAGATCGTCCGTGTCGTGGAAGTACCGGTAGAGCGCGCTCGGATCGCAGCCGAGCGCCGCGCCGAGGCGGCGCACGCTCAGCGCGTCGGGGCCGTGCTCGCCCGCGAGCCGCAGCGCGCAGTCGACGATCAGCTCCTCGGTGAGCACCGTGCCCGTCTTGGTCGGCCGCCGTCTGCGCCGCTCGACCGGTACACGTCCCTGCACCATGCCGTTCCCTCCCAGCCCGTAGTGCCCCGCTGTCCACGCACCCTTATGTCAACACCATTGACGCAACCTTGGCAAGGCTGTTGGCTCATCGCCTCCGCTCGGCCCGCACCACTTCCCCCGTCCTCTCCTTGTCCCTGGCCCGAGGAGCTCAACGATGAGCAGCACCACGACCCCCGCCGCACCCCCGCCGCTGCGCCGTTCTCTCGGCGTCGTCGACGGCGTCGCGCTCGCGGCGTCCAGCACCGCCGCCACCACCAGCATCGGCATCGGGATGGGCGCGCTCGCCGCGACCGTCGGACTGCAGGCGCCGGCGATCCTCCTGGTGGCCTTCCTGCCGATCCTCGGCATCGCGACGGCCTATGCCCGCCTCAACCGGTCCGAGCCCAACATGGGCAGCGGATATGTGTGGGTCGGCAAGTCGATCGGCCCCTGGTTCGGCTTCCTGACCGGCTGGGTGACCCTGGTCGGCACCGTGATCTTCATGGCGTACACGAGTGCGGTGACCGGCTCCGTGGTCCTGCAGTTCGCCGACAAGGCGGGCCTTCACGACCTCGCCGGTCTGCGTCTCGACCCCAACTCCACGGCGCTCAGCACGGCACTCGGCCTCGTGGTGCTCGCGGCCGTGACGGTCACCGCCGTCACCGGTGTGCGGCACGCGACGCGCTTCCAGACCTGGCTGCTCGTCTTCGAGTACGGCGTGCTGATCGCGTTCTGCGGCTGGGCGATCGTCACCGGCGGGCAGAGCTTCGACTGGTCCTGGTTCGACCCGTTCGCGATCGACGACGGCACGGCCTTCGCCCAGGGCCTGGTGCTCGCGGTGTTCTTCTTCTGGGGCTGGGACGCGGCGTTCAGCGTCACCGAGGAGACCAAGGACACCCGGGACGTGGGGCGCGGCGGCTTCATCGCGCTCTTCACGATGCTGGCGATGTTCCTGTACGGATCGGTGGCGTTCCAGCGTGAGATGTCGCTGCCCGAGCTCATCGAGCAGGGACCGCAGGGCCTCACGTATCTCGGCGAGAAGCTGGCCGCCGAACCCTGGGCGACTTTGCCGCTGCTCGCGCTGATGTGCTCGGCGGTGGCGTCGCTGCAGTCCAGTGTCATCCCGACGGCGCGCGGTCTGCACGCGATGGGCCGGGACCGCACGATGGGCAAGGTGTGGACGCGGATCAGCCCGCGCTACGGTTCACCGGCCGCCGGTACGGTCGTGGTCATGACGGTCGCCGCGCTCGTCGCCCTGCTCGCCCTGGCCATCCCGAAGCTCAACGAGATGATCCTCGCGGCGGTCAACTCCATCGGCCTGATCGTCGCCCTCTACTACGGTCTCACCGCGCTGGCCTGCGCCGTACGCTTCCGCTCCGACCTGCGCACCGCTCCCGCGCAGGCCGTCCGTTCCGTCCTCGCGCCCGGGATCTCCGCCCTCGCGCTGCTCGGGATCGGCGGCTACCTGGGGCACTCGTACTTCACGATGAGCGATCATTTCGAACTCAGCCCGGACAACGGCTGGTTCATGCTCGCCGTGCCGGCCGGGGTGGTCCTCTCCGGTCTGGTGATGGCCGCCTGGGCGAAGTACCGGCGGCGCTCCCCGTACTTCGAGAAGCGCGGCTTCACACTCGCCGCGCCCGAGTCCATGTCCTGAGCCCTCCGGCCCATACGTCCCGCACAGCACGTCCCGCACCGCCTGTTGCAAGGCGCTGCCCGTTCCACCGCAAGGAGTCTGCATGCACGCCGATCTGGTCTTCACCGGCGGCCCTGTCCACACCGTCTCCCCGGCCCGTACGCGCGCCACGACCGTTGCCGTACGCGGCGAGCGGATCGTCGCCGTCGGGCATGACGAGGTCCGCGAGCTGATCGGGCCGCGCACCGAAGTCGTCGACCTGAAGGGGAAGTTGCTGATTCCGGGCTTCCAGGACGCCCATGTGCACCCGGTCGGCGGCGGGATCGAACTGGGACAGTGCGATCTCAGTGGCGTCACGACCCTCGACGCGTACCGCCGCCGCATCCGCGCCTACGCCGACGCGCACCCCGACGCCGAGTGGATCACGGGCGGCGGCTGGTCGATGGAGGCGTTCCCCGGCGGTCTGCCCACGGCCGCCGAGCTGGACGCGCTGGTGCCCGACCGCCCGGTGTACCTGATCAACCGCGACCACCACGGAGCCTGGGTCAACTCCCCGGCCCTGGAGCGCGCCGGACTCGACGCGCGCACCCCCGACCCCGCCGACGGCCGCATAGAGCGGGACGCGGACGGTGCGCCGACCGGCATGCTCCAGGAAGGCGCGGCGAACCTGGTCGGGCGTCTGCTGCCCGAACTCACCGCCCAGGAGGTCCTCTCCGGACTCCTGCGCGCCCAGGACCTCCTGCACTCGCTGGGCATCACGGCCTGGCAGGACGCGCTCCTCGGCGAGCACGGCAACCTCAAGGACCCGACGGCCGCCTACCTGACAGCAGCCCATGACGGCCGCCTCACCGCACGCGTGGTGGGAGCCCTGTGGTGGGACCGGGCGCGCGGCACCGAGCAGATCGACGAACTCCTCGCCCGGCGCGAGGCCGGCACGGCGGGGCGGCTGCGCAGCACGACCGTCAAGATCATGCAGGACGGTATCGCCGAGAACCACACGGCCGCCCTGCTCGGCCCGTACCTGGACTCCTGCGGCTGCGCCTCGGACAACAGCGGCATCAGCTTCGTACCGCCGCAGGACCTGCAGAAATACGTGACCGCACTGGACGCGCACGGCTTCCAGGTGCACTTCCACGCGCTCGGCGACCGCGCGGTGCGCGAGGCCCTGGACGCGGTGGAGGCAGCACGGCGCGCGAACGGCTTCTCGGATACGCGGCCGCATCTGGCCCATCTCCAGGTGGTGCACCCGGACGACGTGCCGCGGTTCCGCACGCTGGGCGCGAGCGCCAATCTCCAGGCGCTGTGGGCGGTGCATGAACCGCAGATGGACGAGCTGACGATTCCGTTCCTCGGCGCCGAACGCTCCGCCCACCAGTACCCGTTCGGTTCGCTGCTGCATGCGGGGGCCACCCTCGCCGCGGGCAGCGACTGGCCGGTGAGCAGCCCGGATCCGGTGCTGGCCCTGCACACGGCGGTCAACCGGCGGCTGCCCGACGCTCCCGAAGGGACGGAGGTGTTTCTGCCGGAGCAGCGCATCGACCTGGGCGCGGCGCTCGCGGCGTACACGGCGGGCAGCGCGTACGTGAACCATCTCGACGACGAGACGGGGACGATCGCGCCCGGGTATCTGGCGGATCTCGCGGTACTCGACCGGGACCCGTTCGAGGGTTCCGCGGAGGAGATCTGCGCGACGCGTGTGGAGCAGACCTTCGTGGGCGGGGCGCGGGTCTTCGCCCGGTAGCCGGGCTCCGCGCCGCGTGGAACGCGCGGCGGCCCGTCCTTCCGGTCGCTACCGGACGGACGGGCCGCAGGCTTCTTCGTGACACGTCCCCGAGCAGGACGCCTCGCGCACCGGCCGCGCCACGGCTCCGGCCGCCCTCACCCGGTGAGGGCCGCGGCGTGACCGGAGCCCACGCCTATCTCCTGCTGGTACATCCGTCCTCCACGGGTCACAGGGCGGAGCCTTCTCCGCAACACATAGGCAGCACTGTGTCCCGTGCACGAGGAGAACCCCGCGCGAGCGCCGCCGCCGCTCGGCGGGGTCCAATCGGATGACTGGCCGTCAGGAAGTTCGGCCAATGGCTTGACGTGCCGTCAGGATGACGGGGTGTCCGTTTGACGTGCTGTCAGGAGTGGAAGGCGGCCGCCTGTCAGGACCGGGCGCCGACCGTCAGAAACCTTCGCCGCTACGGCGCTTCGGCCCCTCCGCGTCTCCCGCTGCCGCGTTGACCAGCACTTCTCCGGCCGCCGACCGGAAGTACAGAACCGAACGCCCCGACCGTCGGCGCACCGCCAACCCCGCGTCGAGAAGCACCTTGAGATGGCGGCCGACCGAGCCGAGGCCCTGTGCCGTCAGGGCGACGAGCTGGGAGGTGCTCTTCGGCGTGTCGAGCAGCACCAGGACCCGTGCGCGGGCCGGGCCGAGCAGCGCACCCAGGGAATCCGGTACGTGGGCACGCCCCGCCTCGGCCAGCGCACCGGAACACGCGTACACGAGCGCATGCCGGGTGTGATCGGCGCGCCAGGCGACCCAGCCGGCCTTCAAGGTCACGGGCACGAACAGGAGCTGCGTGCCGTCGAGTTGGCGCGGCGGATAGTCGAACGCGTTGATCCGCAGCCTGCCGTCGCCGAGCCAGCGCATGCCGGGCCGCAGCCCGTCGAGTGCGGCGCTCCACCCGGCCCGGCCGAGCTGGGCGGTGCGTGCGGCGATATCCGCCTCGAGGATTCTGCGCCGGCGCTCCCAGGACGGCTGCACCGTACGGGTCCAGACCCACCGCAGCAGGTCGGCGGTGCGCTCGGGCAGGTCGTCACGGTCGAGTTCGGGCGGGAGCGGGCCGCCGAGCGACACGGTCAGGTCCGCGCGTACGGCCTCGGGAGGCGTCTGCCTGATCTCGGCCAGCTCCTCCTCGAAGGAGAGCCTGCCCTCCGGGTCCGGTGGGCGGGTGAGGTAGTCGGCGTTCCAGGTGGGACCGAACGCGGCCTTGATGGTCCGCGCGGTGAGCGGATCGGCGGCGAGGCGCTCACGGTAGGCGGGCAGATGGGCGTCGAGCCAGGCCCGCTCGCCGGGGTGTTGCGCCGCTCCGGTTTCGAGGACTTTGAGGCAGGCGGTGGTCTCGGCGAGCGGGGAGATCACGAAGCGGCTGTCCGCGAGGGTGTCGGTGCTGATGTGCCAGAGCCCCATGGCATCCGTCCTTTCGCGGGTACGCGAAACATTAACGGGCGCAGTCGGCCTGATGCGCACACTCCCCCATGCGCACCTACCGCGAACTGTTCGCCGTCCCCGAGTTCAAGCCGCTGTTCTTCGCCTCCGCCGGACACGTCGCCGGTCAGACGATGAGCGGTCTGGCGCTCGGCACCCTCGTCCACGCGGCGACGGGCTCACCGCTCCTGACCGCGCTCGCGATGTTCGGCCCTTCGCTCGCGCAGGTGCTCGGCGCGACCCTGCTGCTCTCCGCTGCCGACCGGCTGCCGCCGCGCGCGGCGATGACGGCTCTTGCGGCCCTGTTCGCCGCGGGCACCGCACTCCAGGCGGTCCCGGGCATGCCGGTGTGGGGCAATTTCGTCGTGCTCCTGTTCCTCGGTCTCGCCGGATCGCTGGGCGGCGGGGTGCGCTACGGCCTGGTCACCGAGGTGCTGCCCAAGGACGGCTACGTCCTCGGGCGCTCGCTCCTCAACATGTGCGCAGGCCTGATGCAGGTCACCGGCTTCGCCGTCGGCGGCGTCCTGGTGGTGACGCTCTCGGCACGCGGCACACTCCTCATGGCCGCCGCCCTCTACCTGGTCGCGGCGCTCACCGCCCGCTTCGGCCTGTCGGGCCGCCCGGCGCGCGCGGTGGGGCGCGCGTCGGTTTCCCAGACGTGGCGCACCAACTCCCTGCTGTGGTCGGACCGTTCCCGACGTCATCTCTATCTGGCCCTGTGGCTGCCCAACGGACTGATCGCCGGTGTCGAGTCGCTCTTCGTCTCGTACGCGCCTTCGCAGGCGGGTCTGCTCTTCGCGTTCGCCGCGGGCGGCATGCTCCTGGGCGACATCCTGATCGGCCGCTTCATCTCCCCCGCCCTCCGCCGCCGCCTGGGCATCCCCCTCCTTCTGCTCCTGGCCGGCCCCTACCTCCTCTTCGCACTGCACCCGCCGCGCGCACTCGCCCTCGTCCTCGCCGCACTCGCCTCGGCCGGTTTCGCCGCGAGCCTCGTCCAGCAGGAGCGCCTGATGACGCTCACCCCGCCGGACCTGAGCGGTCAGGCCCTGGGCCTGCACTCCTCGGGCATGCTCACGCTGCAGGGCGTGGCGGCGACGCTCGCGGGTACCGTCGCCCAGCTCACCTCCCCCACGACGGCGATCACCGCGATGGCCGCCCTCTCGCTCACGGTGACCCTCACGCTCGCACCGGGCCTGCGGACGGCGGGAACCGAAGCGGCAGCCAGGGCGACGGAAGCGGCAGCGAGGGCAACGGACCATGGCACACGGGCCCGTACGAGCAAAGAGGTCTCACCGGAACCGAGTTGACGATCTCTCCGTCACGATGGAGGCATGGCCGCCTCATCCGCCCTCGCACACCGCCTCGCCCACGTCCGCTGGATCGCGGGCGGCACGGGCACCGGCAAGAGCACGCTGACCCGTCTCCTCGCCGCTCGCCACGGCACCGCGGTCCTCGACGGAGACCGCGCCGAAGGACCTTGGGTTGCCCGCTGCTCGCCGCGGCTTCATCCCCGGCTCGCCGCCCTGCGCGACCTGCCGCCCGGCAGCCTGTGGCGGGAGAACGAGGCGGAGGAGGTCTTCCGCTCGATGCCGAGCCTGCACGGCGAGATGACCGGCTTCCTCGTCGAGGACCTGCTGGAACTGCCGGACGACCGGACGGTCCTCGTCGACTACTTCGGCATCCTGCCGAACGACCTGGCGCCCCTCCTCCTCCACCCCGAGCAGGCCGTCTTCCTGCTGCCCACCCCCGAGTTCAGGGCGCAGGCGCTCACCTCGCGCTACGCGGACGCCGAGCGCAGCCGTGCCACATGGGGCGCCACCGCCACGGACGGGATGCTGGCCAAGCGCCTCGCGCGCGACGCGCTCTGGGACGCGGAGGTCCGCCGGCAGGCGACGGACCTCGGGCTCGCCACCGTCACCGTGGACGGGACGGTCCCGCCCGAGGACCTGGCGCGCCGCGTGGCCGCGCGCTTCGGGCTGCTGGACGATCGTCCGACAGGACACCGGCCCGCCGGTACGCAACGGTGACGTGAACCCTCAGCCCGCACCGGCGACCAGCGCCTCGCCGAGCAGTGTGCGGCGGTGCTCACCGCCGGCTGGTTGCTCACGTGGCACCGGCCCACCGCCGCATGAGCCGCCCGCGTTCCCGCCCGGCGAATCAGCGCACCGCGTGCCCCCGCATCGCGGGCTGCGGAATGGTCGTCCGCGTCGTACGGAACGCGTGCTCGTGCCGTCCGGCCCTCGGCGCCGAGAACAGCGGGTCGACCGTGAGCCGGGTGACGCCGAGGGGTGCGGTCAGGGCGCGCAGGGCCGGTTCGGCGAGGCGGATGTAGGGGTGGTGCGCGCCGAGGAGCGAGGTGAGGAGCTGCGGCGAGGTGAAGGCCACGGCGGTGCGGAAGCCGAGCGGCGTGCGGAAGACACGGGCGGCGCAGCCCGCGGGACCCGGCCGGACGGGGACGAAGAGCGGCCCGGCCGGGCTCGGTTCACACGGCTCGGCATCCTCGGCGAGAGGGGCTGACGGCATGGCGTACTCCTGGCGGCGGGTGCGCCGCAACGTCGGCGACAGGTCCTGCCGCCGACGATAGGCCTGCGGACGCGAGCGGTGCGCAGCCGTCTCACGATGGCGTACACAGCCGTCTCACACTGCTGACAGACCCACGGGCCCGGCGCCCCGCCCCTCAGCCCGCGTCGGCGAACCGGTCCCGCAGCTCCCGCTTGAGGATCTTGCCGCTCGCGTTGCGCGGCAGTTCCTCGACGAACAGGACGCGTTTGGGCGCCTTGAAGGCCGCGAGGCTCTCCTTGGCGTGGGCGATCAGCTCGGCCTCGGTGACCTCGCCGCGTGCCACGACGACCGCCGTGACCGCCTCGATCCAGCGCTCGTCCGGCAGCCCGATCACAGCGGCCTCGGCCACCGCCTCATGGGTGTACAGCGCGTCCTCGACCTGCCGAGAAGCCACCAGGACTCCCCCGGAGTTGATGACGTCCTTCACGCGGTCGACGACGGTGAAGTACCCCTCGGCGTCCCGCACCGCGAGGTCACCGGAGCGGAACCAGCCGTCGCGGAAGGCCTCCGCCGTCTCCTGCGGCTTGTCCCAGTAGCCCTCGCACAACTGCGGGGAGCGGTAGACGACTTCGCCGGGCGTACCGTCCGCGACCTCCTTGCCGTCCTCGTCCACGACCCGCGCCTCGACGAACAGCACGGGCCGTCCGCACGAGTCCATCCGCCCCTCGTGCTCGTCGGGCCCGAGGACCGTGGCCAGCGGCCCGATCTCGCTCTGCCCGAAGCAGTTGAAGAAGCCCAGCCCGGGCAGCTTCGCGCGGAGCCGTTCCAGTACGGGCACCGGCATGATCGACGCCCCGTAGAACGCCTTGCGCAGGGCGCTCAGGTCGCGCTTGGCGAAATCAGGGTGATTGGCGAGCGCGATCCACACCGTGGGCGGCGCGAAGAGGCTGTCGTGTCCGGCCTCGACCAGGTCGAAGATCCGGTCGGCGGCGGGCGCATCGATCACCGTGTTCTCCGCGCCGACCGCGAGATACGGCATCAGGAACACATGCATCTGGGCCGAGTGGTAGAGCGGCAGCGAGTGCACGGGCCGGTCGGTATCCGCCAGACCGAGCGCGTGGATCGCGCTGACGTACTCGTGGACCAGGGCCCGGTGGGTCATCATCGCGCCCTTGGGGAGCGCGGTGGTGCCGGAGGTGTACAGCAACTGCACCAGGTCGTCCGCGGAGGGTTCCGTACCGTCGTACGCGGGAGCCGTCCGCAGCCGCGCGAGCAGCGAGTCGTCCTGGTCGCGCAGCGCGAGGACCCGTACGCCCTCGGGCAGCCGGCCGGCGAGCTGCGGATCGGCGAGGACCAGGGCGGACCCGGACTGGCGGACGATGTACGCGAGGTCGTCGCCGGTGAGGTGGTGGTTGACGGGCACGTGCACCAGGCCCGCGCGCGAGCAGGCGAGAAAGCCGATCAGGTACGCGTCGGAATTGTGCCCGTACGCCCCCACCCGCTCGCCGCGTACGAGTCCCGCGTCGCTCAGGACACGGGCCGCCCGCGAGACGGCGTCGTCGAGTTCGGCGTAGGTCCAGGTGCGGTCCGCGTAGCGCAGGGCGACCCGCTCGGGGGTGCGCCGGGCGCTGCGGCGGAGCATGGCGTCGACCGTGTTGCTGTGTACACCCGTCATGCCCGCGATCCTGTGCGGAGCCCGACCCCAGGTCAAGAGGCGTGAGCGCACACCTCCCCCGTTCCCGCGCACAACCATGTGCACGGACGACGACAGGAGACCTACCGGTTGGTACGTTGAACCGCCCCTGCCCGCACACCTGTTGGGAGGATCCATGCGCCGACGCCTGAGACAGTGTCTGCTGCTCATCACCGCACTGCTCACCGCGGCCGCCACCGCGTCACCCGCGCCCGCCGCCGACCAGGACCGCCGCGAACGGCATCCGTCGCACGGCGGGCTCTCGGCCACCATCCGGTACACCGAGTACGGCATCCCGCACATCCTCGCCGACGACTACACCGACCTGGGCTTCGGTACCGGCTGGGCGCAGGCCGAGGACAACGTCTGCATCCTCGCCGAGGACTTCGTCACGCTGAACGGCGAGCGTTCGAAGTACTTCGCCGCGGACCGGAAGCCGGACGGCTCGCTCTCGTCGGCCTCCACGAACGCCTCCAGCGACCTGTTCTTCCGCGGGATCAAGCAGGCGGGCACGGTCGAGAAGCTCGCCGAACTGCCGCCGCCGCTGGGCAACCGCCCCGAGCAGAAGAAGCTCGCCCGCGGCTTCGCGGCGGGCTACAACGCGTGGCTGAAGCAGAACCGGATCACCGACCCCGCGTGCAAGGGCGCGGACTGGGTCCGGCCGGTGACCGAACTCGACATGTCGCGCCTGGCGTTCGCCCTGTCCGTGCTCGGCGGCCAGGGCCGCGCGGCCGACGCGGTCGTCAGCGCCCAGCCGCCGGCCGCGGGTACGAAGGCGGCGGACACCTCGGCCGAGGCGAAGGCGAAGGCCGCACGCGAGCTCTTCGCCACCGACGACGGCGCGATGGGCTCCAACGCGGTCGCCTTCAACGGCAGCACGACCGCCAACGGCCGCGGTCTGCTGCTCGGCAACCCGCATTACCCGTGGGCGGGCGGCCGCCGCTTCTGGCAGGTGCAGCAGACGATCCCCGGTGAACTCAACGTCTCCGGCGGCTCGTTGATCGGTGCGGTCACCCCGTCCATCGGGTTCACGCCGTACGTCGCCTGGAGTCACACCGTGGCGACGGGCGTCCCGATGAATCTGCACCAGCTGACCCTGGACCCGGCGGACCCGACCACGTATCTGGTCGACGGCAAGCCGCGGAAGATGCAGAAGCGGACCGTCACCATCGAGGTCAAGGGCGGCGCACCCGTCTCCCGTGACCAATGGTGGACGGAGTACGGGCCCGTCGTGACCTCGCTCGGCGCGGAGCTGCCGCTGCCGTGGACGGCGCAGACGGCGTACGCGCTCAACGACCCCAACGCCTCGAACCTGCGCGCCTCCGACACGGCGCTCGGCTTCGCCAAGGCCCGCAGTGTCAAGGGTGTCCAGGACGTGCTGCGCCGAACGCAGGGCCTTCCATGGGTGAACACGATCGCGGCGGACTCGAAGGGCCACTCGCTCTACACCCAGTCGCAGGTGCTGCCCCGGATCACCGACGAGATCGCGGCCCGCTGCTCCACGCTGCTCGGCCAGGTCACGTATCCGACGGCCGGCCTCGCGGTCCTCGACGGTTCGCGCTCCGACTGCGGTCTGGGCCGCGACAAGGACGCGCTGCAGGACGGCATCCTGGGCCCGTCGCGGATGCCGACCCTGGTCGACGCCCCGTACGCCGAGAACTCCAACGACAGCGCCTGGCTGGCCAACGCGGAGCGGCCGCTGCGCGGCTACGAGCGCGTCTTCGGCACCATCGACACACCCCGCTCGATGCGCACACGGGGCGCCATCGAGGACGTGTCCGCCATGGCGAAGCGCGGCAGGCTGACCGTCAAGGACCTCCAGCGCCAGCAGTTCGCCAATCGCGCGCCCGCGGGCACCATGGGCGCGGCGGACGCGGCGAAGGCGTGTGCGGCGCTGCCCGGGGGCACGGCGACGGGCAGTGACGGCAAGGCCGTCGACGTCACCGAGGCCTGCCAGGTCATCGGCCGCTGGGACCGGACCACGGACGCGGACAGCAGGGGCGCGCTCCTGTACGACCGGTTCTGGCGCGGAATGCGCGCGGCGCTCGGCCCGCAGGGCGTCTGGGCGTCGCCGTTCGACCCGGCCGATCCGGTCCGCACCCCGCACACTCTCAACACCGCCTCGCCGGCCTTCGCCCGCGCCCTCGCGGACGCGGTCACCCAGCTCACGGCGGCGGGGATCCCGTTGGACGCCCGGCTCGGCGACCACCAGTACGTCGTACGGGACGGCAAGCGGCTCGCGGTGCCCGGCGGCACGGAGTCGCTCGGCGTCTGGAACAAGATCGAGCCCGTGTGGGACCCCGCGTCCGGCTACACCTCGGTGACCACCGGATCGAGCCACATCCAGGCGGTCGGCTGGGACGGCTCGCGCTGCCCGGTCGCCCGCACCCTCCTCACGTACTCCCAGTCGCAGAACCCCGCATCGGCACACTCCAGTGACCAGACACGGCTGTTCTCGCAGGAGAAGTGGGTGACCTCACGCTTCTGCGAGAAGGACATCCGCCGCTCACCGGACCTGAAGGTGGTGAAGGTCAGGGAGAAGGGCCGGCACTGACAAAGGCCCTAGGGGCTGATCGCCAGGAACACGAACGACGCGAACACCACGAGGTGCACACCGCCCTGGAGGAGAGTCGCCCTGCCCGGCACCACGGTCAGGGCGCTCACCACCATCGTGAGGGCGAGCAGCACCATGTGGGTGGCGCCGAGGCCCAGATGCAGCGGGCCGTCCAGCCAGATCGAGGCGACGGCGATGGCGGGGATCGTCAGACCGATGCTCGCGATCGCCGAGCCGTGCGCGAGATTGAGGCTGATCTGCACCCGGTCCCTGCGGGCCGAACGGTAGGCCGCGAGGGTCTCGGGCAGCAGCACGAGCAGCGCGATCACCACGCCGACCGCCGACTCCGGCAGTCCCGCCTTGTCGACGACGTTCTCGATGGTGGGCGAGACGCCCTTGGAATCGCCGACAACGGCGATCAGGGACACTAGGAGCAGCACGACGCTGAGCACGGTCTCGCGTGCGGTCGGCGGACTGGCGTGCGCCTCCTCGTCGAGCACCTCGCCGTCCCGGGTGACCGGCAGGAAGTACTCGCGGTGGCGCATCGTCTGCATGGCCACGAAGAGCAGATACAGGCCGATCGAGACGACGGCCGCGAAGGCCAGCTGCGCGGAGGTGAACTGCGGGCCCTGGACGCTGTGCGTGAAGGTCGGCAGGACGAGGCTGAGCGTGGCGAGCGTCGCCACCGTGGCCAGGGCGGCGACGGTGCCGTCCGTGTTGAACGCGGCGACGCCGTTGCGCCATGCCCCGACCAGGAGCGTCAGGCCGACGATGCCGTTGCAGGTGATCATCACGGCCGCGAAGACGGTGTCCCGGGCCAGTGAGGACGTTTTCGGTCCGCCGTCCGCCATCAGGGTGACGATCAGGGCCACCTCGATCAGTGTGACGGCGACCGCGAGCACCAGGGAGCCGAAGGGCTCACCGACCTTGTGCGCGATGATCTCGGCATGGTGCACGGCCGAGAGCACCGCGCCGACGAGGAACAGGGCGACCACGGCCACCACGGGACCTGAGAGGTCACGGCCCCATGTGAGGGCGAGGACCACCAGCGCCGCCAAGGGGACGACGGTCGTCCCGATGGTCGTGAGCCTGCCCGGTTTCGCAGCTGCCATGATCCAACGCTGACAGCTCCGTCCTCGGGGCGCTTTCCCGGAGCCGGCACAGCGCATCCCCGGAGCCCGTCGCCCCGGGAAGGCGCCCGCCGCCTCACATGGGCCGCTCGTGACCCTCCCAGTACGGCTCCCGCAGCCGCCGCTTGTAGAGCTTGCCGTTGGGATCGCGGGGCATCGTCTCGATGAAGTCGACGCTCTTGGGCCGCTTGTACCCGGCGAGCTGCCGCTCGCAGTGCGCGAGGATCTCCGTCGCCAGGGCCTCCCCCGCCGTGTAGCCCTCGGCGGGCTCGATCACGGCCTTGACCTCCTCGCCCCAGTCGGCGTGCGGGATCCCGAAGGCCGCGGCGTCCCCGACGGCGGGGTGGGTGAGGAGCGCGGACTCGATCTCGGCCGGGTAGATGTTGACGCCGCCCGAGATGATCATGTCGATCTTGCGGTCGCGCAGGAAGAGATAGCCGTCCTCGTCGAGCATCCCGAGGTCGCCGACGGTGAAGAAGTCGCCGATGCGGTTCTTCTTCGTCTTCTCCTCGTCCTTGTGATACGCGAAGCCGCCGGTCTTCATCTGCATGTAGACCGTGCCGAGTTCGCCGGGCGGCAGCCGGTTGCCGTCGTCGTCGAAGATGGCCAGCTCGCTGATCGGCCAGGCCTTGCCGACCGTGCCCGGCTTCTTCAGCCAGTCCTCTGCGGTCGCGAACGCACCTCCGCCCTCGCTGGCCGCGTAGTACTCCTCGACACAGGTCCCCCACCACTCGATCATGGCGCGCTTCACATGGTCGGGGCAGGGCGCGGCGCCGTGGATCGCGTGCCGCATGGATGAGACGTCGTACGAGGATTTCACCTGGTCGGGCAGTGCGAGGAGCCGGTGGAACTGGGTCGGCACCATGTGCGTGTGCGTGCACTTGTAGGTGTCGATGAGCCGCAGCATCTCCTCGGGCGTCCACTTGTCCATGAGGACCAGCGGATGCCCGATGTGCAGCGACGCACCCGCGAACTGCAGCACGGCCGTGTGGTAGAGCGGCGAGCACACCAGATGCACGTTGTCGTCGAAGGGCTTGACCCCGAAGATGCCGAGGAACCCGCCGAGATATGTCTCCTCGGGCAGCTTCCCGGACAGGGGCCGCCGGATGCCGCGCGGGCGCCCGGTCGTGCCGGAGGTGTAGTTCATCACCCAGCCCTGGGTGCGGTCCTCTGGCGCCGACTCGGGCTGTCCGTCCAGGAGTTCGTCGTACGGCCTGAAGCCCGCGACGGAGCCGACGGCGTACCGCTGCCCGGCCGGGAGCTTCGCCTCGTCGGCGGCGTTGACCGCGGCCTCCGCGAAGCGCTCGTGGGCGATCAGGACCTTGGCGCCGGAGTCGGCGACGATCCAGGCGATCTCGGGCCCGACGAGGTGGTGGTTGACGGGCACGAGGTAGAACCCGGCCTGGGACGCGGCGAGATACGCGGTGAAGAACTCCACGCCGTTGGGCAGCACGACGGCGAAGGCGTCACCGCGCTCCAGGCCCGCGGCCCGCAGCCCGTGCACGAGCCGGTTGACGGCGGCGTGCAGCCGCCCGGCGCTCCACTCCTCGCCGTCGGGCGCGACGAGGATCCTGCGGTCGGGGTCGGCCGCCGCCTGCGCCCAGAAGCCGTTGGGTGCTTGGGACATGTCGATACGCTCCTTCAGCGGCGGGTCAGGCCCGGCCCGCGATGCGGTTGAGGCGGTCGATGGCGCGCTCGAAGCCGCGGGTGAGGTCGTCGAAGATCTCCTGGACCGCGCGCTCGGAGTTCATCCGGCCCACGATCTGGCCCACCGGTGTGCCGAGCAGCGGCTCCACCTCGTACTTCTGGATCCGGGTCAGCGCCTCGGCGACGAGCAGCCCCTGCAGCGGCATCGGCAGGGTGCCGGGCCCGTCCGGGTCGTCCCAGGCGTCGGTCCACTCGGTGCGCAGCTGGCGGGCGGGCTTGCCGGTCAGGGCGCGCGAGCGCACGGTGTCCGAGGACCCGGCGGCGAGCAGCTTCTCGGTGACGGCGCGCGAGTGCATGTCGGCCTCGGCGGCCGTCAGCCAGATCGACCCGGTCCACACGCCCTGCGCGCCCAGGGCCAGGGCGGCGGCGACCTGTTCACCGCTGCCGATGCCGCCCGCGGAGAGGACGGGCAGGGGCGCGACCGCCTCGACGGCCTCCGGGGTGAGCACCATGGACGCGATCTCGCCGGTGTGGCCGCCGGCCTCATAGCCCTGCGCGACCACGATGTCGATCCCGGCTTCCTTGTGCTTGAGCGCGTGGCGTGCGCTGCCCGCGAGCGCGGCGACGAGCACACCCTTCGCGTGCGCCCGCTCGATCACGTCGGCGGGCGGCGAACCGAGCGCGTTGGCCAGGAGTTTGATGGGGTAGTCGAAGGCGACGTCCAGCTGGTTGCGGGCGACCTGTTCCATCCAGCCGGTGATCCGCCAGCCCGAGGCCTCGCCCTCGGCGAGTTCGGGGACGCCGTACTTGGCGAGGGTCTCGCGCACGAACTCCCGGTGGGACTCGGGGATCATGGCCTCGACATCGGCCTCGGTGACGCCTTCGACCTTCTTCGCGGGCATCACGACATCCAGCCCGTACGGCTTCGAGTCGGTGTGCGCCTCCATCCAGTCGAGATCGCGTTTGAGGTCGTCGGGCGCCGTGTAGCGGACCGCGCCGAGCACGCCGAAACCGCCGGCCCGGGTGATCGCTGCGGCCACGGCGGGGAACGGCGTGAAGCCGAAGACGGCGTGCTCGACTCCGAGTTTCTTGCTCAGCTCCGTCTGCATGCGGGCAGGATGCCGCAGCCGCGCGGGCGAGGGAAGAGATTTTCTGACTGGGTGTCAGATTCTTTGCCCGCGCCGACACTCCAGGCGCCTCGGAGCGCGGACTCTTGACAGGGGCACGCCCGCGAAAGAAGGTTTCACTCGGCTGTCGAGATCGCGAAAGTATCTTTCAGTTTCGATACGCGGAGGAGTTACGGCATGACCGAGGCGCACCCCGACCACGGCGAGGCTCCCGGACCAGCGGCCCTGACCCGGCGCCGCTTCGGGGCGGGCCTGATGGCACTCGGCGGCGCGGTCGCCCTCGTCCCGTTCCCGGCGGGCCCCGCGGCGGCCGCCGGAACAGGAGGGGGACGCACCCTGCGCCGCGGCTCGGCGGAACAGGCCGGGCTGCTCCCCGGCGAACTGCGCCAACTGGTCGTCGACGCCGAGAACTACCTCGGCCCGTCCCCCAAGTACCCGTGGTTCGCGGGCGCGGTCCTGCTCGCGGGACGTGGCTCGACGGTCGCACTGCACGAGCCGATCGGCATGGCGGTGCGCTACTCCGCGTACGACGAGAAGACCGACACGGCCGTCGAGTTCCCCGCGGACCAGCAGATCCCGGCCGCCGAGGACACCGTCTACGACCTCGCGTCCGTCTCCAAGCTCTTCACGTCGATCCTCGCGGTACAGCAGATCGAGCGCGGCGCGCTGGAACTGGAGGCCGAAGTCGCCTCGTATCTGCCGGACTTCGCGGGCGGCGGCAAGCAGGACGTCACCGTACGCCAGCTCCTCACCCACACGTCGGGCTTCCGCTCCTGGATCCCGCTGTTCAAGGAGCCGACGTACGAGGCCAAGCTCCAGCGCCTGTGGGCGGAGACGCTGCTCAACGCGCCGGGGACCAAGTACCTGTACTCGGACCTCAACCTCATCTCGCTCCAGCTGGTCCTGGAGAAGATCACCGGCCGCACGCTCGACGTCCTCCTGCGCGAGGAGATCACCGCGCCGCTCGGCATGCGCCGCACCCGCTTCAACCCGCCCGCCTCCTGGAAGCCGAAGATCGCGGCGACCGAGGACGCACGGCTGCCCTGGTCGGGACTGGACCGCGGCCTTGTCTGGGGCGAGGTGCACGACGAGAACGCCTTCAGCTTCGGCGGTGTCGCGGGCCACGCGGGTGTCTTCTCCTGCGCATGGGACCTGGCGATCCTCGGCCGCTGTCTGCTCAACGGCGGTGCGTACGGGCGCGAGCGCATCCTCGGCGCCGATTCCGTGGAGCTGATGTTCACGGACTTCAACACGGACTTCCCCGGCGACGAGCACGGCCTCGGCTTCGAGCTCTACCAGCACTGGTACATGGGCGCGATGGCCACACCGCGTACCGCCGGACACACCGGCTTCACCGGCACGTCCCTCGTCCTCGACCCCACCACGGACTCGTTCCTCGTGGTGCTCGGCAACTCCGTGCACCCGGTGCGCAGCTGGCGCTCGGGCTCGGCGCCGCGCGTCGCCACCGCGAACCGGCTGGCGCGGGCGGTGCCGGTACGGCCCGCGAGCGGCGGCAGCTCCTGGTTCTCCGGGATGGCCGGCTCGACCTCGGCGACCCTGACGCTGCCCGCGCTCGACGTGCCCGCGGACGCGCGGCTGCGCTGCGCGCTGTGGTGGGACACCGAGCCCGGCTCGGACTTCCTCCACCTCGAAGCGTCCACCGACGACGGCACGACCTGGACGGCACTCCCCTTCACCACCGAGGGACCGGTCGCGGGCGACCATCCCGACGGCCGGGTGTCGGGCTGGTCGCACCGCAAGTGGCACCGGGCGACGGCCGACCTCTCGGCGCTGCGCGGCCCATCCGTACGACTGCGCTGGCGTTACGCCACCGACCAGCTGTACGTCGGGCGCGGCGCGTACGTCGACGAACTCCGCGTCCAGGCCGGCCCGCGGCGGCTGTTCGACTCCGCCCGCGCCAAGGACGCCGACCGGATCGAGACGGTGGGCTGGACGGTGTCGCGCGACTGAGCGCGGGACGGCGGGTGGTTCCTGCCGCGGCAGTGGCAGCCGCCGTTACTGCGGGGGCTGGTAGGGCTGCTGGTAGGGCTGCTGCTGCGGGGGCGCGTACGGCTGCTGCGGGTACGCGGGCGGTGCGTGCTGGCCGTACGGCTGCGGCGGTTGCTGCTGGCCGTACGGCTGGGGCGACTGCTGCTGGCCGTAGGGCTGGGGCTGCGGCTGTCCGTAGGGCTGCGGCTGACCGTAAGGCTGAGGCTGCTGTCCGTACGGATGCGGCTGCTGTCCGTACGGCTGGGGCTGCGCCTGGCCGTAAGCCTGGGCAGCCTGCGGTGCGAACGGGCTCCCGGGCGGGACCAGCCGCAGCCGTCCGTTGGACTCCGTGAGCGGCACGTACCCCATGCCCTGCAGTTGCTCGCCGATCTCGCGCCGCCACTTGCGCCGCAGCAGATAACTGCCGCCGGCCACGAGCAGCGCGATGCCCATCAGGACACCCCAGAACACCGCCATGTCCCGCACGCGCACCATCTGCAGGCCGACGACGACCACCGCGACGGGGACGGCGGCCAGGCGCCGCTTCTCGTTCTGCGCGGCGTACATGTCGAAACGGATGCGCGTGCGCAGCAGTTGCGGCACTTCGGCGGGCAGCTGCGGCAACGGGCCGTTGGGGGCGGGCGGATGCTGGGCCCAGGCCTGCTGGGCCCGCTGCTGCGCCTGCGGATCGGGGTCCGGGATCAGCAGCATCTTCAGGCCCTGCATGGTGAAGACGACGTCCGCGTACTGGTAGCCGAAGCGCTCCGCGAGGGCGGCGAGCCGCGCGAGCTTCTTCACCGACCCCCAGTAGTTGGTCACCTCGACCGGCTGCCCGTACGCCATCGTGTTCAGCATGGTGCGGATCTGCCCGCTGCTCATACCGTGCTCCCTCCCGTGCGACCGCCACCTTCGCATACGTCTCCGGGCACCCCACAACCTCCTGCGCCCCACCCGTTACAACAAGGACAGAAACTGTCCTACTTGGTCCCTAGAGTCGAAGACGTCGCCGCACCCGCGGGCGATCCGTCCGAGGAAAGGGAACGAGCCATGCAGCACACCGCACCCGAGGGCTACACCTCCGTCGCACCGTGGGTCGTCACGGACGACACGGGAGCGCTGCTCGACTTCATCACCGCCGCGTTCGACGGCGAGGAGATCGCACGCGTCGCCGTCGAGGACGGCAGCATCGGGCACGGGGAGATCCGCGTCGGCGACACCGTCGTGCTCGCCTTCGACCGGCGTGCGGACTGGCCGGTGATGCCGTCCCTGCTGCGGATCTACGTGCCGGACGCGGACGCCGCGATGACGAGGGCCGTCGAGCAGGGCGCCGAGGTGATCACCGCGGTCTCCGACAGTGCGTGGGGCGACCGCGGCGGCCGCGTGCGCGATCCCTTCGGGAACATCTGGTGGGTGGTCAGCCGGGTCGAGGAAGTGGACCCGCAGACGTCGTGGCGACGGATGTCCGAGGAGCCGTACGCGGAGTCGATGCGCATGGCCCAGTCGACCTTGGACGCCGCGCTCAGCGGACGCGCCATCGGGATCGCCAGCGCTCCGGTGCCGGCCGGCGACAGCTGATCGTCGGCGGCGGCCCGGCTGTCGGCGGCCCATGGCACGATGGGGCCGTGCCCCAGCCCCTCGCCTCTCCGCTCGTCGGCCGTCAGGACGAACTCGCCCGTCTCACCGGTCTGCTCGGCCGCGCCCGTGAAGGCGAGGCCCGCGCCGTCCTCGTCGCGGGCGACGCCGGCGTGGGCAAGACCCGGTTGCTCGACGAGACCGCCGCGCGGGCGACCGCTGACGGGATGACCGTGGTCACGGGGCGCTGCGTCGACCTCGGCGACGTCGGTCTGCCCTATCTGCCGTTCACCGAGATCCTGGGCCGGCTCGCCGCCGACGAGCGCTTCGCGGCCACCGTCGCCGACCACCCGCTCGCCGGGCGGCTCGTCGGCGGCGGTCCCGCGGGCGAGTCCGGGCGCGAGGCCGACGGGCGGCTGCGCCTTTTCGAGGACATCGCGGGCCTGTTCGCCGACCTGGCCGCCGAAGCGCCCCTGCTGCTCGTGCTCGAGGACCTGCACTGGGCCGACCAGTCCACGCGCGACCTGCTGCGCTTCCTGCTCAGCCGCGCCGCGCTCCAGCGCACGGGCGGTGCCTCCCAGCGGATGGCGGTCATCGCCTCGTACCGCACGGACGACCTGCACCGTCGTCACCCGCTGCGCCCGGTCCTCGCCGAGCTCGTCCGGCTGCCCGCCGTCGAGCGGCTCGAACTCAGGCCGCTCGCCGACAGCGATGTGGAACAGCTCGTACGGACGCTGCGGACGGGTCCGCTGGAGGACGCCACGGTCCGCCGCATCGTCGAGCGCGCGGAGGGAAACGCCTTCTACGCCGAGGAGTTGCTCGCCGCCACCGCGGACGATGTGAACGGCTCGGGTGCGGTGGATGTGCCCAGCGGTCTCGCCGATGTGCTCCTCGTCCGCTTCGAGCAGCTGTCCGGCACGGCACAGGAGGTGCTGCGCGCCGCCTCGGTGGCGGGCCGCAGTGTGGGGCACGAGGTGCTGCGCGCGGTGGTCGAACTCCCCACGGACGAGCTGGAGTCGGCCCTGCGGGAGGCGATGGGACGCCAGCTCCTGGTCGCGGGCGGTATCGCGGGCGAGACCTCGGGCGAGCGTGACACGTACAGCTTCCGGCACGCGCTGATCCAGGAGACGGTCTACACCGATCTGCTGCCCGGTGAACGGGTCCGGCTGCACCGTGTGTTCGCGCAGTTGCCCGCCACCCGAAGCCGCCCCGCGGCACGCGCCCACCACGCCCGCGAGAGCCATGATCTGCCCGGCGCGCTGGAGGCCTCACTGGAGGCGGCCGACCACGCGCACCGCGTGGGCGCGCCGGCGGAGGAGCTCCGCCACCTCGAAGCCGCCCTCGACCTGTGGCAGGCCGTGGCCGCGGGAGACCGTCCCGACACCCCGGGGCTCACCGAGATCACGCTCACGCTGCGCGCGTCCGCGGCCGCCGCGCACGCGGGCGAGAACCATCGCGCCGTGACCCTCACGCGCGCCGCCCTGGCCCGGGTGGGCTCCGACGCCGACTCCGAGCTGGCCGCGCGCGTCCACTACACCCTGGCCGGGCGCCTCATCGGGATCGACAGCGTGGCCGCCGCGTTCACGCACAGCAGCGAGGCCCTCGCGATGATCCCGCCGGAGCCGCCCACGACCACCTGGGTCTGGGCCGCCGCCACGCACGTCATGACCTCCCACTACACGGGCGACGTGGACACCGCACGCAGCGTGGGCGAGGAGGCGCTCGCCAAGGCGGAGGCGCTCGGCATGAGCGACGCGCAGGCCGACCTGACCATCTCCCTGGTGGGCCTCGGGGACTTCAAGCGCCGCACCCCGGAAGGCCGGGAACGGCTGCGACAGGCCCGCGACCTGGCCCGTCGCGCGGAGAACGACTCGATCGAGCTGCGCGCCCTGTTCAACCTCGCCATCGGCAGCTTCGAGGCGGGCGCCCTGGACGAGTGCCTCAGCTGGCTGACGGACGGGCTCGACAGGGCCCGCCGGGTCGGACTGCTCACCGCGCACTACCCGTTGATGCTGCGCTATCTGCAGTCCCTGGTCCTGTACACGCTGGGCCGCTGGGACGAGTGCGTCGAGACGGCGCGCGCGGACGCCGACCGGATGCCCGCCGCGGGCGCGTTCGTCACGGGCCCCGGGCTGTACGTGGCGCTGGGCCGGGGCGAAGAGGGCGCGCAGGAAGGCGCCCGGCTGCTCGTGGACCAGCCCTACGACTCCATGGCCTGGATCGTCGCGGGTGTCGTACTGACCGACAGCGCGGCCATGGAGCACGACCCGGAAGCGGCCGTCACTCACCTCCACGCCACGGTCGACCGGCTCACCCTGGACACGGACCGTGGCCGCCCCCACGTCGGGATCCGCCTCTCCGCGCTCGCCCTGGCCGCGGTCGCCGACGCCGCGGGCGAACTGCGCCTGGCCGGTGACGACTCGGGTGCCCGTCGCTGGACGGACACGGCGCGCGAGCTCGCCGACCTGGCACGGGAGGCCGCGAATCTGGACAACGACAGCTGGTTCGGTCCGGAGGGCCGGGCCTGGCTCGCCCGCGCCGAGGCCGAGGAGAGCCGGGCGGCCGGGCGCGCGGAGGTGGACGCCTGGACCAAGGCCGTCGACGCCTTCGCCGAGTACGGGGACGTGTACGAGCGGGCCCGCTGCGAGCGGCGGCTCGCCGAGGCGCTCCTGAGCGCCGACCGCCGCGAGGAGGCGAGCGCCCACGCGCTCGCCGCACGCGAGACGGCCGCCGCGCTCGGTGCGCTGCCGCTGCTCGACGACGTCGACGCGCTGATCCGCCGGGGCCGCCTTGAGGCCAAGGCCGCGCCCGAGGAGTCCGTGCTCACCGCGCGCGAGCGCGACGTCCTGCTCCTGCTCGCCCAGGGCATGACCAACCGCCGCATCGGCGAGGAGCTCTTCATCAGCGGCAAGACGGCCAGCGTCCACGTCTCCAACATCCTCGCCAAGCTGGGCGCGGCCAGCCGCACCGAGGCGGTGGGAATCGCCTACCGCCAGGGCCTGATCGAGGAGACGACGGCGTCGTAGCCCGAGGGGACCTTCGGAAACTCACTCCCCGAGCACCGCCATCGCCGCGTTGTGCCCGGGAATCCCGCTCACCCCGCCGCCCCGCACCGCACCCGCGCCGCACAGGAACACATTCGCGTGCGCGGTCTCCACGCCCCAACGGCCCGCGCCGTCCTGGTCATACGGGAAGGCGAGGTCGCGGTGGAAGATGTTGCCGCCGGGCAGGCGCAGGTCGCGTTCCAGGTCGAGCGGGGTCTTCGCCTCGATGCACGGCCGCCCCTGCGCGTCCAGCGCCAGGACGTCGGCGATCGGCTCGTCGAGATACGAGTCCAGCTGGGCGATGGTCGCCTTGAGAAGCTCTTCGCGTGCCGCGTCGTTGTCGGCCGTGAACAGCCGGGCCGGGGTGTGCAGTCCGAACAGGGTGAGCGTCTGGTAGCCGAGGTCGACGAGATGGTCGCCGAGGATGCTGGGGTCGGTCAGGGAGTGGCAGTAGATCTCGGAGGGCGGTGCGGACGGCAGGGCGCCCGAGGCGGCTTCGGCGTACGCGGTCGCCAACTGCTCGTATCCCTCGGCGACATGGAAGGTCCCGGCGAAGGCCTCGCGCGGGTCGACGTCCTTGTCCCGCAGCCGCGGCAGCCGCTTGAGCAGCATGTTGACCTTCAGCTGGGCGCCTTCGGCGGGCGCCGGCGGCTCCTCGCCGAGCAGTGCGGCCAGCGCCTGCGGCGAGGCGCCCACGAGGACGTGCGCGGCGGCGACCGTGAACTCCGTGTCCGTACCGCTGCAGGTGATCTCCGCGTGCTTGCCGTCCGTGGCGATCCGGGTCGCCTCACAGCCTGTCGCGAAGACGGCGCCCGCGTCCCGGGCGGCCCGCGCGAGCGCGTCGGTGAGCGCGCCCATGCCGCCCACGGGCACGTCCCACGCCCCCGTGCCGCCGCCGATCACGTGGTACAGGAAGCAGCGGTTCTGCCGCAGCGACGCGTCGTGCGCGTCGGCGAACGTCCCGATCAGCGCGTCGGTGAGGACGACACCGCGGACGACGTCGTCCTGGAAGTACTCCTCGACCGCCGCTCCCACGGGCTCCTCGAACAGCATCCGCCAGGCGTCCTCGTCCTCGACGCGCGCCCGCAGTGCCTCCCGGGTCGGCAGCGGTTCGGTGAGCGTGGGGAACACGCGCCGGGCGACCTCGCCGGTCATCCCGTAGAACCGCTCCCAGGCCTCGAACTCCCGCTCCCCGCCGGTGAACCGCGCGAACGCCTCACGGGTGCGCGTCCGACCGCCCCCGACCAGGAGCCCGGTGTCTTCGCCACCGCGCCGGACGGGCGTGTACGAGGAGACATCGCGGCCACGGACGGCGAAGTCCAGGCCGAGATCGCGGACGATCTTCCGCGGCAGCAGGCTGACCAGGTACGAGTAGCGCGAGAGCCGCGCGTCCACGCCCTCGAAGGCATACGTGGAGACGGCGGCGCCGCCCGTGTGCTCCAGGCGCTCCACGACCAGCACCGACTGTCCGGCGCGGGCCAGATAGGCGGCTGCGACGAGTCCGTTGTGCCCGCCGCCGACGATCACGGCGTCATAGGCGCGGCGGGCGGGCGGCTCTCCGGGGGCGGGCGTTGCGTCCATGGCTCTTCGTAACACGGGATGATCGCCGCCCGCCAGGGCTGGGGCCGGCGTGGCCGCCCTCCGGCGCCGGGCCGAGGTCCGGCGCCCGGTGTCAGCGCGTGCCGCGCTGCTGGCGCAGCGCCGCAACCCGCCGGTACAGCTCCACGGCCTCGGCGGAGCGGCCCAGCTGCTCCAGGCAGTGCGCCTCGTCGTTACGGCTGGCCAGGGCGTCGGGGTGGTCGGCGCCGAGGACCCGTTCGCGTGCGGCCGCGACCCGGCGGTACTCCACGAGCGCGTCGCCCCAGCGGCCCAGCCAGCCCAGGCCGACGGCGACCTCGCGGCGGCTGACCAGGGTGTCGGGGTGCTCGGGCCCGAGGACGCGCTCGCGGATCGCGCACACGTCGCGCGACTCGTCGAGCGCTTCCTCCCAGCGGCCCATCCGGCCCAGGTTCACCCCGAGCCCGTGCCGGGCGCGCAGCGTCTCGGGGTGGTCGGCCCCGTGCACGCGGCGGCGGTCCTCGACGAGATCGCGGTAGAGGGTGAGCGCCTCGGCGCTGCGCCCGAGCCGGCCGAGGCTGATGCCGACCTCGTAGCGCGCGGCGAGCGTGTCGGGGTGGTCGGCGCCGAGCGCGGTCCTGCGCACCTCGGCGACCTCGCGGTACGTCTGCAGCGCCTCGCCCCAGCGGCCCAGCTGACCGAGCGCGTACGCCACTTCGTACCGCGTGACGAGCGTGTCGGGATGCTCCGGGCCGAGCACGCGGGCGCGCGCGGTGGCCACATCGCGGGCCATCCGGAAGGAGTCCTCGAGGCGGCCGAGTCTGGAGAGGTTGAACGCCAGGTTGTGGCGGCAGCGCAGGGTGTCCGGGTGGTCGGGCCCGAGCCGCGGATTGCGTTCGCGTGAGCCGAGGACGGCGAGATAGACCTGGTGAGCCTCGAAGTGCCGCCCCAACTGGCCGAGGACATAGGCGACTTCCTGGCGTGCGGCCAGCGTCTCGGCGTCGTCGGCGCCGAGCGCCCGCTCGCGGCCCTCGGCGACCCGGGTGTACTCGCGCAGCGCGTCGGCCGCGCGGCCGGTGCGGCTGAGCGTGAAGCCCACCTCGTACCGGCTGGCGAGGGTGTCGGGGTGGTCGGGCCCGAGGGCGTGCTCGCGTTCGGCGGCGACGGCGCGGTGCACCTCGCCGGCCTCCTCCCAGCGCCCGAGCCGCCCGAGGCTGAGGCCGGCGTTGTGGCGTCCGGCGAGCACGGCGAGCAGCTCGGGCGAGGGCGTGGGCCGCTCGGGCTCGGGCAGAGCCGCCTCGCGGCGGGTGTCGCCGCGCGGCACCCACTCGCCGGTCAGACCGGCGGAGGCGTCGGGCGGCGTGGTGCGCAGCGCGGCGCCACCGGCCTTGTGGCCGGTGGTCATGCCGCGGGTCCAGGAGGGCAGCCGCGGCTCCTTCGTCGGCGGCTGCTCGGGGCGGCGGGCGCTGGGCCGCGGCTGGGTGGGGATGGCCGGGATCGCGGGGACGCCGCGTCCTTCGGTCACCCGCCGGGCCAGTTCGCGGGCGTCCTCGGGCCGTCCGTCGGGGCTCTTGGCGAGCAGGTCGAGCACGATCCGCTCGAAGAACTCCGGCAGTTCGGCGCGGTGGGTGCGCGGCGGCTCGGGCTCGGTGTCGCGGTGGCCGACGAGCACGGCCCAGGCGTCGTCGAGGTCGAAGGGCGGGGCGCCGGTGGCGATCTCGTACAGGACGCAGCCCAGCGAGTACAGGTCGCTGCGGTGGTCGACCTGCTGGCCGCCGATCTGTTCGGGCGACATGTAGTGCGGGGTGCCCATCGCGATGCCGGTGCCGGTCAGACGCGAGGTGAAACCGATGTCCGCGCCGAGCCGTGCGATGCCGAAGTCGCAGATCTTCACGGTGCCGTCGCCGAGCCGCATGATGTTCGCCGGCTTCAGGTCACGGTGCACGATGCCCTGGTCATGGGTGTACGCGAGGGCGTGCGCGACCTGTTCGGTGATCTCGACGATGTCGGGGACGGGCAGCGGGTGCTGCTTGTTGTCCTCCAGGAGCTGGCTGAGGTTGCGGCCTTCGAGCAGCTCCATCACCAGATAGAGCACGCCTTCGTGCTCGCCGAAGTCATGGACGACGGTGACGCCGCGGTGCTGCAGCGCGGCCGCGACCCGCGCCTCGCGCCGGAACCGCTCGCGCAGCACGCGCGTGAACGACGCGTCGTGCTGCGGGCCCATGGGCTTGAGGCACTTCACGGCGACGCGCCGCCCGAGCGACTCGTCGCGCGCCCGCCACACCTCGCCCATGCCGCCGCGCCCGATCAGATCGAGCAGCCGGTAGCGGCCCTGGATCAGCCTGGTCTCCCCCAGCTCTGGCATGTCGTGCTGTCGCCCCCGTCGTCTCGCTACGCCCTCCCCGGCCCGTCCAGTATGGCGGCGCGCCTGCGGAGTTTGTACGGGGCCGGGCGGCTGCCCGGGCCCAGTCGGTCCATGGCACGCAGAATGTGCTTGGGCGGTAGTTGCCAGCGTACGCGGGACGGAATGCACCGCAGGAGGACGCCCGCGCTCCGCAGCCGGCGGTCCGCACTCTTCACCGAAGGACCCCGCCGGCCGTACAACTCCTGCGCATACGGCGGCAATGCGGCATACGCCAGGTTCGCCACGCGCCGCCAGACGAGGGCCCGCAGCGGGACGAGGAGCGGATGCGTGGGCGGCCGCTGAAGGAAGTCGTCCACATCGCGGACCTCGGGTCCGGCCTTCAGCTCGGGGAGCACCCGTTCGAAGTATGCGGTCAACTCGGCTTGATTGGACGGGACTTGGGCCGGATCGAGGCCGAGGAGGCGTGCGTCGACGCGGTGCTCGTCTATATAGCGGTCGACGAGCGCGTCATCGAGCGGGAAGCCGGATCTGCGGACGACGTCGACATAGGAGTCGATCTCCGCGCAGTGCACCCAGAGCAGCAGTTCGGGCTCGTCGACCCCGTACACTTCGCCGGTCGCGGGGTCGGTGGCCTTGAGCATCCGGTGGATCTTGCGCACGCGCGCACCGGCCTTCTCGGCGGCCTCGGTGGTGCCGTAACTGAGGGTGCCGACGAAGTTCGCGGTCCGCAGCAGCCTCCCCCAGGCGTCCTTGCGGAAGTCGGAGTTCTGCATGACGCCGCGCACCGCACGCGGGTGCAGCGCCTGCAGGTACAGGGCGCGCACTCCGGCCACCCACATCATGGGGTCGCCGTGCATCTGCCAGGTCACCGAATCAGGTCCGAAGAGCCCGGGATCCGCCTGCCGCATGCTCCCACCTCCGCTTACAGGTTAGGCGCAGACGGCGGCGTCGGGTCAGTCACAGGCGAGCTTCGATGTACCGGGCACGAGATCCAGCGGCGGCAGGCCGGCGGAGACGAAGACCGCGAGGTCCTTGCCGGCCAACTGGATGTAGCCGTGGACGTAGTTGCTGCTGCGCCCGGTGGCGGCCTCGTACGGGACGGGTGATGTCAGGTCCGTGTGCACGGTCTGCAGGATCCAGGTCCTGCCCGCGAACTCGGTGGACGTGAGGCCGCAGTGCGCGAAGAAGTCATGGGGGTACCAGGTGTCGGGCCGCGGCCTCTTCGGGCCGCGGACGGGGTTGCCGTCCTCGGCAGGTTCTCGGGGCGGAAGTGTCTCGTCGCCCGCCGGAAACGTGGTCGGGGCCGACCTGACCCGTTCCGCGCTCAGGGCCGAGCCCGACCGGCTGTCGCCACCGTCCTCACAGGCGGTGAACAGCAGGGCCGCCGGCAGCAGCAGGACAGCGAGGCGCGCGTGCTTCTTCATGCCCCTTGGACGCCGGCCGCACGGCTTTCGTTCGGCTCCCGTGCGGATCGGCTTCCCACAGCTCCAGGAGTCACGTCACGGCCGCGCCCAGCGCCAGGAAACCGCAGATCAGCACGAACAGGATCACGAGGAGCGGCCAGACGAACCGCAGGTACTTGTCGTAGCCGACCTTCGCCAGCGCCACACCGCCGATCGTCACGGCGGTCGTCGGCACCCACAGGTTCATCCAGCCGCTCGCGGCCGCCCACGCGGTGACGACGACGGCGCGCGAGACGCCCGCGAAGTCGGCGAGCGGCGCGAGGATCGGCATGGCGAGGGTGGCATGGCCCGAGGTGGACGGGATCAGGAAGGCCAGCGGCAGGTTCACCAGGAAGACGATGATCGCGAAGAGCGCGGACGAGGTGCCCTTCACGACGCCTTCGATGGAGTGCAGCACGGTGTCCGTGATCTTCGTGTTGTTCATGATCACGGTGACGCCGCGGGCCAGCATGATGACCAGCGCGGGTGAGATGAAGTCGGCCGCGCCCTGGATGATCGTGGAGCTGAGCTTCGGCTCGCTCATCCGCGCCACCACGCCCACCAGCACGGCGGCGACCAGGAAGAGCGCCGCCAGCTGCGGGAAGGACCAGCCGAGTTCCCAGCCGTACGGGGTCGCGTCGGCCTTGCCGGTGAGGGCGCTCGACCACGGCACCACCGAGAAGATCATGAACGCGAAGACGAGGACGAGCATCACCAGGACCGCCTTGTGCAGCCGGGTGAGCTCGGGCACCTCCTCGGCCTGCGCGGAGGCCTTGTCGCGGTCGCCGGGCTGGAAGCCGCCGATGGAACGCTCGGGGTTCTTGCGGACCCGCGTCGCGTACCGCACCACGTACGCGATGGTCACCGCGGTCAGGACCAGCCACATCACGAACCGCAGCACGATCCCGTCACCGAGCGAGATCCCCGCCGCGGAGGAGGCCACACCGGTCGCGAACGGGTTGACGGTCGAGCACATCACGCCGACGCCCGCGCCGAGGATGGCGGTACCGACGGCGACCATCCGGTCATAGCCGAGCGCCAGCATCATCGGGACGAGCAGACCGTAGAAGCCGAGTGTCTCCTCGGCGAAGCCCTCGACCGTGCCGAGGACCGAGAACACCGCCATCACACCGGCGATCAGGAGCCAGCCGCGGTCGCGCAGGCGGTGTGCGAGCCGGGAGATGCCGCGGTCGAGGGCGCCGGTCGCGAAGACGACGGTGATGAACGCGCCGATCGCGAGCACGAACAGGAAGACGCCCGCGCTGCCGTACAGCGCGCCTTCCATGTCCGGGCCGACCTGCCCGGTCTTGGTGTCCTGCACGCCGTACAGGCCGTTGACCGGCGACAGGAACAGGTCGTTGAGCCGGTCGACGAAGCTCTGCCCGGACGGCACGCGCTTGTACGTGCCTTCGACCGGGGAGCCGTTCTCGTCGCGGTCGTACTCTCCGGACGGCACGAGGAACGCGAGCAGCCAGACCGCGAGGGTGACGATCGCGAGCACGGTGAGCGCGCTCGGGAACGTGAACTTCTTCTTCTGCGGCTCCTGTTCGGGCGCCTCGGTCTGGGTGACGCTCACGAACGGCCCCCGCGCCGGCGGAAGTCCTCGGCGTACTCGGTCACGAACGCGGCCATCGCGACGACGGTGTTGCGCAGTTCGGAGAAGAGGACCCGCTCGTTGGGCGCGTGCAGATTGCACATGCCGTCCTGCGCGCCGAAGAGCAGCACCTCGGCCCCGGGCGCGGCCTTGGCGAGGCCGTTCACGAGCGGGATGGAGCCGCCGGTCGCGACGTAGTCGGCGTCCTTGCCCCAGGCCCGCTTCAGCGCGCTGCGCGCCGCTTCGTACGCGGGCCCGCCGGTGGCCGCCTCGTAACCGGGTCCCGTGTCGCCGGGTGTGACGGTCAGTCCGATGCCGAACGGGCGCTGGGCGCGCAGGTGCTCGACGAGGAGGTCGCGGGCTTCCTTCGGGTCCTGTTGCGGGTGGAAGCGCAGATTGAGCTTGGCGCGTGCGTACGGGACGACGGCGGAGGCCGCGCCTTCGACGGCCGGTGCGTCCAGGCCGATGACGGTGATCGCGGGCCCGGACCAGAGCCGCTCGCCGAGCCCTCCGGTGCCGATGAGCGGCAGCCCGTCCTCGACGCCGGCGAGCGAGCGGAACTCGTCCTCGGTGTATCCGGTCCCGTTCCACTCCTCGCGCCGCAGCCCGTCGACGGCGACGTCCCCGTGCTCGTCGTGCAGGGTGGCGAGGGCCTTCAGGAGGACGAGGAGCGCGTCGGGCGCCGCGCCGCCGAACTCCCCGCTGTGGCGCGGCTCGGCGAGGGTGCGGACCTCGACCATGACCTCGGCGGCGCCCCGCAGTCCGGTGGTCAGGGTGGGCGTGCCCGGACGCAGATTGCCGAGGTCGGCGATGACCATCGCGTCGCACGCGAAGCGCCCGGGGTCGGTGGGCGGATAGTCGTCGAAGGGGCTGCCGTACTCCTCCTGCCCCTCGATGATCATCTTGATGCCGACGGGCGGCCGGCCGCCGAAGACCCGGAGCATCCCCAGATGCGCGATGACATTCGACTTGTCGTCCGCGATCCCGCGCGCCCGCAGCCCGCCTTCGATCGAGGTGGGCTCGAACGGCGGCGACTTCCAGAGGGTTTCGTCCCCGGCGGGCTGCACGTCGTAGTGCCCGTACAGGAGCACGGTGGGCGCGCCCGGGTCGGGCGGCGGGATCTCGGCGTAGACGGCCGGGGCGGTGTCGGGCAGGTCGAGGCGTTCGACCTTCTCGACGCCCGCCTCGCGCAGCAGGCGTACGAGCAGGGCGTGCGCCTCCTCCAGCGGCTCGGGCGGGAAGCCGGGGAACGCGATGGACGGGATCGCGGCCAGCCGTTCAAGGTCGGCCGTGAGCCCGTCCATCAGCTGGTCGACGGTGCTCTCGAACTGCTCGCTTGCCATGGACTGCCCCTGCCGGCCGGTCGGTCACCACGTCAGGCCAGGCTTCCTGCCGGGGCGACACGCCGCACTCCGGACGGGGCAAGCGTGTGGCGCGGAGGCCCCGCGCGTCGCTCAGCTCACCGAGCGGAGCGCCTGCGGGGTGAGGTCCGCGAGCGTGGGGTAGCCGTCGACCGCCATCAGCAGGTCCGCCTCGGCGAGCAGCGCCCGCAGCACATGGACCAGGCCGTCGACACCGCCGAGGGCGAGCCCGTACGCGTACGGGCGTCCGACGGCGACGGCGGTCGCCCCGAGCGCGAGGGCCTTCACCACGTCCGTACCGCTGCGGACACCGGAGTCGAAGATCACCGGCAGTCCGTCCGCTGCCTCGACGACACCGGGCAGGGCGTCGAGCGAGGCGAGACCGCCGTTGGCCTGGCGGCCGCCGTGATTGGAGCAGTAGATGCCGTCCACGCCGCCGTCCTTGGCGCGGCGCACGTCCTCCGGGTGGCACAGGCCCTTCACGATCAGCGGGAGCGAAGTGAGGGAGCGCAGCCAGGGCAGGTCCTCCCAGGTGAGCGGGTTGCCGAAGACGCCCGCCCAGTGCAGCACCGCGCTGTTCATGTCCTGCTCGGGCGGCTGCGGCAGCAGCGAGCGGAAGACCGGGTCGCTGGTGTAGTTGGCGAGGCAGTGGCCGCGCAGCTGGGGGAAGTTGCTGGTCGCCAGGTCGCGCGGACGCCAGCCGGTGACCCAGGTGTCGAGGGTGACGACGATGCCCTTGTACCCGGCCTTCTCGGCACGCTCGACGAGGCTGGCGGCCAGATCGCGGTTCGTGGGCGTGTACAGCTGGAAAAAGCCGGGCGTCTCACCGAACTCGGCGGCCACGTCCTCCAGCGGGTCGACGGTCAGCGTCGAGGCGATCATCGGCACACCGGTCCGCGCCGCGGCCCGTGCCGTCGCGAGATCGCCGTGCCCGTCCTGCGCGCACAGGCCGAGCACCCCGATGGGCGCCATCATCAGCGGGGTGGGCAGCGTCAGGCCGAACATCGACACGGACAGGTCGCGGTCCTTGGCGCCCACGAACATCCGCGGGATCAGTCCGTGCTTCTCGAAGGCGGTGACGTTGGCACGCTGGGTGTGCTCGTCGCCCGCTCCCCCGGTCACGTACGACCAGACCGACGGCTCCATCGCGGCGCGCGCCTTCTCCTCCCACCCCTCGAAGGTCATGGGGAAGCGGGGCACGACACCGCTCAGTCCGTTGAGGTAGATCTCCAGCTGGTAGTCGCCGTACCCGGCCATCGTCCGCTCCCACTCGCCCGCACTTGGTTACCGGCCCGTATTTTGTGCCCGGTGACACGGTGGCATGGGTTCTGCGGTTACGGCAGGGGCGGGCGGCGACATAAATCGATCACGCGGGCCCGCACCTTCGCGGCCCCGTCGACGACGCACACCCGACCTTGCCCGCATACCAAGGTCCACCTAGGCTGAATGCGCTTTCATCCTTTATGCCGCTCCGCTCAAGACTCGGGGGACCGATTCCGTGAGCTCCGCCCCCACGGTGTACGACGTCGCCGAACGTTCCGGTGTCTCCATCGCCACCGTGTCCCGCGTCTACCGCAACCCCGACTCGGTGCGCGCGCAGACAAGGGAGCGGGTGCTCGCGGTCGCACGGGATCTCGGCTACGTGCCGAGCGGCAACGCGCGCGGGCTCGCGAGCCGTTCCACGGGCGTGCTCGGCCTCTGCTTCCCCGACTACTCGGACCCGGACGCCGAGTCCGGTGCCGAGGCGGGCGCCTCCGCGTACGGGGACGAGGCGGACGACGAAGCGGCCATGCTCTACTCCGACCAGATCATCCGCGGCATGGAACGGGCCGCCCGGCGCCATGGTTACGCGCTGCTGATCGCCGCGTCGCTGAAGGGCGGCCCGGAGAGCCTCGTGGCGAAGGTCGCGGGACGCGTCGACGGCTTCGCGGTACTGGCCCGCACCGTACCGACCGAGGAACTCGAGGTGCTGTCGCGCCGCCGGCCCGTGGTGATGCTCGCCGGGCCGCGCGAGAACCAGCTCGACCACCTGGACCACATCGAGGTCGCCAACGCCGACGGCCAGCGCGAGCTGACCCGGCACCTGATCGAGGACCACGGCCTGCGGCGGCTCGCCTACGTGGGCTCCGCGGAGGAGTCGCCGGACGTCGAGGCGCGGTTCCGCGGGTACGTGGAGGCGTGCAGGACCGCAGGGCTCACGGTGAGTGCGGAACCGGATCTGCGGGTCGGGATGATGACGCAGGCGCAGGGTGCGGAGGCGGCCGACGCGCTCCTCGACCGGCCCGGGGAACGGCCCGAGGCACTCCTGTTCGCCAACGACCAGATGGCCGTCGGAGCGCTGCACACCCTGGAACGCCGTGGGGTGCGGGTGCCGCAGGATGTGGTGGTCACCGGATTCGACGGAATCGCCCTGAGCCGCCTGGTGCGCCCGGCCCTCACCACGGTGCGGCAGCCGATGCGCCGCATGGGCGAGGAGGCGGTGGAGCTCCTGGTGCGCCGCCTGAACGACCGGACCTCGGGCAGGACCGAGGAGCCGGTGTCCATGACGCTGCCCGTGTCCGTGGTGCGGCGGGCCAGTTGCGGGTGCGGGGCGCTCGACCGCTGAGTCGGTGGCGAGGGTCGCAGATCCCGCCCGGACTCAGCCCCGCCGCCCCAGCACCCTCCCGAAGAACTCCCCTGTCGCACGGTCCAGTTCGGCGACGGACCGCTCCTCCCCGTCCCACTCGAAGTGCCCCGCCTCCAGTACGTGCAGCTCACGCCCGGCCCCCGTGGGCAGCCCGTTGTACACCGCGAACTGACCGGGCGGCGGCACGGCCGGATCGAACAGGGCCGGGGCCGTCAGCACCGGCTTGTCGATACGGCCGGCGGCCGTCGCCGCGTCGAAGTACCGCAGGACATCGGTGACTTCGGGGTGTTCCTCGTGATGACGGCGGACCGCTGCGCCACTGCCCACGCAGTCGAGCGTCAGCCGCAGCGGGTGGTTGCCGAAGGTCGGAACGGTCAGGCGGCCGGCCGCGAGGCGGTCGTCCCAGGGCAGCGCGAGCGCCCCCAGGCCGCCCCCGAAGCTCTCCCCCAGATACCCGAGGTTCGGCGACAGGCCGGGGACGAGTTCGAGCAGCGCGGTCGCCGCGCACCAGAGGTCGGCTACGCACTCGCCGATCACGTACGACTCCCGTGAGCCGATGCCGTGCAGCACGTGCTCGTCGGCGATGGAGGGCACCCCTGGCAGCAGGCTCCGGGTGCCCATGCCGCGCACACAGGGCAGGATCGCCGCCGAGCGCGGCAGCGGCAGGGGTACGGCGCGGCCTGGCACGTCCCGGCCGCCGTACCCGTGGCCGATGACGAAGCCGTGCTCGGCCTCGCCGTCCTCGGGCAGGACCAGCCAGCCCCCGAGCCGTACGCCTCCGATAGTGGAGTACGTCACGTCGTGGATGCGTACGCCGTCGCGCTGCTCCACCACGCGGCCCGCTTCGGGCTCGGGTCGCACGGCGAGCGCCCGGGCGTGGCGCTCGCGCCAGAAGGCCTCGAAATCCTCGGGCCCCGCGGGCGCCGGGATGCCCAACAGGTCGTCGAGCGTGCAGCCGTAGGCAGGATCGAACGGGAAGTCGTGGGCGAAGGCCGGGCGGGCGCCGGCGTCGGCACGGGTGCGGGTCATACGGCCGACCCTAGCCAGCCCGGGCGGGGTTCCCCGTCGGCCGGGGTGCGCCGGGAACGCGAGGTGCCAGAAATCAGGTTCGACTGAAACGGCCGTCTCCAGGTAGTTTCGTTTAGCAAACAACTAGCGGTACGGACTTCCCGTCGAGGGAGTGTGACCAAGACCCCTCTTGTCACATCCGAGCGGTTGCCACAGAGTTATGTATGCGCTTACAGACAGCGCATACATCGGAATCGCTCGAAGAGGAGCCGTCCATGAACCGCGCCGCCACCACCGCTGCCGTGGCCGTCACGTTGGCCTCCGCGCTGACCCTCACCGCCTGTGGTGGTTCGAGCGGCTCGCAGACTTCCGCGGACTCGAAGCAGACGCTGAGCGTGTGGGCGATGGGCGCCGAGGGCGAGAAGCTCGCCGATGTCGCGAAGGTCTACGAGAAGGCCAACCCGAACATCACGGTGAAGGTGACCCCGATCGGCTGGGACGTGGCCCACCAGAAGCTTGTCGCCGCTGCCGCCGCGGGCAGGCTGCCCGACGTGATGCAGATGGGCGGCAGCTACATGACCGAGTTCGCCTCCATGGGCGCGCTCGAGCCCGTCGACACGAAGACCTTCGAGGAGAAGGACTACTTCCCCGCCGGCTGGAGCCAGGGCGAGTTCGAGGGCGAGACCTACGGCGTGCCGTGGTACGTCGACACCCGCGTCCTCTACTACCGCACCGACCTCGCCGAGAAGGCGGGCGTCGACAAGGCCCCGGCCACGATGGACGAGCTGCGGCAGGCCGCGGAGAAGCTCCAGAAGAAGGCCGGCAGCAAGTGGGGTCTGTCGATCCAGCCCGGCGGCCTCGACACCGTGCAGAGCTTCTACCAGTTCCTGTACTCGGCCGGCGGCCAGATCGTCACCAAGGACGGCAAAGCCGTGGCGAACAGCCCGGAGGCCGTGAAGGCACTGGAGAACTACGGCGGCTACTTCGAGAAGGGCCTCAGTGAGAAGTCCGTACGTCCCGGTTACGACGTCACCAAGGACTTCAACAACGGCTCCGTGCCGATGTTCTTCGGCGGCCCTTGGATCATGGGCCTGATCGACGACAACTATCCGGACCTGAAGGGCAAGTGGGCCGTCGCGAACGTGCCCGCCGACGAGACCTCCGCCTCCATGGCCGGCGGCTCCGCCCTCACGATCTCCGCGGACAGCGAGCACAAGGCGGCCGCCGGGGAGTTCATCAAGTACCTCACGGACACCAAGGGCCAGGCCGACTGGTACAAGCGCACCAAGGACCTCCCGGCCAACGTGAGCGCGTGGGACCGCGGTCAGCTGGCCACCGACCCGAACATGAAGATCTGGAAGACCCAGATGGAGTCGGCCCAGGTCGCCCCCGCCCAGCCCAAGTGGACCGAGATCACCTCGAAGATCGACACGGCCGTCGAGAAGGTCACCCAGGGCAAGGCCTCCGCGCAGAGCGCGCTCGACGCCGCGCAGAAGGAGATCGAGGGCCTCGTGGCGAAGTAGCGGCCACCACGACGTCACTCACCACCCCGGCGCCTCGCACGCCGGAAGCCCGAAGGACGGACCATGTCGACGACGACACCCACCCGCGCACGCGCCGGGGTCGCCAAGACCCCGGGCGGTGCCCCCAAAGGGCCCGACGGCCGCGGCGGGCGGCGCAGAAGGCGCTCGATGGGGAAGCAGAACCTGGCCGGCTGGCTGTTCTCCACCCCGTTCCTGGTGCTCTTCGGCGTCTTCATGCTCTTCCCGATCGTGGCGACGCTCCTGATGAGCTTCACCGACTTCGGGCAGCGGCATGTACGGCGCCCGTTGGAGGCCCGGTTCGTCGGCTTCGACAACTACGTGAAGCTGTTCGGCGACGAGCAATTCCTCAGGGCACTGTTCAACACGGCCTACTTCGTGGTCGTCGGGGTGCCGCTGACCATCGGGCTCGGCCTGCTGATCGCGATCCTGCTCAACAACGGCATCGACCGGGCCCGTACGTTCTTCCGTGTCGGCTTCTACGCCCCCGTGGTGACGACGATCGTCGCCGTGGCGATCGTGTGGCGGTTCGTGCTCGACCCGTCCGACGGGCTGATCGCCGGGCTCGGTGACGAACTCGGCTTCACCGCACCGGACTTCCTCGGCTCGGAGACCTGGGCCATGCCGTCCCTGATCGCGATGGCGGTGTGGCGCAACCTCGGCACCGTGATGGTCCTGATGATCGCCGGGCTGCAGGCCATCCCCACGGAGGTCCGCGAGGCCGCGCGTCTGGACGGGGCGAACGCCTTCCAGGAGCTGCGCCGGATCACGGTCCCGCTGCTCAGGCCGACGCTCCTGTACACCACGGTCATCACCACGATCGGCTATCTCAACGTCTTCGAGGAGCCGTTCGTGATGACCCAGGGCGGTCCGTCCGACGCCACGCTGACCGTGTCGCTCGACATGTACAAGCAGGGCTTCAGCTTCTTCAACATGGGCTACGCGAGCGCCATGGCGTACGTCCTGTTCGTGGTGATCATGGCGATCACGGTGCTGCAGCTGCGACTGATGAAGGACAACACGAAATGAGCGCCGCACCCACCGCCGCACCCCCGGTCGCACCCACAGCCGCACCCCCGGTCGCTCCTGAGCGCCGCCGCCAGCAGGGTCGCGTCAGCAAGCCCGTCCTGTACGTGATCGCGTCGCTCGGTCTCCTCGTGATGGCCGCGCCCTTCCTCTGGATGGCGCTGAGCGCCTTCAAGACGAAGAAGGACCTCACGGCGAGCCCGCCGGTGTGGCTGCCCTCCGAGTGGACGCTGCAGAACTTCCGGGATCTGCTCGACCAGTTGGACATGCCGCAGTACTTCCTGAACTCGCTGATCGTCGCGGTCCTCGTGACCGTGTGCAATCTGCTGTTCTGCTCGATGCTCGGCTACGCACTCGCGAAGCTGAACTTCACCGGCCGCTCGAAGGTCTTCGGCATCGTCCTGGCCGCCCTGATGGTGCCGGCGAACCTGATGGTCCTGCCGCTGTTCGTGCTCATCAACCAGCTGAACCTGCTCGACACGTACGCGGGACTCGTCCTGCCGTTCGCGGCGGCGGCCTTCGGTGTCTTCCTGATGCGGCAGTTCATGCAGGCCATCCCGGACGAGCTGCTCGAAGCGGCGCGGATGGACGGCGCCGGTGAGTGGTACATCTTCTGGCGGATCGTGATCCCGCTGGTCAAGCCGGCGCTCGCCACGCTGACGATCTTCACGTTCCTCGGGTCGTGGAACAACTTCATCTGGCCGCTGATCGCGACCAACGACCCGGACAAGTACACGCTCCCGGTGGCCCTCGCCACGTTCGCCAACGACCCCAACCGCACGGTGGGCGGCGCCAACGGCATGCTCATGGCCGGCTCGCTGCTCGTCGTCCTTCCGGTCCTCGTCGTCTTCGCCGTCCTTCAGCGGCACTTCACCCAGGGCATCGCGACCGCCGGCATGAAGTAGCACCCACCGGCCCTCGCCACCGCACTCCTCCCTCGTACGCCTCGTACGCAGAAAGACAGGCACCGCCATGACGCCCACCCCTGCCCGCACGCCCTTCCCCGACGGCTTCCTGTGGGGCGCCTCCACCGCTGCCCACCAGATCGAGGGCAACAACGTCAACAGCGACTGGTGGCGCAAGGAGCACGACCCGGCGGCGGGGATCGCCGAGCCCAGCCTCGACGCCTGCGACAGCTACCACCGCTGGGAGCAGGACATGGACCTGCTGGCGGAGCTCGGCTTCACCGACTACCGGTTCAGCGTGGAGTGGGCCCGTATCGAGCCGGCCCGCGGCCACTTCTCGCGCGCCGAGATCGCGCACTACCGGCGGATGGTCGAGGGCGCCATCGCCCGTGGCCTGCGCCCCATGGTGACCCTGCACCACTTCACGATCCCGCAGTGGTTCGAGGACCTCGGCGGCTTCACCGCCGACGGCGCCGTGGAGCTCTTCGCGCGGTACGTCGAACAGTGCGCGCCGATCATCGCCGAGGGCGTACGGCATGTGTGCACCATCAACGAGCCGAACATGATCGCCGTGATGGCCGGTCTCGCCAAGCGCGGCGAGCAGGGCTTCCCGCCCGCCGGGCTGCCCTTCCCCGAGGAGGAGACGACGCACGCCGTCATCGCCGCGCACCACGCCGCGGTGCAGGCCGTCCGCTCCATCAACCCCGGCATCCAGGTCGGCTGGACCATCGCCAACCAGGTCTACCAGGCCCTTCCCGGTGCCGAGGACCTCACCGCCGCGTACCGCGGTCCGCGCGAGGACGTCTTCATCGAGGCGGCCCGCGGCGACGACTGGATCGGCGTGCAGTCCTACACCCGTACGAAGATCGGCGCCGACGGCCCGGTGCCCGCCCCGGACGACGCCGAGCGGACCCTGACGCAGTGGGAGTACTACCCCTCCGCCGTCGGCCACGCGATCCGGCACACCGCCGCACTCATCGGCCCGGGCATCCCGTTGATCGTCACCGAGAACGGCATCGCCACGGGTGACGAGCAGCGCCGTATCGACTACTACGCGGGCGCACTCGACGCCGTCGCCGCCTGCATGGAGGACGGCATCGACGTCCGCGGCTACCTCGCGTGGAGCGCGCTCGACAACTACGAGTGGGGTACGTACAAGGCCACGTTCGGCCTGATCGGCTGGGACGGCGAGACCTTCGCCCGTACGCCCAAGCCGGCCGCCCACTGGCTCGGCGGCCTCGGCCACGAGCAGTCGCTGCCGCGGTTGCACTGATCGCAGGCGGCGGTCGCGCGGAGTCACTGCAGACCGGCGGAATCACCGCGGATCGACGGGGGCACCGCGGATCCACCGGCCGGCCGCCGCACCACGACCCGTTCCGGAGCGACGCCCCTAGGACGCTCCGGGACGTGCGGGTCCAGGAGCCAACACCCCGCTGTCCTGGTCCCGAGGGCCTGCGCCACCTGACCGCGCAGGCCCACCCGGGCGGGGTCCGGCGCGAGCACGCGCGCCGGGCCCCGCCTTCGGCCTCACCTGCGTACGCGGGGCATCCCCAGCCCGATCCAGGAAATGATCTCCCGCTGGATCTCGTTGTTGCCGCCGCCGAACGTGAAGATCACGGCGCTGCGGTATCCGCGCTCCAGTTCACCGTGGAGCACCGCGCCCGCCGATCCCTCCTTGAGCGGACCGGCCGCCCCGACGACCTCCATCAGCCAGGCGTACGCGTCCCTGCGCGCCTCGGACCCGTACACCTTGACCGCGGAGGCGTCCTGCGGGGTGAGGGTGCCGTTCTGCACCGCGTTCACCATCTGCCAGTTGAGCAGCTTCATCGCATCGAGTTTGGTGTGCGTCATCGCGAGCCGCTTGCGCACCCAGCCGAGGTCGAGAACGCGCCGGCCGTCGGCGAGCTTGGTCTCCTCGGCCCACTTCTGCACGTTGTGCAGCGCGCGGATCGCCATCGTGCCGTGCGCGGCGAGCGTGACGCGCTCGTGGTTCAGCTGATTCGTGATGAGCCGCCAGCCCTTGTTCTCCTCGCCCACCCGCCTGCTCACGGGCACCCGGATGTTCTCGTAATAGCTGGCCGTGGTGTCGTGCGAGGCGAGGGTGTTGATGATGGTGCAGGTGTAGCCGGGGTCGGACGTCGGCACGAGCAGCATCGTGATGCCCTTGTGCGGCGGCGCCTCCGGATCGGTCCGCACGGCCAGCCACACCCAGTCCGCGGTGTCACCGTTGGTGGTCCAGATCTTCTGCCCGTTGACGACGTACTCGTCGCCTTCCCGCACAGCCCTCGTCTTCAGCGCGGCGAGATCGGTCCCGGCGTCCGGCTCGCTGTACCCGATCGCGAAGTCGATCTCCCCGGAGAGGATCTTCGGCAGGAAGTACTGCTTCTGCTCCTCGGTACCGAACTGCATGATCGTCGGGCCGACGGTGTTGAGCCCCATGATCGGCAGCGGAACGTTGGCCTGCGCGGCCTCGTCGAAGAAGATGAACTGCTCCATCGGGGTCAACCCGCGTCCCCCGTACTCCTTCGGCCAGCTCACCCCCAGCCACCCGTCGCTGCCGAGCCGCCGGATCGTCTCGCGGTAGAACCGCTTCTGCTCGGCCGGGTCCTCGTACCGGGCGTAGGCGTGGTCCGGCACCAGCTCGGCGAAGTACGCACGCAGCTCGGCGCGCAACTGCTGCTGCTCAGGCGTGTATTCGAGGTGCACGGCCCCTCCTGGCTCTGACGGTCCTTGGCGGCGCACACAGTAGAACTTGTTTCAGTAATGGGGAAGACGCAACGGCACATGGGCTCACGGAACCCGCTGCGTAGGATGCTTGACGGCGCACCTGCGCCCTCCTGCACGCGCCCTGACTTGGAGCCTCGATGAGCCTGTACGACATCCCGCTGCGCACCCTCACCGGCGCGGACACCACCCTGGCCGACCACAAGGGCAAGGCGATCCTCCTCGTGAACGTCGCCTCCCGCTGCGGCCTCACCCCGCAGTACGAGGGCCTGGAGCGCCTCCAGAAGCGCTACGCCGACCGCGGCTTCACGGTCATCGGCGCACCGTGCAACCAGTTCGGCGCACAGGAGCCGGGCACGGCCGACGAAATCGAAACGTTCTGCTCGACGACGTACGGCGTCACGTTCCCGCTCCTGGAGAAGCTGGACGTGAACGGGGCATCGCGGCACCCGCTGTACGAGGTGCTGACGCAGACTGCGGATGGGGAGGGTGAGGCGGGCGACATCCAGTGGAACTTCGAGAAGTTCCTCGCATTTTCACGTGACGGTGAGCTGCAGATTCTGCGCTTCCGCCCGCGCACCGAGCCCGAAGCCCCCGAGCTGATCGCCGCGATCGAGGCTGCGCTGCCCGCCTGATTCACCCCGACACCGTAGGCGCTCGCCCTCAGGGCTGGGCGCCTTCGTCACGCCCAGACTCCCCCGCCCGGGCAAGGCCCGTCTCACTCCGGGTCAGCGGCGGGGACCCCGCGACCGAACGCGCGGGGAGCACAGAGCAGCCCCGGTCCTACCCCTCCACGGGACCGGGGCTGCTCGCGTACGTGATCAGTCAGCCTTGGACCACGAGCCGGCCGGGGGCCGCTCAGGGAGCTTGGCGCCTGGGCGCCGCATGTACCAGCGGATGAACTCCCGTACGACGGCAGCGCGCGGGCCGCGGCCCTCGGGATGCACGGCCTTGGCCGCGTCCTCGAACGGCAGCCACTCGCCGTCAGGGATGCGCATCTGCCGGGGCTTGTAGTAGTCGCTCTCGTCAGCCATGCGAACAAGGTAGCGGTTTGTAGCTACACGGAACAAGACTTCCCACTTCTATTGTAGCTACAAAATCATGGACCGACCCCTCCCTTTGCAGCTACGAATGCCGGCACTCTTGTAGCTACAAGGGCAGAGAAGGGGAGGACACCATGGAGATCACCGTCGCTTGCCGAGACCTACCGGGCGCGCTACGGCCGCGAGCCCCGCAAGGCGTTCCGCCTGATCAACGGCCGCTTCCGCCGCGTCATGGCCTACCGCGCGAGTGAGGCGCAGGTGCTGGCCATCGCGTGGGACCGCTACCCCCGCACCAACCCCGCCGCCCGCGTCCCGGCGCCCCGCCGCACCCGCTTCGTCAGCGGCGACGCCATGCGCTGGACGCCCACCGCCGAACCCATCCGCAGCCACCCGTAGGGGGAGTCATGTCCGACACCGTGTTCCGATCGCTCGACTTCATCGAGCCCCTTGACCCCCGTGATCTATCACGGTTCCATCAAGGCCGATCACGGACTTTGGATCGCTGTCCCGTGCCCGTGCTCCATCTGCGAAGCGATGGATCGCCTCGGAATCGGTGACTGCCGGTTCACCCTGGTCGACCCGTGGACCGAGGCGGTTGGTCCGATCCACGCGCGCCGCGCATCCATCACCCGCTCCTCGACCTGCGACTGAGGGGGCGTCATGACGACCGTCTACGCCGTGATCTACGGCGGCACGTCCAAAGGCAAGTCCGTCCGGAAGGTCCCGGTCGCCTCGTACCGATGGGGCGAGCGGACCGACGAAGGCGTTCTGTTCCTCGCCATGCCGGGACTGGGTGTCGTGGCCAACCTCGCCCGGGATCCGGGCGGCTACCGGGCGCGCATCGATGACCCCGAGGGCGACTGGCACGAGTTCGTCGGCTACTTCGCGACAAGTCGGCCGCCCTCTACACCACGCTCCGCAAGCTCTGCGGCAACGCCTGGCCGTACGGCGCATATCGGATCACCACCAGCGACTGATCCACCCGCCCCGGTCCGGTCTGGGCGACGTGAGCCGCGGGGTGGCGGGCACCGCCGAAGAGGTCGTAGAGATCACGATGACGGACGTGATCCGCGCCGTGATCCCGGTCGCCTACTCCGCCCAGCCCAACGGCACGGGCAGCTTCCGCCGGTACGCCGTCTCGCTCGAAGTCGACAACGGCCAGGGCAGCAAGGTCGTCATCGACGCGAAGAACGCCGACGCCAACGACCGCGTGTACACCTGCGTGCCGGCTTCATCGAGAACGCGGCGGACGGTGTGCTTGTGCACGCCCTTGAGGAGTACTCGCGCCCCGGCTCGGAGCAGCGCCCGCCGTGAAGATGGGCGGCGCCTTCCGCAAGAACGCCAGCGTCCGCGTCCTGATGGACCAGGGCCCCCGCAACAACTTCAAGTGACCAAGGAAGAGGACAAGTGACCACAGCACAGTTCGCACAGCCCGACAAGGGCGACCGGTTCACCCCGCGCGATCACCCCGAATGGCTGGGCAAGCTGTTCCTGATCTACCCGAACAACGTCGCCCAGTACAACGGCACCGACGACAACGGCCAGCCGCCACGTACGAGGGCTGGAAAGCGACGTCGCGATCGTCGACCTGATCAACTCCGAGACGGGGCAGCCGACCACTCTCGCCAATGCCCGCATCGCGAGCAAGGCCCTGGTTCCGCAGATCAAGAAGCACTGCGGCGGGGGCATGGTCTTGGGCCGGCTCGCGCAGAGCCCGCCGCAGGGACGGAACTCCGGTGCCTACTATCTCGCGGAGTACACGGACGCCGACGTGCAGATGGCAACGCAGCACATCAACACGCACCCGCGGAACCAGTTCACGCAGCCGACCGCGCAGCAGGCGCCCGCCCCGCAGGCCCCCGCACCGCAGCCTCAGCAGTGGGGCCAGGCACCCGCGGCGGCCGCCCCGCAGTTCCCGTACGACCAGTGGCAGAACACGCCGACGGTCCCCGCACCGCAGCCTCAGGCGGCGCCTGCGGGCCCTACGCCGGGACAGTGGGGAGCACCGCAGGCTGCCCCGGCCCCTTCCCCCGCTGCTCCGCTTGACCCGCAGTTGGTTGCCTTCCTGCAGAGCTAGGGCGTCAACGCGCAGGGCATGACGCCCGATCAGGCAGCCATGATCGCGGTGACATTCCAGCAGTAGCAGCGCCGCACCACCACGACGGACGCGACCCGAGCGGGCGCGTCCTTCTTCATGTCCGGACTCGGGGCCCGTCGCATCGGCGGGCCTTCGTCGTGCGTGCAGGTCGACGCGCCCCTGTCGACTACAGGCAGACCCGCCCAAGAGATGGCCGCTGTCCCTACTATGAAAGTTGGGGACAGCGGCTACATGTCAGCCCTTCTTCAGCTTCTCCACCTCTGGTGGGAGCTTTTTTCCTTCATAGGAAACGAACACCTCAACGTCATCCGGGGAGTCCCCAACAGCAACCGCGACTTTCGGAGACACCCCGATGACTTCGTACGCCGTCTTGTCCGGCCCGACAGGCTCGACGTCTGGATCGGATTGGCCTTGATCCTTACACGGGATCTGCAACGCGACCCCAAGCCTCGACCCCACCTTCACGTCGAGCTCCTCGACGTCACGATACGACCGATCCTCGAAGGTGTACGTGCGAGCACAGGACGTCCCCGACACACCGTCCGCCCCACCAGATCCGCAGGCGGAGGATGCGAGCAACGCCGCTGCCACCATCATGATGCGCTTCGGATGCATTGCACTCTTGATCCGGCTCACCTCGCTCTAGTAGATGCTGCGCAAGCCACGTACGTCACCCAAGCCCAGTGTTCTGGCCTTCGTGGTGCAGTAGGTCGAGATGCCGTACATGGTCAGGTTGTCGTCGTCTCCATACAGATCCGCCAGCCCGAATACGTGGCCGGCCTCGTGCGTCCCCAGCCCACGAACATCTACCTTCCGGTAGCAGCTACTGGTCGGGGAGTCCGTGAAGTCGTGGTCTGTGGTGTTGTAGCGAACGTCCCCTTCCCTCAAGTCGTTCTTCTTACCCTCATACACATAGCTCCACGAGCAGCTGATGGCGAAATTGTTCGAGGGAAGGTCTCCCGCATCCCATGTGCTGAGGCCGTCGCGGCCTTTACACGTACCGCTGCTGCTGATGTCGGCCTCGTAGTCCGTGAAGCCCTTATAGGATGCTTGAGCGGTTACGGTGTCCGTGAGACCGCAGTTGTTGTACATCCCAACGATGTTTCCCACCGCATCTCTGAACGCCACGGAAGCCGCTGAGCGGCTGAGTGCGCCCGGCATGCCACCGTCGCCGACGTACCAGTTGTAGGTGCCGTATTCCTTGAGATCAAGCGTCTTGTACGTTCCGTCGCTGCAGGCACCGGGTGCCACAGCAGCGTCCACTTCCGCGACTTCCGTCTCTCCCTCCGGGGGCGCATCCGGCGCATCAGCATTGTGGCTGTCACCTTCATGCGTGAGGTCAGAGGTCTCATAGGCCGGCTGACGAGGGCTATCAAGCGTGTCCGCGCCAGACACATCCACATCCACCACGGATCCAGGCAGCTCATAGCTGATGGTTCCATCAGCGGCGACCTGCAGTGTGAACCCGTGGTCACTCCCGTCCACGGAGAGTGCGCTGACCGTCACCGCTTCTCCCGGCTCAGGGACGGCAACGCCGACACCGTCGTACGTGACCGTTCTCCCAACCACTTCACAATCGAGCGCATCTGAGCCGGTTGGGAGATCGGCGATCGTCAAATCCCCATCAGGAACGACACATTCCTTGACACCGTCCGGGTCCGGTGCTGCGTGTGCAGCCCCCGCAGTGCCCCCCCACAGATACCACCAGGGCGCATGCGACTACTGCTCTTCCTACGGCAGTTCTTGCCCCTCGACCCATTCCCCACCCCCGTGTTCTCCCGCATCACGCGAGACTTGATCAGGTTGGCAGATCGTAGTCACACAACCATCACGCGAGCCGCTCGCTTCAGGCCAAAGAATCCTGGCCGACCTGACCAAAAACAGTCTGGCTGGAATCCGTCCGTCCGCAGTCCAGCCAGGCAAGTAGATGTAACTGGTGATTCATCACTCCATGTCCACCACAGAGCAATTGACCAACACGAACCTGATCCCCCACGCCGTCGGTGCGCTGCACCAGGGCCTCTCGATATTCCCTGTCCAGCCAAACGAGAAGACACCGCACCTAATCCGGCCAGACAAGCCGTACTCCATCCGCTGGTCGGAGTGGGCAACGCGTGATTTGAACCGTGTGATCGCGGCCTGGTCCTACTCCCCGGCGGCAAACATCGGTGTTGCGTGCGCGCCTTCGCGCCTCCTGGTCGTGGACTGCGACATCGCCAAGGAGAAGTTCGCGCTGCGCGGCACTCCGTACGAGCAACTGCACGACACGCTCGGTCCACTGGTCGACGGTCACGACGCCCTCAAGGCCCTGTGCGAGCTGAGCGGCGGCGACTGGGAGGAACTGAACGACACGTACCGGGTGCAGACCGGATCCATGGGCCTGCACCTGTACTACTCGTGGCCGCCCGGGATCCGCGCCTCGCAGGCCTCGCCCATCAAGGGCCTGGTCGACGTGCGCGGCAACGGCGGCACGCAAGGGGGCTACGTGCTCGGGGCCGGCTCGGTCACGACCAAGGGCCGGTACATCGCGGAGAACGCGACCCCCGTGCGCCCCGCCCCGCGCTGGCTGGTCGAGATGGTCCGCGAGAAGCCCGCACCGAAGCGCCCGCTGCTCGTGCAGCCCCGGCGGTCCGGCGGGATCTCCGGACTGGTCGACACCGTGGCCACGGCGCCTGACGGCAACCTCGGCAACGCCCTGTTCTGGGCGGCCCGTTCGGCGTGCTCCGACGGCATTGCCATAGAGGAAGCCATCAACCAGCTGGGAGCTGCGTACGTGGCCGCTCACGGCCGCGGCGGGCACCGCCAGGCGGAGGCCTCGGTGCGCTCCGCATATCGAAACCAATCGCGGAAGGAGGGAATCGGGAACCTCAAATCCCGCTCTGAAGCCCGGCGTTGGCTAGTCACCCAAACATCCCTCCGGACACTATGCGCTGCATGGAACTGGAGACGAAACGCAAGATCGCCTGGGGGGTCGCCGCACTCCTTGCATTCGGGGCGCTCGGCCTGCTCCTTATCGAAGGTCCCTGGTGGTTCGATGAGGACCGGCTCAACAAGGACCTGCCCACAGCGGCAGGCGTGATCATTACAGGGTTTCGATCCATGATCATCGCCCTCATCGCCGGTGCGTTCGCTGGGATCGGCCTCAGGTACACGCACAAAAAGCATGAATTTGACCGCGAACAGCTCAAACAGGCGCAGAATCAATTCGATCTGGCCCAGCGGCAGTTCGAGCACGCGCAGGAGCAGTTCACGGCCACGCAAGAGAAGGATCGCGACCAAGCCGCCATCGCGCGCGACGGGCAGGTCACAGGCAGGTACGTCGAGGCGAGCAAACTACTGGCATCGGAGAACCTCACTGAACGCCTCTGCGGAATCTACTCGTTCGAGCGCATCATGGATGACAGCCCAAAAGATCATGACACCGTCATCGATGTACTGGCTGCTTTCGTTCGCACGAAGTCATCCGCACTTAAGAGAGCACGCGAGGCTCCGAAGCGTGACCAGTACACCATGGACTCCGCCGGAAAGGTGACCTCGACGAAGCCTAAGAGGGAAAGGACACCGGCGATCCTAGAGTTACCGGAAGACATACAGGCAGCACTGCGCGTTCTCGGGACCCATCGCTACGCGCAGCCGGGACGAAGGCTCAACCTACGCGGCGCCTACATTCCGCGGGCCAATCTGGAGGGCCTCGACCTCAGACTCACAGACTTCGCTCGCGGGGATCTACGTCACGTAGTTTTCCGAAGGGCCATACTAGAAGATACATCCTTCTTCAAATGCGATCTAGAATTCGCCGCCTTTGACGAATCTGACCTTCGCATCGCCGGGTTCGTCGAAGCAAAGCTACATAGAGCATCATTTCGCTCCGCTTCCATGGAGGGTTCCGTCCTCTGGAAGGCGCAGCTTGGTTCGGCTGATTTGGAGTTCGCCCGTATTGGAGGAGCGCACCTCGATGAAGCCAACATGTCGAAAGTCAGAGGGCTGACGCATACCCAGCTGGCTTCAGCACTCACAACCTACAAAACCATTCTTCCGCCACAGTTCAACGGCTCCCAAATCCCGCCCCCTGGGAGTTCTGAGGGGGCAAGAAACGAGCCATGATGGGCGTCGTGGTTCCGCCACCCGGACCAGCGCCGCCACCGGAGTGAAGCGGCCTCTGCGCTGCACACGGCATCACCCGCCCCATCAGGGCTGGCCCGCCCTGGCGAATAGCCATAGCGCCTTGCAGGGCGCTACAACTCACGCGTATAGCAGGAATCGGGCCCGTTGCAGCGGGCCCGCATCACCCGATGAGCGGACCCCGGCGGACGGTTGCAGTCGCCGCCGGGCCCCTTGACCAGGAGATGCATCCTCCATGGCCCTCAAGAAGCGTAGGTTCGAACACCCGCGTTCGATCAAGAGCCCCGACTCACCCAACCGCATCGCGCGCTGGAACCTGCCCGCCTCGCTGGTCGGGTTCGGCGTGATCCTCGTAGCCCTCGCGCTCGTGGCCCTGGTGGGCATGCGCGTCTCGTGGGTGCCGCTGCGCGACACCGCGGACACCATCGGGCTCGGGGAAGTCCGGCAGTTCTATCCGCTCGTGATCGACCTGCTCGCCGTCGTCGCGTCCATCGCGCTGTACGGATCGTCCGGCTACCGCTGGGCGATCGGCACCGTGATCGGGCTGACCGGCATCTCGCTCGTGCTCAACGTTGCGCACGGCTCGGCAGCCGCACTGATCGATGCGTCCAGCGACGCGCCCACGTGGGGGCACGTGATCCTCGCGAGCGCCGCGCCAGTGATCTGCATCGGTCTCGGGACGCATCTCGCGGCCCTCACATGGGGCCGCGTTGCAGAGTCCTACCGCGCGTTGCGCGGCGTTGCACCCGCCCCCGCGGCCCCGTCCGCCCAGATCCCCGCGCCGCGCTTCCAGTGGGCGGACGCCGTCCCCGCGGGGGCCACGCTGCTGCCGCTCGTGGCGCGCGCAACGGTGCCCGCGCAGGAGCGTGGCAACACCCTCACGACAGCTCAGGACGCCGCCCTCAAGAGCGTGTCCGAGGCGACCGTGCGGTCATGGGTGCATCGCGGCCGGCTCGTGCCCGTTGCAGACGGCGCCGACGGCGCCGACGGCGGAACCCACACCTTCGCGGCGGCCGACGTCGCCGCGCTGCCGTGAGCATCCCGGACGGGACCGACGGCGCGCTGATCGACGGCGCCGAGCAGCCCGTCAGGTTCAACAAGATCAAGAAAGACGAGGAGAGCGAGACGTTCGCGCTCGACCCGAAGGGCGAGCCCGAGCCCGTCGACACACCCGAAGTCGCGGCCGACACCGGCACGTGGGTCCAGCAGCGCCGCGCCTACCTGGACGACGCGCCCTCGGTGGTGCCGTCGTGGCTGCGTCACGTATCCGAGTTCACCGAGGCGGTGCGCTGGACGGTTGCCTTCTACCTGCACTTCGGGGCGTTCCACCTGATCCGTACGCCGGTGTACCTGGCGCGGCTGCTGCTGCAGTCGCCCCGGGGCATCGGCCGGCTGGTCGTCCGTTGGGGCAAGTGGGTGGCCGATGTCGAGACTCGCCCGGTCGAGGCCAGGGCAGCGGCCATGGGCGACATCGAGGCGTGGCTGTCGCTGTCCCGCGAGAAGTCCCGGCGCGTGCGGCCGCGCCGCATCGCCTCGCTGACGGTCTTCTGCACGGTCGCGCTGACGTTCCTGGTCGCCGCGTACGTCGTGCCCATCTGGGCGATCGGCACCGGCACCGGGGCGCTCGCCCTGATCGGGGTATGGGGCCGCAAGGGTGACCGCCCGATCGTCACCCGGTACCTGTCGATCAACCTGCAACGCCCGCTGCGCAGCGAGGAACTTTACCGGGCGATCGAGGCGATCGGCTTCAAGGGCACGGTGCGCTATGACCAGTCGATCCACATCGACGGGCCGGGCTGGCTCGCGGCCATCGACATGCCGGGCGCAGCGCTCGCCGAACAGCTGGTCGACAAGCGGAAGGAGCTGGCCGCCGCGCTGCGTCGCCCGCTCCCCTGCGTGTGGCCGTCGGTCGGCAGCGAGCACCCGGGGCGGGCCAACATCTGGATCGCCAAGCGCGATCCCCGATCGATCAAGCGCCCGTGGCCGCTGCTGGCAGGGGGCACGGTCGACATGTTCGACGCCTTCCCCTTCGGCTACACCCCCAAGGGCGACCGGGTTCCACTCACGCTGATCGGCACCAACATGCTGATCGGTGGCGTCATGGGCTCGGGTAAGACGTCCGCGGTCAGCACCATCGCGTGCGCCGGGGCGCTCGATCCGACCTGCGAAGAGTGGATCTTCGAGCTCAAGGGATCCGGCGACATGGAAGGGCTCAAGGCCCTGTGTCACCGCTACGTCCAGGGCGACGATGACGAGCACTGCGAAGCGGCGCTTGACGGCGGATACGCCCTGTACAAGGAGATGCGGCGGCGCAAGAAGATCGTCGCCGGTCTGCCGATCGAAGACGTGCCGAGCGGCCGCAAGGTCACCCGCAAGCTGGCCGACAAGTACCCGCACCTGCGGCTGCATCCCATCCTCGCGATCTTCGACGAGGTGCACACGCTCTTCGAGCACCCCGTCTACGGCAAGGAAGCCGAAGCGATCTTCGGTGACCTGATCCGCAAAGCGCGGGCGTACGGGATCATCCTCATCCTGACCACGCAGCGGCCCGACGCGAAGTCGATCCCGAAGCGGGTCAGCGACAACGCGATCATCCGCTTCTGCCTGGCGATCAGCGGCCACACGGCCAATGACCTGGTGCTGAGCACCGGGGCGTACCGGCGGGGCGTGCGCGCCACGATCTTCGAACCCGCCGAAGGCGACGACCCGAAGGACTCAGGCACGGGCTGGCTGGTCCGCGCCGTGGCCAACGCCCGCATCGTGCGCGCGTACTTCATCCCGCAACAGGAGATGCGCGAGGTCGGCCAGCGGGGGCTTGCCCTGCGCGCCGCGGCCGGGACGCTGTCCGGCGAGGCGGCCGGGCAACTGATCGAGAAGCCGGACCGCACGACCATCGCGGACCACCTGCACGCGGTCTGGCCGGACGGCACCGAGGCGGTGCACTCACACCGGCTGGTCGAGTCCCTCGCGCTGTACCTGCCCGAGCTGTACGGGGCGTGGATGCAGACCGAGAAGCCGATGGTCGACATGACCCCTGAGGAAGTGCGCGACGTCCAGGCCGCGCGGTCAACGGCGCTGTCGGCCGCGCTCAAGGTGCACAAGATCCCCACCCGGCAGCTCACCATCCGCGACTGCTGCGGCGGCGCGAAGGGGGTGAGGTACGCCGACCTCCCCGCACCCCGAGTGCTCGAAGGAGACGACCGCGAACCGGTTTCGGCGGGGGCCTGAGGTTTCGTCCTCGCCCGAAACCGGTTTCGCCTCCGATATCGACGTGATCACGCACCTGACGTGCAGTGATTTCGAGTTTCGACCTTGCCCCGATCACACCCACAGGAGCCCCAAATGGGCCAGACCGACCAGGACGGTAGCGCCGAAGTCACCTTCGAGGACGACGGCGATTACACCGTGACCTTCTCGATGAAACTGCCGCCCGAGCCCGCCGACGACGGCGTGGACTGACATGCGAATCTCCGACGAAGACGACATCAACCACAGCGAGTTGATCCAGATCCTGGGCACGTCGTTCGTGGCCATGATCCGCGGCGGGCGCTTCACCTCGAAGCAGAAGAAGAAGATCGAGCGCATCACGGCCGCGGCCCGCAAGCGCGAGGACGCGAGGCGCAACGGGCGATGAACGAACCCGAGTAACACCCGTTGCAGCGCCTGCCCGACGGCATGGTCCGGCTCGGCACGGACCACCGCGGCCAGGCCGTCTACGGATACCCCGTTGCGCAGACCGTTGCACCGCAACGCCCCATCGTTGCGCGGCCCTGGGCGGCGTGGCTCGTGATCGGCAGCTTCGCCGCCGTGATCGCGCTCTTCCTCTTGATCGGGCTCGCGATCCTGGCGGCCGTGCTCGCCCTCGTTGCGGTCTGCCTGACGATCTGCGTCGTCGTGTTGCGCTCGCTGTTGCGCGACCTGAGGAAGGAGAAGTGACTGTGACCCTTGACGACCTTCGCGCAGTGTTGGCCGGCCTGGAAGGCGTGCCCGGCGATACGCCCGTGATCCTCTCGAAGGACGCCGAGGGCAATCGGTTCTCACCGCTGGTCGAGGTCGAGCACGCCATGTACCTGGCCGATTCGACGTACAGCGGCGAGCGGTACATCAGCGAAGCGGAGCGCCTCGCCAAACCGGACCCCGAGGAGTACGCCGAAGCGCCAGAGGACGCCGTCCCGGCCATATTCCTCTGGCCCGTGAACTGACCACTGCCCTACTCGCCGTCGAGGTGTTCACGCGCGGCATCGACGAAGCGGTCACGTCCAGCCCCTCCTCCCTCCCATAGGGTGACCCGTTCCGTGTGAAAGCGTTCAATGTAGCGCACATCAATTGTATGAAATTCGGGGCCGATCTGGACAATGACTCGCCTCATCTCGGCCCAACTATTGGGCGGCACCTGGCCGGGCCCATTGAGCAGCTCCACCAAACGAGACGCGTGAGCGTTTCCATCATGCGCTAACTGTTCAATGAAACCGAACATCTGCTGACCTCTAATGGTGACCTTTTTATCGTTGATCGCACCCCCGTATGCTCTCACCACATCAGCGGCCAGCTCAGAAATCTCCGCTGGCCCTTCCAGCTCAATGACTCCAATCTGATTCCGCAGATCAGCTAGGTGCCGCTGTGCATCCGCCAGCGATTCTGCGGCGCGCTCATAATCCTCTACCAGTCCGGACTTGGCCATCGCATCCCCCGCTTGATCCACTTTCGCCAAAGTGGCGAGGAATTGAGCCCACACCTCACGCCGAACCGTGCGGCGCCACTGCTGGTTCTGGTCGCGCCCCTGAGCCTTCACGGCCTCGATCGCGGCCTGCGCTGTTTCCTGCGCTGCCTCACGCGCGGCGTTCGCCTGCTCCAGTGCGCCGCGGTACTGCCACCGCGCCCCGCGCAGACCCAACCCCACGCCACCAAAGGCGATCAACGCCGCCAGGATCGCGGCTACCCCCTCATTCATCCCGGCATCGTGCCACAGCAACTCCCCTCCCACTGTGTCCCGTTGGACAACCGACCGCGGGGCGCTCAGCTCGCACAAGCACCTACTCGCCGTCCAGATGTTGGCGAGCAGCGTCGACGAAGGCACGCCGGGCGTCCTGCACTGATTGCCAAGCATTGTAGTAATCTTCCCGATCAATCAACCAACCGAATACAGCGATCCGGTCAATGATGCTCGGCAGATCAAGCTCCCGAATCCGTCGTTCAAATTCAGGTTCATCCCCAAGTTTAAAACCTGGCGGAACCTCTTCAACGAGGCGAAAGAACTGAATCGCCGCCGGGACCCCTTCTTGCGCTGCATGCCGGAGGCGACTTTCCCCCTCCGAGGCCCTCATTCCGATATCGACCCTCGTGGATAGCTGGATTAGAGCGGACTCGACTGTTCGGGCGCTTTCTATCATCATCTCCGGCCCTTCCAATTCAACTTCCCCTATTCGCTTCCTGAGTTCGCCCCACTTGACCCCAGTGGCGCCGAAGCGATCAAGGGCGGCCTCATGCGCTTCAGCCGAAGAGAAGACCCTAACTTCTTCGATCGCCACGTTCAGCGCATCTGTCGCAGCGAGGAAGCCAATCCAAACATCGCGCCTGATCGTTCGGCGCCACTGCTGGTTCTGGTCGCGGCCCTGAGCCCTTACGGCCTCAATTGCTGCCTGGGCCTGTTCCTGCGCCGCCCTCACAGCGCCATTCGCCTGGTCCTGTGCTGCATCTCGCGCGGCGTACGCCTGCTGCAGCGCCCCGCGGTACTGCCAACGCGCGCCAACCAGTCCGAGACCGACGCCTGACACCGCAATGAACGCCGCCACGATCGCGGCTACCCCCTCATTCATCCCGGCATCGTGCCATGACCAACTGACATTCCATTGCGCCCCGTTGGCCACCCGGCCGCGGGGCGCTCCGCATGAAAGGCCACCACCGCCCGTGCCCGACTACACGCACCGCGTCCGCCTCGCGCGTGGGCATCTCGTGCACCTCGCGCGGCTCGCGCGGGGGCCGCTCGGCATGACGCTGATCATCACCGCTTGCGGCCACACGTACCGCCTGTCCGGCGTCGCCGACCTGGCCGCCGAAGGAAATGTCTGCTGCGGCTGCATGACAGCCGTCGCCGTGCCCGCCCGCACCTAACCAACTGCCTGTTCCCCGCGCCCCGTTGCCCGACGCAGCGGGGCACTTCGCATGTCCCGACACCCGAAGAAGGAGACACCCATGTCCCGCATCAAGCAGTGGCTGAAGTCCGCGGCCACCCTCACCGACACCTTTTACTGCGTCTATCCCGGCTGCGGGAAGGCGTTCCCGACGTATGACCGGGCGGTTACCTGCCACGCCTCGCACCCTGAGGTGACGCCGTGGCCTTCCAGTCCGTGACGATCACCGAACTGCGGCTCACTCCCGCGCGTAGCTGTCCAACACACGTAAGGCCATGTCGGGACGCTAGTCCTGCCAGGCCTCGCGCAGGGCTGCTTTGGTGAAAATATGCGTATAACTTCGAGAAGTTCCTCATCGCCCCGACCGGCGAGATCAACGGCTGCTTCCGGCCGCGCACGGAGCCGGAAGCCCCCGAGCTGATCGCCGCGATCGAGGCAGCGCTTCCCGCCTGATCCACCCCGACACCGAAGGCGCTCGCCCGCAGGGCTGGGCGCCTTCGTCGTGCCCACCGGCATCAGGCATCTGCGGCAACATGGCCGGTGATCACCTGGTACGTTTCGGCCGTCCTTCCCGCAGGCACAGCACAATTTCCGATGAACCGAAGGGGGCTCGCATGGGCCTGTTCAGGCGCTCCAAGAAGCAGGTCGACCCGCTTGCCGAGAGCATGCGCAAGACGGATGAACTTGCCGCCGAGTTCAGGTCTGACGTCCCTACCGCCTTCCCCGACGGCACGCCGTATCCCGCGCTGCAGTCGTATGACGAGATCACGGACCTCGCTAAGCGCCTCCTTGCCAGCGGCCACCCGCAGGGAGAAGAGCTGTCGATGTACTGCATCAAAGTCCTGATGAACTTCGCATTGGTGGCCAGCGCAGATGCTTACAAGGCCAGCACCGGTGTCGAGGCCGCCACCGCGCGCGAGATCATGCTCGAAGCGGGATGGACCGAGGACGAGCGAGCACTGTCCCGGGCACTGCTCTTGATCCTGGACTTCCATGAGAAGGCAGGCCACCAGCCGATCATGGACATTGAGCCGGGCGCTTCACGGTGACTTGCCCGGCGGACGCGGCCCAGGCGTCATCGGCCCTTGATCAAAGGGCCTGCCGACGGTTGACCTCGCGCCCCGCCTCGGTCTCCACCAGGGTCACGGCGCCGATCCAGTCCTCCGCCGGATACTCCCAATTGGCTGCGTCCTCGAGGACCGCCCGGAGCTGCTCCCTCGGCACCAGCTCGCCTGCCTGCAAGCCTTGCTCCCCCGTCGGGGACGTCCATGGCGCGATGCGACGAACCTCGATCCATTCACGATCCACGAGTGCCAGCAAGGTTTCAGCCAGCTCCGCCACGGGCCGCGACTGGTCCACCTCGCCGAGATCTCCCCATACGCCGGGCAGGATGTCGATCTCATGCGAGTTGACCATGAACGCTTGCTCGGCAGCACTCAACGCATCCCACGCACGCTCACTCATTCTTTGATCATCGCAGGACACGTTCCGGGTGAGGCAGTGCCCTCTCTGTCGGACGCCGCCTCAGGACGAAGCCCAGCGCTCAACTTCCGTGACACGGCAGGTGACTGATCCCGGCGCCTCCGTGAACCCACTCGCCGACTCGCGTGAGACCTTGCCCGGATCAAGGTTGTTCGCGGTCACGAAACCCTCGGCGAAGCGCTCGCCGCGGGCATCGACGAACTCGACGTTGATCCAGTAGTCCGACGTCTTCGAGCTGTGGTTGGTGATGCGGATCTCTGCCTTCGGCCACGACGTCGACGGGGATATGCCGCAGCTTGTGATCTCCACGTCGGCCCGCTCGCCCGTCACGGCCGGCGCGTCTTTCTCCTGAGCCGGGGGCGGGCGCTTCTCCGGAGTCTCGTCGGCCTCGCGGTCCCCGAATGCTGACGCGAGGGCGCCAAGCACCACCAGCAGTGCGACGCAGCCTGCGACCACGAGGGCGATCGTCCGGCCAGTCCTGCGTCGCTTCGGTGGGGGCGGTACGGGCGGACCCCATTGCGGGGGAGTTGGCGCGCGGCGTCCCCATTGTGGTTGATCAGGCGACGGCTTGCTCATGACGCCCCCAGGTGCGAGGGAGTGACGATTCAAGCGTCTCTCCGGACCGTCGCAGCTGCACCTCGGAGAGGATCGTCACGCGGTGTCGCGCACCCGGCGCAATCCCGCAGTCGCCGTGTCAGACTCCCCCCATGACCACTCTCACCCAGCTTCGCAAGGCCGCGTTCGGGCTGGCCGAGGTTGAGGAGAGGTCGCGTTTCGGGGTGGTGGCCTTTGCTGTGCGGGGCAAGGGGTTTGTGTCCGTCACCAAGGACGGTGACGTGCAGCTGCAGCTCGGGGGCGAAGCCGTCGAGGAGGCTGTGAGGGCGTATCCCGGTGGGGCGCCGGTCGAGCGTGCCGGGAAGGTGGTCGGGTTCCGGGTACCGCTGAGTGCGGTCAATGGCATGCAGCTCAATGCGCTCGTGTACGCGTCGTGGCAGCATCGCGCTCCCAAGCGGCTGGTCGCCTCGCTCGCCGAGGCGGAACGGGCCGCCGCCGGTGGTCCGGTCGGTGACCTTCCCGCCGCCATCGGCAGGCCCGCGACCCGGGCGCTTCTGGGCGCAGGCGTAGAGACACTGGAGCACGTGGCCGGGTACCGGCGGGCCGAACTGCTCGCGATGCATGGGGTCGGGCCGAAGGCCGTGCGGATTCTGGGCGAGGCCCTGGCGGCGCGTGGGCTCGGGTTTCGGGCCTAGCCCACCGCCCAGGGCTGCCCTGCCGCCGCTAGTTCGACAGGGGTTTGCGGAAGGTCAGGAAGGCCTGGTCCGTTCGTTCGGCGGGGTCGCCTTCCAATTCGCGGCGTCTGACCAGGCCGGCCCGCTCCTCGAAGCCGGCCGCGGTCACCAGGTCCGCCATCGCGTCGGGTGTACGGCGGTGGAAGACCAGGTCGAAGGCGTGCCCCCAGGCCTCCGTCATGTGCAGGTCCTCGTCACCGATCTGGAAGCTGATGAGGAGCGGTGCGCCGGGTGCCAGGACGCGGTGGAATCCGGCGAAGACGGACGGGAGTTCGGGCCATGGGACGTGGATCGTGGAGTACCAGGCCAGGAGTCCGCCCGCCGACGCGTCGGGTAGGTCGAGGGCCGTCATCGAGCCCTCGGTGAAGGTGAGACCGGGGTGGTTCGCCCGTGCACGGGCCAGCATGCCGGGTGAGAGGTCGATGCCGTGGACGTCGAGTCCGCGCTCGGCGAGGTACGCGGTGACCCGTCCCGTTCCGCAGCCCACGTCCGCCACCGGGCCGCGCCCGCGCGCGAGTTCGGCGAAGGCGTCGAGCGCCGCGCGCTCGAAGGGCTGCGCCGCGAGCGCGTCCTTCCAGCGGCGGTCGCACTCCTCCGCGATGGTGTCGTAGGAGTTCTTGGTGCTGGTGAGGTATCCCGCGGAGGAGGGTTCGGCCGTCATGAGGCTGCAGCCTAGTGAGTGGTGGGGCGGGTGGCTCAGGCGGGCAGGCGCCGAAGCTTCGTCTCGCTCTCGCTGCCCGGTTCCGCCGTGTACACGAGGAGCAACTGGGAGCGGCCCGGTTCGAGAAGCGTCTGGCAGGTCAACTCCAGTGCACCCAGGGCGGGATGGACGAAGCGCTTGGTCTCGCGCGGGCGCAGCCCGACTTCCTGGAGATCCCACACCGTACGGAATTCCTCGCTGCACGCGAGGAGCAGGTCGAGAAGTCCGGCCGAGCGGGAGCCGGGGCCGCGCAGGGTGACGACCTCGCGCAGGCCTGAGGCGAACAGGCGGCCGAGGAAGGGGTGGTCCTCGGGTGCGTACCGCAGGCGGGTGGCGGGATCGGTGAACCAGCGGTAGCCGAGGCTGCGGGACGGGCCCTCGAAGCCGGTGAGGTCGCCGGTGAGCGCGGTGCCGAGGGGTGTCTGGCGGAGTGTCTCGCCGAGTTCGGTGACGATCTCGGCGGGGGTGTCCTGGAGCCGGTCGAAGATCCGCAGCATGCCGGGACCGATCTCCGCACCGGCGGCGCCCGGCACGGGCGGGCTGTGCCCGGCGAGGCGGAAGAGGTGGTCGCGCTCCCCCGGCGCGAGCCTCAGCCCCTGCGCGAGGGAGGCGAGCAGCTGCTCGGACGGCTGCGGTCCGCGTTCGCGTTCCAGGCGCGCGTAGTAGTCGGCCGACATGTGGCACAGCGCGGCCACCTCCTCGCGCCGCAGCCCTCGGGCCCGGCGCCGGCTGCCCCGCGGCAGGCCCACGTCCTCGGGTTGCAGCGCCTCACGACGGTGCCGCAGGAACTCCGCCAGTCCGGAACGGTCGATCACCCGGGGTCTCCTTCCGCGTCGGTCACGGCCACCGCCTTCTCACGTACGCCGCCGGCCATCCTCGTACGCCCGGGCGCAGTTCCCGCCGCACGCAGCGCCGCTTATCCACGCCCTCTCGATCCCCCCCTTGAGCCCGCGCACCGCGCCCGGTCACCGCACATGATGAAGGGCATGGCACGCACATCGATCGGCATCACCGTTCCCGACCTGTCCGGGCGCCGCGCCGTGGTCACCGGCGCGAGTGACGGCATCGGACTCGGCATCGCGACGCGGCTGGCTGTCGCGGGGGCCGAGGTGGTCCTTCCCGTACGCAATCCGCGCAAGGGCGAGTCCGCGCTCGCCACGATCCGCGCCGCGGCGCCACGCGCCGAGGTGTCGCTGCGCGCGCTCGATCTGTCCGATCCCGGTTCGGTCGCCGAGCTCGGCGCGACGTTGCGGGCGGAAGGGCGGCCGATCCATCTCCTCATCAACAACGCGGGCGTCATGACACCACCGGACCGGCAGTCGACCGCCGGCGGCTTCGAGCTGCAGTTCGGCACGAACCATCTCGGCCATTTCGCGCTCGCCGCCCATCTGCTCCCGCTCCTGAGCGCCGGCCGGGCGCGGGTGACCTCGCAGGTCAGCGTCGCGGCGAGCCGGGGCGCGGTCAACTGGGACGATGTGAACTGGCAGCGCTCGTACGACGGCATGAAGGCGTACCGGCAGTCGAAGATCGCCCTTGGGCTCTTCGGTCTGGAGCTGGACCGGCGCAGCCGGGCGGGCGGCTGGGGCATCACCAGCAATCTGTCGCACCCGGGCGTCGCCCCGACGAGCCTGCTCGCGGCCCGCCCCGAGGTCGGGCGTGCCAAGGACACACCACAGGTGCGGCTGATCCGGGCGCTGTCGGCGCGCGGGATTCTGGTGGGCACCGTCGAGAGCGCGCAGCTGCCCGCGCTGTACGCCGCCACCTCACCCGATGCCGCGCGCGGCTGCCTGTACGGGCCGAGCGGGCCCGGGCATCTGGGCGGCCCGCCGGCCGAGCAGAAGCTCTATGGACCGCTGCGGAGCGCCGAGGACGCCAGGCGTATCTGGGAAGTGTCTCAGGAGCTCACGAAGGTGGCGTTCGGAACCGAGCTGCGGGCGTAGGCACCAGACCACAGAGGCGTACGCACGGAGGCGCCCTCCCCGTACACAGGGAGGGCGCCTCCGAAAGCCTCGCCGCAGGCCGGCCGCGACTAGCGGATCGGCATCCCCGCCAGCGTCCGGGCGATCACCAGGCGCTGGATCTCGCTCGTGCCCTCGAAGATCGTGTAGATCGCGGCGTCGCGGTGCATCCGCTCCACCGGGTACTCGCGCGTGAAGCCGTTGCCGCCGAGGATCTGGATCGCCTGGGCCGTGACCTTCTTGGCGGTCTCGCTCGCGTAGAGCTTGGACATCGAGCCCTCGGCGTTCTCGAACTTCTTGCCCGTGGTGGCCATCCAGGACGCCCGCCACACGAGCAGACGCGCGGCGTCGATCTGGGTGCGCATGTCGGCGAGCTGGAAGGCGACGCCCTGGTTGTCGATGATCGGGCGGCCGAACTGCGAGCGGGTCTTGGCGTACTCGAGGGCTTCCTCGTACGCGGCGCGCGCCGTGCCGACGGCCATCGCGCCGACGGCGGGGCGGGAGGCCTCGAAGGTGGCCATCGCCGCGTTCTTCACGCGCTCGCCGCCGGTCTTCGCGCGCTCGCGGGCGCGGGCGAGGCGCTCGTCGAGTTTGTCCTTGCCGCCGAGGAGGCAGTGGCCGGGGATGCGGACGTTCTCCAGGACGACCTCGGCGGTGTGCGAGGCGCGGATGCCGTGCTTCTTGAACTTCTGGCCCTGGGACAGGCCGGGGGTGTTCGGCGGCACGATGAAGGAGGCGTGGCCCTTGGAGCCGATCTCGGGGTCGACGACCGCGACCACGACGTGGACGTTGGCGATGCCGCCGTTGGTCGCCCAGGTCTTGGTGCCGTTGAGCACCCACTCGTCCTTGGCCTCGTCGTAGACGGCGCGCGTGCGCATCGCGCCCACGTCGGAGCCGGCGTCGGGCTCGGAGGAGCAGAAGGCGGCGACCTTGACATCGTTGGCGTCGCCGTACATCTGCGGGACCCAGGTGCCTATCTGCTCCTCGGTGCCGTTGGCCAGGACGCCGACGGCGGCGAGGCCGGTGCCGACGATGGACAGGGCGATACCGGCGTCACCCCAGAACAGCTCCTCCATCGTCATCGGGATGCCGAGGCCGGTGGGGTCGAAGAACTGCTGGGCGTAGAAGTCGAGCGAGTAGATGCCGAGCTTCGCGGCCTCCTGGATGACGGGCCAGGGAGTCTCCTCGCGCTCGTCCCACTCGGACGCCGCGGGGCGGATCACATCGGCGGCGAACCCGTGGAGCCAGTCCCTGACCTCCTTCTGCTCGTCGTTCAGCTCCATGGTGAACTCGGCCATGACCCCTCCAGCACTGCGCTGCCCAAGCTGCGCGACCAAAACTGCGGTGAACAGAGAATTGAACAGAAAGTTGTTACTTGCGGTAACGAGAGTCTGTTACTCGCGAGTAAGTGCTGTCAACTCCCGGCAGCCAGTTCGATGCCACAGTGGCCCGGGGTGTTACGTTGCGCGTGCGTCACCGAATCTGCACGGGCGGGGAGTAACTATGGAGACCACTGGGCGGACCGAGCAAGAGCGGTCGGCCGACCGGCGCCGTCGTGAGCTGCTCGAAGCGGCGGACCGGGTGGTGCTGCGGGACGGTCCCGGCGCCTCCATGAACGCCATCGCCGCCGAGGCGGGGATCACCAAGCCGATCCTCTACCGGCACTTCGGCGACAAGGGCGGGCTCTACAAGGCGCTCGCCGTACGGCACACGGACGCCCTGCTCGACGCGCTGCGTGCCGCGCTCGACGCCCCGGCCGGTCGCCGCGAGCGGGTCGAGGCGACCCTCGACACGTATCTCGCCGCGATCGAGACCAACCCGCAGGTCTACCGCTTCCTGATGCACCCCGCCGAAGGCACGACGCAGGCCGATGCCGGCTTCGACGTTGGCCTCCACTCGGCACCGCTGCTGCGCCGCCTCGGCGAGGAACTGGCCCAGGTGATCGAGGAGCGCGTGGACCTCGGCCCGGAGAGCGCGCAGCTCGCGCGCGTCTGGGGGCACGGGATCGTCGGCATGATGCACGCGGCCGGGGACTGGTGGCTCGGTGAACGGCCTTGCTCCCGGGCGGAGTTGGTACGGAGCCTGGCGGACCTGCTCTGGGGGCGGCTGGCCGCCGCGGGCGACCGGGTGGGCGGGCCCGGGTTCTAGGGCCGGACTCCTGGGCCGTAAGGCCGGACTACTGCGCCGGGGATCCCCACGGAGCCCGGCGCGCCTGACGCAGGACCCGTCCCCGCCGGAAGCGGTCCAGACGCTGCGGGTACACCATTCCGTCGAGGTGGTCGCACTCGTGCTGCAGACAGCGGGCGAAGAAGCCCGTGCCCTGGATCCTGACCTCCTCGCCGCGGCGGTCGACGCCCTCCACCACCGCGTAGTCGAACCGGGGTGTCCCGGCTTCGAGGCCGGGCAGCGACAGACAGCCCTCGGCGCCACGGACGGTGACACCGCCCGTCTCGACGAGGCGCGGGTTGATCACATGGCCGAGGTGGCGGTTGTCCTCGTCGTCGGGGCAGTCGAAGACGAAGACCCGCAGGCCGACGCCGACCTGGTTGGCCGCGAGGCCCACACCCGGCGCCGCGTACATCGTCGCGAACATGTCCTCGATCAGCCGGTCGAGCTCGGGGCCGAACTCGGTGACCTCCGCGCAGGGGCGGTGCAGGACCTCCTCGCCGAGCAGGGTCATCGGCCGTACACGTCCCGAGCTGCCCGGGAGGGAACCATGTCGCATCCCGTAAGCGTACGTTTCGGGGAAGACCGCCTGCGCGCACCGTGCCTGGTGGTGGCGCCGTGCGGGGCCGCCGGGGGATCTCGGTAGGCTGACCCGGACCAGTGCCGAAGGCAGGCGCGGCGCCGGATGCAAGGAGGAGCAGGACCCCATGTCACAGCCACAGGCAGGACACCCGGGCAGCGCGGAGCCGCTGTCGCCCCGGTCGAAGCTCGCCGTGACGGCCGGCAAGGCGGCCGCGGCGGTGTCGCGGGCCGCGGGCCGTGGCAGCGGATCGGTGATCGGCGGCCGGGTGGCGCTCAAGCTCGACCCCGACCTGCTCGGCCGGCTCGCCACGCACCTCGATGTGGTGCTCGTCTCGGCGACCAACGGCAAGACCACCACGACCCGGCTGATCGCCGAGGCGCTGCGCGCCGCGGGCCCGGTCGTGTCCAACGCACTCGGCGCGAACATGCCGGCGGGCATCACCTCGGCGCTGGCCGGCGGTTCGGACGCCAAGTTCGGTGTGATCGAGGTCGACGAGAAGTACCTCGCGGGCGTGGCCCGTGACGTCTCCCCCAAGGCCATCGCGCTCCTCAACCTCTCGCGCGACCAGCTCGACCGCGCGGCCGAGACCCGGATGCTCGCCGAGAAGTGGCGCGAGGGCCTGTCCGGCTCCAAGGCCGTCGTGATCGCCAACGCCGACGACCCGCTGATCGTGTGGGCCGCCTCCTCCTCGCCGAACGTCGTCTGGGTCGCCGCGGGCCAGGAGTGGAAGGACGACGCCTGGTCGTGCCCCTCCTGCGGCGGTGTGATGCAGCGCCCCGGCGACGACTGGTTCTGCGGCGAGTGCGGCTTCCGCCGTCCGCAGCCGAGCTGGGCACTGTCCGGCGACTACGTGCTCGACCCGCACGGCTCGGCCTGGCCCATCCACCTGCAGCTGCCGGGCCGCGCCAACAAGGCCAACGCCGCCACCTCGGCCGCCGTCGCCGCCGTGTTCGGTGTGCCGCCGCAGGTCGCCCTGGAGCGGATGTACCAGGTCCAGGCCGTCGCGGGCCGCTATGACGTGGTGAGCTTCCTCGGCCGTGACGTACGCCTGCTGCTCGCGAAGAACCCGGCCGGCTGGCTGGAGACCTTCTCGCTGATCGACCCGCCGCCGACCCCGGTGATCCTCTCGGTGAACGCGCGGGGTGCCGACGGCACCGACACCTCCTGGCTGTGGGACGTCGACTACACGCGGCTGGCCGGCCACCCGATCTTCGTGATCGGCGACCGCCGCCTCGACCTCGCGGTCCGCCTCGAGGTCGCGGGCCTCGACTTCCGCGTCTGCGACACCGTCGACGAGGCCGTGCAGACGGCGCCGCCCGGACGGATCGAGCTGATCGCCAACTACACCGCCTTCCAGGACGTACGCCGCCGCGTCGGCAACTGACCCGCGTAAGGACTTGAGGAACATGAGCGACAACAGCCTGCGCCTGGTCTGGGTCTACCCCGACCTGCTCTCCACGTACGGCGACCAGGGCAACGCCCTCGTCGTCGAGCGCCGTGCCCGTCAGCGCGGACTCAACGTCGAGCGCTACGACGTCCGCAGCGACCAGGCGGTGCCGACCTCCGGCGACATCTATCTGATCGGCGGCGGCGAGGACCGGCCGCAGCGGCTCGCGGCCGAGCGGCTGCGCCGCGACGGCAATCTGCAGCGCGCGGCCTCCAACGGCGCGATCATCTTCTCGGTGTGCGCCGGCTACCAGATCCTCGGCCACGAGTTCATCAACGACCTCGGCCAGCGCGAGCCCGGCCTCGGTCTGCTCGATGTGATCTCCACGCGCGGCGAGGGCGAGCGCTGCGTCGGCGACGTGCTCGCCGACATCGATGCCCCGCTCGGGCTCCCACAGCTGACCGGCTTCGAGAACCACCAGGGCATCACGCACCTCGGCCCGTCCGCCAAGCCGTTCGCGCACGTGCGGCTCGGCAAGGGCAACGGCACGGGGGACGGCACCGAAGGCGCGTACAACGACACGGTGTTCGGCACGTACATGCACGGTCCCGTGCTCGCGCGGAACCCGCAGATCGCCGATCTGCTCCTGAAGCTGGCGCTCGACGTGAACGCGCTGCCGCCCACCGACGACCGGTGGTACGAGGCGCTCCGCAACGAGCGGATCGCGGCCGCGACGCAGCCCGCCTGAGCGCAGGAACGCTCGGATGCAATCGTAGGGAACTCCAACGTCCGCCCAGCGGACCCGATTCGGCCCCGTCACTTCCCACTAGTAGGGTGACGGGGTCTTGTCGTCGGACAGCGTGGTCCGGCCATCCGCCCACGTTGCAAAGGTTCTTGGGCCATGCGTATTGGTGTCCTCACCTCCGGCGGCGACTGCCCCGGCCTGAACGCCGTGATCCGTTCGGTCGTGCACCGCGCCGTCGTCGACCATGGCGACGAGGTCATCGGCTTCCACGACGGGTGGAAGGGTCTCCTCGAATGTGATTACCGCAAGCTCGACCTGGACGCGGTCAGCGGCATCCTCGCCCGCGGCGGCACCATCCTCGGCTCCTCGCGGGTGCGGCCCGAGCATCTGCGGGACGGCGTCGAGCGGGCCAAGGGGCATCTGGCCGACCTGGGTCTCGACGCGATCATCCCGATCGGCGGCGAGGGCACGCTGAAGGCGGCCCGGCTGCTCTCCGACAACGGGCTGCCCATCGTGGGCGTGCCCAAGACGATCGACAACGACATCGCTGTCACGGACGTGACCTTCGGCTTCGACACGGCTGTGGGCGTCGCCACCGAGGCGCTCGACCGCCTCAAGACCACCGCCGAGTCGCACCAGCGCGTCCTGATCGTCGAGGTCATGGGCCGGCACACCGGCTGGATCGCGCTCAACTCCGGCATGGCGGCCGGCGCGCACGCGATCGTCGTGCCCGAGCGGCCCTTCGACATCGAGGAATTGGCGGCCCGCGTGGGCGCACGCTTCGAAGCGGGCAAGAAGTTCGCGATCGTGGTCGCCGCCGAGGGCGCCAAGCCCCGGGCGGGCACGATGGAGTTCGACGAGGGCGGCAAGGACATCTACGGTCACGAGCGCTTCGCCGGGATCGCCCGTCAGCTCTCCATCGAGCTGGAGCAGCGGCTCGGCAAGGAGGCGCGGCCCGTCATCCTCGGTCACGTGCAGCGCGGCGGTACGCCCACCGCGTACGACCGTGTCCTCGCCACGCGCTTCGGCTGGCACGCCGTGGAGGCCGTGCACCGCGGCGAGTTCGGGATGATGACGGCGCTGCAGGGCACCGACATCGTGATGGCCCCGCTGGCGCAGGCCGTCGAGACGCTGAAGACGGTTCCCGAGGCGCGCTACGCCGAGGCCGAGTGCGTGCTCTGAGCGACCGCCGTTCCGTGGAGGCGTGCGCACTCTGAGCTCCGCCGCTTCGCAGAAGTGACCGCCCCCGGCCGCAGACGTGGCCGGGGGCGGTTCTACTCTGGTGCGGACAACGGGCACGAATCAGGAGTCAGCGGATGGATCACAGCGGACACGGCACGATGGTGGATCTGCCGCCGTTCACGCTGGGGCGGGGGCTGCAGCCGTCGTTCGACGCGTTCTTCCTCATCTCCTGCCTGCTCGCCCTGCTCCTGTACGGGTACGGCGTGCTGCGGCTCGTGCGGCGCGGCGACTCCTGGCCGATCGGCCGGAGCGTGTCCTTCGTCATCGGCGTCCTGACGATCGCTCTGGTGACCTGCACGAACCTCAATGACTACGGCATGGTCATGTTCAGCGTGCACATGGTGCAGCACATGGTGATCAGCATGCTGTCGCCGATCCTGCTGCTGCTCGGCGCCCCGATCACCCTCGCGCTGCGCGCGATGCCGGTGGCGGGCCGGGGCCGCAAGGGGCCGCGCGAGCTGCTCCTGATGCTGCTGCACAGCCGCTACATGAAGGTGGTCACGCACCCCGCGTTCACCATCCCGATGTTCATCGCGAGCCTCTACGGGCTGTACTTCACGCCGCTGTTCGACTTCCTGATGGAGTCCAAGCCGGGGCACATCGCGATGATGGTGCACTTCCTCGCGGTGGGCCTGGTGTTCTTCTGGCCGATCATGGGCGTGGACCCGGGTCCGCACCGCCCCGGCTACGTGATGCGGATGCTGGAGCTGTTCGCCGGTATGCCCTTCCACGCCTTCTTCGGGATCGCGCTGATGATGGCGTCCCAGCCGATGGTCGGCACGTACATGAACCCGCCGGCCTCGCTCGGCATCGACGCACTCGCCGACCAGGAGGCGGGCGGCGGTATCGCCTGGGCGTTCAGCGAGATCCCCTCGGTGGTCGTCCTGGTGGCGCTGATGTTTCAGTGGCGCAAGTCCGAGGAGCGCGAGGCCCGGCGCAAGGACCGCGCCGCCGACCGCGACGGCGACAAGGAGCTGGAGGCGTACAACGCCTATCTGGCCTCGCTGAACGCACGCGGTCAGCAGTCCTAGCGGCCGCGTCCGAACCCCCGCAGAATGACCCGAAACCAACGGCGCCGGACGGGAACTCCTCCCCCGCGTCGCCCGTTGGACCCAGTGAAGCCCCGCAGCGTCCCCCGTCTGCGGGGCTTCACCAGTTGCCGAGGACCTTGCTGGTACGGATGGGGCCGATCTTCGCCGAATGCTGGCGGGAACCACCTCCGACAAGGGACGATGGCCTCAAGGAGGCAGCCCGGGCATATGCCCCGGCCTGGCGTGAGGAGGGTGTCGCGATGCCCGGAACCACGAAGGCGATGGGTGTGATCACCGTCGCAGGGCTCGTCAGTGTGACGGCCTACACGGTGGCGCTCGGCAGTAACGGCTGGCTGTGGTTCGGCTGGGTCGTCCTCGGGCTGATCACGGTGGCCATGGTGATGTCCCGTAATTCCTGAGGCCGCGCGGCGGCGGCCGCGACCGGTCAGTTTTCGAGAAGCGGGGTCCGCGGGAGCGCGGCTAGCTTGGGCTGCATGACTACTGAAGGAATCGCCGTCGTCCTGCACCCCGTCGCCGACCTCACGAAGGCCAAGGCGGTCTACACCGCGCTGATCGGCGTCGCGCCGGTCGTGGACGGTCCGTACTACGTCGGATACGAGGCCGGCGGCCAGCACGTCGGACTGGTGCCGGGCGGTGGCCCGCAGGGCCTGACCGCGCCGGTCGCTTACTGGAAGGTCGCCGATCTGGCGGCGAAGCTCGCGGAACTCACGGCCGCCGGGGCGAGCGTCACGGAAGAGCCGCACGAAGTCGGCGGCGGCCGTATTGTGGCCGCCGTGACCGACGTCGACGGGAATGTCCTCGGTCTCCTCCAGGACTGACAGCACTACAGGAAGCCGGGGAACGAGCAGACATGGCCACGCGGAAGAAGACGCAGTCGCCCGCGGTGCACGCGGCCGACACCCACGACATGATCCGGGTGCACGGCGCGCGTGAGAACAACCTCAAGGACGTCAGCATCGAGATTCCCAAGCGCCGGCTCACGGTGTTCACCGGTGTCTCCGGTTCCGGGAAGTCCTCCCTCGTCTTCGACACGATCGCCGCGGAGTCGCAGCGGCTGATCAACGAGACGTACAGCGCGTTCGTGCAGGGCTTCATGCCCACGATGGCGCGGCCCGAGGTCGATGTCCTGGACGGTCTGACCACCGTCATCAGCGTCGACCAGCAGCGCATGGGCTCCGATCCGCGCTCGACCGTGGGCACGGCCACCGATGCCAACGCGATGCTGCGGATCCTCTTCAGCCGCCTCGGCAAGCCGTACTTCGGCCCGCCCGGCGCGTTCTCGTTCAACGTCGCCACCGTCTCGGCGAGCGGCGGCTTCACGGTCGAACGGGGTGCGGACAAGACCAAGACGGAGAAGGTCTCCTTCACGCGCACCGGCGGTATGTGCGTGAACTGCGAGGGACGCGGCAGCGTCTCCGACATCGATCTCGCGCAGCTCTTCGACGATTCCAAGTCGCTCAACGAGGACCCGTTCACCATCCCCACGTACACCGGGGACGGCTGGGTCGTGCGGATCATCCGCGAGTCCGGTTTCTTCGACCCGGACAAGCCGATCCGCCGGTACACGAAGAAGGAACGGCACGCGTTCCTCCACCACGAGCCGACCAAGGTCAAGGTCAACGGCGTCAATCTCACGTACGAGGGTCTGATCCCGAAGATCCAGAAGTCCTTCCTGTCGAAGGACCGCGAGTCGATGCAGCCGCACATCCGCGCCTTCGTGGACCGCGCGGTCACCTTCCAGGTCTGCCCCGAGTGCGACGGCACGCGGCTGACCGAGGGCGCGCGCTCGGCGAAGATCAAGGGGATCTCGATCGCGGACGCCTGCGACATGGAGATCCGGGATCTCGCGGAGTGGGTGCGGAAGCTCAAGGAGCCCTCGATCGCCCCGCTGCTCGCGGCGCTGCAGCAGGCGCTCGACTCGTTCGTGGAGATCGGCCTCGGCTATCTCTCGCTGAACCGTCCGGCGGGCACGCTCTCCGGCGGCGAGGCGCAGCGCGTGAAGATGATCCGGCACCTCGGGTCCTCGCTCACCGACGTCACGTATGTCTTCGACGAGCCGACCATCGGACTGCACCCGCATGACATCCAGCGCATGAACAACCTGCTCCTGCGGCTGCGCGACAAAGGCAACACGGTGCTCGTCGTCGAGCACAAGCCGGAGGCCATCGCCATCGCCGACCATGTCGTGGACCTCGGCCCGGCCGCCGGTACGGGCGGCGGCACGGTCTGCTACGAGGGCGACATCGACGGGCTGCGCGCCAGTGACACGGTCACCGGGCGGCATCTCGACGACCGGGCCGCCGTGAAGGACACGGTCCGCCAGGCGTCCGGCACGCTGGAGATCCGCGGCGCCGGCGCCAACAACCTGCAGAACGTCGATGTCGACATCCCGCTCGGGGTGCTCACCGTCGTCACGGGTGTCGCCGGGTCCGGCAAGAGCTCGCTGATCCACAGTTCGATCCCGGCGGCCGAGGGCGTCGTCTCCGTCGACCAGAGCGCGATCCGCGGTTCGCGGCGCAGCAACCCGGCCACGTACACCGGTCTTCTGGAGCCTGTCCGCAAGGCGTTCGCCAAGGCCAACGGGGTCAAGCCGGCACTGTTCAGCGCCAACTCCGAGGGCGCCTGCCCCACATGCAACGGCGCGGGCGTCATCTACACGGACCTCGCGATGATGGCCGGTGTGTCGACGACCTGCGAGGAGTGCGAGGGCAAGCGGTTCCAGGCCTCGGTCCTCGAGTACAAGCTCGGCGGCAAGGACATCAGCGAGGTGCTCGCGCTGCCCGTGTCCGAGGCCGGGCCGTACTTCTCCGAGGGTGAGGCGCAGATCCCGGCCGCACTGAAGATCGTGCAGCGTCTGCAGGACGTCGGCCTCGGCTACATCACGCTCGGCCAGCCGCTCACCACGCTCTCCGGCGGTGAGCGCCAGCGCCTCAAGCTCGCCACGCACATGGGCGACAAGGGCGGGGTGTACGTGCTCGACGAGCCGACCACGGGTCTGCATCTCGCGGACGTGGAGCAGCTGCTCGGGCTGCTCGACCGACTGGTGGAGTCCGGCAAGTCGGTGATCGTCATCGAGCACCACCAGGCCGTGATGGCGCACGCCGACTGGATCATCGACCTCGGCCCGGGCGCCGGACACGACGGCGGCAAGGTCGTCTTCGAGGGGACGCCCGCGGAGCTGGTGAAGAAGAAGTCGACGCTGACGGGTGAGCATCTGGCGGAGTACGTCGGGGTCTGAGCGGCCCGGTCAGAAGGCGAAGACCGGGTCGGTCGCCGCGCGGCGCAGGCAGTCGTTCGCGTACGTGCGCTCCCAGGCGACGGTCCGGCCAGCGTGCGTGCCGTTCGCGGTGACGGTCACCGGGTCGTACTCCTTGCTGCACACGGGGTCCGTGCCCGGGAGCCGGTCGAGGTCGCCGTCGGCCTTGTCGAGCGCCGCGCAGGCTTCGGCGGCGCGCGGATGGTGGTCGGACGGCTCCGGCGGGCACGCCAGCTCCAGGCCGCGGATCCAGGTGTTGTCCGACCCCGAGACCGTGAGGAAGACACCGGGACGCGGGGCGGGTTCGTCGGCGTGCGCGGGGACGGCCAGGGTGAGGGCCGCGGTGAGCGTGACCAGTGCAGCGGCGCGGGGACGCATCGAACCTCCGGTACGGGGAAGGCTGGCGGGATCTGCGAGGCGTCCCGCCAGCGCACCCGAACCGCGCCGCCGAACCAAGCGGCCGCGCCGTGACGTCCTCCGGAAGAGGACCGGCGGCGCCCCGGGTGCCGCCCGACGTCAGGGGGACGTGTGCTGCGCAACGGGCCGCACGGCTACGGCAAGGTCACCAAGTCCCTGCACTGGCTGGTGTTCACGGCGCTCGCCGTGCAGTTCACCATCGGATACGTCATGGACCCGGACGATGCGGGCCATGGCCGCGGCCGGGGCCGGGGCCGCGGCGAGGGGTCCGGACATGGCCGGGGGCGCGGGCGCGGTGGCGAGGACGGCTATGAAGTCTTCGGCGACGACGCCCTGTTGACCGTGCACGTGGTCCTCGGCGTGACCATCCTCGTACTCGCCGCGCTGCGTCTGCTCTGGCGGGTGTCGACGCCGCTGCCGCCGTGGGCGCCGACCCTGCGTCCGTACGAGAGGGTGCTGGCGACCTGGACGGAACGGGCCCTGCATCTGGCAACGTTCGCGATGCCCGCGACCGGTCTGTGGCTGCTGCTCGGCGGGGACGACGGGGCCGTCGCCCCGCATGTCGCCGCACACGTCCTGTTCTTCGCGGCGCTGACGCTCCATCTGGGCCTCGTCCTCAAGCACCAGCTGCTGCTCCGGGACGGTCTGCTGTCGCGGATGCTGTGAAACTTACGCCGTGCCCCGCCGGGATCTACACTGTGTCGGCTCGGGGCCACCGCACCAGCAGGTACAGCGCCGCGACAACGGAAACGGGGAACAGCCGCCAATGTTCTACTACGTCCTGAAGTATGTGCTGCTCGGACCGCTGCTGCGGCTGATGTTCCGGCCCCGCATCGAAGGGCTCGAGCACGTCCCGGACACGGGCGCGGCGATCGTGGCGGGCAATCACCTCTCGTTCTCCGACCACTTCCTGATGCCCGCGATCCTCAAGCGCCGGATCACCTTCCTCGCGAAGGCCGAGTACTTCACCGGGCCGGGCCTGAAGGGCCGGCTCACGGCGTTCTTCTTCCGCAGCGCCGGGCAGATCCCCGTCGACCGCTCCGGCAAGGAGGCCGGCCAGGCGGCGATCCGCGAAGGGCTCGGGGTGCTCACCAAGGGCGAGCTGCTCGGGATCTACCCCGAGGGCACCCGCTCGCACGACGGGCGGCTGTACAAGGGCAAGGTGGGCGTCGCGGCGATGGCCCTCAAGGCCGGTGTGCCGGTGGTGCCGTGCGCGATGATCGGCACGTTCGAGGCGCAGCCGCCCGGCCAGAAGATCCCCAGCCTGCGGCCGGTCACCATCCGCTTCGGCGAGGCCCTCGACTTCTCGCGCTACGCGGGGATGGAGAACCAGAAGGCCGCGCTGCGGGCGGTGACCGACGAAATCATGTACGCGATCCTCGAACTGTCCGGGCAGGAGTACGTGGACCGGTACGCGGCGGTCGTGAAGGCTGAGGAGCAGGAGGCGGCGAAGAAGTCGCGCCGGATGCCGCTGAGTTAGGGTGAGGGATCACCGCGGATCACGGACGGAAGGCGGGCGCGTGGGCGAGCACGAGCAGTACGGGAAGTTGATCGGGCTGCTCGATGAGCGCGGCGCGCGGTACCGGGTGATCGAGCACGAGCCCGAGGGCGCCACGGAGGCCGTGAGCACACTGCGCGGCAACACGCTCGCGCAGGCCGCGAAGTGCATCGTCGTGATGGTGAAGCTCACGAAGAAGACCAAGGCGTATGTGCTCGCGGTCGTCCCCGGTGACCGGCGCGTCGACCTGGGTGCGGTGAAGGCGCTGCTCGGCGGGGTGTACGCGGGCTTCGCCACGCCCGAGGTGGCCGAGCGTCTTTCCGGGAGCGTCAGCGGCACGATCCTGCCGTTCTCGTTCGACCCCGAGCTGCAACTCGTCGTGGATCCTGCCCTGTTGGAGCACGAGGAGCTGTTCTTCAACGCGGCCCGCCTCGACCGCTCGCTCGCCCTGAGCACCGCCGACTACGTCGCCATCGCGGAGCCGCGGACCGAGGCGATCGCGGGCTGAGGCGTCCTTGGATGCCCGCGCTCACGCAAGGAGCAGCAGCAGCGCTTCGTCCAGGATCCGCCGTACCGCCAGCGCGTCCGCCGCGACGGCGGTGACGAGGGCGGCGGGCCCCGCGAGCGGAGTGAGCGACGCATGGGTGCCCAGCGGCCGCGGCTCGGGCGACTCCTCGGCGAACTCATCGCGTACGACGAGGAGTTGACCGGTCGCCCGCAGGCCCGCCAGCACGGCGGGTCCGTCCCAGCCCGCGAGGGCGCCGGGCCCGCAGGACAGTTCCTGGTCGAGCAGCAGCCGTCCCGCGCGGCGTACCTGGAGACGGCTGGTGAGCCGGCCCGGTGTTTCGCCACTGCGGCCGAGCACCTGCTCCTCGCGGAGTACCAGAACACCGCCCTCGGCGATCTCGGCACGGGTCGTGACGTGCAGATCACTGCCGTGCGCGCTGATCAGCTGCTCGGGAAGCCAGTGCAGGATGGCGCCGCGACCGACTTTCAACCCGACGTCGTAGTAGGCGGGTTCGGTGCGCGGGCCCGGCAGCGCGATGGTCGCGGCGGTCGAGGCGACGTGGAGCCGCGCATGGTCGTCCGCGGTGGCGCGCACCGCGAGCCGGTCGCCGCCGAGCGGGGCGCTCATCGCGCCGACCAGCGCGACCCGCGCCTCACCGGCCACCGTACGGACGCGCCGTACCGCCAGCGGGCCTTCGCCTTCGAGGACGGGCAGGACGGTCGTGCCGTCGGGGCCGGGACATGCGGTGATACGGGCCGTGGCCTCGATACCGGACAGCGAAGGAACGACCTGCGCCGGTGCGGTGCCGAGCATCTCGGTCGTCATGCCTCGGTCCACGCGGCGAGCTTGTTCCGCACCCAGGCCGCCACCTCGGCCACACCGTCCTCGGAGCGCAACGACTGGAAGACCACCGGCAGTTGATCGCGCTGCTCCTTCGCGTCGCGCGCCATCCGCTGCAGATCGGAGCCGACGTACGGCGCCAGGTCGGTCTTGTTGACGACGAGCAGATCGGCGGTGGTGACGCCGGGGCCGCCCTTGCGCGGGATGTCGTCGCCGCCCGCGACGTCGATCACGAAGATCTGGGCGTCGACCAGGCCCTTGGAGAACGTGGCGGTGAGGTTGTCGCCGCCGGACTCGACGAGGACCAGCTGCAGCGGCCCGATCGCCTCCTCCAGGTCCTCGACGGCTTCGAGGTTGGCGGAGATGTCGTCGCGGATCGCCGTGTGCGGGCAGGCCCCGGTCTCCACGGCCGCGATCCGCTCGGGCGGCAGGACGGCCTCACGGAGCAGGAAGTCCGCGTCCTCGCGGGTGTAGATGTCGTTGGTGACGACGGCCAGCGACACCGTGTCGCGCAGGGCACGGCACAGGGCGGCGACGGTCGCGGTCTTGCCGGAGCCGACCGGCCCGCCGAGGCCGATGCGCAGGGCGCGGCGGCTGCCGTCGGGGCGCATGGGTTCGGCGCTGTGGGTGTGGCGTTCGGGATAGGTGCCTGCGTGGTCGAGGTGCATCGGGCAACTCCGTAGCGGTGAAGGGGTGTTACGAGGTCTTACGGGGTCCTCCTACGAGGACGAGGCCCTACGAGGACGAGGTGCTACGAGGCGAAGAGCCGGACCGGCCAGGCGCGGTGCGCCTCGGCGCCGGTCTCCAGGAGCGGTGCGGCGGCCCGCGGCAGCGCGTCCACGCCCACGTCGAGCGCGCGGTGCGCCGCCGCCACGGCGCACCGCGCGCTCTCGTCCATCGCCGGCGCGAGCCGGGCGAGGACCGCGGTGGCCTCGAACGGGTCGAGACCGAGCAGTCGTACGGTCGCTGTGGTCGGTCCGCTGACGCTCTCGTACAGCGCGCAGTACGCGGCGTCCTCGGGCCCGAGTCCCGCCGCCTTCGCGGTGAGCCCGAGCACCACCGGCTGGTGGGCGCCGCGCGGGCGGGCGGCGGCGAGCGCGGAGAGTTCGGGTGAGGGCCAGGTGGCGCGGGCCGCGCGCAGGAGCTGGCGTCCGAGCTTGCGGCCCGCCGTGCGCAGGGCCGCCGAGGGGGTACGGGCGTCGGCGGCCTCGTCGAGTGCGAGCGGGTCGAGCCCGAGCGCGGCCGCGGCGGCGAGGCCCGCCGCGGCCAGACCGGCCGTGGCGAGCCGGCCGCGGCAGAACGCCTCGAGGGACTCCGCGCCCGTGATCCGCCCGGCGGCGACCGCTTCCTCGGCGCCCCCGGAGTGCGCGTGCCCTCCGGCGGGGAAGCGCCCGTCGGCGAGGACGAGCAAGGCGGCTCTGCTCATGGGTGCTCCTCGGGGAGGCGGACCGCGGTCGGGAGTGGGCTCGGCATCGGGACGGGATCAGAAGAGGAAGTACCGCTGGGCCATGGGCAGTTCGGTCGCCGGTTCCGCCTCCACAGCCTCACCGTCGATGGTGACCGCGAAGCTGTCGGGGTCGACGTGCACGGCGGGCCGTGCGTCGTTCTGCCGCATGTCGGCCTTCGTCACGCCACGGGTCGAGCCGATGGCGGTGAACTGCTTGTCCAGGCCGAGCCGTTCGGGCAGTCCGGCGTCCAGCGCGACCTGCGCCACGAAGTTGAACGAGCCCTTCCCGGGCGCCTTGCCGAGCGCACCGAACATCGGACGCGGCAGCACCGGCTGCGGTGTGGGGATGGAGGCGTTGGCGTCGCCCATCTGCGCGTACGCGATCTGGCCGCCCTTGATGACGAGCCGGGGCTTCACCCCGAAGAACGCCGGGTCCCACAGCACCAGATCCGCGAGCTTCCCGCTCTCGACCGAGCCGATCTCGTGGTCGAGGCCCTGCGCCACAGCCGGGTTGATCGTGTATTTGGCGACATAGCGACGCGCCCGGAGATTGTCGGCGCGGGTGTCGCCGGGCAGGAAGCCGCGCCGCTTCTTCATCACGTGCGCGGTCTGCCAGGTCCGCAGGATCACCTCGCCGATACGGCCCATGGCCTGCGAGTCCGAGGAGATGATCGAGATGGCGCCGAGGTCGTGCAGGATGTCCTCGGCCGCGATCGTCGAGGGCCTGATCCGCGACTCGGCGAAGGCGAGATCCTCGGGAACCGCCGGGTTGAGGTGGTGGCAGACCATCAGCATGTCGAGGTGCTCCTCGACGGTGTTGACGGTGTGCGGACGGGTCGGATTGGTCGAGCTGGGCAGGACGTTGGGCTCGGAGACGACCGTGATGATGTCGGGTGCGTGCCCTCCGCCTGCGCCTTCCGTGTGGTACGCGTGGATGGACCGTCCGGCGATGGCGGCGAGCGTGTCGGCCACGAACCCGGCCTCGTTGAGCGTGTCCGTGTGGATGGCGAGCTGGGCGCCGGTCTCCTCGCACACCGTCAGACAGGCGTCGATGACGGCGGGGGTCGCACCCCAGTCCTCATGGATCTTGAACCCGAGGGCTCCGCCCCGGAGTTGGGCGTGCATCGCGTCGCGGGACATCGTGTTGCCCTTGCCGAGCAGGCCGATGTTGAGCGGGGTGGAGTCGAGCGCCTGGAACATCCGCTCCAGATGCCACGAACCGGGCGTGATCGTGGTCGCCTTGGTGCCCTCCGCCGGTCCCGTGCCGCCGCCGACGAGGGTGGTGATGCCGCTCGCGAGCGCCGTGTCGAGCAGGGTCGGCGAGATGAAGTGCACATGGGCGTCGATGGCGCCGGCGGTGACGATCTTCCCGTTGCCCGCGATGACTTCGGTCTCGGGCCCGATCACCAGGTCCGGGTGCACCCCGTCCATCGTGTCGGGGTTGCCCGCCTTGCCGATGCCGGTGATCCGGCCGTCCCGTATCCCGATGTCGGCCTTGACGATGCCCCAGTGGTCGAGGATCACCGCACCCGTGATGACCGTGTCCGGCGCACCCTCGGCGCGCGGCACCCGGGACTGGCCCATGGACTCGCGGATCACCTTGCCGCCGCCGAACACCGCCTCGTCACCGGCGCGTCCGGGGCCGCCCGCGCGGTCCTGTTCGATCTCGATCAGGAGGTCGGTGTCGGCGAGGCGGATCCGGTCGCCGGTCGTGGGGCCGAAGAGGTCGGCGTAGGCGGCACGTGTCAGTTCAGGCATCGAGCGCTCCCGCCGTCTCGCCGCGCAGCCCGGGCACCTGCCGCAGGCCCTTCAGAGGTACGAGTTCCACCTCGGCCGGGATGCCCGGCTCGAAGCGCACCGCGGTCCCCGCGGCGATGTTGAGCCGCTTGCCGTGCGCGGCCGGGCGGTCGAACTCCAGACCCGGGTTCGCCTCGGCGAAGTGGTAGTGGGAGCCGACCTGGACGGGCCGGTCGGCGGAGTTGAGGACGGTGAGCCGGGTGACGTCGAGGCCGGGGTTGAGGACCACGGCTTCTTCGGCGTGAAGGATCTCTCCGGGGATCATCGGCAGGACTCCCCCGTCAGACGATCGGCTCGTGCACGGTGACGAGCTTGGTCCCGTCGGGGAAGGTCGCCTCGACCTGGACGTCGTGCAGCATCTCGGGAACGCCGTCCATGACGTCGTCGCGCGTGAGGACCTTGCGCCCCGAGCGCATCAGCTCGGCGACGGTCCGGCCGTCGCGGGCGCCCTCCAGGACGTGTGAGGTGATCAGGGCGATGCTCTCGGGGTGGTTCAGCTTCACGCCGCGCGCACGGCGCTTGGCCGCGACATCGGCGGCGACATGGATGAGCAGCCGTTCCTGCTCATGCGGGGTCAGTTGCACGCGTGCACCTCACAGTCCTCTTCGTAAGGCGGAGGCAGGTCCGCCCCGCGGGAAGAGGTTGCACGCTAGTGCCGAAGTTTTTCCGTCGCGTTAACTGGCGCCGGGCAGGCTCGGGTCCGGAACCTCCATGCGCATGATGGCACGCAGCCCGTCCTCGAGCTGCTCGAGCTTCACATCCCCGAACAGCGCCTGCTGGGCGAGGAAACCCATCGCCATGGCCATCATCGTGCGCGCCACGTGGTCGGGGTCGACATCGCGGCTCATCAGCCCTTCGGCCTGGTACATCCTGACGACTTCGCTCCACAGAGCCCGCATCCCCACCACGCCCGCACGAAGGTTGGCGGAGAGTTCGCCGTTGCGGAGCGTCTCCGCCCAGACCTGCAGGACGAGTTCGGCGAAGGCCTGCTCGTCTCCCTCGCCCGGTCCGTCGAGTACGCGGCGCAGCACGTGCGAGAGGAACTCGTCGGGCAGGAGCGGGGGACGCAGCTCGGCGGCTTCCGCGAAGGCGTCGCGGATCCCTTCGAAGGCCTCCTGGACGATCGCCTCGATCAGCTCCTCCTTGCCGCTGAAGTAGCGGTAGACCGCCCCGGCGGAGAGCCCCACTTCCTTGAGTACGTCCTGCATGGACGTGGCGTGGAACCCGTTGCGGGCGAAGCAGCGGCGGGCGCCGACGATGATCTGCCGGCGGCGGGCGTCGAGGTGTTCCTGGGATACGCGGGCCATGTCCACAAACTTAAAACGAACATTCCTTCTTGACAAGCGACCGACGCGGCGGGAAAGTGAGGCCACAACGAAAACGAACGATCCTTCTCTTTAAATTCCACCGAAGGAGCACCCCATGTCATCCGCTACACAGACGGGCCCGGCCGCCGCGGACTCCCGCAAGCTGATCGCCGTGATCGTCCTGGTGCCCATGATCGTGGCGCTCGCCCTCTGGGCGTTCGCCTGGCCCAACGCCCGCACCGCACCGCGCGACCTCCCGCTCGGCGTCGCGGGACCCGACACCGCCGTCACCCAGGTCGAGCAGCGGCTGGCCGAGCGGGACGGCGCCTTCGAGGTCCACCGCTACGCCGACGAGGCCGCCGCACGCGAGGCCATCGAGGACCGGACCGTATACGGCGCGGTCGCCGTCAGCGAGCGCGGCCCGAAGCTCCTCGTCTCGACCGCCGCGAGCCCGCTCGTCGCCCAGCTGCTGCAGCAGTCGCTCGCCGGTGCGCCCGACGGGGCACCGGTCCAGGCCGACGACGTGGTGCCGGCGCCTGCCGCCGATCCGCGGGGCAGCGTGCTCAGCGCCAGCGTGCTGCCGCTCGCCATCGCCGGGGTCGCGGCCGGCGCGCTGGTGACGATGATGGGGCTGCGCGGGGCACGGGCCGTGCTCGGCCTGGTCGGTACGGCCACCCTGGTCGGCATCGTCGCCGCGGCCCTCGCGCACAACTGGCTCGGGGCGCTCACCGGCGACTGGTGGACCGAGGCCGGCGTCCTCGCTCTGTCGGCGCTCGCGGTGAGTGCGACGGTCGCGGGACTCGCGGCCCTCATCGGTCCGGCCGGTATCGGCCTCGGCGGCCTGCTCGTGGTCCTCATCGGCAACCCGTTCTCCGGCGTCGGCTCCGCACCCGAGATGCTGCCCGAACCGGCCGGATTCCTCGGCCAGTTGCTGCCGCCGGGGGCGGGCGGAACGCTGCTGCGGTCGGTCTCGTTCTTCGACGGCGCGGGGGCGGCGGTCCCGGCCCTCACTCTCGGCGCGTGGGCCCTGGCGGGTCTGACGCTGATCCTGATCGGCGGCGCCCGCCGGCGCCCCGCACGCCCCGGCGAGGACACGGCCGCCCAGGTCACCCCGCAGCCGGCCCCGGCCGCCTGACGGCACTCCGCTTCGGCCCCACTCCCCGAACCGGTTCGGACTCCCCACAGAACGACCGTGCACCCTCGACGTAGCGGACGAGGGTGCACGGTCTTTGCGTATCCGGGGTGTGGTCTAAGCGGTCCCGCGCCCGCGGTGCTCGGCGACGATCCCGAACCGCTGCTGCTCGCCGGACACCGTCTCGCCCGGTCGCACATGCGTCACCGCACCGACCACGGACTCCTCACCACGCGGCTCCGCGCCGGACTCCAGCTCCGCCAGATCCTCCGCCGACACGAGGGCCACGAGCGGCTTGCCGTGCCGTGTGACGACGACGCGCTCGCCCCCGTACACCACACGGTTGATGAGGTCGGCGAGCTCTGCCCGGGCTTGCGTCACCGGAATCTCGTAGGCCATACGCCCATTCTAACGTCACGTACGTCCTGTACATTTTTTACAGAACGGCGTGCGGGAGGCCGGCCCGCACCCACGCCCGAGCGGAGGCCTGCCATGGACGCGGGAGTGCGTGACTGGGGGTGGTCCGCGGAGCCGGCGGACGATCCGTACGCGGCGCTGCTCAAGGAGCGGATCGTCTTCCTCGGGCCGGTCGTGGATGACGCCGCGGCCCAAGAGGTGGTGGCGCGGCTGATGCATCTGGAGCACGCGGCGCCCGGGCGGGACATCTCGCTGTACATCAATTCGTCCGGCGGCTCGTTCAGCGCGATGAGCGCGGTGTACGACACGATGCGGTACGTCTCATGCGAGGTGGAGACCGTCTGTCTCGGGCAGGCGGTGTCCTGCGCGGCCGCCCTGCTCGCGGCGGGCGCGCCGGGGAAGCGGGCCGTGCTGCCCGGGGCGCGGGTCGTGCTGCGGCAGCCGCGGCTCGACGAGCCCGTCGAAGGTCAGGCCGACGATCTGGCGGTCCGGGCAGGTGAACTGCTGCGGACGCGCGCCTCGTTCGAGGAGCTGCTCGCGCGGCACACAGGGCAGCCGCAGGCGACGGTGGCCGCGGATCTGGAGCGCGACACCGTGCTCGATGCGGCGGCCGCGGTGCGGTACGGGATCGCCGACCGGATCGTGCCGCACCGCAAGTCCCCGGCGGGAGGCGGCCGGTGAGCGGGATGTGGCCGCCCGAGCCGGTGCCGCTGCCCGCGCTGACGCGTGCGGAGGGCGAGTTGATCGACCGGTATCTCGAAGTCGTCGATCTGGTCGGGCGGATCAATCCGGCGCGCGGACGCGACACCTACAGCGGGCTGCGGGCCGCGCAGGCCCTGGTCGCGAAGGCGGTCGAGCTGCGCGAGGCGCTCGATGCGATGCACCGGCGCGGCGAGAGCGAGGTGCACGCGGCAACGCTGGCGCGGGCGTTGCGGGTGCTCGACGGGGAGCGGCGCAGCGGCCGGGTGTCGGTGCCTCCCGCCCGTGAGGGCAACTAGACGTCTGCACGCGCCGCGCACTAGGCCGTTCGCGCTCCCCCATCCGGCGTAAGCACCAACTCTTCTTTCGTACGAGAAGAGTTGCGTAACGCACGTACGCAAGAGCCGGAATGATCTCTTCCGCTGCTGGTACGAGCGTCGTCGGGGCTCTGGTCTCTGCGCGTAACCACCCCTTGTCCACCCGAACAGGTCAGGGGTGAGGAGCCTCACAAACAGCCGTTTCTACTCGGAAATCGCACCGGTGGTGCGTGAAGATCCCTTCCGACGACAAGCCCCCGCCACAGCGGCGGGGCGGTCCGGGTGGACGCCGAGTCCTGCCGCCGCCCGGATGTCAGGTCGACATCGGTGGACCGGCAGGAGTGGAGGACCCAGGCAGTACGGGGCTTCGGGATCTGTCGCCCATGACAGGTAACGGCCCCTTGGGGTGAAGTCGCCTCGGCGGCACGGCAGTTGCGCCGTGACCATCGGGCGGCCGGGCATTCTTCGTTGGCCCGAATCCGACAGGTCATCCTTCACAGGCGGCTGACGAAGGGTTGCGCATGACTGCGCGTCACCGTGTTCCGTCTCTGATCGCGCGGGCCGGGAGCGCTTCGGCGCTCACGCTCGCGGTGGTCGGCGGCACCGTTCTCGTACCAGGTGCAGCAAGTGAGGCCGAAGCCGCGGCCGTGGCCACCAAGGCCGTTCAGATCGCCGCGTCGAAGAAGGGGTCACCGTACAAGTACGGCGCGACCGGGCCACGTCGTTTCGACTGCTCGGGCCTGACGCTCTACTCGTACAAGCGCGCGGGCAAGAAGCTGCCGCGTACGGCAGCGGCCCAGTACAACAAGACCCGGCACATCCGGTCGAGCCAGCGCCGGCATGGCGATCTGGTGTTCTTCCACTCCGGCCGGAGCGTCTACCACGTCGGCATATACGCCGGGAAGGGCCGCATCTGGCACTCCCCGAAGCCCGGTTCGAAGGTGCGTCTGGAGAAGATCTGGACGCGGAGCGTCTGGTACGGGCGGGTGCGCTGAGCTCCGGCGTCCGAACACCCGTAGCAGCTCGGTAAGTTGAGAAGTACTCCGTTCCGTCTCCCGCCGTCCCGGGAGGCGGAACGGATCATCGGCCCGTCAACGGCGCGATGAGCAGGCCGAGTCCGAGTGCCGTCAGCGCGACGCCGGTGGCCGCCTCCACGGCGCGTGCGGCCTTCGGCCGGCGCAGCAGCCGTCCGAGGCGGTCGACGAGCAGGGCAACCAGCGGGAACCACAGCAGCGCGAGCAGGACCACGATCGCCGCGAGCAGCAGTGTGCGTGGCAGAGCGGCGCTCCGGTCGGGGACGAACTGGGGCAGGATGCTGAGGAACGTGATCGACGCCTTGGGGTTCAGGGCGTTGGTGAGGAACCCCTGCCGCCAGGCCGCGACGGCGGTGAGGCCGGAGTCGGGTTCCTCCGCCGCGGATGCGGTGCGCGGGCGGCGGAGCGCCAGCAGCGCCTGCACACCCAGGTGCAGGACGTACGCCGCGCCGATCAGCTGCAGTGCGCGGAACAGCGTCGGCAGTGCGGCCAGGACCGCCGCGACGCCCGCCACGGCCAGCACCGTGTGCACCAGGAGCCCGGCCGCGATCCCGAAGGCGCAGGCCAGCCCCGCCCGGCGCGACACGAGCGCGCCACGGACGACCACGGCGAAATCGGCGCCGGGCAGGGCGACGAGACCGGCGGCGAGCAGGATGAAGGCGAGCAGCGTGGCGTCCATGCGCTCCAGCCTGCCCCGGCAGAGCCTTCACCAGGTACTTGCAATCTTCAGGGTCTGCCTTAAGCACTGCTTTAGGCTGGGAGCATGTACGATCCGACGCGCCTTGCCGCCCTCGTCGCCGTGGCCGAGGCCGGTTCGATCACCCGGGCCGCGCAGCGCCTCGGCTACACCGCTCCCGCGCTCTCCCAGCAGCTGGCCAAGCTGGAGCGCGAGGCGGGTACCGCCTTGCTCGTACGGCATCATCGCGGCGCACGTCTCACGGCCGCCGGTGAGCTGCTCGTGGCGCGGGCGCGGCGGGTGCTCGACGAGCTGGACCGCGCGCGGCACGAGCTGGCGCAGCTGACCGGTCTGTCCGGGGGCAGGCTGCGTATCGGCACGTTCCCGACGGCGGGGATCCATCTGCTGCCACCTGCCCTCAGCGCGTTCCGGCGCGCCCATCCCGACGTGGAGCTGGCGGTCGCGGACTTCGAGCCGCCGGCCGGAGTGACCGCGGTGGCCGACGGCGAGGTGGACCTGGCGCTCACGCACACCTACGAGCCCGCCGATCCGGAGCCGCTGCCGCGTTCCGTACGGGCGGAGGTGCTGCTCGTCGAGGAGCTGGTCCTGGTGACGGCGCCGGGGCACGTACTGGCGGCGGGGGCGGACCGGCTGCCGCTCGCGGACCTCGCGGGCCAGCCACTGATCTCCATGGCACCGGACCACCCCCGGCGGCGCGGTGTGGAGGCCGCGCTCGCGGCGGCGGGCGCGGCACCGTCCGTGGTGATGGAGACACCGGTCTACGCGGTGGTGTGCGCGCTGGCCAGTGCGGGCCTGGGCGTCGCGGTGGTTCCGGAGATGGTGGCGCGGATCTCGCCGACTCCCCTGGGCGTACGGCGACTTGAGCCGCCGTCCCTTCGCAGGACCATCTCGGTGGTGCACCGCGCGGAGGAGTCGAACGCGGCGGCGGGGACGCTGAGGGCCTTGCTGCGCGGGGCGTTCGGGCGGACCGGTGGGGCCGTGTCGGAGTGAGCACGGCCAAAGACCGCCTTTCGCGCTACTCGACTCGGCTGTGCTGAACGGCACGGCGGTCACCGGAGCGGGTGAGGACGCGGGCGCCGAGGGCCATGCCGGCCAGGCCCAGCGGGATGGCGACGACCGCGCCGACCATGCCGTTGCCGGTACCGGGGCCGCCTTCGGAGGTGGCCAGGTGCAGGACGGCGAGGAACGTGGCGGCCAGGCCCACCGGGATCGCGCTGAGCGCGCCGGTCCGGGCGTTCATGAAACCGAAGCGCCCCTTGGTGCGGCCGAGTGCGAGCAGGCCGAGGACCACGGCGAGGAAGCCCACGCCGAGCGCCAGGTTGGCGCCGGTACGCCCGTCGCCGATGACTCCGCCTTCGGCGGCCAGCATCAGCGTCTGTGCTGTGTTCATGACGGCTCCTTCGTCATCGGAGGGATCCGGTGATGCCCGGCTCCCGATGACTTCGAGACTGCCGTCATCGCCGCACCCGGTCGTCCGGCGAACGCAGTCACTTCGCCCTGCCGCCCGCGTCGCACCCGGCTACCGCGGCCGTGGCAGCGGGCGCGCGCCTACTGCGCCCGCGGTAGCCGCCCGGTCCGCCAGCGGACCGATCCCCCGCGGGCGGCGCGCGGCTAGGGTGCGACGCATGGACCTTGGGCGCTTCCGACTCCCGGCAGGTGTGACCACCTGGCTGGTCGCCGTCGCCGTGGCGGCGCTGCTGCTCGGGACCGGCCTTTCGGGCCCGGGCCCGGACGGGGCTGCCCGCGTCGTCGGCGCGGTGCTCCTTGCCGGCGGCGGGCTCGCGCTGGCCGCACGCGGGCGGGCACCGCTCGCCGTACTCGTGGTCACCGCCCTGTGTGCGCTCGGCTATCAGACCGCCGGTTTCGAGGTGCTGTCCGTCCCCTACCTCGTCGCCGTGTACGGCGCCGTTCGGGCCGGGCACCACCTGTTCACGGTGATCACGACGGTCGCACTGTTCCTGGCCCTGCATGTGGGCGCGCTGCTCTTCCACGACGGCACCGCGCGCGAGGCGCTCGGTCAGGCGCGCGGCACGCTCGAAGTGGCCTGGCTGATCGCCGCGTTCGCGGCGGGCGAGGCGCTGCGGCAGGCGGAGCGGCGCGCGGCCGAGGCGGAGCGCAGCCGGGAGGAGACCGCGCGGCGGCGCGCCGACGAGGAACGGCTGCACATCGCGCGGGAGTTGCACGACTCGCTCACCCATCAGATCTCAATCATCAAGGTGCAGTCGGAGGTCGCGGTGCATGTGGCGAAGCGGCGCGGCGAGGAGGTCTCCGAGGCGCTGCTCGCCATCCAGGAGGCCGGGCGCGAGGCGACCCGTGAGCTGCGGGCCACCCTGGAGGCGCTGCGCGATGACGCGACGGCGCCACCGCGCGGCCTCGACGACCTCAAGGAACTGGTGGAGCGGGCCGGCCGCGGCGGTCTCGACGTGACCCTGACGGTCGAGGGGCGGCGCGGTGACGTACCGGCCGCGGTGAGCCGCTCCGCGTACCGGATCGTGCAGGAGGCGCTGACCAATGTCGTACGGCACGCGGACGCCACGACCGCCGCGGTCGGAGTCGAGCACCGCCCGGGCACCCTGACCCTACGGATCGACGACAACGGCCGGGCGACCGGCTCCCACGAACCCGGTCTCGGACTGCTCGGCATGCGGGAGCGGGTCACCGCGCTCGGCGGCCGGATCGAGACGGGGCCCCGTGCCGAGGGCGGTTTCTCCGTCCGGGCCGAACTGCCGGTGGAGGCTGCCCGATGAGCGGAGAGCGCCCGATGATCCGCGTCGTCCTGGTCGACGACCAGCCGCTGATCCGCAGCGGCTTCCGCGCACTGCTCGCTCTCGAGAACGACATCGAGGTGGTGGGCGAGGCCGGTGACGGCGAGGAGGGCCTCGCGCTCGTACGGCGGCTGCTGCCGGACGTGGTCCTCGTCGACGTGCAGATGCCGGTGGTCGACGGGATCGAGACGACCCGGCGGATCGCGGCCGATCCCGCCCTGGCCGCGGTGCACGTGGTGATCCTGACGAACTACGGCATGGACGAGTACGTGCTCGACGCGCTGCGCGCGGGCGCCGCGGGTTTCCTGGTGAAGGACATCCTCCCGGAGGACCTGCTGCACTCGGTACGGGTCGCGGCGCGCGGCGACGCGCTGCTCGCCCCGTCGGTCACGCGCCGTCTGATCCAGCGCTTCGTCAGTGAACCGGCGCCGGTGGCGGCGGGCAGCGGTCTGGACGAGCTGACCGGCCGGGAACGGGAGGCGGTCGCGCTGGCGGCGCAGGGCCTGTCGAACGACGAGATCGCGGACCACATGGTGATCAGTCCGCTGACCGCGAAGACGCACATCAACCGCGCCATGACGAAGCTGCACGCCCGCGACCGGGCCCAACTGGTGGTCTTCGCCTACGACTCGGGGCTCGTGACACCCCGTACGACCTGAGGCAGAGCGCTCAGCTCTGAACGGGTGCCGTCCACGGGAGCGCGATCCACACGGTCTTGCCGCCCTCCGCCGTCGCGTTGACCGAGAGGCGGCCGCCGCACTCCGCGGTGAGCCAGCGGATGATGACCATGCCACGCCCGTTGTCCTGCTGGACCGCGGCGGGCAGCCGCTTGGGGAAGCGGGGGTGGCTGTCGGTCACCCCGATGCGCAGCTGCTCGTCGCGTTCCAGCTCCAGATCCACCGTGAACGTGGGCGACTGCCCGAAGGTGTGCTGGACGGCGTTGGTGGCGAGTTCGGAGACGATCAGCCGTACGGTGTCGGCGACTTCGGTGTCGCCCGGCAGACCCCACTCCGCGAGCATATGAAGGACGTAGTTCCGCGCGGCGGACACCGAGGCGGGATCGCTCGGCAGCGTGACGGATGCTTCCTGGTGATCTGCCATGGCGACGCTGTCCCTTTCCCACCGGGGCCGAACTCCCGGCACGAGGCGGCCGGAATGCGAATCACCTGAATCACGGAGGGCCCCGGACTGGTGCTTCGCGCCAGACTGCCACTACCCAAGCGCCAACACGTACCGATCCCCCAAGATATGCATATATCTGTCGCTCGAAGCGGTGAACTCTGCTACGGAAGACCGTATTTGGGAGCGACACTGACCCATCGAACTGCACGGGAGGAGCCGGGCATGAAGTACGGGCCTGCGGTGCGGCGCCGCAAACTCGGTGCCGAGCTGCGCGCGCTGCGCGACCGGGCGGGACTCACCAGTGGCGAGGTGGCCCGGCGGGTCGGCTGGCACCAGTCGAAGGTCAGCCGAATAGAGACCGGAGCGAGCAACGCGAAGCCCGCGGACGTGGGGATGCTGCTCGACACCTACGAGGTGCGCGACCCTCAACTACGGGCGCTGTTCGAGGCGTTGGCGGGTGCGGACGGCGAGGGTGCGGCGCGTCACCAATGGTGGCATGCCTACAAAGGACTGCTCCCGCCGGCCTACCGGGACTTCATCTCGCTGGAGTCGCAGGCCTGTCAGGTGCGCACCCTGGAGACCGCGGTGGTGCCGGGACTGCTGCAGACGCCCGAGTACGCGCGGGCGGTGACCCGGGCGGCGCTCGACGGGCTGCCGGAAGGCCAGGTCGACGAGCTGGTGCAGGTGCGGCTCGCCCGTCAGGACGTGCTGCGCGGTGAGCCGCCGCTCGCGCTCAGCGCGGTGGTCGACGAGGCGGTGCTGCGCAGGCCGGTGGGGGGCTACGGCGTGATGGGGCGTCAGTTGCGGCAGCTCGTCGAGGTGGCGCGGCTGCCGCATGTGTCACTCCAGGTGCTCCCGTTCGCAGCGGGCGGTCACGTGGGCCTCACGGGTCCCTTTCTTATTTTTTCGTTTCCGAACATTGCTGATCTGGATGTGGTTGTTCTCGACCATTTGACGAGTAGCCTCTACCTGGAGCGGAAAGAAGACCTCAAGGCCTACACCGAGGCCTTCAACTCCCTTCAGGAACAGGCCCTTTCGGCCGAGGACAGCCTGGAATACATCGCCGGGATCGGTGATGGCGCGTAAGGAGGCACGATGACAGCACTGCCTCGGTACGTTCTCTCCAGTACCTCTCTGAACAGAGTCGGGCACGACCTCCGGTGGCGGCGCAGCAGCGCCAGCACCGGGATGAACAACTGCGTGGAGACGGCGGCGCTCAGCCAGGGCGCCCTGTCGGGTCTGCTGGCCGTCCGTGATTCGAAGGACACCGAAGGACCCGCTCTGCTCTTCGCACCCGCCGCCTGGACCTCCTTCCTCGACGCCGTCCGAGGCGAGGAGCTCTAGGCCCTTCCGAGGGAACAGTGCCACCCGGCCCTTCGAGCGAACGGTGCTACGGCGCGGTACGGACGATCGTCCGTACCGCGCTTTCGATGTCCGCGTCCGTGAGGTCCGCGCGCGCGGTGAGCCGCAGCCGGGAGATGCCGTCCGGTACCGACGGCGGCCGGAAGCAGCCGACCCGCAGCCCGGCCGCACGGCAGTCGGCCGCCCAGGCGACCGCCTCGTCCGGCGAGGGCGCGCGGACGGAGACCACGGCGGCGTCGGGACGTACGGCCTGCAGTCCCGCCGCGGTCAGTCCGGAGTGCAGTGCGGAGGCGACCTCGCGGGCGCGCTCGGCGCGGGCGGGTTCGCGGCGCAGCAGCCGCAGGGCCGCGAGCGCGCCGCCTGCCGCCGCGGGGGCGAGGCCGGTGTCGAAGATGAAGGTACGGGCCGTGTTCACCAGGTGCTCGATGACCTTCGCCGGTCCGAGGACCGCACCGCCCTGGCTGCCGAGCGACTTGGACAGGGTGAGCGTGGCGACCACGTCGGGCGCGCCCGCGAGGCCCGCGGCCTGCGCGGCGCCGCGGCCCCCTTCCCCGAGTACGCCGAGCCCGTGCGCGTCGTCGAGCAGCAGTCCGGCGCCCGACTCGCGGCATACGGCGGCGAGTTCCGCCAGCGGGGCACGGTCGCCGTCGACCGAGAACACGGAGTCGGTGACCGCGAGCGCGGGACCCTGGTGGGTGCCGAGCGCCTTGCGGACGGACTCGGGGTCGTTGTGCGCGGCGACCGCGGTGGTGCCGCGGGCGAGACGGCAGCCGTCGATCAGCGAGGCGTGGTTCGAGGCGTCCGAGACGATCAGGGTGCCGTGCGGGGCGAGTGCCGTGACGGCGGCGAGGTTGGCCGCGTAGCCGGACGACAGGACCAGCGCCGCCTCGAAGCCGCAGAACGCGGCGAGCTCCTGCTCCAATCGGGCGTGCAGTTCGGTCGTGCCCGTGACCAGACGGGAGCCGGTGGCTCCCGCGCCCCAGGTGCGGGCCGCCTCGGCGGCGCCCGCCACGACCTCGGGGTGACGGGTCAGGCCCAGGTAGTCGTTGCTCGCGAGGTCGAGCAGCGGGGAGTCGGCGGGACGCGGACGCAGGGTGCGGACGAGTCCGGCGGCGCGGCGCGCATCGGCCTGCTCGTCCAGCCGGGCGAAGGGGTCGCCGGGCGCCGGCACCGAGCCGGACCCCGGCGCCGAGCGGTTCCCGTGAGCGTGCGCTGGCGTGTCCATCCGGCCGTCCTCGGGTCCTGGGGAGAGTTCTGCCTGGCTCTGCCGGCGTTTTCGGCGTCGGCCGGCGTTTCTCGGCGTCAGCCGGTCTTTGTCGGCAGTCAACAGACCCTAGCGGCAGTCACACGAGGTCAGCGTGTGGCAATACCCACACCTCACCGAGCCACTGTTGTGCGGTTCCTACTTGGCCGGGGGCGGGCGCGTAGGCAAGGATCTGCACTCATGGACCTGCTGAACACGCTCGTGGACAAGGGGCTTCGGCGCGAGCTGCCGACCCGCGAAGAGGCACTCGCCGTGCTCGCCACTTCGGACGACGCACTGCTCGACGTGGTCGCCGCCGCGGGCAAGGTGCGCCGCCAGTGGTTCGGGCGTCGCGTGAAGCTCAACTACCTGGTCAACCTCAAGTCCGGGCTCTGCCCCGAGGACTGCTCGTACTGTTCGCAGCGGCTCGGCTCCAAGGCCGAGATCCTCAAGTACACGTGGCTGAAGCCGGAGGACGCCTCGAAGGCCGCGGCGGCCGGTGTCGCGGGCGGCGCCAAGCGGGTCTGTCTGGTGGCGAGCGGCCGCGGTCCCACGGACCGCGACGTCGACCGGGTCTCCAAGACCATCGAGGCGATCAAGGAGCAGAACGAGGGCGTCGAGGTCTGCGCCTGCCTCGGACTGCTCTCCGAAGGTCAGGCGGGACGGCTGCGCGAGGCGGGCGCCGACGCGTACAACCACAACCTCAACACGTCCGAGGGCACGTACGGCGAGATCACCACGACGCACACGTACGCGGACCGGGTGGACACCGTGCAGCAGGCGCAGGCCGCCGGTCTCTCGGCCTGTTCGGGTCTGATCGCGGGCATGGGCGAGAGCGACGAGGACCTCGTCGACGTGGTCTTCTCGCTGCGCGAGCTCGACCCCGACTCGGTGCCGGTGAACTTCCTGATCCCCTTCGAGGGCACCCCGCTCGCCAAGGAGTGGAACCTGACCCCGCAGCGCGCGCTGCGGATCCTCGCGATGGTGCGCTTCGTCTGCCCCGACGTCGAGGTGCGGCTCGCGGGCGGGCGCGAGGTCCATCTGCGCTCGATGCAGCCGCTCGCGCTGCACCTGGTCAACTCGATCTTCCTGGGCGACTACCTCACCAGCGAGGGCCAGGCCGGCCAGGCCGACCTGGACATGATCGCGGACGCCGGCTTCGAGGTGGAGGGCGCGGGCACGACGACGCTGCCCGCGCACCGGGCGGACGCGCTCGGCGGCGGCTGCGGCTCGCATGCCTCTGCCTCGTCCGGGTGCGGGTCGCATGACACGGAGGACGCCTCCGGGTGCGGCGCGCACGGTGGCGGCTGCGGTCCCTGCGGTTCGTCGGAGCCCGCGTCGGAGTCCGTCGCGGCGTCGGAGCCCGCCGCCGCCTCGGCGGCCTCGGAGCCTTCGGAGTCCGAGCCGTCCGCCGTCCCCGGAGCCCGTACGGATCTGGTGGCGGTACGCCGCCGGGGCGCCGGAACGGATCTCGCGCCCAATGCCTGACCTCACCCCGGCCGAGCTCCTCGACCTCGACCGCCGCCACGTCTGGCACCCCTACGGTCCGATGCCCGGCCGCCAGGAACCCCTGGTCGTCGAGTCGGCGAACGGGGTGCGGCTGCGGCTGGCCGGCGGCGAGGAGCTCGTCGACGGGATGTCGTCGTGGTGGTCGGCGATCCACGGCTACAACCACCCCGTGCTCAACGAGGCGGCGCGCGGTCAGCTCGACCGGATGAGCCATGTCATGTTCGGCGGGCTCACGCACGAGCCCGCCGTACGCCTGAGCAAGCTGCTCGTCGACATCACGCCCGAGGGCCTTGAGCACGTCTTCCTCGCCGACTCGGGTTCGGTGTCGGTCGAGGTCGCCCAGAAGATGTGCCTGCAGTACTGGCGCTCGCTCGGCCGCCCGGAGAAGCAGCGCCTGATCACCTGGCGCGGCGGCTACCACGGCGACACCTGGCATCCGATGTCGGTGTGCGACCCCGAGGGCGGGATGCACGAGCTGTGGTCGGGCGCGCTGCCCCGCCAGGTGTTCGCGCCCGCTCCCCCGGTCGAGTTCGACGAGACGTACGCCGAGCTGCTGCGCACCACGATCGCCGAGCACGCCGCCGAGGCGGCCGCGGTGATCGTCGAGCCGGTGGTGCAGGGCGCGGGCGGGATGCGCTTCCACTCCCCCGCGTATCTGCGGGTACTGCGCGAGGCCTGCGACGAGCACGGCGTGCTGCTCGTGTTCGACGAGATCGCCACGGGCTTCGGGCGGACCGGCGAGCTGTTCGCGGCCGGGCATGCGCGGGTCACCCCCGACGTCATGTGCGTGGGCAAGGCGCTGACCGGCGGTTACCTCACGATGGCGGCGACGCTGTGCACCTCGCGGGTCGCCGAGGACATCTCGCGCGGCGAGGTGCCGGTGCTCGCGCACGGCCCGACCTTCATGGGCAATCCGCTGGCCGCGTCGGTGGCCTGCGCCTCGATCGAGCTGCTCCTCGGCCAGGACTGGCAGAGCGAGGTCAAGCGCATCGAGTACGGGCTGCGCGAAGGGCTCGTACCGGCGGGCGGGCTGCCGGGCGTGGTGGACGTACGGGTGCTCGGTGCGATCGGTGTCGTCCAGCTCGACCATGAGATCGACATGGCGGCGGCGACCCGCGCGGCCGTACGCGAAGGGGTGTGGCTGCGGCCCTTCCGCGATCTCGTCTACACGATGCCGCCGTACGTGACCGGCGACGCTGACGTGGCCCGGATCTGCCGTGCGGTGCTCGCGGCCGCGAGCGCGGGCTGAGGCACGGACGGGGCGGCGGACGTCGCCCACGGGGAACGCGACGGCGTTCAGGACACTGAGGCACGGGCGCGTGGTGCGGTGCACCGCACGAAGGAGAACAGACATGACGGTACTGGTCGTCACCGGCACCGGGACCGAGATCGGCAAGACGGTCACCACGGCGGCTGTCGCCGCGGTGGCGCTCGCCGCGGGGCGTTCGGTCGCGGTGCTCAAGCCCGCGCAGACCGGTGTCGCACCGGGTGAGGCGGGCGATGTCGCCGAGGTGACGCGGCTCGCGGGCCCGGTCACGGGCCTCGAACTCGCCCGCTATCCCGAGCCGTTGGCGCCCGCGACCGCCGCGCGGCGCGCGGGCCTGGCCCCTGTGCTTCCCTCGGAGATCGCCGAGGCCGCCGAGAAGCTGGCCGCCGCGCACGACCTCGTGCTCGTGGAGGGCGCGGGCGGGCTGCTCGTCCGCTTCGACGACGCGGGCGCCACGCTCGCCGACGCGGCCCGGCTCCTGGGCGCCCCCGTCCTGGTGGTCGCTCCGGCCGGACTCGGCACGCTCAACTCGGCCGCGCTGACCGGGGAGGCACTGCGGACGCGCGGTCTGACGCAGGAGGGCGTCGTGGTCGGCAGCCTGCCCGCCGAGCCGGGCCTCGCCGAACGCTGCAACCTCACCGACCTGCCCACCGTCGCCGAGGCCCCGCTGCTCGGCGCGGTCCCGGAGGGCGCGGGGGTGCTCGCACCGGACGTGTTCCGCGCGCGGGCGGCATCCTGGCTCGCGCCGCGCCTCGGCGGTACGCGGCGGGGCTGAGCACAGGGCACGCGGACCGGTACGTGCACGGCACGGGCGCGGGCACGACGTACGCTGACCGCCATGCGCGCACGTATCGAGGAAATCGTCTTCGACTGTTCCGACCCCGCCCAACTGGTCCGTTTCTGGGCCGCGTTGCTCGACGTGGAGCCGGTGGACCGGACGCCGGACTGGTCGTACATCGATGTCCCCGGCTTCACCCGGATCGCCTTCCAGGCCGTCCCGGAGAAGAAGGCGGCCAAGAACCGGCTGCACCTCGACGTGAACGCGGGCGAACTGGGTCCCGCGACCGCCGAGGCCGAGGCGCTGGGCGCACGGCGCCTGGGCGGGGTCGTCACCGACGAGTACGGGGACTTCCAGGTGCTGCAGGACCCCGAGGGCAACGAGTTCTGCTTCGTCAGCGGGTAGCGCTCCCTCGGGCGGCGGCCGTACGGCCGCACGCGCAGGGCGGAATCCTGGGGACGAGGGGCAGAATCAAGAGTGACGCACCCGTCGGCCGAGGAGGCAACATGCCGCGCTCCGGATCCGTGCCCAAGGACGCCGTGCACCACCCGATCTTCGCGCGCTTCTACGAGAAGCAGAGCGTCGCGGCCGAGAAGCTCATCGCCCGCCACCGCAAGGAGCTCCTGGCGGGCCTGACCGGCCGGGTGATCGAGATCGGTGCGGGCAACGGGCTGAACTTCGCCCACTATCCGTCGACGGTCTCCGAGGTCGTCGCCATCGAACCGGAGCGTCATCTGCGGCAGTTGGCGGTTGACGCCGCCCTGCACGCCGAGGTCCCGGTGGATGTGGTGCCGGGCGCGGCGGAGGCGCTGCCGGTCAAGAGCGAGGCCTTCGACGCGGCCGTGTTCTCGCTCGTGCTGTGCAGCGTGCGCGACGTCCCGCGCGCGCTCGCCGAGGCGCGGCGGGTGCTGCGTCCCGGCGGCGAGCTGCGGTTCTTCGAGCACGGGCGGGCCCCGCAGGGCCGTGCGATGGTCGCGTTCCAGCGCGGGCTCGACGCGACCGTGTGGCCCCGCCTCTTCGGCGGCTGCCATGTGGGACGCGAGCCGCTCGCGTCGCTGCGGGACGCCGGCTTCGAGATCACCGCGTCCCGCCCCTTCCTCATCCCGCCGTCACGGCTGCGCCTGCCGACCTCGTACTGCGTGCTCGGAACAGCCCGCAAGCAGGACTGAGAGCCTGTTTCCGAACCCCCGTCGTTCGTCCGAAGGACGGCGCAGCGGCGGTCGGTGCGTGCTCTCGGCGTGCGGCGTTCCAGGTCATGTGGCGGAGCCACCTGTCCTGGGGCGCCGTGCGCCGAGAGTGCGTGCCGGGCGTCGGGGCGCAGGCGGGGGTTCGGAAACAGGCTCTAAGGGCGCAGGACGGAGGATCGAGGCGGCAGGCAGGACCGAGGGTCAGGGCCGCCACCGGGGATCGCGGCCGGTCAGGGCGAGCAGCGTGTCGAGCGGCGAGGCGCCCTCGGGTACGTCGACGGGTTCGCCGAACGCCCCCATCTTCCGCCCGCCCGGGACCAGTTCGGCCCAGACCGGGGCGATGTCGGCGAGCACGTCGGGGTCGGGCACGTACGTCCGGCCGGTCGCCCGCGCCAGGTCCCAGGCGTGCACCACGAGGTCGCCGAGCGCCATGCGTGAGACGGTCGTCGCGGGCATGCCCATCAGACCGGTGGCACCCTCCAGCGCGCCGGGCCGCGCCCAGGCCTCGCCCAGGCGCGCGGTCTCCTTGGCGAAGCGGCCGCGCCAGTCGGGCTCGTCGGCCACGTAGTCGGGTGTCGTGGCGAAGTCGGACGGTTCCTTGGCGGCGAGGGCCTGGAACTGGACGACCACATGCAGCAGATGGTTCACGAGACCCCGGACGTCGTACTCGGCACACGGGGTCGGTGAGTCGAGGGCGCTGTCGTCGATGCCGTCCAGGACGGCGGCGGCTCGGTGTCCGGCCGCCTCGAACAGTTCGGTGATGTCCTTGCTCATACGGCGACCGTACGGCCCGCCGCGGCACCGCATCTTGTAGAAACGCGCCACTGCTGTTCCTAGACTCCGGGGCATGGCAGCTCCGCGCAGGGATCACCGTGGCATCGTCGACGCGGCCGACCTGCTGGCGCGGGTCCGCTTCCGCCGCCATGAACCGGCGGCCGCGCTGCGCCCGTATCTGGAGCACTACTGGCTGATCGACTGGGATCTGCCGCAGCCGTACGCCTCGCATGTCGTTCCGCACCCGTCGGTCAACGTCGTCTTCCAGCGCTCCGGCGGTGACGAGCACGGCGAGGTGGCCGGGATCGGGCTCGGGCTGTTCACGCAGAAGCTGGAAGGGGTGGGGCGGGTGTGCGGGGTGCAGTTCCGGCCGGGCGGCTTCCGGCCGTTCGCCCCGCAGGCACCGGTCGCCGAGTGGACGGGGCGGCGGCTGCCGCTCGGGGAGGTGTTCGAGGGCCTTCGGGAGGATCCCGAGGTCCTCGCCTCCGTGCTCGGTCCCGACGACGACGCCGGGCGTGTGGCGGCGCTCGACACCTTTCTGCTGGCGCGCGGCCCGCGGCCCGACCCGCAGGCCGATCTCGCGATGGCGCTGGTGGAGCGGATCCGCGGCGACCGCACGATCCTGCGCGCCGGGGCGCTGGCCCGCGACGAGGGGCTGGCACTGCGGACGCTGCAGCGGCTCTTCGCGCAGTACGTGGGGGTCGGACCGAAGTGGGTCATCCTGCGTTACCGCATCCACGAGGCGCTGGAGCGTGCGGAGTCGGACGCGCAGGTGCGCTGGGCCGAGCTTGCGGCGGAGCTCGGCTACACCGACCAGGCCCATCTGGTACGGGACTTCACGGCGACGGTCGGGGTGCCGCCGACGGCGTATGCGCAGCCGCGCGGTGCGGACCGGGGGTGACCCACGTGGACTAGCCGCTCCAGCCCCGCAGTTCGTCGGTGATCTGCTGGATGCCCGCCTCGCCGGTCTTCACCAGGCGCGCCAGGTCGCGGACCTGTTCCGCCGAGGTCGCGACCTTGAGGCCGCTCGCCACGAGGTAGCCGTACGCGACGGCGCAGGCGAACATCGCGTTGGAGCGCTCCAGGGCGGGGATGTGCAGGAGCTGCTGGAGGAGGGCGGCCGCGCGTTCGTGCGGGTCGTCGTAGACCGGGACGCCGAATATCTCCGCCTCGTGGCGGGCGACCGCGGCCACGAGGGAGCCCCAGTCGGTGACCTGGGGGTCACCGGGTGTCTTCTGCTCGGCGATCATCAGGAGCCAGGCGAGGTCGATCTTCAGAGTCAAGACCGCCCGCGCTCCGGACCGAACTCCTCGGTGAAGACCGACTCGTAGTTCTTCATGAAGTCCGCCGCCGAGTCGACGAACGTGCGGCCGGCCTCGCCGACGTCCTGGCGGACCAGCTCCTCGATGTAGCGGTTCACGCTCATCCCCCGGGCCAGCGCACGCTCGCGGGCGGCCCGTGCGGTCTCCTCGTCCACGCGGACGTTGAGCTGAGTCTTCGGCATACCTCCAAGCTAGCGCCGGAGCGCTAGCACCGGCAAGGGCCGCCGGGGCTGCTATTCAGATGGCCCTTACACGCGTTGACGAGGCCCGACCTCGGAGGGATACCGGACGGACACGCGACGCCGCTACTCTCGGCGTTCGCAAGGGAGTTGGGATGGCCTGGAAGCCCGGGAGGCGGCCTTGACCACACCGTCAGGAGCACAGCTCACCGACCACGCGGAGCCGGCCGCCATCGCGGCCAGGGCGCGCGGTCTAACCAAGGCGTACGGCACGGGCGAGACGGTCGTCGTCGCCCTCGACGCGGTCAATGTCGACATCGGCCGCGGCCGCTTCACCGCCGTGATGGGCCCATCGGGCTCCGGCAAATCGACGCTGATGCACTGTCTGGCCGGGCTCGACTCCGTCTCCGCGGGACAGGTCTGGCTGGGCGGCACCGAGATCACAGGGCTGCGCGAGCGTGAGCTCACCCGGCTGCGCAGGGACCGGATCGGCTTCATGTTCCAGGCGTTCAACCTGCTGCCCACGCTCAACGCCCTGGAGAACATCACGCTGCCCATGGACATCGCCGGGCGCAAACCCGACGCGGAGTGGCTGGAGCGCGTGATCGACACGCTCGGTCTGCGCGACCGCCTCAAGCACCGGCCCGCCCAGCTCTCCGGCGGCCAGCAGCAGCGCGTGGCGTGCGCGCGGGCGCTGGCCTCACGGCCCGAGCTGATCTTCGCGGACGAGCCGACGGGGAACCTCGACTCGCGTGCCGGGCTCGAAGTACTCGGCTTCCTGCGCGAGGCCGTGGACGAGCTGGAGCAGACGGTCGTCATGGTCACGCACGACCCGGGCGCGGCGGCCCACTCGGACCTGGTGCTCTTCCTCGGCGACGGACGGATCGTGGACGAGATGGAGCGGCCGACGGCGGACGCGGTCCTGGAGCGCATGAAGCGCTTCGACTCGCTCGGCGCGCTGCCGGGCCCGCACGCCGACGGTTCCCTCGGTCAGGACTCCGCCGACCCCCTGACCAAGGACTGAGGCGTCCGTGCTCAAAGCCACCCTCCGCAGCTTCTTCGCCCACAAGGGCCGTCTGTTCCTCTCCGCGCTCGCCGTGGTCCTCTCCGTGGCGTTCGTCGCGGGCAGTCTGATCTTCTCGGACACGGTGACCCGTACCTTCGACCGGCTCTTCGCCTCGACCTCGGCCGATGTCACCATCACGGCCAAGGAGGACATCGACGAGGGCATCCCCACCGGCCTGGTCGCCACGGTCCCGGCCGAACTCGCCGAGCAGGTCCGCTCGGTGGAGGGTGTGGCCGGTACGCATCTCGACGTGGGTGTCGAGAACATCACGGTCGTCGACGCCGACAACGAGCCGGTCGGATCGACCACGGGCGCCCCCACGATCGCCACCAACTGGTACGTGACCGACCGCAGTCCGGTCGAGCTGACCGACGGCCGCGAGCCCGCGGGGCCTGGCGAGGCGCTCCTGGACGCCGACACCGCCGACAAGAAGAACCTGGAGATCGGCGACTCACTGACGGTGCTCGCGCGGCCCGGTTCGTTCAAGGTGGAGATCGTCGGCATCGCCACGTTCACCACCACCAACCCCGGTGCGGCGCTGGTGTTCCTGGACACCGCGACCGCCCAGAAGCAGCTCCTCGGCGACGCGGACAAGGCCACCGGGATCTCCGTGGACGCGGCCGACGGGGTGAGTGACGACCGGCTCAAGCGGAACCTCGCGGCCGAACTCGGTGGCACGTACGAGCTGCAGACCGCCGACGAGCAGGCGAAGTCCGCGGCCGAGGAGCTCGGCGGCTTCCTCGACATCATCAAGTACGTGATGCTCGGCTTCGCGGGCATCGCGGTGCTGGTCGGCATCTTCCTGATCGTCAACACGTTCTCGATGCTGATCGCCCAGCGCACCCGCGAACTGGGCCTGATGCGGGCGCTCGGCGCGGACCGCCGCCAGGTGCGGCGCTCCGTCCTCACCGAGGCGCTGCTGCTCGGCGTCGTCGGCTCGACCCTGGGTCTGGCCACCGGGATCGGCCTGGCCGTGGGGCTCATCGAGCTGATGGGCCTGCTCGGGATGAACCTCAAGACGACCGAGATGGTGATCGGCTGGCCGACGCCCGTCATCTCGTACGCGGTCGGCGTGGGCGTCACCTTCCTCGCGGCCTATCTTCCGGCGCGGCGGGCGGCGCGGGTGTCGCCGATGGCGGCGCTCGCGGACATCGAAGTGATGGGTCTGGGGCGGCCGTTGACGGTGCGCGCGATCGTCGGCTCGGTCGTGGGCGCGGCCGGTGCGGCGGCCCTGATCGGCTGTGCGCTGGCCGAGGACAGTGCGGGCGCGGGCTCGCTGCTCGGGCTCGGTGTGGTCCTGACGCTGATCGCCACGGTGATCGCCGGTCCGCTGCTCGTACGGCCGGTGATCCGGGTACTCGGCGGTGCCTTCCCGGCGCTCTTCGGTTCGGTGGGGCGGATGAGCCAGCGCAACGCGCTGCGCAATCCCCGCCGCACGGGTGCGACCGCCGCGGCGCTGATGGTCGGACTCGCCCTGGTGGGCGGGCTCTCGGTGGCCAGCGCGTCGATGACCAAGTCCTTCGACGAGCAGATCGACCGCTCGCTCGGCGCGGACTTCGTGGTGCAGAACAGCAACTTCATGCCGTTCCCGACGGAGGTCACCGACGCGGCCAAGGGAGCGGAGGGCGCCTCTGTCGTCGTACGGCAGCGGTTCGTGCCGATCGCGCTCGATCTGCCGGACGGCGACCGCGTGGAGTCCACGGCCTCGGCGTACGAGCCGCGGCTCGACGAGGTGGCGAAGGTCGTGTACACGACCGGCAGTACGGACGCGGCGCTCGCGGACGGCGCGCTCGGCATGGACCACAAGTTCGCCGCCGAGCACGGGATCAAGGCGGGCGACCGGCTGCCCGTCGAGTTCCCCGGCAAGCGCAAGGCGACCCTGACCGTGGGCGCGCTCACGGATCTGCCCGGCAGCGGCTCGTTCGGTCCGCAGGGCGGGATCTTCCTCGGCTTCGCGACCGCCGACAAGTATGTGCCGGACGGCCAGGACTCGGCGGTGTACATCAACGCGGGTTCCGGGGTCGACGTGGACGCCCTGCGGACGAGCCTGGAGAAGGTGCTGGATCCGTATCCGCAGGTGCAGGTGCGCGACCAGGCGGACTACAAGGAGCTGATCCGCGGCCAGATCGCCGTGATGCTCTACCTCGTCTACGCGCTGCTCGGCCTGGCGATCATCATCGCGATCCTCGGTGTCGTCAACACGCTGGCACTGTCGGTCGTCGAGCGGACCCGCGAGATCGGGCTGCTGCGCGCGATCGGGCTCGCCCGGCGGCAGTTGAGCTGGATGATCCGTCTGGAGTCGGTGGTCATCTCGGTCTTCGGGGCGCTCCTCGGGATCGCGCTCGGACTCGTGTGGGGCGTGGCGGTGCAGCAGGTGCTCGCCCTGGAGGGCATGACCGCGTTCGCGATCCCCTGGGGCACGATGATCGCGGTGGTGCTCGGCTCCATCGTGGTGGGCCTCGCGGCGGCGCTGCTGCCGGCGATGCGGGCGGCGCGGATGAATGTGCTGGCTGCCATCGCGCATGAGTAGGGGTTTCCATCGCGCATGAGGAGGGGCTTTCGTGGCGCATGAGGAGGAGTTTCGGTGGCGCGTGATCAGGGAGTCTCCTTGAACAGTCCGGTGAACCGGCGCCCGTTCCGCTTCGGCGTCAGCCTCATCAGCCCCTCCCCCGCCGCCGAGTGGCGCGCCAAGTGCCGCCGGGTCGAGGAGCTCGGCTATGACGTGCTCCTGGTCCCGGACCATCTGGGCATGCCCGCCCCGTTCCCGGCCCTGGTGGCCGCGGCGGCGGTGACGGAGCGGGTGCGCCTGGGCACCTTCGTGCTCAACACCGGCTTCTGGAACCCCACACTGCTCGCCCGCGAGATCGCCACCACCGACGCGCTCACCGGCGGCCGCCTGGAGGTGGGCCTGGGCGCGGGGTACGTACGGGCCGAGCACGAGAGCGCCGGGCTGCCGTGGGGCAAGCCCGGCGAGCGGGTCGGTCATCTCGTACGCACCGTGCGCGAGTTGAAGAGGCTGTGCTCCGAGGAGCCGCTGCGCGGGCAGCTCGCCCAGGACGGCGGTCCGCCGCTCCTGATCGGGGGCAACGGGACGCGGATGCTGCGGCTCGCCGCCGAGGAGGCGCGGATCGCGGCCTTCACCGGAGCGCGCTCGCACCCCCAGGAGCCCGGCACTCTTCTCGCCCTGTCCGCCGACCAGTTCGCGGCCGGGATCGCGCGGTACGAGGAGTTCGAGCGCGCCGGGCGGGGCGCAGCCGAGGAGCCCGCCGAGCGCAATCTGCTGCTGCAGATGGTGCAGCTCACCGATGACCGCGCCAAGGCCGTCGAGGCACTCGCCGCACGCAGCACCCATCTGACACCGGAGCAGGTCCTCGACCTGCCGATCCTCGCGATCGGCGAGCTCGACGAGGTCGTACGGCAACTCCTCGGCCTGCGCGAACGGTTCGGGCTCACGTATCTGACCGTCCTTGAGCCGTACATGGAGGCCTTCGCCCCGGTCATCGAGGCGCTGCGGGACGCGTAGGCGCGGCACCGGGACGCGTAGGCGCGGCCCCGCCCCGTGTCCGTATCGCGGAATCCTGTGGCTCGCGCGCGCAGGCCGGTGGTGGGATGCGCGTATGACTGCACTGCGGATCCGGGCCGCGACTCCGGAGGACCTCGACGCCGTACTCGCCTTCTGGAAGACGGCGGCCGAGGGCACCAGCATCAGCGACGACCGGGCGGGCATCGAGCGGCTCGTCGAGCGCGACCCGGAGGCGCTGCTGCTCGCCGAGCTGGCGGACGAGCTGGTGGGAACGGTGATCGCGGGCTTCGACGGCTGGCGCTGTCACCTCTACCGGCTCGCCGTGCACCCCGACCGCCGGCGGCGCGGCATCGGCTCGGCGCTCCTGGCCGCGGCCGAGGAACGGTTCGTGGCGCTCGGCGGGCGCCGGGCGGACGCGATGGTCCTCGTGCGCAACGAGTCCGGGCAGCGGGCCTGGGAGGCCGGCGGGTACGCGCCGCAGGAGCAGTGGCGGCGCTGGGTGAAGCCCCTCGGGGAGTGAGACGACTCGGGGCGTCGCCCGGCGGCTCGACGTGCGCCGAGTGACGCTCTGCCCCTTTTGCGATTCCTTTACGATGGGGGTGCCTCTGTGATCCACAGCGGCACCCCCGATTCCGTGCCGGCCACCGCGCCGGTTCCGTTCTGAGGAAAGGTGTGAGCGTCCGCCCATGGGCGAGCCTCCCAGTACCCGACATCGCGCACTCCCCGTGTCCCTGGCCGATCATGGGACGGAGGTGACCCGATGACCGAAGTGCTCCTGCTCGCCGTGGCCCTGCTGCTCACGCTGGCCTGCGGTGTCTTCGTGGCCGCCGAGTTCTCGCTGACCACGGTCGAGCGCTCCACCCTGGAGCGGGCCGCCGCCGAGGGCGAGCGCGGCGCCGACAGTGCGCTCAAGGCCGTGCGCACGCTCACCTTCCAGCTCTCCGGCGCCCAGCTCGGCATCACCGTCACGGGTCTGGTCATCGGCATGCTCTCGAAGCCGTCCCTCGGCAAGCTGCTCGCCGGCCCGCTGGACGCCCTCGGTCTCTCCCGGAGCGCGGCCGACAGCGTCGCCCTGGTTCTCGCCACGATGGTGTCGACGATCGTCCTGATGGTCGTCGGTGAGCTGGTGCCCAAGAACTGGGCGATCTCCTCCCCGCTCTCCGTCGCCAAGCGCGTGGCGACCGCGCAGCGCTGGTTCAGCCTGGCGTTCAAGCCGCTGATCAACCACCTCAACAACACGGCGAACCGGACCGTACGCCGCTTCGGCATGGAGCCCGCCGAGGAGCTGGCGTCCGCGCGCGGGCCGCAGGAGCTGGCCGCGCTGGCCCGGCACTCCGCCAAGGAAGGCGCCTTGGAGGCGGACACGGCCGAGCTGTTCGTGCGGACGCTGAACCTCGCCGACCTCACCGCCGAGAACGTGATGACGCCGCGCGTGCAGGTCATGGCCCTGGACGTGAAGGCCACCGCGGAGGATGTCGCCTCGGCGACGCGGGCGACGGGCCTGTCCCGCTTCCCGGTCTACCGCGAGTCCCTCGACCAGGTCGTGGGCGTCGTGCACATCAAGGACGTCCTCGCGGTGCCCGCCGAGCTGCGGCACCGCCGGTCGGTGGCGCAGTTGATGCGCGAACCGCTCCTCGTCCCGGAGTCGCTGACCGTCGACCGGCTGCTCGACCGCCTCTCCGGCAAGCGGACCATGGCCGTCGTCATCGACGAGTACGGCGGCACGGCGGGAGTGGCCACCCTGGAGGACATCGTCGAGGAGGTCGTGGGCGAGGTCCGCGACGAGCACGATCCGCACGAGACCAGCGATCTGGCCCCGGCCGGCGAGGACGACGAGGGCCGTGCGCTGTTCTCGGCGGACGGCGCCGCCCGCACGGACCAGCTGGAGAAGATCGGCCTGCGCACCCCGGACGGCCCGTACGAGACGCTCGCCGGTCTGATGGCCACCGAGCTCGGCCACATCCCGGCCGTCGGCGACCGCGTCGAGGTGGCCGGCTGGCGCCTCGACGTCGTCGACGCGACGGGGCGGCGCGCCGCCCGCGTCCTGATGCACGCACCCCTGCACGAGACCTCCGAGGAGGACGGACGATGATCGCCGTACAGCTCCTCATCGGTCTGGCGACCCTGGTCGTCAACGCGTTCTTCGTGGGCGCCGAGTTCGCGCTGATCTCGGTGCGCCGCAGCCAGATCGAGCCGTACGCCGAGGAAGGCGACCGGCGGGCCCGCAGTGTCGTGTGGGGCCTTGAGCACGTCTCGCATCTGATGGCCGCGGCCCAGCTCGGCATCACCCTGTGCACCCTGGTGCTCGGCATCGTCGCGGAGCCCGCCATCGCGCACCTCCTGGAGCCGGTCTTCGACTCCGTGGGCGTGCCGCACGGTCTGGTGCATCCGATCTCGTTCGTGATCGCGCTGGCCGTGGCCACGTATCTGCACATGCTGCTCGGCGAGATGATCCCGAAGAACATCGCGCTCGCCGAACCGGTGAAGTCCGCGCTGCTCCTCGGCCCGCCGCTGGTGGCGCTGACGCGGGCGCTGCGCCCGGTGATCTTCGCGATCAACGCCTTCGCGAACACGCTGCTCAAGGTGCTCAAGGTGGAGCCGAAGGGCGAGGTCGAAGCGTCGTTCTCGGACGACCAACTGGCCCGTATCGTCAAGGACTCCAGCGCCGCGGGCCTGCTCGACGACCGCGCCACGGAGCGGCTGCACGACGCTCTCGAACTGGGCAACCGGCCCGTGAAGGACGTCGCGCTGCCCCTGGAGCGGGTCGTCTACGCGCGGCTCGGCGTGACGCCGGAGGAGTTGGAGCGGCTGTCGGCCGAGTCCGGCTTCTCGCGCTTCCCCGTGGTGGACCAGGCCCGCAGGATCGTCGGATATCTGCACGTCAAGGACGCTCTCGAGGTGCAGCCGCGCGATATGCCGTTCCAGGTGCGGGACATGCGCACGATCGCCCGGGTCCGCGAGACGACCCCGCTCGACGATGTGCTGACGGCGATGCGCCGCAGCCGTACGCATGTGGCCGCGGTGATCGGCACGGACGGGCGGCTCGCCGGTCTGGTGACCATGGAGGACGTACTGCGGGAGCTGTTCGGGCAGCCCGCGTGAGGCCGTAAACCGGTTGACCTGGTCCTTAGGGTGAGCCGCATGAGCCTTCGCCTGGAACCGGTCACCGCGCAGAACCTCGAGACGGCGCTCTCCATCCGGGTGCGCAGCGACCAGGAGCACCTGGTGGAGAGCGTCGTGAAGTCCCTCGCCGAGGCGTATGTCCACGGCGAGGTGGCCTGGCCCCGGCTGATCATGGACGGTGACGAGGCGGTCGGCTTTCTGATGGCGTTCCTCGACATCCACTGGGACGAGGATCCGCAGGGCACGGACATACGGTCCGGGCTGTGGCGGCTGAACATCGCCGCCGGGGCCCAGGGCCGCGGATACGGCCGCTTCGCGGTGGAGGCCGTGGCCGACGAGCTGCGCAGGCGCGGCGAGCGGCGGCTGTACGTGACGTGGCATCCGGGTCCGGACGGGCCCGAGGGCTTCTACCTGGGCCTCGGCTTCGAGCCGACCGGCGAGACGAGCGGCGGCCAGACGGTCGGCGTGCTCGCCCACAAGGGAGCGGGATAGCATCACTCGCGCCATGCAGATCAATGCCACATACACCAGTCTCGTCGCGATCGGTGACTCCTTCACCGAGGGCATGTCCGACCTCCTGCCCGACGGCAGCTACCGCGGCTGGGCCGACCAGCTCGCCGTGCGGATGGCGCGCGTCGAACCCGGCTTCCGCTACGCCAACCTCGCCGTACGCGGCAAGCTCATCGGCCAGATCGTCGACGAGCAGGTCGAGGCGGCCGCCGCGATGCGCGCCGACGTGGTGACGCTGGTCGGCGGTCTCAACGACACGCTGCGGCCCAAGTGCGACATGGACATGGTGCGCGACCGGCTCACCGAGGCGGTCGAGAAGCTCGCCCCGGCGTGCAAGCAGCTTGTCCTGATGCGCAGCCCCGGCCGTCAGGGCCCGGTCCTCGACCGCTTCCGGCCGCGCATGGAGGAGCTCTTCGCGCACGTGGACGGTCTGGCCGCGCGGCACGGCGCGGTCGTCGTCGACCTGTACGGCGCCCCGGCCCTGTCCGACCAGCGGATGTGGGACGTGGACCGGCTGCATCTGACCGGCGAGGGGCACCGACGGGTGGCCGAGGCGGTCTGGCAGGCGCTCGGCTACGAGCCCGAGGAGGACTGGCGCGCACCGCTGGCCCCCGCGGCCCCGCCGAACTGGATGGCACGCAGGACCGCCGACGTCTCCTTCGCCCGGCAGCACCTGCTGCCGTGGATCGGGCGGCGGCTCACGGGCCGCAGCTCGGGCGACGGGCGTCCGGCGAAGCGGCCGGAGCTGCTGCCGTACGACTGAGCGGCGGTGCTCGGAGGCGTGGGGGCGGCTTCGGGAACGGGGGCGCGACCGCCCTCGCCCGGCGCTCGTACGGCGCTCGTATCTTCCGACGAAAACCCCGACGGCGTTGGCCTGCACGTTTGGCCAGTAGACTTACCGATCGTGACTGTGAAGCCCCGTATCCCGAACGTTCTGGCCGGCCGCTACGCCTCCGTGGAGCTGGCCGCCCTGTGGTCCCCCGAGCAGAAGGTCAGGCTGGAGCGTCAGCTGTGGCTGGCCGTCCTGCGGGCGCAGAAGGACCTCGGGATCGACGTGCCCGAGCAGGCGCTCGCCGACTACGAGCGTGTACTCGACCAGGTCGACCTCGCCTCGATCGCCGAGCGCGAGAAGGTCACGCGGCACGATGTGAAGGCGCGGATCGAGGAGTTCAACGCCCTCGCCGGCCATGAGCACGTCCACAAGGGCATGACCTCGCGTGACCTCACGGAGAACGTCGAGCAGCTGCAGATCCGGCTCTCCCTGGAACTGATGCGGGACCGTACGGTCGCCGTTCTCGCCCGGCTCGGCAAGCTCTCCGCCGAGTACGGCGAGCTGGTGATGGCGGGCCGCTCGCACAACGTCGCCGCGCAGGCCACCACTCTCGGCAAGCGCTTCGCGACCGGCGCCGACGAGCTGCTCGTCGCGTACGGCCGCCTGGAGGAGCTGCTCGGCCGCTACCCGCTGCGTGGCATCAAGGGCCCGGTCGGCACCGCCCAGGACATGCTCGACCTGCTCGGCGGCGACGACGCGAAGCTGGCCGATCTGGAGCAGCGCATCGCGCGGCACCTCGGCTTCGCCACGGCGTTCACCTCCGTCGGCCAGGTCTACCCGCGCTCGCTCGACTACGAGGTCGTCACCTCCCTCGTGCAGCTGGCCGCGGCGCCGTCCTCGCTCGCCAAGACGATCCGTCTGATGGCCGGGCACGAGCTGGTCACCGAGGGCTTCAAGCCGGGCCAGGTCGGCTCGTCCGCGATGCCGCACAAGATGAACACCCGCTCGTGCGAGCGCGTCAACGGCCTCATGGTCATCCTGCGCGGCTACGCGTCGATGACCGGTGAGCTGGCCGGTGACCAGTGGAACGAGGGCGATGTCTCCTGCTCGGTGGTCCGCCGGGTCGCGCTGCCCGACGCGTTCTTCGCGCTGGACGGCCTCCTGGAGACCTTCCTGACCGTCCTCGACGAGTTCGGCGCGTTCCCGGCCGTCGTCGCCCGCGAACTGGACCGCTACCTGCCGTTCCTCGCCACGACCAAGGTCTTGATGGGCGCGGTGCGCGGCGGTGTGGGCCGTGAGGTCGCGCACGAGGCGATCAAGGAGCACGCGGTCGCCTCGGCGCTCGCGATGCGTGAGCAGGGCGCCGAGCGCAACGAGCTGCTCGACAAGCTGGCGGCCGACGAGCGGATCCCGCTGGACCGGACGCAGCTCGACGAGCTCATGGCGGACAAGCTGTCGTTCACGGGAGCGGCCGCCGGCCAGGTCGGCGTGGTCGTCTCCCGGATCGACGAGCTGGTCAAGCAGCACCCCGAGGCCGCCGCCTACACGCCCGGCGCGATCCTCTGACCTGGTACAGCCACGAGTGACAAGGTTCAGCCGCGAGGAACTCGAGGCCGCCCGCGACCGCATCGTCGACGATGTGGTCGCGGGCGGTCTGCGTGTGCTGTTCTGCGGCATCAATCCCGGTCTCCTGACGGCGGCCTCCGGGTTCCATTTCGCCCGGCCCGGCAACCGCTTCTGGCCGGTCCTCCACCTCTCCGGCTTCACACCGCGACAGCTCCGGCCTTCCGAGCAGCGGGAGTTGCTCTCGTACGGACTCGGCATCACCAATGTCGTCGCGCGCGCCACGGCCCGTGCGGACGAGCTGCGCCCCGAGGAGTACGTGGCGGGCGGCCGGATCCTCGCGGCGAAGGTGGAGCGGCTCGCGCCCGAGTGGCTCGCGGTCGTGGGCGTGACCGCGTACCGGGCGGCGTTCGGTGAGCGCAAGGCGCAGATCGGGCCGCAGGAGCGGACGGTCGGCGGCAGCCGCGTGTGGGTGCTGCCCAACCCCAGCGGTCTGAACGCGCAGTGGACGGTGGAGCGCATGGCCGAGGAGTACGGACGGCTCCGGGAGGCCTCCGCAGGCTGACCCGGTCCGGTCCTACGGCAGGTCGGCCGTGGTGACGAGGGCCAGGAGGCGGGTCGGTGTGTCGTGGGTGAGGGCGAGCGCCAGCCGGCGGTCGTCCGAGTGCGACACGAGACGCCACACCAGCGCCTCGTCCGCCAAGGTCCCCAGGAACGCCCAGGGTTCGGGTATCTCCGAGCGGTCGCGGTCGGCCAGGGTGTGCGCCTCGGGCTCGCCCCAGCGGTGGGCGAGCGGTGCCCTCAGCGCCGCGAGGACCGCCGCGGCCTCCTCGCGGGCCAGCTCGGCGATCCGGTAACCGGGGCCGGACGCACCGGTCCCCGGACCGCCGTGCTCCGCGTCGAGAGCGCGGGAGCACAGCAGATCCAGGGTGGTCAACTGGTCGTGCACCGGGCGGGCTTCGGTCATGCGTCCAGTAGAGCAAGCGCCACTGACAACGGGCCTTCGGCTCAGGCGTCGCGGCGCCGCACGGCCCACCAGCCGGCGAGCAGCGAGGCGGCCGCCCACAGGGCGGTGACGCCGAGTCCCGTCCACGGACCGAGGGTTCCGGTGTGCTCGGAGTGCAGGACGACCTGTCCTGCGCGGTCCGGCAGGAACTCGGCGACGCCCGCCGACATGTCGCCGATGACGAAGCCCACGATCAGGACGAAGGGGATGAGGATGCTCAGGACCGCGACCCCGCTGCGCAGCAGCGCGGTGAGCCCGCTCGCGAGCAGCGCCATCAGGGCCAGATAGATCCCGCCGCCGACGCAGGCGCTCAGCGCTCCGGGGTGGCCGAGGCCGATTGCGTACTCCCCCATGAAGAGCTGACCGGTCAGGAACGTGGCGAAGGACGTGACCAGGCCGAGGACGAGCGCGGCGGCACCGATCACCGCGGTCTTCGCCGCGTAGAAGAGCCCTCTGCGCGGGACCGCGGCGAGCGAGACACGCAGCGCGTTGTGGGCGAACTCGCTGGAGAACGCGGTGGCGCCGAAGCTGATCGCGGCGATCTGGGCGAAGTTCATCGCGTAGAAGGCGCCGAGGAGTGTGTCGTAGTCGGCGTTGTCCGCCTCGGCCTCGCCGATGAGCGGGAACGCGAGCAGCGTGATGGCGAGGGTGACGCCGAGCACGGCGAGCAGGGAACCCCAACTGGCGCGGACGGAGCGGATCTTGATCCATTCGGCGTGCAGGACGGCGGACGTGGTCATGGAGCGGTCTCCTCGGCGAGGGGGTTGGGCGGCTGGTGGCAAGGCGGCGTCAGGAGCGGGAGGGGGCGGCGTCAGGAGCTGGAGGGGGCGGCGTCAGGAGCTGGAGGGTGCTGCGGCGAACTCGGTCTCCTGGGCCGTCAGCGCCAGATAGGCCTGCTCCAACGAGGCCTGCTCATCGACGAGTTCGAGGACCGGAACTCCCTCCCGGGCCGCGAGGGGACCGATGTCGGCGGCCCGGGCGCTCTCGACCGTGAGCTGCCCGTCCTCGCCGAACGCGACCTCGTACCCCTGCCTGACCAGAGCGTCGCGCAGCCGGGTCTGCTCGGTGCTGCGGACGTGGACGCGGTCCTTGCGGTGCTCTTCGAGGAACGCGCGCATCGGTGTGTCCGCGAGGAGCCGGCCGCGGCCGAGGACGACCAGGTGGTCGGCGAAGGACGCGGTCTCGTTCATGAGGTGGCTGGAGACCAGGACCGTGCGGCCCTCGCGGGCGAGGCGGCGCAGGAGTTCGCGGATCCAGATGATGCCCTCGGGGTCGAGCCCGTTGGACGGCTCGTCGAGCATGATCACCGGCGGGTCGCCGAGCAGGGCGGCGGCGATGCCCAGGCGCTGGCGCATGCCGAGGGAGTACGTCTTGATGCGCCGGCCCGCCGCCGAGGCGAGGCCGGTCTGCTCCAGGACCTCGTCCACGCGTGCCGCCGGAAGGCCGTTGCCGACCGCGAGGGCGCGCAGGTGGTTGCGGCCGGTGCGGGAGGCGTGCGCGTTCTGGGCGTCGAGCAGGGCGCCGACCTGGCGGAGCGGGTCGGGGAGCGAGGCGTAGGTCCGGCCGCCGATCGTGGCCGTCCCGGAGGTCGGACGGTCAAGGCCCAGGACGAGCCGCATGGTGGTGGACTTGCCGGCGCCGTTCGGGCCGAGGAATCCGGTGACCTTGCCGGGCTCCACGGTGAAGCTCAGCCCGTCGACGGCCCGCGTGCTGCCGTACTCCTTGGTGAGTGCTGTGACCTCGATGCTTGTCATGGCTCAAGCCTCCCGAGCGGCGGGCCGCCGGGCTTCCCCCGCGGGTGGGGATCTTCTCCCCCGCGCGGGGGAACCGGCTGTCACAGGCGGCTGGCACGATGGCGTCATGCCTCGATTCCTGCGACCGCTGACCCGTGCGGTGACCTATACGCGCTGGGTCCATCTGGTCGTGGGGGCCGTCCCCACGGTGATCGGATCGTTCATCGTCGGGGTGCACACCGACTCGCCCGCGCGCTGGGCGCTGCTCGCCCTGCTGCCGATCCCGCTGGTCGCCGCCGTGGGCCTGGTGCCGGCGATGCGGCTGGCCGAGGGGCACCAGGCGCGGCTGATGCTGTTCCCGGGCCGGCATGCGCGACGCGTCGGCGAGGAGAGCGCGGAGCCGGTCATCGTGGCGCGCCCGGCCCAGAGTTGGCGCGACCGGGCCGTCACGGCGCTGTGGATGGTGCTCCGCCTCGAAGCGGGCAGCCTGGTCGCCTATCTGACGGTCCAGGCGGCCGCGACCACACTGACCTTCGCCGGCGCCGTCGTCGGCGAAGACCCCGGCTCGGACTCAGTTGTCTCGGTGCACGGCGCGCACTGGGCGTACCTCTTCCTCGTACCGCTGCCGCTGCTCGTGCTCGCGTATGTGGCGGCGGGCGTCGGCGCCCTCATGGCCCGCACCGCCCTGCGCGCGTTGGGCCCCTCCCCCGCCGAACGCCTCGCCGTTCTGGAGGAGCGCACCGAGCACCTGCTCGAACACAACCGCATGGCCCGCGAGTTGCACGACTCGATCGGCCACGCGCTCACCGTCGCCGTCGTGCAGGCGGGCGCGGCGCGGGCCGCCAACAGCCCGGAGTTCACGGACCAGGCGCTCGCCGCGATCGAGGACACCGGGCGGGCCGCGCTGGAGGACCTCGACCGGGTCCTGAAGGTGCTGCGCGAGCCGGGCGAGCCCGCGCACCGGCGCCCCACGCTCGCCGAGGCCGACCGGCTCCTCGACTCGGCGCGCGCCTCCGGCGCGAAGGTCGACGCGGAGATCACCGGGCCGGTCGACCGGCTGCCCGGTCCGGTCACACGCGAGGCGTACCGGATTCTTCAGGAGGCCCTCACGAACGTGTTGCGGCACGCGGGCTCGGTGCCGGTGACAGTGCGGATCACGGCCGAGGAGCGGCGTCTCCTCCTGACCGTGAGCAATCCGCTCTCCGGCACCTCGCTCGGCGTCGGCAGCGGCTCGGGCCTGCGCGGCATCCGCGAACGGGCCACCTTGCTCGGCGGGAAGGCGAAGGCGGGCCCTCAGGACGGCACATGGCTGCTGCACGTCGACCTTCCGGTGTCCTGAACGGACCTGACCGCATTGAACGGTCCGGACAGGACCCCGTACCCCGGACCGCCACCGTGTGCCCGGGACCGCTGCGACCTGCCCGGGACTGCCGCTCGGCCGGTGATCCGCAGGCTCTAGGCTGGCCCGATGGCGATCACGGTCCTGCTAGTCGACGACGAACCCCTGGTCCGCGCCGGTCTGCGCGCCGTCCTCGAGGCGCAGCCGGACATCGAGGTGGTCGGCGAGGCGGCGGACGGAGCCGCGGTGGTGCCGCTGGTCCGTTCGCTGCGGCCGGACGTCGTGGCGATGGACGTACGGATGCCGCTGCTCGACGGCATCGAGGCGACCCGCGCCGTGCTCCGCTCGGTCGACGACCCGCCGAAGATCGTCGTGGTGACCACCTTCGAGAACGACGAGTACGTGTACGACGCCCTGCGCGCCGGAGCCGACGGCTTCCTGCTCAAGCGCGCCCGTCCGTCCGAGATCGTGCACGCGATCCGGCTGATCGCGGAGGGCGAGACCCTGCTGTTCCCGTCGGCCGTCCGCTCACTCGCGGCCTCGTACGGAGCCGCTCCCGCCCGTGCGGCGATGGAGCGCGCGGCGCTGACCGAGCGCGAGTCGGCCGTGCTGCGGCTGATGGCGCGCGGTATGTCCAACGCCGAGATCGCTGCCGAGCTGATCGTCGGCGCCGAGACCGTGAAGTCCCATGTGAGCGCCGTCCTCGCGAAGTTGGGGGCGCGGGACAGGACGCAGGCGGTCATCGCGGCGTACGAGTCGGGGTTCGTGTCGCCGGGCTGAGCTCGGCTCGGGTGTGCTGCTGATTCGGGGTGAACGCAGCGCCCCAGCTCACCCCCTATGCCGCCCTTATCCGGACTGATCGGGTCCGCAGGATCACAGTCCCGCCCCGGACCGGACCTCGGACCACGGGCTGTGGGCCTCCCGGCACTCGCCGTGGCCGGGGCGCGGCGAGTACGATCCGGCCAAAGCAGCTCGCCGAGCAGGGAGGATGTACGTTGAGCCGGTTGACCGGCGGGGATCCCTCGCTCCTACGACGGATCAACTCGGCCGTGGTGCTGCACGCCCTGCGCACCGCCGACTCCGCGACCCTCACCGAGATCACCCGCGTCACGGGCCTGTCGCGGCCGACGGTCGAGGGCGTCGTCGAGGGTCTGATCGAGGCCGGCCTTGTCGTCGAGGCGCCGGTCGAGGAAGGCGCGGCACGGCGTCAGGGCCGGCCGGCGCGCCGCTTCCGGTTCCGCGCGGAGGCCGGACATCTGCTGGGCCTGGAGATCGGCCCGCATCGCGTGGCCGCGGTCCTTTCCGACCTCGACGGCAAGGTGCTCGGCACCGGCCAGAAGGAGGTCGACGAGACCGCCTCGTCCGACGAGCGTCTGGAGCGGCTGCGCACCTGTGTCGCCGAGCTGCTGCGCCGCGCCGGTATCGCCCGCGGCTCGCTGCGCGCGGTCGGCGTCGGCAGCCCGGGCATCGTCGAGGCGGACGGCACCGTACGGCTCGGAACAGCGCTGCCCGGCTGGACGGGGCTGCCGCTCGGCGAACGCCTGCGCCGCTCGTTCAGGTGCCCGGTCCTGGTGGAGAACGACGCCAACGCCGCGGCCGTCGCCGAGCACTGGAAGGGCGCGGCCCGCGACTCGGACGACGTGGTCGTGGTCCTCGCGGGCCTCTCCCCCGGCGCGGGTTCCCTGATCGGCGGACGGCTGCACCGCGGGTACGGGGGTGCGGCCGGCGAGATCGGCGCCCTGCATCTGCTCGGCCGCGAGGCCACCCCGGAAACGCTGCTCTCGACGACGGACGAACCGCTGCATCCGCTGGACGAGCAGGCGGTCACCGAGGTCTTCCGGCACGCCCGCGAGGGCGATGTGGGCGCGAAGGCCGCGGTGGAGCGCTACATCCAGCGCCTCGTGCACGACGTGGCCGCACTGGTGCTCGCGCTCGACCCCGAGCTGGTGGTGATCGGCGGCTGGGCCGCGGGCCTCGACGACGTACTGGAACCACTGCGCCGCGAGTTGACCCGTTTCTGTCTGCGGCCGCCGCGGGTGGCGCTGTCGATGCTGGGCGAGGCGGCGGTGGCGACGGGGGCGCTGCGGCTCGCGCTCGACCACGTCGAGGAGGAGCTGTTCGCGGTGGAAGGCACGGTCACCGGGCGCTGACCCGGGCTCTTTGCCGGCAGGGACCCGGACACCCCACGGCCCGCCGTGAAGGGGTACGGCGGGCCGGGTCCGTGGGGGGAGTGAAGCCGTGGCTCAGGAGGCCTGGCGCTCGGGGCCGGAGTGGAACTCCACATCGCCGCCGAACGTCAGCCGGCAGGTGTCCGCGCGGTACGTGGCGACCGACACCGCGGCCGTACGCCCGCCGGGGCCGAAGTAACGGGTGGTCACGAGGAGCACGGGCGCGCCGGGCAGACGGTCCAGCTGACGGGCGTCGTCGGCGCGCGCCGAGCCGAGCTCGACCGCGCGGTCCTCGCCCTCGAAGCCGAGGCGCTGCAGCTCGCGCAGCACGGCGCGGGCCCGCGTGGCACCGTCCGGGACGTCGATCGCCGTGAGGTCGGGCACCGAACCGGCCGGAACGTACAGCAGATCGGCGGCGACGGGCTGTCCGCCGTACGTGCGCGAGCGGCGCAGCACGTGCACGTGCTCGTCGAGGCCCGTGCCGAGGAGCTCGGCGACCGTGGCGGGCGGAATCTCCCGGGTGGAGTCGGCGGCCTGCCAGGCGTCACCGCTGCTGCCCGGCCAGCCGTTGCCCGCGGCTCCGACGGCCACGCCCATCCGGGGCGGGGCGACGGTGGTGCCGACGCCGCGGCGGCGCTGCAGACGGCCTTCGAGTTCGAGCTGTTCCAGTGCCTGGCGCAGCGTGGCGCGCGCGACGCCGAAGCGGGCGGCCAGATCGCGCTCGTTGGGCAGAATCTCGCCGACCGCGAACTCGGAGTCCAGCGCCTCACCGATCACGGTCTTGAGATGCCAGTACTTCGTCTCCGGAGTCGTCTCCAGCTGCGTGGTCCCCACCCTGTCCTCCGCAATCGCCCTGGCGTAAATGCCCAGCCCCTGGCGGCTTTTACGTGGCCTTGTTTATTAAAGGTTCCTGCACTATCCGCGACGATAGGTGGGCGCACACCCTTGGTCAAGACCAATCCCTGGTCCGTTACAGAGAGCGACGCACGACAAAGCCCCCGCCACGGCTGGGCGGGGGCTTGGCGCGAGGGTCGGCCGGCGGGGCGGGTCAGCCCTTGAGCTGCGCCGTCAGGGACTCCAACTTGTCCGGGTTGCGCATGACATAGACGCTCTGGACGACGCCGTCCGCGATGTCGAGCTGCATCACCACCTCCACGCGGTCGCCGATGAGACCCAGGACGGCCGGTCCGCCGTTGATCTCCTCGATACGGAAGGAGTCGATCAGCTCGCTGCTCGGCCCGGACACGCCGTGCAGGAAGCGGGCCACCTTGCTCGCGCTCTCCAGGACCCGCAGCGGGGCCTTGGCCTTGCCGCCGCTGTCGCCGACGAGGCGTGCGTCGGGCGCGAGCAGGCCGATCAGTCCGTCCAGGTCGCCCGCCCCGGCGGCGGCCAGGAACCGCTCGGTGAGCGCGCGGCGTTCGACCGGGTCGACGTCATAGCGGGGCTTGCCCTCCTCGACATGCCGGCGGGCGCGCCCCGCGAGCTGGCGCACGGCCGGCTCGGAGCGGTCGAGGGTCTCGGCGATCTGCGCGAACGGGAGGCCGAAGGCCTCGCGCAGCACGAACACCGCGCGTTCCAGGGGCGACAGGGATTCCAGGACGACCAGGACGGCGAGGGAGACGGAGTCGGCGAGCACGGCCTGTTCGGCGGTGTCGGGCACCGTCCCGCCGAACTCGGTGACCACGGGCTCCGGCAGCCAGGGCCCCACGTACGCCTCGCGCCGCGCCTGGACCTGGCGCAGCCGGTCGATGGCCAGGCGGGTGGTGATCCGCACGAGGAAGGCGCGATGGTCCTTGACGTCTGCGCGGTCGGTCGCCGACCAGCGCAGCCAGGCCTCCTGGACCACGTCCTCGGCGTCCGCGACGCGGCCGAGCATGCGGTAGGCGACGCCGGTCAGGACCGGGCGGCAGGCTTCGAATTCGTCCACAAAGGTGTCGGTCGGCACCCTGCCATCCCACCCCGGCTCCCCATGCCGTGTCCAGCCGGATTCAACAAGGGGTTACCGAACGGTAGTTGTTGCTGACATCATGTCTAAAAGGCTGCGGCGGTACCGGGCCGCGCCGTGCAGCGTTCTCCAGCGACGAGGAGCAGCATGTCCGCCACCGTCACCTTCAGTGTCGACACCGCACAGGGACCGAAGGACGCGAGCGTCGTGTACCGCCGCGCCGGAGCGGGTGATCCGCTGCTGCTCCTGCACGGGATCGGCCACCACCACCAGGCCTGGGACCCGGTGTTCGGGATCCTGGCCGCCGAGCGGGACGTGATAGCCGTCGACCTGCCGGGCTTCGGCGCCTCGCCCGCGCTGCCGGACGGGCTCGCGTACGACCTGGCCGGTGTGGTGCCGGTCCTCGCCGCGCTGTGCACGGCGCTCGACATCGAGCGTCCGCACGTGGTGGGCAATTCGCTCGGCGGTCTGCTGGCCCTGGAGATGGGCCGCGAGAAGCTCGTACGGTCCGTGACGGCGCTGTCTCCGGCCGGCTTCTGGACGGAGGCCGAACGCCGCTACGCGTTCGGCACGCTGCTCGCGATGCACCGCGGCGCCTCGCTGCTGCCCCGGCCCGCGATCGAGCGGCTGGCGCGGTCCGCCGCCGGGCGTGCGGCGCTGACCAGCACCATCTACGCCCGGCCCGGCCGCCGTTCACCCGAGGCGGTGGTCGCCGAGACGCGGGCGCTGCGCGAGGCCACCGGCTTCCACCAGACGCTCGCCGCCGGGCGGACCGTCCAGTTGCGGGACACGTTCACCATGGACACGGACGCCATCCCGGTCACGATCGCCTGGGGCAGCCGCGACCGGCTGCTGCTGCGCCGCCAGGGCATCCGCGCCAAGCAGACACTGCCCGGAGCGCGCCTGGTCCGGCTGCCCGGCTGCGGGCATGTTCCGCACGGCGACGAACCGGCCCTGGTGGCGAGGGTCATCGAGGACACCTGCCGACGGGCCGTGGCCGTCTGAGCAATCTGTTGCCACGCTTCGGAGGCGGCCTTCGAGGGCGTGAGGGATGGTGGAGTGACTCATTCATCACTATTTCTTCAGGTTCGTCCTCCACAGCACGAGGTCGCACGCCATGGTCCACAGGAATCGCCCGTACGCGCCGGCCGCGGTCGCCATCACGCTGGTGCTGGCCACTGCCTGCTCCTCCGGCCAAGGCGAGCCGGCCTCGGCCGACCCCGGAAGCCGGAGACTGGCCGTCCAGGCCGCGCCCAGCACAGCCTCGTCCACGGCCGACGAGCAGGGGCTCGTACCGGTCATCGAGCCGGGTATGACTCCGCAGAACAAGAAGGAAGAGCAGTTCTTCACCCGGGCCAAGGTCCTTGACGACATCGCCGCCTACGCCAACTCGCGCGTCGAGGTGCCGGGGCCGATCGGAATCGTCGCCACCAACTGCGATGAGGAGAACGCGAACTGGGACTCGTTCCGGCGCCAGATCCGCTTCTGCTACGAATTCGCCACGAAAGCCCGCGAACTCTTCCAACAGCCCGACGACAAGGGCCACAAGCCCGCCGCCAAGGAGGTCGACGACTCTGTCGCGGGCTTCACCAACGGCATCGTCTTCCACGAACTGGGCCACGCCGTCATCGACATCTACGACCTGCCGACCACCGGCAAGGAAGAGGACGCCGTCGACCAGCTCTCGGTGCTGCTGCTCGCCACCAGCGACGACAAGCACATCGGCTACGCCATCGACACCATCAACGCCTGGGGCGGATTCGCGGCCGCCGACGAGGCCAAGGACTCCGGCCAACGGCTCGACCAGTACGCCGACGAGCACAGCCTCAACGCGCAACGCTTCTTCAACTGGGCCTGCTGGCTGTACGGCTCCGACCCCGCCGCGTACGAGAGTGTGGTGCGGAACGACAGCAACCCTGACGGCGTCCTTCCGAGCTCACGGGCGGGGAACTGCGAGACCGAGTTCCAGAAGATCTCCAAGGCCTGGGCGACGCTCCTCAAGCCCTATCTCAAGCCGCAGCCCGTCAAGTGAGGAGGTCCGGCCCGGTCCGGCGCCGACGGGCGAAGCGATAGGGCCAGGCCTAAAGTGGTCCGGGGGCACCCTCTGGAGGGACCACCGATGCGTCGACGCTGTGCGTTGGCAGGCACTGCTGCAGCTGTCTCCCTGGCCGTGATGGTGCCGGCGTTGCCCGCCTTCGGCGCGGAAACCCTTGACGATGGCCCTGACCTCAGCCGTTTCTATCGGCAGACCGTCACATGGGGTGCATGCGACGACGAACCCATGGTCCCCGAGGACATGCAGTGCGGCCGGGTCACCGTCCCCCTCGATTACGCGACACCGGACCGCGGCAGCCTTGACCTGGCCCTCGGACGTCTGCCGGCGACCGGCCCGCAGCGCGCTTCCCTGGTGCTCAACCCCGGTGGCCCGGGCGAGCGGGGGCTGGGACTGCTCATGGACGGCGCGAAAGAATTCAGCGACCTGCGCAAGGGTTACGACGTGGTGTCGTTCGACCCGCGTGGGGTCGGACGCAGCCATCCGGTCTCCTGCGGCAGCGGAGCGGTCGCCGACGACGTCGACTCCGACGCGGACGACACGGACAGCGCAGACGGCACGGACGACGCCGCGGCCGAACGACTGGCGCGCGTCCTCGACCAACGCGCGGAGCAGTGCCGCAAGGCCTCGGGGCCCTTGCTGGACTACATGGGAACGATCCATGTGGCCCGTGACATGGACGTCATCCGGCAGGCCCTTGGTGACAGGAAGCTCAACTACCTCGGCTTCTCCTACGGCACCCGGCTCGGCGCCACCTACGCCGCCCAGGCACCCGACCGCGTGGGCCGCATGGTCCTCGACGGTGTCGACTCGCTCACCGTCACCCGTCCGGAACGCTGGATGGCCACGGCCCGAGCCCGGCAGGGCGCGCTGGATGACTTCCTCAACTGGTGTGTGGCCCGCGGCGAATGCGGCCTGGGTACCAATACGCGCGACGCCCGCGCCCGTATGGCCGCGTTGGTCACCGAGTTGAACGAGAAGCCGTTTCAGGGCAGCGATGGTGCGGAACTGAGCGGTGAGGCACTGGTCGGTGTGTTCAGCGAGAGCCTCTACCGCAGCAGCACCTGGCCGTCGCTGGCCGCCGCCCTGGAGCCGCTGGCCCAGCAGAAGGACCCGGGGCCGTTCTTGGACATGCTCGGGGCGCAGGGGAACGGCGCCGCGCTACGACGCGCCCCCTCCGAAGCCGCCGCTGCGGAGGCGGACGAGATACCCGCCGACAATTCCCTCACCGCCCTGACCGCGGTGAACTGTGCTGACGATCCGGACCCGTTCACCGTCAAGAACCTCGCGGACCTCCAGAACCTGGAGCCCGCGTTCGAGCAGGCCTCACCGGTCTTCGGGGACAGCCTGATCGCGGCGGTCGCCATGTGCTACGGCAAGCCCAGAGGCAGCGCCTTCATCCGGCAGATCCAGGACGTCGACACTCCGCGCATGCTCCTGGTCGGTTCGCGAGGAGACCCCGCGACGCCCTACCAATGGACGGAACAGACCGCCGCGCGGCTGGGCGGCCAGGCTGCCGTACTCGACTTCAAGGGTGACGGGCATGTGGCTTACGTCCAGTCGAAGTGCGCGAAGCAGAACGTGAATGAGTTCCTGCTGTACGGATCACTGCCGCACTCGCGCATGTCCTGCCCGGCGGAAGACCCCGGGCCCTGACTCGCCCTCGGGCGTGGGCGCGGGCTTCCTGGTGAACACCCCTGATCCCAGGGCGACTCCGAGCCCGACCAGGACGCTGCCCAGCGCCTGAGCGGTGCCGTACTGGCCCGTGCCGACCAGTGGTGCGGTGGCCGCCGCGGCCACCGGGATGAGGCCCGAGAAGAGCGTCGCTCGCTCGGCGCCGATCCGCTGCATCCCCGCGTACCAGCACACGAACCCGATCACCGTCACGATCACCGCCTGCCACAGCAGGGCGAGCGCCTCGGCCTGCGTCGGGACGCGTACCGCCTGGCCGCCCTGTGCGAGGAGCCCGATCAGGAGGGACTCGGCGGCGGCGATGCCGCAGACCGTCGCCGAGAGCAGCTTGGGTCCGAGCGGGCGGACCAGCGGGACGGCGATCACCGCGAAGCCCACCTCGCCGAGCAGCGCGCACACCGAGAACGCGATGCCTGCCGCGTCGGTGCGGCCCCAGCCCTGCACCGTGAACGCACCGGCCGCGACGAGCAGCGCACCGTACAGAACGGGCCGGGTCGGCCTGCGGGAGCCGAGCAGCGGCACGAGGACGGCCACGACGACGGGCGCGCAGCCCACGAAGACACCGGGCACGGCCGGTTCGGCGCTGCGCTCGGCGAAGAGGACGGCCAGGTTGAAACCGACCATGCCGACCGCGGCGAGCACGGCCAGCCGTCCCCACTGGCGGCGCGTCAGGCGGCGCAGCGGCGCCAGGCCGCCGCGGCCCAGGAGCGGCAGGAGCAGCAGACAGGCCAGCCCGTAGCGCAGGAACTGGCCACCCGCGTACGGGTAGTCGCCGAGCACGCTGTTCGCGGTGAACGAGGCGCCGACGAGGCAGCAGGCGAAGGCGGCGAGGAGGCCGCCACGGGCCGTGGCGGAGAGGGCGAAGGAGGTCGGTCGTTGCATGAGGCCGACGTTAGGCAGCCGTGCGGTCCGGTTTAAGGTCCACTTTCATGACGGTATCGGGGACCAATTCGGCACAGACGGGCGCCACTTCGGGAGCATCGGCGTGGACGACCGCGTGGGAGCTGCTGCTCCCTGCGGCCACCGTGCCCGCGCGCTCACGCGGCAAGGCGCTGCAGGCCGCGCTGCGCGAGGCGGTGCGCTCGGGGCGGCTCGCGCCGGGCACGCGGCTGCCCGCGAGCCGTGCGCTCGCGGCGGACCTCGGGGTCTCCCGTGGCCTGGTCACGGAGGCGTACGAGCAGTTGACCGCCGAGGGGTATCTGCGGGCCGGGCGCGGGTCGGGCACGTGGGTGGGCGGCGCGGTGGCCGTCACGGACGAGGCGGCTCGCGGGCCGCGCTCCCCCGAGCAGGCGCCCGACGTCCCGCTGAGCCTGCTGCCCGGCGTGCCCGACCTCTCCCTGTTCCCGCGGGCGACGTGGTCCGCGGCGCAGCGCGCGGTGCTCGCCGAGGCACCGAACGCCGCGCTCGGCTACCCGGATCCACGCGGTGTGCCCCGGCTCCGTACCGCCGTGGCGCGGATGCTCGCCCGCCGTCGGGGCGTGGTCGCCGATCCCGAGCGGGTCGTGGTGTGCTCCGGGGTGTCGCAGGCGATGACGCTGCTCGGGCTCGTGCTGTACGCACGCGGGGAGCGGACCGTGGCTGCCGAGGACCCGGGCAGCCCCGAACACGCCGAGCTGTTCGGTCACTCGGGGATGCGGACCGTACGGATCCCGCTGGACGCGGAGGGTCCGGACCTCGCGCGGCTGCGCGAGCACGGTGTGCGCACTTTGGTGGCCACGCCCTCGCACCAGTTCCCGTCGGGCATCGGCTACTCCCCCGAGCGGCGCACCCAACTCCTCGCGTGGGTGCGGTCGGTGGACGGTCTGGTGATCGAGGACGACTACGACGGGGACTTCCGCTACGACCGCGCGCCCGTCGGCGCGCTGCAGGGCCTGGACCCGGACCATGTGGCGTACGCCGGTTCCGTGAGCAAGTCGCTGGCGCCCGGGATGCGGCTGGGCTGGCTCGTGGTGCCGGAGGATCTGGCGGAGGCGGTCGTGGCGCGCAAGCGCCTCATGGACCTCGGCAATCCGGTCCTCGACCAGGAGGCCCTGGCCCGGTTCGTCGAACGCGGCGACTACGACCGGCACTTGCGGCGCTGTCTGCGGACGTACCGGGAGCGGCGCAACGCGTTGGTGGCGGCGCTGGAGAGGGAGCTGCCGGAGACGGAGGTGACGGGGATCGCCGCGGGGTTGCATGTGATCGCCGCGTTGCCGGCGGGTGGTCCCGCGGGCCCTGTCCTGGTGGCGCGGGCGGCGGACGCGGGGCTCGCGGTGCGGCTTCTGGACGGGTACGCGTCGTCGACGCCCGCGGACGGACGGGTGCGGCTCGTCATCGGATACGCGCAGTCGGCGCCGTACCGGATCGAGGAAGCCGTGCGGATCCTCGCGCGCGTGGTGCGGGACGGAGCCGGAAGCGGCGGTCAGGGGCTGCCCGCGGCCACGTAGCCGGCGAGGAGGAGGCCGATGCAGACGGGGGCGAAGGCGAGCAGGGAGAGGATCGGCATCCACGCGTGCACCCGGTCCGGCACTGAACGACCGGGCACCATCTTGCGGTTGGCGCGCTCGACCTCGTCGGTCAGGTCGAGGCGGTCGGCCGCCTGCGCCGAGAGGATCACCCCGGCGTCGACCGGCCGTTCCAGGAGGGCGCGGCGCACCGTCCGGTCGACCGTGCCGGTACCGCCCTTGACCTTGTGGACGATGAGCCGCACTCCGTGGGCGTCGGTCAGGATGAGCCGGTCGTCGGGGCTGCCGACCTGCCCGGGGACCTCGATCCGGCCCACCTTGGTCAGACGGGTCAGGTCGACCGTGCGCCGGCCGGACAGGGTGCGCGCGGTGAGCAGGCCCTCTCCGGAGACCTGGACGTGCCAGCCGGTGGCCGAGTAGAAGGCGACCAAGGCGCTGACGGCCGGAGTGAACAGGTTGCCGAAGATCAGCGCGTCCGACAGGGCGCCGGACCGCACCAGCACCGCGGTCACCGCCAGATAGACGGGCGGCAGCAGCCAGACGATCAGGTCCGCCACCAGGCGTGCTCGGCGGCCCTGGCCCGCGGAGAGGGCCAGGTCGTGCGGGACGGTCGGCGCGTCGGAGTGCAGCGTCATGCGCAGGACGCTATCGCGGGCGTCCTCCGGGTCAGGCGTTGGACCAGGACCGGGTGGACAGCACGAGGCGGTAGCCGTCGGGGTCCTCGATGGTGACGCCCCATTCGTTCCAGTACGGGTTCGGGGACACCACGCGCTTGCCGCCGTGCTGTTCGAGCCTCGCCACCACTTCGTCGGGGACCGGGCCGTCGAGGTAGACGACGAGGAGGTCCTCCTCCGTCGGGCGCGGGATGACGGGGTGGGCCGGGTCGTGGACCAGCTCCAGGTGCCAGTCGGCGTCCGGCCAACCGGCCATCAGCAGATCGTGACCGCCGGAACCGGGGTCGCCGGAACCGTGATCGCCCGACGAGCGCCAGACGACGCTGAGACCGAGACCTTCCACCCAGAACCGTTCGGCGGCGGCAAGGTCCGTGGAGGGGCGGGCGATACGGATGTGGCTGCGGTGGTTGATCGTCATGATCGTGAGCGTAGGGCGGCGACACTCGGCGGTCATCGGGCGCCGGCCCTAGGACCTGCGCGGATGAGGCGTAGGTCCCAGGGAGCGGAGCGGCCGCGCACCGGTCGTACGAATGATGCGCAGCGCGTGCCGTGTTCCCTTGTGCGGTAAGGGAGTTGTTCACTTGGGGTTCGCACAAGTGCCGTGCCGCACCAGTAGGTCTGTTCCGCAACGTTGCCGGTTTCCTCCGAGGAGGCTCATCGATGTCATCGGGTCAGCAGGGTTCCGTCCCCGGCCGCCGCTCCGTCCTGCGCGGTTCGCTCGCCGCGTCCGCCGCGCTCGCGCTGCCCACGCTCGGCGCCGCGCCCGCGCTCGCCCTGTCCGGGCGGCCGAGCGCCGACTGGGGGGTGCAGAGCGGGGACGTCACGACGGACTCGGGTCTGGTGTGGGTGCGTTCCGACCGGCCGGCCCGGATGATCGTCGAGACCTCGGCGACCGAGTCGTTCCACCGCACCAAGCGATGGCACGGGCCGCTCCTCGGCCCTGGCAGCGACTTCACGGGGACGACGAGACTGCGCGGACTGCCCTCGGGCGAGGAGATCCACTACCGCGTCCTGCTCGCCGACCCCGACGACACGCGCCGCACGAGCCGCCCGGTCACCGGCCGTTTCCGCACGGCGCCAGAGAAGCGGCAGCGCGATGTGCGCTTCGTGTGGTCGGGCGACATCGCGGGCCAGGGCTGGGGCATCAACCCCGATCTCGGCGGCTACCGCATCTTCGAGCAGATGCGCCGCCGGTCCCCCGACTTCTTCCTGTGCAGCGGTGACACGGTCTACGCGGACGGCCCGATCCTGCCGTCGGTGACGCTGCCGGACGGCCGGGTCTGGCGGAACGTGACGTCCGAGGAGAAGGCGAAGGTCGCCGAGACGCTCGCCGAGTTCCGCGGCACGTTTCGCTACAACCTGCTCGACGAGAACCTGCGCCGCTTCAACGCCGAGGTCCCCTCGATCGTGCAGTGGGACGACCACGAGGTCTGCAACAACTGGTACCCCGGGGAGATCCTGGAGGACGCCCGCTATACGGAGAAGAGCGTCGACGTCCTCGCGGCGCGGGCCAAGCAGGCCTTCGGCGAGTACTTCCCCGTGTCCACTCTGTCGGGGCGCGAGGAGGGACGCGTGCACCGGGTCGTGCACCACGGTCCGCTGCTCGACGTGTTCGTGCTCGACATGCGTACGTACCGCAACCAGAACTCGCCGGGACGGCAGACGACCGACCCCGTCGGGATCCTCGGGGCCGAGCAGTTGGAGTGGCTGAAGCGGGAGCTGGCGCGGTCGCGTGCGACGTGGAAGGTGATCGCGTCCGACATGCCGCTGGGGCTGATCGTCGCGGACGGTTCGGTGAACTACGAGGCGGTCGCGCAGGGCGACCCGGGTGCGCCGCTCGGGCGTGAGCTGCAGATCGCGGAGCTGCTGCGGTTCATCAAGCACCGGCGGATCACCGGCACGGTGTGGCTGACGGCCGATGTCCACTACACGTCCGCGCAGCACTACGCGCCGGAGCGGGCGGGCTTCAAGGACTTCGCGCCGTTCTGGGAGTTCGTGTCCGGGCCGCTGGCCGCGGGCGGGTTCCCCGCGGCGAAGCTGGACGGGACGTTCGGCCCCGAGCAGTCCTTCCTCAAGGCTCCGTCGCGCGCCAACGTCTCGCCGCTGGAGTCGCCGCAGTACTTCGGTGAGGTCGACATCGACGGCGGCAGTGGCGAGTTGACCGTGCGGCTGCGCGAGGACACGGGAGCTGTGCTGTTCACGAAGGTGCTGCAGCCGGGTCGCGTCGGGCAGTGACCCGCTCGCTCAAACGGCTCCGGCCTGCGGTTCGTTGAGGGCCACGGCCGTTGTCAGTGGCGCCGTCTACGGTCTTTTCCATGACGCGATCACTGCAGGCCGTGGCCTATCACCGCCCTTCCGTGCTGGAGTCGGGACCGCTCGGGCAGCGGCTCGGTCTCGAGACCTCGCGCGGCGCCACGCCCGCGGGCCGGGTCGATCATCCGCGCTTCTTCGCCGGCTTCGTGACGGAGCCGCGGACAGCGGCCGCCGCGCTCCTGTCGGTCGCCGATGTGGCCGCCGCGCGCTACTTCCAGCCGCAGCGGCCCGGTTCGTACGACCCGGTGGTGACGGGCAGCGGCGACCGGCTGCGGTTCGAGTCGTTCTCGGGGTGCGGCGGGGTGCTGGCGCGTCTGGACCTGCTGTCGGACGGGTTGGACGGCGCCGAGGTGGGGCACGGCACGACGAACGTGGATGTGAACCATCCGCTGCGCGAGGCGCTGTCCCGGGTCGGCTCGGACGATCCGTTGCATCTGCGGGTCGGACCCGAGGAGCTGGCGGTCACCACGCTCGATGGTCCCGTCGTCGAGAAGAAGGTGCCGCTCCCCGACCGCTGGCTGCGCGGCTTCGCCGAGGCGCAGGTCGCGGCCGCCGCCTTCGAACTGCGGGCGGAGCTTCCGGCGGCCGAGGCGGTGCGGTTCCTGCGCGGGCTGCCGCGCGCGGGCGCGCGTGGCGCCGCACGCGGGGCGATGTGGGTGGTCCCGGCCGGGCGCGGACTGCGGCCGACCACGCGTCCCGTGCCGGGCGCGGTCTGCCTTCCCGGGCCCGAGCGGCTCGCGGCACTCCAACGCGTGCTGCGGTATGCCACGGCGCTTCGGGTGTACGGGCCGGCCGCGGTGGACTCCGCACCGTCGGCCGGTGCGTGGGAGGCCGTCCTGCCGGGAATGCGGCTCACGCTGACGCTCTCCCCCGACGTGGCGCGCGGGTTCTCCGGCGAGGGTGGAGTGCTCACCCCACTCGCGGAGACGGAGGCGGCCGAGGACGCGGAGCTGATCTCGGTGCTTCTCTCCTGGGAGCCACGGATCGATCCGGACCGGCTCGCAGCGTCGGCAGGCCTGTCCGTGGCACGGGTGCGTGCGGCCCTGGTGCATCTGGGCACGTCGGGGCGGGTGGGGTACGACGCGGCGGAGGCGGCGTACTTCCACCGTGAACTGCCGTACGACAGCGGCCGCGTGGAGCGGCACAACCCCCGGCTCAAGGATGCGCGCACGCTGGTGGAGCGCGGCGCGGTCACATGGGAAGGGCAGGTGGCGACCGTGCGCGCCGGGGACGAGCATGTGCACCGGGTGCGCGCCGACGGTGAGGTGCTGACCTGCACCTGCCCGTGGTGGGCCAAGTACAGGGGCGGGCGCGGCCCGTGCAAGCATGCGCTCGCGGCGCGATTGGTGCGGCGGGGCGGGAGCGGCGCCGGGTTGCCGGAGCGGTCGGCGAGCGTGCCGGCGCAGATGTCCGAGGGGGAAGCGCGATGACCATCAGGCTGCTGACCGGTGGTGCCGTGGACGCGGCCCTGGCCGAGGCGGGGCCCGCCGTCCTCGAGGTGTACGAGGCGGTGCAGCGCGGCGAGGCGGAGCGTGCCGCGCAGTGCGTGGTCAAGCTCGATCTGCCCGACCGGCGGTCCTGTCTGGACCTGCTGAAGAAGCTCCGCACGGCGAATCGCGGTGTCTGGAACTGGGAATGGCGCAGCCGGCTGCGGGCGCTCGCCGTGGCGGGGGCGGGCTGCCAGTCCGGTGCCGCGGCCGCCGCGGCCTGGCTGGCGTCCGGCGACTTCGCGTGGACCGAGCCGCCGCACGGTCTGCTGCTCGATGTGCTCGCCGACCGGGCGCCCGAGTGGCAGGCCGATGTGGCACATCGGCTGGCCGAGCGTCCGCGCAGGGCCGACATCTCCTACGACCTGATGGCGGGCCTGGTCCGGGCGTCCGGGTGCGCGGCGCCGACCACCGAGGCGTACGTGCACGGCTGGGTGTTCTCGCACTTCCGTACGCATCGCCACCGTTCCCTGATCGAGCGGCTGCGGTCCGACCCGCATCTCACCTCCCTGGTGGCCGCCTACTTCACGACGCCCGAGGTCGGCAGCTACAGCCAGTTCACGTTCCCGGGTCCGGAGGGGCAGCGGACCTGGCCGCAGGCGCTGGCCCTGCTCACCCGTGAAGGCAGCCTGGACCGTGCGGTCATGGTCGACTCGTGCGTGGCGCGGCTGCTGCGGGGAGGGCGGCTGATGGACGACCGGCTGTTCCTCGCCCTCCTCGAGGAGCTGGCGCCGACCCGCGAGGAGGAGCTCCGCCATCGCGCGGACTGGTCCGCGCTGGCCGCCGACGCGAGTTCCCCGGTGGCCTCCTACGCGCAGGCCGTGCTCGGTGCGCTGGCACTCGACGGCGAGCTGTCGGACGACCGGCTCGCCGAACTGACCCGCGCCGTGCTCTTCCGTACGGAGAAGAAGCTGGTACGGGCGCAGCTGGTGCTGCTGGGCAAGGTGCTCAAGGCGCGCCCGCAGGCGGCCGGGGTACTGCTGCCCGCGGCGGCGGAGGCGTTCGGGCATCCGGCCGTCGATGTGCAGGAGCGGGCGCTCAAGCTGGTGGAGCGGTACTGCGGGGCGGTGGACCGGATGCAGCTCGCGGAGCTGGCCACGGCGGCCGAGCTGCTCGCGCCGGTGCTGCGGCCCCGCGCCGCGGAGATCCTCGGGCAGCCGATCGGCGACGACTCCTTTGAACTCGCCACGGAGTACGAGGAGTTCCTGCCGCCCGCGCCCGCTCCCGTGCCGTTCGCGCCTGCGGGGGCGAGCGCCGCCGAGGTCGCGGAGGACGTGAGTGTGCTGCTCGCCGACGGTGGTGCCCGTGACCTGGTGACCTTCGAGCGGGCGCTCGACGGTCTGATGCGGCAGGCGCACCGTGACCGTGCCGCCCTCGTCGAGGCGCTGCGGCCGGTGGCGGCCGCGCAGCGCGGATGGGAGAACACCGCGCACTGGATCAGCCGCAACGACTCCTTCCATCTCCATTCGAGCGGGATCGAGCTCCTGGTCGCGGCCGTGCTCGGCGATGTGCCGATGGAGGTCGTGCACCGCAGGGTGCAGCAGAGCACATGGGTCGGCACGGGGTCGCGGGGCGGTCCGGCAGCGGTGCGGGACGCACGCTGCTGGGAGGCCGCGCACCGGCTGGTATCGGCCCCCTCGCCGTTTCTGCTGGCAACGCCGACGGACGGCTCCGGCTCCATCGAGGCGGAGGTTCTCGTCGCGCGCCTGGAGGAGTACCACCGGCTCGGGGCGCGGGTCGGTGTCATGGACTTCGGGCAGGCGATGCTGCGGGTACGTTTCGAGACCTCGGCGCCGGACGGCGAGTTGAGTGATCTGGCCGAGCGGGCGGAGGCTCTCGGTACGTCCCACGGCACCCAGCTCGCGGAGCATCTGCGGCGCGGAGTGCCGACCGGACCGGCCGAGCACCGCGAGGTAAGGGAGTACCACCACTTCGACCGTGTGCTGGTCTCCCTCGGTGATCTCCCCTGGCTGCAGGAGAACTCCAGCCTCCCCATCGCCCATCTCGGCCGTCCCGTGACCCCCGGCTCCCCCGATCACAGCCCCAGCTCGCACTACCCGCACCTCCTGGCTGTGCTGCCCGCGCTTCCCGAGCTCGTCGCGGCCCGCCTGCTGTACTTCATGTCGGGCGTGGCCTGCCTCGACTACCCGCCTGAGCCGGGGTACCTGCCGGCCCTCGCCGAAGCGCCCGGTCCCGCCGGCAGCGCCGTACACCTGTCGGTCGCGTACGGGCTCGCTGCGCCGCGGCCGCAGACCCGCCTCGAAGCTGTCGACGCACTCCTCGTCCTCGCGGCTCGCGGCACGCTCGATCCCGCGCGGCTCGGGGCGGACATCGCGGCGCTGTGCACCCTGTCCGGGATCAAGCCGGCACGCATCGCCGAGGCGCTGCGGACCGCGGCAGGCACCGGCGCGTACGCCACGACCTGGGAGGTGCTCCGCGCCGCCCTGCCGGGCCTGCTCGGCCTGGACGGCATTCCGCCCAAGGCGCTGGGCGACTTCCTGGAGGCGGGCGCCGAGTGCGTCGAACACTGCGGGGCGCACGGTGAGATACCTGAGCTGACCGAGCGGGCGGGCCGGTCCGGGAAGTCCCGGGTGCAGCTTCAGGCGCGGAGGCTGCGCGAGGCGCTGGGTAGGTAGCGCCCAGCTCCGGGGGGGCGGGGGGCGGTCACGGGTGCTCTCACCTGGACTGATTCCCGATGCCCTCCGGAAGCGATCCGACGGCAAAAAGGACAGAAGGCGACTTAACCGCTCAGTCACAAAGCGTTCGTGATCACGCAACACCGATCGTCCACAGTGCTGTCATGACGGAAGTGACCTCTGAGACCAAGCGGCGGCCCCGGCTCCGCATCCCCCGCAACCGGCGCACGGGGCGCCACCACTGGCGCCGCGACGTGGTGGAGCTGGCAGCCCTGTTCACGGCCGTCGCGGTCGCGGACACGATCGCGAAGACCGTGGTCAAAGGGCCGCGCGGTCCCGTGATGCTGATCGCCTCGGCGGTGGCGCTGGTGGCCACAGCCGTGTTCCACACCTGGTGGGCACGGCGACATAGCCACGCTCCTCCGGCACCGCCACCGGCGGCGACCCTGGCGACCGGGGCGACCGGCCGGGCAGTCGACGGGGCAGCCCATGCGTCGGACACCCCACAGCGTTCCGCCTCGGAATCCTCGGCAGGGGCCACACATGCGGCCTCGACAGGAGCCGCACCCATGGAGACCGCAACCACACTGTGGCGGATGCGGACCACGGTCCGTGACGAGCCCGGTTCGCTCGCCGCGCTGTGCGTCGCGCTCGCGAGCCTGAAGGTCGACATCCTGAGCCTGCAGACGCATCCGCTCGCGCAGGGCACGGTCGACGAGTTCCTGCTGCGCGCCCCGCAGCAGCTCGCCGGTGCCGAGGTCACCCGTGCGGTCGCGGCGGCCGGCGGCTCGGGCACCTGGATCGAGCGGGCCGACACCCACGACCTCGTGGACGCACCCACCCGCGTGCTCGGCCTGGCCACCCGCACGGCCCTGGACGCGGCGGAACTCCCGCTCGCGCTGCGGCAGTTGCTCGGCCGCTGCACCATTCGCTCCGTTCCCGCCAAGGCACGGGCCCGTACGCCGAGGACCTCGCCCGTCGAGGGCCAGATCGACGACTGTGTGCTGCGGCTGCGGGACGGGGAGGGCGGTGAGATCGTCGTGGAACGGCCGTATCTGCCGTTCACGCCCACCGAGTTCGCCCGCGCCCGGGCCCTCGTGGAGCTCGACGCCCGGCTCGGACCGCGGATCCCGCGCGCCCAGGACGTACTGACGCTCCCCGAGGGCAACGCGATCACGGTGCGCCGCGCCGACCTCTCCGACGTCACCGCCGCCAAGGCGATGCACGAGCGCTGCTCCCCCGAGACACTCCGGCTGCGCTACCACGGCCCGGTCGGTGACGCCGACGCGTATCTGCAGCATCTGCTCGGCCCGCGCCACGGCCGCACGCTCGCCGTACAGACGGCCTCGGGCCGCCTCGTCGCCCTCGGCCATCTGCTGTGGGACGGCGACGAGACCGAGGTGGCGCTGCTCGTCGAGGACGACTGGCAGCGCCGCGGCATCGGCACCGAACTCCTGGAGCGCCTGGTCGAGATGGCCGTCGAGGCGGGCTGCGGGAGTGTGTACGCGGTGACCCGGGCCGCGAACACCGGGATGGTCGCGGCGATGCGCGGCCTGGGTCTGCCGCTCGACTACCAGATCGAGGAGGGCACGCTGGTGATCACGGCCCGCCTCGACACGGTGCCGGTCAACTCACCGCGCCCGTACGCCGTCCGGCCTGCTCCGCACGATCCCGGGACCCACTGAGCGCCTGGTCCAGGTCGGCCCACAGGTCCTCGGCGTCCTCGAGGCCGACCGACATCCGCAGCAGCCGGTCGCTCACCCCGGAGGACCTGCGGTCCCCGGCGTCCACGATGCGGTGGCTGATGGACGCCGGGTGCTGGATCAGCGTGTCGACGCTGCCGAGGCTGACCGCCGGGGTGATCAGACGCACCGACGCGATCACCTCGTGCGGGTCACCGACGGTCTCGAACGCGACCATCGCCCCGCCGATCCGCGGGTAGTGCACGGCGCTCACCCGCGGGTCGGCGGCCAGGCGCCCGGCGAGGTCCGCGGCGGTGGCGGAAGCGGCCCGCACCCGGACCGGCAGCGTGGCCAGGCCGCGGAGCAGCAGATAGCCGGCGAACGGGTGCAGCACACCACCCGTGGTGAAGCGCACCTGCCGCAGCGCCCGCGCGAACTCCTCGTCGCACGCGACGATGCCGCCCATCACGTCGCCGTGACCGCCCAGGTACTTGGTCGCGCTGTGCAGCACAAGACGCGCACCGCTCTCCACCGGCCGCTGCAGGACGGGGGTGGCGAAGGTGTTGTCGGCGAGCAGCGGCACCGAGCCGCAGGAGTGGGCGATGGCCTGCAGATCGAGTTCGCGCAGGTTGGGGTTGGCCGGGGACTCGACGAGCACGAGGCCCGTGTCGGGCCGGATGGCGTCCGCGATCCCGGCCGGGTCCACCCAGGTGACCTCGGTGCCGAGGAGTCCGGCGTTGAGGAGGTGGTCGCTGCAGCCGTACAGCGGGCGCACGGCCACCACGTGGCGCAGGCCCAGGCTCGCCCGCACCAGCAGGACGGCGGTCAGGGCGGCCATGCCGCTGGCGAACGAGACAGCGCTCTCGGTGCCTTCGAGGCGTGCGAGGGCGGTCTCGAACCGGGCGACGGTCGGATTGCTCAGCCGCGCGTACACCGGCGGGCCGTCGTCGAGGGCGCCGGTCGACGCGAAGGCGTCGATCCGGGCGGCTTCCTCACGGCTGTCGTACGAGGGGTAGGTGGTCGACAGATCGAGCGGCGGGGCGTGCAGCCCGAGCCCGGCGAGGTCCTCGCGGCCGGCGTGCACGGCTTCGGTGGCGAGCGCCAGGGGTGCGGCGCTGATGTCGTCGGTTGCCATGGCCCGATTCTGAACATCACACCGGGTCTGACCTCGATATCCCGTGTTACGTTCGGTCTGTGAGCGATTCTGTCGTACTTGACTCGGTCGATCTGGACATTTTGCGTCTGCTGCAGAACGACGCACGGACCACGTACCGCGATATCGCGGCCGAGGTCGGCGTGGCCGCCTCCACCTGTCTCGACCGGGTCGCACGGCTGCGCCGGGCCGGGGTGATCCTCGGGCATCAGCTGCGGCTGGATCCGGCGAAGCTCGGCCGGGGTCTGCAGGCGCTGCTCATGGTCCAGGTGCGGCCGCACCGGCGTGAGCTGGTCGGACCGTTCGTGGAGCGGATCCGGGCGCTGCCCGAGTCGCGCTCGGTGTTCCATCTGACCGGCCCCGACGACTACTTGGTGCATGTGGCGGTGAGCGACACCGCGGACCTGCAGCGGCTCGTGCTCGACGAGTTCACCTCGCAGCGCGAGGTGGCCCGGGTGGAGACCCGGCTGATCTTCCAGCAGTGGGACTGCGGACCGCTGCTGCCGCCGGTTTCGGACTGAAGCCAAGAGCGGAATCCGGTGACGGCGCACCGCTCTGCGTACGAAGATGTCCGCATGTCAGACACCACGCGCAGCCCTCTTCCCCGTCAGGTCGCCGATGCCTATGTCGACGAGCTGATCGCCCTCGACCCGATCACCGGTACGTATCTCGGCGACGCCGGGAGTTCCACGCGGCTTCCCGATCTGTCGCCGGAGGGCACCCGGCAGCTCACCGAGCTCGCCCGCACCACACTGCGCCGGCTCGACGCCGCGGAGCAGGTGCCGGGCGGCGACAGCGAGCACGAGCGGCGCTGCGCGCGGCTGCTCCGCGAGCGGCTGACGGCGCAGCTCGCGGTGCTCGACGCGGATGAGCCGCTGTGCGCGATCAGCAACATCATGTCGCCGGCCCACGAAGTGCACGATGTGTTCACGCTGATGCCGGTGGACACGGCGGACGACTGGCGTGCGATCGGGACCCGGTTGCGCGCGCTGCCCGCCGCACTCGAGGGCTATCGCGCGTCGCTGGCGCTCGGTCTGGAGAAGAAGATCTACGGCGGTCCGCGCGCGACGGCCACGTTCATCGGGCAGTTGACGGACTGGGCGGGCACCGAGCGGGGCTGGTTCGAGGAGTTCACCGACCCGGCGCCCGCCGAGCTGCGTACCGAGCTCGACGAGGCGGGCCGCGTGGCGACGGCCGCAGTGGTGAAGCTGCGCGACTGGTTGCGCGATGTCTACGCACCGGTGGTGGAGGGCGCGCCGGACACGGTCGGGCGGGAGCGTTACGCCCGCTGGTCACGCTATTTCAACGGAACCGATCTGGATCTCGACGAGGCGTACGCGTACGGCTGGTCGGAATTCCACCGCATCCTCGGCGAGATGCGCACCGAGGCCGAGAAGATCCTGCCCGGAGCGGACACCCCGTGGACGGCGCTCGCCCACCTCGATGAGCACGGCCGGCACATCGAGGGCGTGGAGGAGGTGCGCGAGTGGCTTCAGCAGGTGATGGACGAGGCGATCGAGGCTCTCGACGGCACCCACTTCGAACTGGCCGAGCGGGTACGCAAGGTGGAGTCCCGGATCGCCCCGCCCGGCGGCGCCGCGGCGCCGTACTACACCTCGCCGTCCGAGGACTTCTCGCGCCCCGGCCGCACCTGGCTGCCGACGATGGGCCAGACCCGTTTCCCCGTCTACGACCTGGTGTCGACCTGGTACCACGAGGGCGTTCCGGGCCATCACCTGCAGCTCGCGCAGTGGGTGCACGTCGCCGACAGCCTGTCGCGCTACCAGGCCTCGGTCGGCATGGTCAGCGCCAACGCCGAAGGCTGGGCGCTGTACGCGGAGCGGCTGATGGACGAGCTGGGCTTCCTCGGTGACGCGGAGGTGCGGCTCGGCTACCTCGACGCGCAGATGATGCGCGCCGTGCGCGTCATCATCGACATCGGCATGCACCTGGAGCTGGAGATCCCGGCGGACTCCCCGTTCCACCCGGGCGAGCGCTGGACGCCGGAGCTGGCGCATGAGTTCTTCGCCGCGCACTCCAGCCGTCCGGCGGACTTCGTGCAGAGCGAGCTGATCCGCTATCTGTCGACGCCGGGCCAGGCCATCGGCTACAAGCTGGGCGAGCGCGCCTGGCTCCTCGGCCGCGCCAACGCCCGGCAGGCGCACGGCGATTCCTTCGACGCGAAGGCCTGGCACATGGCCGCGCTGTCGCAGGGTTCGCTGGGCCTGGACGACCTGGTGGAGGAGCTCTCGCGTCTCTGAGGGACGCGCTCCTCAGCGGGCGTGCTTCTCTGAGGCGTACGGGTGCGGGGCGCCGCTCGCGTGGCGGCGCCCCTCCCCGTACGGATCAGCGTCGGAAGCCGCCCTCGGAGTCGATCACGTTCCCGGTGATCCACTCCGCCTCGTCGGTGGCGAGCCAGGCGATGAGCCGCGCCGGGTCGTCGGGCATCCCCCACCGCCCGGCCGGGAACATGCCGGCGATCTTGTCGTAGACCTCACCGGAGAGGTAATCCGTGTCCACGGGGCCGGGGTTGACGGTGTTCACCGTGACGAGGTGCTCGGCGAGCACGGAGGACAGCGTGCGGGTGGCCGAGGCGAGCGCGCCCTTCTGCAGGGAGTACGCGACCTCGTCCGGCATACCGCCGGCGATGTCCTGGCCCGAGGTCATCATCATCACCCGCCCGCCGGGCGCGGATCGGGGCAGGTCCGCGCGCAGCCGGGCGTAGGCCTGGACGAGAAGGATCACCGAGCGGGTGTCGACGGCCCAGTGGCGGTCGAGCATCGTCGCGTCGATCGCGTCGAGCCGGCCGTCGTCTCCGCTGAGCGCGTGGTTGGCGACCAGGATGTCGAGCCGGCCGCCGAGTTCCTCGGCGGCTGTCGCGATCAGCCGCGCGGGCGCGGCCGGGTCCGACAGATCGGCCGGTCCGTGGACGATCACCGCCTCGGGGTCGGCGGCCACTTCGCGCACGGCCGCGGCGACCGCCTCGGGGCGGTCGCCGCCCCAGGGCTGAGCGTCGTCGTGCGCCACGTGGTGATGCAGATAGACGCTCGCGCCGTACGCGGCGAGCCGGCGTGCGACGGCGAAGCCGATGCCGCCGCGCCGGCTGGCGCCCGTCACGAGCGCGGTGCGGCCGCGCAGGGGCAGCGGGTCGCGGCGGAGCTGTTCGGGGGCGGGGTCCGGGAGTTGAGGCATGACGGATCATGATGGTGGCTGCCGTACGAGACCTCAACCGCATTGTTCTCGGAGCCTGTCTTCGAACTCTTACGGTGCCGAGCCCACGCCCCCGTGTCAGCAGCCGCAGTCGCCCTCGACGGGCGCAGTCAGCGGGTCGGCCGCGCGCTGCGCCGGCCCCTCCCAGGTCTCGTACGCGAAACCCTCGCGCGCCCAGTACTCGAAGCCGCCGAGCATCTCCTTGACCTGGTAGCCGAGTTGGGCCAGGGCGAGGGCGGCGCGGGTGGCGCCGTTGCACCCCGGTCCCCAGCAGTACGTGACCACGGGGACCGACTTGTCGAGCAGCTCCTCGGCCTGCGCGGGGATGAGCGCCGTCGGCAGGTGCGTGGCGCCGGGGACATGGCCCTGGTCCCAGGAGGCGGTGGAGCGCGTGTCCACGAGCACGAAGCCGGGGTCGCCGTCGGCGGCCAGGGCGGCCGCGACATCCGAGACATCGGCGTGGAAGGCGAGCGAGGCGGCGAAGTAGGCGGCGGCCGCGGCGGGGGTGGCCGGGGGCACGCGGAGAACGGGGTTTTCGCTGGTCACGGTGGTCTGTGTCGTCGTCATGCCCATCAATCTACGACCGGTGATCATGCGGCGAACAGAGCCTTTCCCCGGCGTACACCTTGATCCACCGGTGATTCCCCTGCTATCCATCCCCCATGACCGGCTATTCCCCCGACGCCACCGACTGGCTGATCCTCGACGCCCTCCAGCGCGACGGACGGGCCAGCTTCGCGGAGCTCGCCCGCAGCGTCTCCATGTCCTCCAGCGCCGTCACCGAGCGGGTGCGCCGCCTCGAGGAGGCGGGCGTGATCCAGGGCTACACCGCCGTGGTCGTGCCCGAGCACCTGGGACTGCCCATCCTGGCGTTCGTACGGCTGCGCTACCCGACCGGCAACTACAAGCCCTTCCACGACCTCGTGGCGGTGACCCCTGAGATCCTGGAGGCGCACCACGTCACGGGCGACGACTGCTTCGTCCTGAAGGTCGCCGCGCGCTCGATGGCGCATCTGGAGGAGATCTCGGGGAAGATCGCCACGCTCGGCTCGGTGACGACGAGCGTCGTCTACTCCTCGCCGCTGCCGCGCCGCGCGCTCAGCCGCTGAGCCGACTCGGGGGCACCCTCACCCCGGCTCAGGCGCCCGTCCCCCGCTGCCGTACGACCGACCCCGCCCGTCCCTTCACCACTTCCAGCTGGGCGTGGATCCGGCGCCGCAGATCGGCGACGTGGCTGACGATGCCGACGCTGCGGTCACGTTCGCGCAGGGAGTCGAGGACGTCGAGGACCTCGTCGAGGGTCTGGTCGTCCAGGCTGCCGAAGCCCTCGTCGATGAAGAGGGTGTCGAGGCGGACGCCGCCCGCCTCGTCCGTGACGACATCGGCGAGGCCGAGGGCCAGGGCGAGCGAGGCGAAGAAGGTCTCGCCGCCGGAGAGCGTCGCGGTATCCCGTTCACGGCCGGTCCAGGCGTCGATGACATGCAGCCCCAGACCGCTGCGGGCGCCGCGCCCGGCCCGGTCGTCGGAGTGCACCAGGGTGTAGCGGCCCGCGGACATGCGCTGGAGCCGGGCCGTGGCCGCGGCCGCGACCTGTTCGAGGCGGGCCGCGAGCACATAGGACTCCAGGCGCATCTTGCGCTCGTTGTCGGCCGAGGTGCCCGCGGCGAGCGTGGCGAGGCGTGCGATGCGGTCGTACTCCTCGCGCAGCGGCGCCAGTTGGCGTGCCTCGGTGGTGGCGCGGCGGGACAGCCGGTCGAGCTCGCGGCAGCGTTCCGCTGCGGCGGACTGCGCGGCGACCGTGTGCCGCAGGGTCCTCTCGGCTTCGTCGGCGGCCTGCTCGGCGGCGGCCGGATCCGCCGCGGGCCGCTGCGCGGCGGCGTGGGTGTCGGGTTCGGCGAGGACGGCGCGTACGGCCAGCTCCTCCTGCTGCCAGGTGTCGAGCCGGTGCTGCAGGCCGCGGTACGCCGCCTCGTCGAGCGCCGCGGCGGCCGCGGCGGCCGGCGTGTCGAATCCGGCGCGGAACGCGGCCTCGGCGAGCCGTCCGTCGGCCTCCTTGAGCCGCTCGGCCGCCTCCTGCGCGGCGCGCGCGGCGTCGGCGGCGCCGGTCAGCAGCTCGGCCTGCCGCTGCAGCTGCCGCGCCCGGTCGGTCACGGTCGCGGCGGGGCCGCGCGCCTGGTCCAACTCCTCCTGGAGCAGCGCCTGGTCCCGTACGAGAGCCTCGCGCTGCGAGGTACGCGATGCGGCGCGGGCCCCGGCCTCCTGGCGAGCGGCGACGCGGCGGTCGTGTTCCCGCTCGTCGTGGGTGAACGCCTCGCGTGCGGCGTGCAGGGTGGAGGCGAGGGTGCGGACCTGCTCGTACTCCTGCTCCAACGCATCGAGTGCGTCGGCGAGTTCGTCTGCCGCGGTCTCACCCGCCGACTCGGTGGCCGCCGCGAGGGTCTCGCGGACGGTGGCCAGCGCTGTCTCGGCGCGGGCCCGGTCCTGCTCCGCGTCCTGGTAGGCGCCGAGCGCGGTCTCCTCGGCCTGCCGGTCGACGTGCCCGGCGCTCCGGCGTGCGGGCTCGGGGTGCTCGACGGAACCGCACACCGCACAGGGTTCGCCCTCGGCGAGCCGTTCGGCGAGCTCGGCGGCGATGGTCCGCAGCCGCTGCTCCTTGAGGTCCAGCCAGTGCTCACGCGCGTCGCCCGCGCGCCTCGTCGCGTCCAGCGCCCGCTCCTGCGCCTCGGCGACGGAACCGGTGAGCGCGTCCCGGCGGCGGGCCGCCGCCAGCCGGTCGCGTGCGGGTCCGACCCGGCCCTCCAGCTGACCGGCTCGGGTGGCGGCCTCCTGCGCCTGGTCGATACGGGTCCGATGACCGTCCCGTACACCGTCCCAGCTCGCCAGCCAGGCCGCGGCCTCGCTCAGCGCTTCCTCGTCGGCGCGCTCCTGACGGTCCAGGTCGGCCCGCTCGCGCGCCAGTTCACCCAGGCGCTGCTCGGCGCGGCGGGCCGAGGCGAGCGAGCCGAGCTCCTCGTGCGCGGTGCGCGCGGCGGCGGCGAGCGCGGCGGCCTCGGCTCCGGCGAACGTCTCGGGCAGCAGCTGCCGCGCCCGGGCCTCGTCCCCCGCTGTCCGCTGCTGCTCGGCGCCGGCCGAGGTCCGCAGGGACAGCGCGGGCACGACGGCCTCCGCCTTGCGCGCACGCTCCATCCGCTCCTGGTCGGTCTGGTGCTCGTCGGCCCGCCCGGCCAGCAGGTGGGCGCGCGTACGCGCCTCGGCATGACGTCGCTGCAGCCGGTGGGTCTCCCGTACGCCGTCGAGCCGGTCCTGCGCTCCCGCGCGAGCCGACTGGGCGGCGTCCTGCGCGGCGCGCGCCACCGCCAGCGCCTCACGCGCGGCCGAGCGCGCGCACGCGGCCCACGTCAGCACGGATTCCGCGAGGCCGGGCTCCCCCGCGGCGAGCTCGGGCAGCGGCAGCTCGGCGACCCGGCCCGCGGCCTGCCCCATCCGCTGCACCCCGGCGATCAACTGCTCGTCGGCGGCCTTCACCTGCGCCTCGGTACCGCGCCGTTGTTCGGCGAGCTGCTGCTCGACGGCGGCGAAGCGCCGCGTGTCGAAGAGACGCCCCAGGAGCTTGCCGCGCGCCTCGGCGTCGGCGCGCAGGAAGCGCGCGAAGTCGCCCTGCGGCAACAGCACCACCTGGCAGAACTGCTCCTTGCTCATCCCGAGGAGCTGCCCGATCTCCTCACCGATCTCCTGATGCGAACGGCTGAGGTCCTTCCAGGCCCCCTGCTTCGCGTCGTACTCCCGCAGCCAGGACTGCGCCTTCTCCATCGTCGTGCCGGTGCCGCGCTTCTTCGGCCGCTCCCACGGGGGCTGGCGGCCGATCTCCAAGTGACGCCCGGCCACCGTCAGTTCGAGCACCACTTCCGTACGGGCGCCGGCGGCCGCGTGATCACTGCGCAGCGTCGCCCCGGCGCCCTGCCGCGCGCCCGGCACCGAGCCGTACAGGGCGTAGCAGACCGCGTCGAGCACGGAGGTCTTGCCCGCGCCGGTCGGTCCGTGCAGCAGGAACAGCCCGGCCTCCGACAGCGCGTCGAAGTCGACCTGCTGCGCGCCGCCGAAGGGCCCGAAGGCCGTGAGCGTCATCCGGTGCAGCCTCATCGGGCGACCTCGCGCAGGGTGTCGTCGACACGGACGGCGTCGAACGCGGCCTGCAGCACAGCCTGTTCGGCGTCGTCAGGTCCGGTGCCGCGCACATGCGCCACGAAGTCCTCGGCGACCTGCTCATCGGTGCGGTCCTTGAGCCGCTGCGCGTACGACACCTGCGGTGTGCCCGGGGCGCGCTCGGGCGCGAAGACCAGATGCAGCACGTGCGGGAAGCGCTCGGCGAGCTGCGCCATCGGCTCGGGCGGCCGCACGGGGTCGGTGAGCGTGGCCTCGACCCAGTGCTCCGTCACACTGTCGAGTCCGGGATCCTCCAGCAGCTCTTCGAGCTGCCCTTCGATCCGGGCGAGCGGCCGCGGCACCGGGCAGTCGATGCGCTCCGCGGCCACCTCGCCGCCCGGTCCGAGCTCGACCAGCCACATCGTCTTGCGGTGGTGCTGCTCGGAGAAGGAGTACGCCAGCGGGGACCCCGAATACCGCACGCGCTCGGTGAGCGTCTGGCACCCGTGCAGATGGCCGAGCGCCACATAGTCGACGCCGTCGAACACCCCGGCCGGCACGGACTGCACCCCGCCGACGGTGATGTCCCGCTCGCTGTCGCTCGGCTCGCCCCCGGTCACGAAAGCGTGGGCGAGGACGACGGAACGGGTGCCCTCGTCCCGTACCGCCAGATCCGCCCGCACCCGGTCCATGGCGGCGGCGAGCACCGGCTCGTGCGCGGGCTTGTCCACCTTGAACTCGTCCTTGACCAGCGCCGGTTCGAGATACGGCAGACCGTAGAACGCGACGTCACCGTGCTCGTCGTGAAGAACGACGGGCGTACCGCACTCGGCAGGAGCGGTCCGCAGATGGATACCGGCCTTGCCGATGAGCCCGGCGCCGACGCCCAGTCGGCGCGCCGAATCATGGTTCCCGGAGATCATCACGACCGGCACCCCGAGATCGGCCAGCCGGTGCAGCGCCTCGTCGAACAGCTCCACGGCGGACAGCGGCGGCACCGCCCTGTCGTACACATCCCCGGCCACGGCGACGGCATCGACCCGCTCCTCGCGCACGACGGCGACGAGGTGGTCGATGAACGCGGCCTGGGCGTCGAGCAGACTCACGCGGTGGAACGCGCGGCCCAGGTGCCAGTCGGATGTGTGCAGCAGCCTCATGATCCCCGAGACTAACGGGCGGGTCGGACATCCCGGGCGGCTACCGGCGCATCAGCCCTCACGAGCACGCGAGTTACACATGCCGCAATAAATCGGACTGTTCACCGATATCGGGCACCCACGCGCCCCGCCCCTACGCGTCCCCGTAAGCCTCCGCACCTAGTTCCAGGCCCGCAGTCCCCGCGGTCGCGTCGGCCAGCCAGGCGCGGAAATCCTCGACCTCGGCATCCGGCAGACCGATCTCCAGCGTCACGGCCTCCCCGTAGTGCATGGCGCGCACGTCGCGTCCGGCGGACCGCAGATCGTTCTGCAGCTTGCCCGCGCGCTGGTGGTCGACCGTGACCGTGACGAGGCGGAAGCGGCGCATGGTGAGGGTGCCGAGTGTGTCGAGCGCCTCACCGACCGCTCCTCCGTACGCGCGGATCAGACCGCCGGCGCCGAGCTTCACCCCGCCGTAATAGCGCGTGACGACGGCCACCACATAGCGCATCTCACGCCGCGTGAGCATCTGCAGCATCGGCAGCCCCGCCGTACCGCCGGGCTCCCCGTCATCACTCGCCTTCTGCACGCCGCCGTCGGCGCCGATGACGTACGCCCAGCAGTTGTGCGTGGCCGTCGGGTGCTCCTTGCGGATCCTGGCGATGAAGTCCTGCGCCTCCTGCTCGGTGGCCGCCGGGGCGAGCGCGCACAGGAAACGGGAACGGTTGACCTCGGTCTCGTGCACGCCCTCCCGGGCCACGGTGCGGTACTCGTCCTGCATCCGCCCAGCGTATGCGCACGGGCAGGGAAGTCCGTCCGCCGGGCTTGTCGACCGGACATCAGGGGCAGGTACCCGGCTGAATGGATGGAGGCTTCATGGAATCCGAATCCGCACCGCACGCATCGCGCACGCCACACGCATCACGCTTACCGCACGCATCGGGCGCCCCGCCCACCGACGGGCCCGGCGGCGCATACCGGTGGGAATTCACCGACGACCGCGGGCAGTTGGTGGTCGCGCCTCGTCGGCCGGTCCGGTTGGCCGCGTATATACAGGCGGGTGCCGCGCTGTGGGACCACGGTCTGCGGCCCGCCGGGATCTTCGGGTCGAGTCACGACGACCCGCGGGTGCCGGATCCCGCGAAGGCAGGCGAGCTTCCGCTCGGATCGCTCCCCTATTACGGGGCGGGCGCGGCACTCGATATGGACGCGCTGCTCGCCGCGGACCCGGAGCTGATCGTCGCCGTGACCTACGGGGGCGGGCAGACGTACGGCATCACGCCCGAGGCGGCCAAGCACCTGGAGGAGCAGGTCCCGGTCGTGGCCCTGGACGTCAGCCGCGGCCGCTCCCTCACCGAGGTCCGCGACAGCTTCACGCGGCTCGCCCACGCGCTCGGCGCCGCGCCCGACGACGCGGCGGACACCGAACTTGCCGCGGCACAACAGCGCTTGACCCTCGCCACGGCCGCCGCCGGGCGCCCTCGCGTGCTCGCCCTCTCCCCTGCCGACGCGGAGACGGTCCACCTCGCCCGCCCGCACACCTGGCCCGACCTGAGCGCGCTCGCGGCGCTCGGCGTCCCGCTGGTGGAGCCCGCCGAGGGCCCGGGCGCGAACTGGTCCACGGTGCCGTGGTCCGAGGCCGCCGCTCTCGCCCCCGACCTGGTCCTCGTCGACGTGCGCGCCCACGCGGCGGCCCTGCCCGCCGACTTCGCCACGACGGTCCGCACCACCCCGTGGAACCCGGAGCTCCCGCCCAGCCCCGCGGCCCACACCCGCTTCCACGACACGCTCACCTCGGCGCTCCACGCATTGCGCGGCGCCTGACGCCCGCTGCCGTACGGCCCGGTGCGAGGGGAATCACCGCACCGGGCCGTACGTTCACTTAGTCGAGCCGCGCACGAACCCGTACCGCGTGAAGCAGCACCGTCCGACTTCTTCCGAGGAGCAGCCCATGTACGCCGACGCCGCCACGATCCGCCGCATCCTCACCGAGACCGGCGACACCTGGGCCGTCGTCGGCCTCTCGAACAACGAGGAGCGCGCGGCGTACGGCGTGGCCCGCGTCCTGCAGCAGTTCGGCAAGCGCGTCGTCCCGGTCCACCCGAAGGCCGAGACGGTCCACGGCGAACAGGGCTATGCCTCCCTCGCGGACATCCCCTTCCCGGTCGACGTGGTCGACGTCTTCGTCAACAGCTCCCTCGCGGGCGACGTCGCCGACGAGGCGGTCACCATCGGTGCGAAGGCGGTGTGGTTCCAGCTCGGCGTGATCGACGAGGCGGCGTACGACCGGACGCGGGAGGCGGGCCTTGAGATGGTCATGAACCGGTGCCCGGCCATTGAGATCCCCGCCCTTCGCTAGCGCGGGCACCTGACACGAAGGCCGTTGGGAGGCGCGGGCCGCGGCGACGGACCGGTCCGTCGTGATCGACTCCACGCCGCCTGCAAGGACGCACGCTCACGCCACGCCTTGATGCCGAGCAAACACGTAGGCAGCACACGCGGACCGTGCAGGCACGGGGGCCCGGCCTTCCAGCCGTATTGCACGCCGGTGACTAAGGTGCCGAGGAGCGACCCGTAGTCGCAGCGACGCGATCGTAGGAGCCGCTGATGTCGGAGAAGCCGAGGAATGCGCAGCCGCCGGTCGTCGACCGTGCGGCCTTCGAGGAGCAGTTGGAAGGGTTGCGGTCGAGGGAGAAGGCGCACACCCGCGAAGGGGACGCGCTTGCGGCCGCGCGTCGCAGGCTCCCGATGGTCGAGGTGGCCGCGGACAGCTTGTTGCTGGGGCCGCAGGGCCCCATGACACTTCTGGACGCGTTCGAAGGGCGACGTCAGCTGATCGCCTACTACTTCATGTGGTGGCCCGGCCGGCCGGCCGCGGAGCAGTGCGAAGGCTGTACCTGGGTGATGAGTCACGTGGGCGAGCTGTCCTATCTGCACTCCCGCGACATCACCTTCGCCGTGCTCTGCCAGGGGCGGAACACGGCCTACGGGTTCGGTGACGCGCAGACCTCGTACGACGAGAGCCTGCGCTACCGCTCCTTCATGGGCTGGTCGATGCCGTGGTACTCCGCCCAGCCCTCGCTCGACGCGCTTCTTGTCGGCCGGGAGCACGGTTTGTTCCATCTGGTGTGCTACCTGCGCGACGGCGACCGTGTCTTCGAGACGTACTGGACCAAGCGTCGAGGGGCGGAGGCGGTGGACTACAGCTACGCGCTCATGGACCTCACGGCGTTCGGGCGGCAGGAGGAGTGGGAGGACTCACCGGCGGACTGGCCGCGCCTGGGCCAGGCCACGCGGACCCGGGGCGGGGCTCCCGACTGGCCGTCCCTGTGGAAGTGGCCGGGTGGGCGCCCGACGGCACAGTGGCCGCGCGTGGACGCCGGCTGCTCCGACGACCTGAGCGCCACCGGCACCGGACCTGCGACCGGCACAGGTCCGGCGACCGGCCCCGGTCACTGCCACTGAGGCCGGAGCCCTCCCGTGTCGCCGGCGCTCCGGGGCCGCGGGATCCGTACGCAGACGCATGCGCTCCGGCGTGGGAGGGCGAGGTCAGGCGACCATCCCGAGCCTGTAGAGGCTGGAGCCGTTGTCGAAGAACTTGTTGGCGGTCGACTCGCTGAAGACCCTGGCGATCCCCATGAAGTCATCGGGATTGAGGGGCCCGTCATCGCCCCAGAGCCGGAGCGTGGTGCCGACCGGGACGCACTTGTCGACCTCGACCCGCTGGCCCTCGGCCATCGACACGTAGTCGGCGGTCTTCGGACAGATCTTCACGCCGTTCTGGTTCCGGATGTAGACCTCGTCGCGCTCGCCCTCTTCGAGCACGTCGAGAGCCCGGATCCCGTCGAGGAACACCTTCCCCCTGCCGCAGGCGAGAGCGCCGGCCTCGCCGGTCTCCGATGCCGCCTGCGCACCGGCCGGGCCCGTGAACGCCATGACTCCGACCGCCGCGGCGGCAAGTCCGCCGAACATGCTGCTCTTTCGCATTGCTGATCCTTCCCCGTGGTTGTGCTGTTCCTTGCTCTGCGGAGCTTTCCGGTCCACCGGATCCCTCTCGGCGCATGCCGTTTCCCCCCGCAGCAGCAACGCTCGCGAGCAGCCGGGCAGCCTTGCAAGAGAACACGGCGAGATGGGACGGTGGGCTGAGTTGCCGGCCGCGGCCTGCGGTCCTGCCGCCCCGCTGGGATGCGGGTGGGATGCCGAACGGCAGGGGTACTGCGCCGGCCCGCCGGGTGAGCGTGCGAGGTCACGTCGTGCAGTCCAACGAAGCCGAACGGTTGGCCGCCCGGCTCCGGGCGCTCAAAGCGCGTGCCGGGATCAGCTTCGAAGAGGTCGCCAGGCGGACCGGAATCAGCAGTTCGAGCGTGCACCGCTACTGTTCCGGCAGCAAGATTGCCCCCGGCTACGGCGTGGTGCACGCACTGGGCCAGGCCTGCGGCGCGAGCAGTGCGGAACTGCGGGAGCTGCACCGGCTGTGGGCTCTCGCCGATGCCGCACGATTGCCGGACACGTCCGGTACGACGCCTGCGGCCGTGGCCGACGAGGAGCCCCTCACGGCAGCGTCGGCGGAGTCCTCGGATGCGACAGCACCCGTCGCGTCGTCGGACTCGACACCGCCTGCCGCGCCGCCCTCGGACCCTGGCGGCCGCCCGCCCCGGTGGCACCGTCACAGGTTCACGATCCTCACGGCCACCGGCCTCGCGGCGACCGGCGCCCTCGTGCTCGCCGTGCTGAGCGGCGACCGGCCGGGCGCCTCCGGGCAGGCGGGCGGCCCGTCGCAGGACAGCGGATCGACCGCCGTTGTACGGGTGTTCAACGTCGAGGATCGCTGCCGCACCCGCAGCGACAGGGCTCCGGGCTGCAGCATCGGCCTGGCGGTCGATCCACGGCGCAACTACGACGCCCGCAACGTGGTGGCCCAACGGGTGTGGCACGGCGAGGAGTTGAAGGCCGACTGCGTCCTGCACGAAGGCGACGAGGTCGTCGACGAGATCGGCACGAAGAGCACCCGCTGGTACCGAGTCCGTCTCGACAGCGTCGGCTCAGGGCACGCCTGGCTGCCCGGCATCCGCACCCGCGACACCCCTGCCCTGTCGGCCTGCACCCTGTGAGCAGCCCACCGGCTCGGTCAGCAGATGCGAACTGCCGCCGCGGCCGCGTGCCGCTCGGCCGCGGCGGCCTTCAACTGCTCCCACTCTTCCCGCGCCAAAGCGCGCCCCCGTTGCACAGTGCCGAACTCTCAAGTGATCAACGGTACTTGACCGGCACCTTCCTCAGCGAAGAGAGAAGTCGGCGATCCTCAGCCCTTCGCCGAGCACCAGGTAGACGTCCTGGCGTCGGGTGGCGCCCGTGAGGGAAGCCGTGACGTCCGTGTACGTGTACCGCGAGCCGGTGCTCGGGACGGTCACCCGGCCCGCGAGCCGGCCGTCCGGCGCGCCCAGCCGCACCTCGATCACGCCGTCCCCCGATGTCTCCTTGGCGACCCTCGCCGTCAGGCGCCGTGCACCCGAGCGCAGGTCGGCGTCGGCGAAAAGGAGCCAGGCTCCGGAGGATTCGGCACCGACCGCGGTGCCCCGCGGTTTCGTCTCGTCGACCAGCCGTACCCCTTCGTAGTCGTCGAAGTTCTCCGCGCGCGTCGCAAGCGACATATCACGCGGCGGTACCGTCTCGCCCTGCACGTCCAGGGTCGTACGACCATGGATGGCGCCCGCCGAGGAGCCGACCATGACGTCGTACGCACTGCGCTCCACCACCCACCGGGAGCGGGTGACGTCCCAGTGCGCCAGGGCGTCCCGTGACAGCGGGAGCGACACCGTGCGCGTCTCACCCGGCTTGAGCGTCACCTTGCGGAACGCCTGCAGCTTCTTCAGCGGCTGCTTGACGCGCGAGCTGCGCTGGCGGGTGTAGAGCTGGACGACCTCGGTGCCGGTGCGGCGCCCGGTGTTGGTGACCGCCACCTCGATGCCGGCACGGACCGCCTTCGGCCGGCCGTACCGGAAGGAGGTGTAGGACAGGCCGTGCCCGAAGGGGTAGAGCACCTCGCCTCTGAAGTACTGATAGGTGCGGTCGTACTTGATGGTGTCGTACTCCAGGATGGAGGGCAGGTCGTCCTCCGACCGGTACCAGGTCTGGGTCAGCCGCCCGGACGGGTCGGCGTCGCCGAACAGGACCTCGGCCAGTGCCGTGCCCGTCTCCTGGCCCGCGTGGGTCGTCCAGACGATCGCCGGGACATGCTCCTGCTCCCAGGCGAGGGTGGTGGGATAGCTGTTCTCGACCACGACCACGGTGTCCGGGTTGGCCGCGAGCACCGCCTTGATCAGGGCCGACTGGTTCTCGGCGAGACCCATCTCCTCACGGTCGTCGGTCTCGCGGGAGTTGATGAAGGGCATGGAGCCGACCACGACGATGGTGGTGTCCGCGTCCCGGGCCGCCGCGACCGCCTCCTTCGTGCCGTCGCGCACCACGTCCCGGGTGTAGCGGCTCGCATCGGCCGCGGAACCGAGCACCAAGGTGCCGTCCTCGGCGCGGGCGTGCAGGTACACGTTGTCGCCCAGCCAGTTCTCGTAACCGGAGTACCGCAGCAGGACGGTGTCGTCGTTCTGCTCCTCCAGCTTGAACAGCTGGGAGACGAACCAGCCGTTGGGCTGCTCCTGGTCGTTGAAGAACTGGTAGCCGCCGCCGTCGGGGTCGCGCATGCCGACGACCTTGCCGTTGACGGCCGCCCTCAGGGTGAGCACGCCCTGGCCCCAGCCGAAGACGTCGAAGTGCTGCCTCTCGCCGGGTTCACCGGCGGTCTCCTCGAGCGCCGCCCCCGCCGGGCCCTCGCCCGCCGTGATGTACGCGCCGGTGGCCGCGTTCCGCAGGGTGATCCGGTCGACGCCCTCGCTCGCGGTGACGGTCGCGCCGGGGCCCAGCCGCTTCGTGATGCCTGCCAACGGCGTGACCCTGTAGGGCAGTTCGCCGGAGTACCAGTCCGCGTAGAGGGTGTCCGCGAGCGGGCCGACGACCGCGACCTTCCGCAGCCTGCGGGCGTCGAGCGGCAGGGCTCCGGCGTCGTTCTTGAGGAGCACGACGGCCTCGGTGGCGGCGCGGCGTGCCAGACGCCGGTGCTGCGGGCTGTCGATCACGGAGCGGTCGATGTGGCCGTAGGGACCGCCGTCCTCGTCGAACTCGCCGAGCCGGAAACGGATGTCGAGGATGTGGCGGACGGCGGTGTCGACGTCGGATTCCTCCAGCAGACCCTCCTTGAGCGCCGTGTTGATCGCGGCGACGGTGTTCGAGGGGTCCGCGTCGTCGGTGGTGAAGCTGTCGAGGCCCGCCTTGAGAATGGCGGCGTCGGCCTCGGCAAGCGTGCCGAAGTATTTCTGCGAGCCTGTCGCGGGCAGGTTGTTGGGCGCCCAGGCGTCGGTGACGTTCAGCAGCGCCCGGTCGGTCCAGGTGCGCACCGAGCCGTTGAGATCGGTGACCGTGCAGGGGCGGCCGTTGACCAGGTTGTACGCCGTCATGACCCCGCACGCCACGTCGGCCGCGATGGCCGCCTTGTACGCCGGTTCCTCGTACTCCTTGTACACGCGCGGCCGCAGATCGGAGGACGTCTGGTCGCGTCTGATCTCGTTGTTGTTCGCCAGGTAGTGCTTGACCAGCGGGGCCGTCTTCAGATGGTCGGGATCGCCGCCGCTCAGGCCTCGCGCGTACGCGGTCGACATGACGCCCGTCAGGTACGGGTCCTCGGAGTACCCCTCCTCATTGCGGCCCCATCGCGGGTCGCGCAGCAGCTGGACCGTGGGGGACCAGACGTTCAGGCCCCAGCCGCGCGGCTGTTCGTGCTGCAGGCCCCGCACCTCGTCGCCGACGGCGGAGCCGACCTCCTCGATGAGGTCCGGGTTCCAGGTCGAGGCGAGTCCGATCGCCTGCGGGAAGACGGTGGCCGGGCCCAGCCAGGCAAGACCGTGCAGGGCTTCGGTGCCGGTGCGGAACGCCTTGATGCCGAGCCGCGGTATCGCCGGCTGCCACTGGTGCAGGAGCGAGATCTTCTCGTCCAGGGTCAGCTTGCCGAGCAGTTCCTCGACCCGGCCGGCGAGCGCCGCGGCCGCCGCGGTGGCGGCCGGGGCGGCGGCTGCCGCGGGCCGGGCGACGGCGGCGGCCAGTGCGGCGGCCACGGGAACGGTCAGGATGGTTCTGCGTCTCACGTACGTGACTCCTTCCGGTCCAGTCGAATCGCTTCGACTGTGAGGGCGGGGCCGGTCTGGGATCCGGCCATGGGTCGTACTCGGCCCCGGCCATCGCTCGGGCCGGGCTTCCGGTGTTTCCGTACGCAGGGAAAAGTGCGTGCTCAGCGGGTACTGCCGCGCGGCACCGTCGTCGCGCGCCGGGTCAGGCGCGGCGGCAGCAACGTGGCCTCGGGCACGGACCTGCGGTCGAGCTTGTGCATGAGCAGTTCCACCGCTTCCGTACCGATCTCCGCGGAGGGCACCGCCACGGAAGTGACGGGGACCGGCGCCTGCTCGGCCTGCTCGTCGGGGCAGATGGCCACGAGCGACAGGTCCTCGGGCACGCGCAGCCCGATCTCCTGGAACGCCTCGATCAGCGGCTGCACCAGGGGTTCGTTGTGCACCACGAGCCCGGTCAGCTCGGGGTGTTCGCCGAGCAGCCGCCGTGCGATGTCCCGGGCCTCGGCCTGGGTCGCACCGCACGGGTGGATCGTCGACGTGAGTCCGCGTTCGTCGGCCGCGGCGGTGAACCCGCGGGCGACGCGCTGCGCGAAGCCCGTACCGCGCAGGTACACCTCGGGCGGCGATCCGACGAGCGCCACGCATCGGTGGCCGAGCTCGGCGAGATGCCGTACGCACGCCGCGCCCGCCGCCTCGAAGTCGAGGTCGATGCAGGTGAGTCCGGCCGGTTCGGCGGGGAACCCGATCAGGACACTCGGCCGGTCAAGGGCCCGCAGCAGCGGCAGCCGCGCGTCCCGCATCTGTACGTCCATGACGATCAGCGCATCGACCAGCGCCGTGTCCGCGACGCGCCGCAGCCCCTCCTCGCCTTCCTCCTGGGTGAGCAGCAGCACGTCGTGGTCGTGCCGGCGCGCCGCGGTCACCACCGACACGGCGAACTGCATGACGACGGGCACATGCATCCCGCTGCGGAACGGCACGACCAGGGCCAGCACGTTGGACCTGCTGCTCGCCAAGGCACGGGCGCCCGCGTGCGGCCGGTAGCCGAGCGCAAGGATGCTGGCTTCGATGCGCTGCCGGGTCTCCTCGGAGATCGGCCGCTTGCCGCTGAGCGCGTACGAGACGGTGCTCGGCGACACCCCGGCGTGCCGGGCCACATCGGTGATCTTGACCATCAACTCCCCCTGGACCGCACGTCCGACAGACCTGTTCTAGCCGATCTCCGCCACGATCACCCCGGACCCGTCCCCGGCGCGGACCGTGGGGCCGCCGACGAGCCGGAGCGTCCAGGGAAGGCCTGCGTCGCTCGTCACGGCCCGCACCGTGTCGCCTTCACGGACCACGGTGTAGCCGACGCCGCCCACACTCAGGTCGACGCGGTCGCCGTCGCGCAGCCCGTACGCGTGCAGCGTGACATCGTCCGCGTAGGCGTAGTCCGGCCGGTCCTCGACGGATCCGACCGGCAGCACCGCGCCCGGGCGCACCAGGACCGGTGCGCTGTCGAAGCCGTGGCGCTCCTTCACCCACCGCGGCCCCTGCACCTCCTCGCCGGTCAGCAGATGGGTCCAGGTGCCCTCCGGTACGTAGTACGAGACGTCGCCCGCGTCCGAGAACACCGGAGCCACCAGCAGGTCCGGTCCCAGCATGTACTGGCGCTCCAGATGCGTGCACGCCGGGTCGTCCGGGAACTCGAGCACCATCGCCCGCATCATCGGCACCCCCTCGGTGTGCGCCTGGCGGGAGACCGCGTCGAGGTAGGGCATGAGGCGCATCTTGAGCCGGGTGAAGACCCGCAGGACGTCCACCGCCTCCTCGTCGAACAGCCAGGGCACGCGGTACGACGACGAGCCGTGCAGCCGGGAGTGCGAGGACAGCAGACCGAAGGCGATCCACCGTTTGAACAGGGCCGGCGACGGCGTGCCTTCGAACCCGCCGATGTCATGGCTCCAGTAGCCGAAGCCCGAAAGGCCGAGCGAGAGCCCGCCGCGCAGCGACTCGGCCATCGCCTCGTACGTCGATTCGCAGTCACCGCCCCAGTGCACCGGGAACTGCTGGCTCCCTGCGGTCGCCGAGCGCGCGAAGACCACGGCCTCGCCCTCGCCTCGGTGCTTGGTGAGGACGTCGAACACGGTCCGGTTGTAGAGGTAGGTGTAATAGTTGTGCATCCGCTCGGGGTCCGAGCCGTCGAAATAGACCACGTCGGTGGGCACGCGCTCGCCGAAGTCCGTCTTGAAGCAGTCCACGCCCATCTCCAGGAGCGCCTCCAGCTTGGAGGCGTACCAGGCGCGGGCCTCCGGGCTGGTGAAGTCGACGAGCGCCATGCCCGGCTGCCACAGGTCCCACTGCCACACGCCGCCGTCCGGCTTCTTCAGGAGGTATCCGCCCTCGCGGCCCTCGGCGAAGAGCGGTGAGCGCTGCGCGATGTACGGATTGATCCATACGCAGATCCGCAGGCCCTTCTCCTTCAGCCGGGCGAGCATGCCGGCCGGGTCGGGGAAGACGCGCGGGTCCCACCGGAAGTCGCACCAGTTGAACTCGCGCATCCAGAAGCAGTCGAAGTGGAAGACGGACAGCGGCAGTTCGCGCTGCGCCATACCGTCGATGAAGGAGGTCACCGTCTCCTCGTCGTACGAGGTGGTGAACGAGGTGGAGAGCCACAGGCCGAACGACCAGGCCGGCGGCAGCGCGGGACGTCCGGTGAGCTCGGTGTACTTGCGCAGGATCTCCTTCGGAGTCGGGCCGTGGATGACGTAGTACGTCAGCGCCTGGTCCTCCACGCTGAACTGCACGCGCGAGACCGCCTCCGAGCCGACTTCGAGGGAGACCCGGCCCGGGTGGTCGACGAAGACGCCGTATCCGGCGTCCGTCAGGTAGAACGGGACGTTCTTGTAGGCCTGTTCGGTGGCCGTGCCGCCGTCGGCGTTCCAGATGTCGACCACCTGGCCGTTCTTGACCAGCGGCCCGAACCGTTCGCCGAGACCGTAGACGCTCGTGCCCACCGCGAGGCTCAGCTGCTCGCGCAGGTAGTGCCGGCCGCCGTCCGTCTGCATGATGCCCATGGCCTTCGGCCCGGACGACGTGAGCGGCCGGAGCCCGTCGGAGGTCAGGAAGTCGAGCTGCCACGGTCCGGTGCGGGCCACCCGCAGTGCGAGACTGCCGGAGATGAGAAGGGCGTGGTCGTCGTCGTAGGCGACCTGCGCGTGGCCCTCGCTGCCGGCGAGGGCGAAGTGCGGGCCGCGGTCGACCTCGCCGTCGAAGTGGGTGAGCGTCACGCCGATCACATCGGGCAGCGGTGAATGACACGACACGGTCATGACCGGCCCTTTCAGGAGATCGCCGCGGTGCCGGATGGGCTGGGTGGGCGCGTGGATCTCGAGGGTGCCCGCGTCCGTGCCGGTCACGTCGAGGACTTCCACCGGGTGCGCGGCGCTCACGCCGTCGCGCAGCATCCAGTAGCCGTCGGTGAACTTCATGCGGCTGCCTCTCGGGGTCATTTGACGGCGCCCACGGCGATGCCGCGGGTCAGCGTCCGCTGGAAGACGAGGAAGAAGGCGAGGGCGGGCAGGACGCCCAGGAGCGCGGCGGCGTTGGTCATCGTGGCGTCCATGTCGCGCTGGCCCTGCAGGACGCCGAGGGCGACGGAGACCGTCTGGACGTCGTCGGAGACGAGCATGACCAGCGGCAGCAGGAACTCGTTCCACGTCCAGATGAAGAACAGCACCATCAGGACGCCGATGGTGGGCCGGCTGACCGGCACCACGACCCGCCACAGCACCTGCCATTTGGTGGCCCCGTCGATGCGGGCGGCCTCGATGATCTCGCGCGGGAAGCCGGAGAGCACCGAAGCGAGCAGATAGGTACCGAAGGCCGACTGGATCACGGTGAAGACGATGATCACGCTGAGCCTTGTGTCGTAGAGCCCGGCTTCCTTGGAGAGGTAGTAGACGGGGTAGACCAGGGCTTCCTGCGGCAGCATGTTCGCCAGGACGAAGAAGGCCAGCACCCAGGGGCGCCCCTTGATCCGGCCGATGCCGATGGCGTACGCGCTGAACAGCGACAGGACGACGGCGAGCAGCGCCACCGAGCCGGAGATGAGCAGGGAGTTCCACAGCTTCTCGCCGAAGTCGACGCGTTCCCAGAACTCGGTCAGGCCGTCCAGGTACAGGCCGTCCGGCAGGCTCAGGGGCCCATCGGAGGAGTACTCATCAGGCGATTTCACGGCGTTCATCAGCACCACCAGGAACGGCAGCACCATGAAGAGCGCGCCGAGCACGAGGGCGGCGAGCACGGGGTATTTCTTGACGGCGGTCATCCGGTCTCGTCCTCCGCCTTGGTCTGCAGGCGCAGCGCGAGGACGGCCAGCACCATGATGAGAATGGTCAGGACGGTGGAGATCGCGGCGCCGTACGAGGCCTGGAAGTTCTCGAAGAAGTTCTGGTAGGCGAAGTACGACGGAACGTTCGTGGAGCCGCCGGGACCGCCACCGGTCAGGACGTACACCATGCCGAAGACCTTCAGGGCGGCGATGGTGCACCACAGCAGCACCACGGCGATCTCGGGCCGCAGTTGGGGCAGCGTCACGTGCCAGAAGCGCTGCCACCAGCCGGCTCCGTCCAGCTCCGCCGCCTCGTGCAGGGCCGGGTCGAGGCGCTGCAGTCCGGACATGAAGATGACCAGCGGAAAGCCGATCTGCACCCACACCATGACGGCCATGACGCTGTACAGCGCCCAGTCGGGGTCGCCGAGCCAGTCCTGCTCGAGTGCGTCGAGGCCGAGCGCGCCGAGCAGGTCGTTGAGCGAACCGTTCTCGGGCGCGAGGATCCAGCTCCACACGATGCCCGCCACCGCGATCGGGAGCACTTGCGGCAGGTAGAAGCAGGCGCGCAGCGCGGCCGCCCACCGGCTGCCCGCATGCCTGGCGACGACGTCGAACAGGGCGGAGGCGAGGACGAGTCCGAGGGCGGTGGGCAGCAGCGCCATCGCCACGACCATGGCCAGGCTGTGCCGGAAGGACTCCCAGAAGTCCTCGTCGCCGAGCAGCTTCTCGTAGTTGTCGAGCCCGGTGAACTCCGGGGTGCCGACTCCGGACCACTGCGTGAAGCTGATCCCGGTGTTCATGAGGAACGGGACGATGATGACGACGAGGAACGCCAGTGCGCCGGGCAGCAGGTACAGGGCGTACGAACCCTCGTTCCTGGAGCGCCCGTTTCCGGTCCGGCGCCGGCGGGGGACGGTGCGGTTCCCGCCGCCGCCGGACGCCGTCTTGGTGAGGACGGCGTTCATTACTTGAGCACGTTTTCGTCGTACTCGGCCTGCAGCGACTTCAGTACGTCGGCGGGCTCGGCGCTCTGGGTGATGAGCTTCTGGACCTCGGAGGTGAGGCTGTCGTAGAAGCCGTTGGCGGGCCAGTCGGGGTAGAACGCGAGGCCGTCGTTGCCGGCCAGGGTGTCGAACTGCTCGATCAGCTTCTTGGACCGCTCGTCGGTGATGGCCGCAGGGTCCCCGGCGACCGGGACGCCGCCCGCGTTGCCCAGGGTGTTCTGGCTCTGCTTCTTCATCGTGATGTCGATGAAGTCGTAGGCGAGTTCCTTGTTCTCGGCGCCTTCGGGCACCACCCAGAGGTTGCCGCCGGAGCCGAGGGTCATGTCGCTTCCGGGCCACATGAAGGTGTCCCAGTCGAACTTCTTGATCTCGGTGCCGAAGCGGCCGAACCACCAGCTGCCGGAGAAGAACAGCGGGTGCTTGCCCTGCATGAAGGAGACGCCGGCGTCCTCGGCCTTCACGCCGCTGGAGCTCTTGGCGATGTACCCCTTGTCGACCCATTCGGCGAAGGTCTCGGCGGCGTAGGTCCACGCGGCGTCGGAGAAGTCCGTCTCGCCCTTCATCTGGAACGACTCGACCCAGGCACGGTCGGCCTGCGAGAGCGCCAGCTGGTACACGTACTGCTGCGCTATGTACTCGGCCCCGCCGTTCGCGAACGGGGTGAGGCCCGCCTCCTTGAAGGTGGCCAGCGCCTGCTCCAACTCGTCGACGCTGGTGGGTACTTCGACGTCGTGCTCGGCGAAGAGATCCTTGTTGTAGTAGACCAGGGTGTACTCGGCGTAGTTGGGCACCCCGTACCAGGCACCCGAGCCCATCACGCCCTTGTCGTACCGGCTGGTGACGGCGACGGTCGGCGGGATCGCCTTGTCCCAGCCGCGCTCCTCGGCCACGTCGCTCAGATCGGTCAGGAGCCCCTGCTTGGACAACTGCCCGGTGGTGGCGTTGCCCTTGTTGTACTCCAGCAGGTCGGGCGCCTGGTCGGAGTTCAGGACCTGAGGGGCGGTCTTCTGGATCTGCTCGAAGCCCTTCGCCTCGAATTCGACCTTGACGTCGGGATGCTTCTTCTTGAACTCCGCGATGGCCTCGTCCCACGCCTTGCCCATCGCGCTCTCGGGAGCCTCGTAATGCCACAGCCGGAGTGTCTTGCCCGAACCCCCGTCGCCCGCGTCGTCGCCGCACGCGGCGAGCGTGCTCATCGACAGCATCCCGGCCAGGGCGGCCGCCAGGAGGCGCCTCCTTCTCCGTGCCTTCAACATCGACTGCCTCCAGGAGGGTGGGAACGGCTGGGAGGGTGCGCTGAAGCGTCGTCGAATCGATTCGATGAAAGAGATCGAAGCGCTTCGACGGAGCAAGGTAGAGAGGGACCGACGGTTGGTCAATGCCGTTGACAAATGAGGGCCGTGGCGGGTTCGTGCCGGCGGCGGTGCTCACGTGCCAGGACAGGAGCAGGCCGCCGAACGTCGCCTCAAGCCGGATCCGGTTGCCGCTCGCGCATCAGGTACCGGTTCAGCGGCGGCGCCTGCGCCAGCACCGCCCCCACGGTCAGCGCGAACGTGACGGCCGTGCACAGGACGATCAGCCAGGACAGCATGGCCAGGACGAGGCCCAGGGAGCCGTACTCGTTCAGCGCCCGGTTGAGTGCCAGCGGCATGTAGACGCGGGCGCTGAGTGCAAGGGCGCTGGTCGCCGCTCCCGCCAGCAATGCGCCGGGCAGAAGCGGCAGCCAGTCGATGCGTGAGGCGAGGAGCAGGCGCTGGGTCCAGAGCCACACCGCGCTGCTCAGCGCGAAGTAGAGCGGGATGCCGACCACCGCGCCCGCGCCGAGGCCGCCGCGGATCGGCCCCTGCAGGAAGACGAACAGGACCAGCGCGAGCAGCCAGACGACCCAACGCCACGCGGTGATCCGTGAACTCGCCTTGGGCAGCCCCCAGGCCCGCTCGCATACGCGGACCATGGCCCGGCTGAAGCTTGTCGCCGAGCCCAGGACCACCAGCAGACCGATGATCCCGGTCGTCTCGCGCAGCTCACCGTTGCCCGACGGGTCGATCACCTGACGCAACTGGCCGTCGGCAGGTCCGGTCAGGCCGAACATCGCCCGCACCGATTCCTGCAGCTGCGTCTGCATGCCGTGCGGTGCGAAGGCCGCGACGGCGAAGAGCAGGGGCACGGAGGCCAGGAAGGCCTGTGCGGCGAGGCGGGTCGCGGAGTCGAGCAGCTGCCCCGACATCAAGCGGTCGATCAGCTCCGTCAGTACGGGAAGGCGCCGTTCGGCGCCGGCGCGCAGCGTTTGCAGCCGCTCCGACCACGACATGTTCACACCTCTTATGCAGAAGGTAAGCCCTTCTGCCCTGTCCCACCCCTTCAGTTCATCAGCGCAGCCCGGCGAAGAGGTCGGTCTCGGGAAGGTCCGCGTCCGTGGTGTCCCGTACGCGGACGAAGGTCTCGACGCCCATCAGCTCGGTGAACTTCTCCCGGCCCATCTGGAGGAAGAAGATGTTCTCGCCCTGGCTGGCGTGCGCGGCCAGGGCGTCGAACTTCTGGCCGCCGAACTCGGTGATGTCGACCCAGGTGGTGATCTCCTCGTCGGGCAGTCCGATCTCGGCCAGCGCGGCGGCCTCCTCGGGGTCCGGCTCCGGCATGTCCCCGGCGAACTCGCGCATGACCTCGCCGAACCGCTGCATCGCCGAGCGCGGCATGGTCGTCCAGTACACCTTCGGTGTCTCGTCGATCAGCTCGAGTGCCGCCATCGTGATGCGGTGCGCCTGAATGTGGTCGGGGTGCCCGTAGAAGCCGTTCTCGTCGTAGGTGACGACGACATCGGGACGGTAGCGCCGCATGAGTGCGGCGAGGCGGGAAGCGCCCTCTTCCACCGGTGTCTGCCAGAAGGCGTCGGGGGCGTCGTTGGTCGCCCAGCCCATCATTCCGGAGTCGGCGTAGTCCAGGGTCTCCAGATGGCCGATCTTCAGGATCTCGCAGCTCGCCTCCAGTTCCTGCCGCCGCATCCGTGCGATGGCCGCCGGGTCGTGCCCGGGGTCACCCGGCTTCACGCCCCCGGGGCCGTCGCCGCAGCCGCCGTCCGTGCACGTCACGAGCACGGTGCGGATGCCCTCCGCCGCGTACTGCGCGAGGACACCTCCGGTTCCGGTGGCTTCGTCGTCGGGGTGGGCGTGCACGGCCATGAGCGTCAAGGGCCAGTCGTTCACGAAGAAGTCCTCCTGTGACAAGGGCCGGTGCCCCGCGACGGGCGCACCGGTGGTCGCCCTCCATCATGCGTCAGCCGTCACGCGCGACGGCGGGCTCCGGGACCCGGGCGTGCGATGACCTGCGCGGGGTCGAGGGTCTCCTGCTCGGCCGTGCACTCGACGATTACGCGTACGGGGCTTCCGCACTCCGTGTGGCGCAGATCGAGGACGGGGCCCTCGGGATCGGGCGCATGGGTGTCACCCCACTGCTTCAGCGCGACGAGTACGGGCCACAGGTCCCACCCCTTGCGGGTCATGCGGTACTCGTTGCGGGTGCGGGTTCCCGGGTCCCGGTAGGGGACGGCGCGCAGAATGCCGACCGTGGTCAGCTTGCGCAGCCGGTCGCTCAGGACGGCCTCCGACAGCCCGATGTGCCGCCGGAAGTCATCGAAGCGCCGCACGCCGTTCGCGGCGTCCCGCAGGACCAGGAGCGTCCACTTCTCGCCGACCAGTTCGAGCGTGCGCTGGACGGGACAGTTCTCCGTGCTGGTCTCGACGAACTCCATGCCTCCACCTTAGAGGCTGGCTTCACCTTTGACAGCCAGCGGAGCCTCCGGCTAGCTTCAGCTGACGAAGCCAGCCGGAGGGATGCCAGCACATGGGACGCGTACGCACCTACGAGTGGGGCGACCCCTCGATCACCGCCGCCGCCGTGGGCACCGCCTCGGGCGTGGACTTCCTGCGCTCCGTCCAGAAACGACAGCTGCCCGCCGCCCCCATCTCGGCCACGCTCGACTTCACCCTCGACGAGGTGGACGAAGGCAGGGTGGTCTTCTCGATGACGCCGGGCGAGGAGCACTACAACCCCATCGGCAGCGTCCACGGCGGCGTCTACGCCACACTGCTCGACTCGGCGGCGGGCTGCGCCGTGCAGTCCACGCTCCCGCCGGGCATGGGCTACACCTCGCTCGACCTCACGGTGAAGTTCCTGAAGCGGATCACCGTGGACACGGGCCGGATCCGCGCCATCGGCACGATCATCAGCCGCGGCCGCCAGACGGCCCTCGCCCAGGCCCAGCTGATGGACGAGGGCGACCGTCTGCTGGCGCATGCGACCAGCAGCTGCATGCTGTTCCCGGTACCGAACGCCGCCGGCTGATCCCGGGCCGGCGGCGGTCCGCCTCTCTCACTTGACGGCGCCCTACGCGTCGTACGCGATCTCTTCCGCCACCTGTGCCTGCCCCTCCGCCCGAGCATCTGCATGCCCCTCCGCCTCCCAGCGCAGCAGATCGCCCGGCTGGCATTCGAGTACCTCACAGAGGGCGGCGAGCGTCGTGAAGCGCACCGCCTTGGCGCGGCCGTTCTTGAGCACCGCCAGGTTGGCGGGGGTGATGCCCACGCGGTCGGCGAGCTCGCCCACGGACATCTTCCGCCTGGCCAGCATCACGTCGATGTCGACGGCGATCGGCATCAGATCACCTCGTTCAGCTCGGCCTGCATCCGGCCCGCTTCGGCGTCGCGGGCCACCGCCTGCGCAAGCAGCATCCGCAGGACGAGCACGATGAGCGCGACACCCAGGATGCCCACGCCGATCCCGGCCATGATGAGCGTGACGCCCGGATCCTCACGTTGGCCGGGCGCATTGACGGCGGTGACCGTGAACCACACCAGAGCGGCCGCGACGATCGCGCCGATGATGCCGTCCACGTACCGGAAGGCGGCGTCGGAGAACACGGTCCCCCGCCGCACCATCGTCACCAGTCGCCACACGCAGACCACGGCGACCTGAACCGTCCCGATCCCCAGGATGGTGATCACGCGCAGCGGCGTGAGCGGCATCGACCCGTCCTCCGGATCGTTCCCGCTGATCAGGACCCACAGCATCAGACCCTGGACGAACACGGTGCCGGTGAGCACCACCATGAGCACGGCGCGCAGTGCGCGCACGGTCAGCTGTCCCATTCCTCAACCCCTCATCGATATCCGATGGAAATCTATCGAATTTCGATACATCGAGCAAGGGGCGGCCACCGCCACGCCATCACTCCCCGTGCGGCGCAGCCGTGCTCTTGCGGACGATCAGGCTCGTCGCCAGTTCCAGACGGGTCGACGCCGACTGGTCATCGCGCAGCCGCAGCAGCATCTGGGTGGCCTCCTCGGCCATCTGCCGCAGCGGCTGGTGGACGGTGGTCAGCGCGGGGCTCGACCAGCGGGCGACCTGGACGTCGTCGTAGCCGACCACCGAGAGGTCGTGCGGCACCCGCAGCCCTGCGACGCGGGCCGCCTCCAGGACGCCGAGGGCCTGGAGGTCGCTGCCGGCGAAGAGCGCCGTGGGGCGCTCGGCTGACGGAAGGGCGAGCATCGTCGCCGCCGCGTCGAATCCGCCTTGCACATGGAAGTCACCGAAGTGGACAAGACCGGGACTGACGTCCAGCCCCGCCATGCTCATGGCGGACCGAAAGCCGTCGAGCCGGGCCAACGAGCAGAGCATGTCGTCGGGCCCGGTGATGATGCCGATGCGCCGGTGCCCCAGTTCGATCAGGTGGCGGGTGGCAACCAGGCCACCGTTCCAGTTGGCGGAGCCCACGGACGGCACGTCGGGGTCCGGGTCCCCCGCCGGATCGATGATGACGAACGGGATGGAACGGGCCCGCAGTTGCTCCTTCACGGCCGCGGGGAGCGCCGAGAAGACCAGCACCACTCCCATGGGGCGACGCTGCAGCACCCCTTCGATCCACTCGGGGCCCGGCGCATGCCGGGTACCGCTCTCGGTCAGTACGACGCTCGCCTGGTTCGCCTTCGCGACGTTCTCCACGCCGCGTATCAGCTCCAGAGCCCACATGCTGTCCAGTTCGTGGAAGACGATCTCGATGAGCGGCGCCTCCCTGGAGGTTCTCGTGGTCCGCCGGTACGCGTGGGCCTCCAGCAGCCGCTCCACCTTGTCCCTCGTCGGGCCCGCCACATCCTGGCGGCCATTGAGGACCTTCGAAACTGTCGAGATGGAGACTCCCGCCTTCTCGGCCACCTGGGCCAAGGTGATCCGCCCCAGCTCCTCGTCATCGCGCATGGCGAGGAGCATAGGCCACGCTCAACTACCGGAACAGGGTAACGCTTTGATAACTGCAGAAGTGAGGGTTGACCGCCCCTTCCGCCCCACCTAACTTCCCTCCCGATACGAGAACTTTCGAGGCTAGCTCCGAAACTTTTTCGAGAGGCGAAGCAATGAAGCTACGCGTACGGCTCCCCCGGGTCGCCGTCATCGGCGGGGTGGTACTGGCCATGACGCTGTCGCTGTCCGCGTGCGGCGGGAACTCCGGCTCGGCCGGCGGCGCCGACGAGATCCACGTCCTGGTCTATGGCGACGCGACGAACAAGGTGGAGAAGCAGCTCGTCGAGACCTTCAACAAGAACTCCGAGGTCAAGGTCGTCCTGGACACGATCCCGGGGGCCGACTACCAGGCCAAGCTGCAGACGATCATCAACGGCAAGCAGGCTCCCGACGTCTTCTTCAACTGGGGCGGCGGCTCCATCAAGCCGTTCGTCGAGGCGGATCTGCTGATGCCGCTCGACGAGTTCATCGCCAAGGACCCGGGACTCAAGGACAAGTTCCTGCCCGCCGTGTTCGATGCCGCCGTCGTGGACGGCAAGCCGTACGGCATACCCATGCGCGGCACCCAGCCCGTGCTGCTGTTCCACAACAAGAAGGTCCTCGCCGAAGCCGGGGTCACCCCGCCGAAGACCTGGGACGAACTGGTCGCGGCGATCGGGCCGCTCAAGGACAAGGGAGTCACACCGATCGCTCTCGGCGGCGGCGACAAGTGGCCGACGCAGATGTGGTACCAGTACCTCTACGACCGCGTGGCCGGGCCCGAGTTGTTCCGGAACGCGCTCGACGGGGACAAGAGCGCGTGGGAGAGCGCCGACAGCAAGAAGGCCCTCTCCATGATCAAGGACCTGGTCGACGCGGGCGCGTTCGGCACCAACTTCGACTCGGTCAAGTTCACCGACCAGGGCTCGCCGACACTGCTCGCCACCGGCAAGGCCGCGTTCGAACTGATGGGGTCCTGGGAGTACTCCACGCTGCAGGAGGCCTTCCCCGAGTTCGCCGAGAAGGACCTCGGCTACAGCGCCTTCCCGGCCGTCCCCGGCGGCAAGGGCGACCCGGCCGGCGTCGCGGGCAACGTCAACAACTTCTACTCCGTCCTGAAGAAGACCGAACACCCCGAAGCGGTCGCCGACTTCCTGAAGCTCATGTACTCGGACGAGTTCGTGAAGGGGCATCTGGCCATCGGCAACCTGCCCACGACCACGAACACCCCGGACTTCCTCGACACCGCAGCGAACCCGGACTACTCGAAATTCCAGTACGACCTCGTCGCCGAGGCCCCGTCGTTCCAGCTCTCCTGGGACCAGGCCTATCCGCCCTCCGCGACGACCACGCTGCACGCGGCCGTACAGCAGTACTTCAACGGGCGGATCGACGCGGATGCCTTCATCCGGCAGATGCAGTCCCTGCCCACGGCCTGAGCCCGCCGACATGACCACTGTCACCACGGGCCGCCCGGGCTTCGGCTGGGCGGCCCCCGCCGCCGTGTTCTTCGGACTGTTCGCCCTCGTGCCGCTCGGCATGCTCGTCGTGCTGTCGTTCGCCGGCTGGGACGGGATCGGTGAGCCGGAGTTCGTCGGCTTCGACAACTGGACCAAGCTCATCGACGACCCCGTGATGCTGGAGAGCCTCTGGCTGAGCGTGCTCCTGACCTTGCTGGGCGTCGCCGTGCAGACCCCCGTCAGCATCCTGCTCGGCGTCTGGGCCGCGGGCCGCCAGCGCAACCGGGCCGTCCTCACCGCGATCTACTTCGTCCCGCTGCTGCTCTCCGTCACGGCCGTCTCCGTGCTGTGGCGTGCCGTGCTCGACCCCAACTTCGGTGTGCCCTCGCAGGCCGCCTGGCTCTTCGGGGACGGCAATCTCCTCGGCGAGCAGACCACCGCCATCGGCGTCCTGGTATTCGTCGCCACCTGGCAGTTCACCCCACTGCACACGCTGATCTACCAGGGCGCGGCACGCGCGATCCCGCACGTTCTCTACCAGGCGGCCGAGATCGACGGCGCGGGCCGCTTCCGGCAGTTCCTGCACATCACGCTGCCGCAGCTGCGCAACAGCATCATCACCTCGGTGATCCTCATGGTCGTCGGCGGCCTGACCACCTTCGACACGGTGCTGATCCTCACCCAGGGCGGCCCTGGCACGGACACCACCATCAGCGCGTACTACATGTACCAAAAGGCCTTCAAGAGCTTCGACTTCGGCGCGGGCGCCGCCATCGCCCTGCTGCTCGTCGCCGTCGCCACCGTCATCTCTCTCGTCATGGTCAGGCTGTCGGGCTACGACAAGATGCGCAGCACCCAGGAGGGCCTGTGATGCGGAGCCGCCCCAACTATCTCGCGGGTTTCGGCTCGTTGCTGTGGCTCTTCCTGGTGGGCCTGCCGCTGTACGTGATGCTGATCGCCACCTTCCAGAGCCGGACACAGTACGCGGCGAACGGACCGCTGGCGTTTCCCGAGGAGTTCACGCTCGACAACTACCTCAACGACCTCAATGAGGGTTTCGCGCAGTACTTCCTCAACACCGTGCTCGTCACGGCGGCCGTGGTCGGCATCGTGCTGCTGCTCATCCCGCCGCTCGCGTACGCGATCGTCCGCAACCAGGGCCGCACCACCGGCGCCGTCTTCCGCCTCTTCCTGCTCGGCCTCGCGATCCCTTCGCAGGCCGTGATCGTCCCCATGTTCTACGTGATCAGCGAGGCCGGTCTCTACGACAACCTCATCGGCGTGATCCTGCCGACGGCGGCCTTCGCGATGCCGGTGTGCGCGCTCATCCTCACCGGTGTGATGCGGGACATCACACCTGATCTGTACGAGGCGATGACGGTGGACGGCGCCTCCCCTCTGCGTACGTTCTTCCAGCTCGTGCTCCCCCTCTCCAAGAGCGGTCTGTCGACCGTCGTGGTCTTCTCGGCGCTCCAGGCGTGGAACGGCTTCCTCTTCCCGCTGGTCCTCACCCAGTCCGCGGAGAACAAAGTGATCACCATGGGTCTGTACGACTTCCAGACCGAACACGGGGTCGACATTCCCGGGATGCTCGCCGCCGTGGTCCTGTCCATGCTCCCCATCCTGCTCGTCTATCTGTTCGCCCGCCGCGCCCTGGTCCAAGGGCTGATGGGGGTCGGAGGAAAGTGACCGACAACGTGACCGTGCAGGACAACACCGCTGGGCAGGGCGCTCCCACCGGAGCCGCGGAAACCCCGGGCGGCGTGCCGCCGTGGCGCGACCCCTCGCTCGATGCGCCGACCAGGGCCGACGCACTGATCGCGGAGATGACCCTGCGGGAGAAGATCGGACAGCTCTACGGCGTGTGGGTCGGAGCGTGCGACGAGGGCGGTGAAGTGGCCCCGCACCAGCACGAGATGGAGGAGCCGGTCGATCTCGACGCGCTTCTTCCCTACGGTCTGGGGCAGTTGACGCGGCCGTTCGGCACGGCGCCGGTCGACCCGGCCGTCGGCGCCGTCTCGCTGGCGCGCACCCAGCGCCGTATCGCCGCGGCCAACCGTTTCGGGATTCCCGCGCTCGCCCACGAGGAGTGCCTGGCGGGCTTCGCCGCCTGGGGCGCCACCGCCTATCCGGTCCCACTGTCGTGGGGCGCCACCTTCAACCCCGCGCTCATCCGCGAGATGGCCGGAGCGATCGGCCGCGACCTGCGCTCGGTCGGCATCCATCAGGGCCTCGCCCCCGTGCTCGACGTCGTACGCGACGCACGCTGGGGCCGGGTGGAGGAGACCATCGGCGAGGACCCGTATCTGGTGGGGACCATCGGCACCGCGTACGTGCAGGGTCTGGAGGCGGCCGGACTCGTCGCCACGCTCAAGCACTTCGCCGGCTATTCGGCCTCCCGGGCCGGACGCAATCTCGCGCCCGTGGGCATGGGGGCGCGTGAACGCGCGGACGTGATACTGCCGCCGTTCGAAATGGCGTTGCGCGAGGGCGGTGCACGGTCGGTGATGCATGCCTACACCGACACCGACGGAATCCCCTCGGCCACCGACGAGGAGCTCCTGACCGGACTGCTGCGGGATACCTGGGACTTCACCGGGACCGTGGTGGCCGACTACTTCGGGATCGCGTTCCTCAAGACCCTCCATGGGGTGGCCGGCACCTTCGGGGAGGCCGCCGGTGCGGCGCTCGCCGCGGGTGTGGACGTGGAACTGCCGACGGTGAAGGCCTTCGGCGAACCGCTCCTGGAAGCCGTAACCGCGGGCCACGTCCCGCAGGAGCTGGTGGACCGCGCCGTACGACGCGTGCTGGTCCAGAAGGCAGAACTCGGACTGCTCGACCCCGGCTGGAGTCCGCGGCCCGCGGCCCTGGCCGAGCTTGCGGAGGAGACCGTGGATTCCGGCTCGGTTCGCGGCTCGGTCGACCTCGACCCGGACGCCAACCGCGCGCTGGCCCGTGAGGTCGCCGAACAGGCCGTCGTCCTGCTGCACAACGACGGCACGCTGCCCCTGTCCGCCGACGCCCCTGGGCGGCCGCGAAGGATCGCGCTGATCGGCCCGCACGCCGAGGAGCCGACCGCGGTACTCGGCTGCTACGCCTTCCCGGTCCACGTGGGCTCGCGTCACCCGGAGGTCCCGCCCGGCATCGGTCTGCCGACGCTGCACGAGGCCATCGCCTCGGAGTTCCCCGGGAGCGAGATCGTGGTCGCGCGGGGCGCGGACGTCGACGGCACGGCGACGGACGGATTCGCCGCGGCCGCCGAACTCGCCCGTGGGGCCGACCTCGTGATCGCGGTCCTCGGTGACCGGGCAGGGCTCTTCGGGCGCGGCACGAGCGGCGAAGGGTGCGATGCCGAATCCCTCGCTCTGCCGGGCGTACAGCAGCAACTGCTCGACCTGCTCCTGGATTCCGGCACCCCGGTCGTGGTGACGCTCGTGACCGGACGGCCGTACGCGCTGGGCCGCGCGGTCACCGAGTCCGCCGCGATCGTCCAGTCGTTCTTCCCCGGTGAGGAAGGCACCACAGCCCTCGCGTCCGTCCTGAGCGGCCGCGTCCACCCCACGGGGAGGCTGCCGGTGAGCGTGCCGCGCCACCCCGGCGCCCAGCCGTCCACGTATCTCACGGCGAAGCTCGGTCACGCGGGCGAGGTCTCCAGCATCGATCCGACGCCCGCGTTCGGCTTCGGGCACGGGCTGACGTACACGACCTTCTCCTGGACCGATCTGTCCGGGGACGGCGAACAGGTGCCCACGGACGGCGCGTTCCGGCTTTCGTGCACGGTGCGCAACACGGGTCCACGCGCGGGCACCGAGGTCGTCCAGCTGTATCTGCACGACCCGGTGGCCTCGGTGGTGCAGCCGGTGCGGCGTCTGGTCGGCTACGTCCGCGTCGGCCTGGAACCCGGCGACGCCGTGCGCGTCCACGTGGAGGTCCCCGCCGACCTGGCCTCCTTCACCGGCCGTGCCGGTCGCCGCATCGTCGAACCGGGAGCCCTCGCCCTGCACCTGTCCGCGTCGAGCACCCGGCCCCGCCTGACGGCCCGGGTCTCCCTGACGGGTCCGGTGCGCGAGGTGGACCACCGGCGCCGCTTCCACGCGCGCTTCACGCTGGAGCCGCTCGTGTCCGAGTGACCTCGGCGACCCGGTCGTGGCGATCGGCGACCCGGCCGGGCTGCCGGGCGCAGGGCCCGTGCGCGACGTGCCGCGCGACGACTCATGCTCAGTTCGTGGTTCCGACGAGGAAATCCGGAATCCATCCGTACGATTCCACTGGGCGAGGGCGGGTGAGCGCGTGGGGGGAAGTGGCGTGGAGTTCCGGCTCCTGGGTGGGACCGAGGTCTGGGCCGGCGACGGCCCGGTCGATACCGGCACGGCGCGGCAGCGGCGGGTGCTTGCGGCGCTCCTGATGGACGCGAACCGGCCGGTGACGGTCGCTCAGCTGGTGGACCGGGTGTGGGGGAACGATCAGCCGTCCCGTGCCGTACCCACGCTCTACAGCTATGTGTCCCGGCTGCGCCGTCTCCTGCCAGGGCTGATCGACCGGTCCTCAGGTGGTGGCTACGTCCTCACGGCCGACGTCGAGTCGGTGGACGTGCACAGGTTTCACCGTCTGATCGCGCTCGCCCGGGAGACGGGCGACGACGAGCGGGCCGGTGAACTGTTCGGCCAGGCCCTCGCGTTGTGGCGCGGAGAGCCGTTCGCCGACGCGGACACGCCCTGGTTCAACGCCGCCCGGGAGCTGCTGCAGAAGGAACACCGGGCAGCGGAGCTGGACCATACCGACGTACGCCTGCGCCTCGGGGAACACGCCGCTGTCCTCACCTCCGCCGCCGAACGCACCGCTGCGCACCCCCTGGACGAACGGCTTGCCGCGCAGTACATGCTCGCCCTGTACCGCTGCGGGCAGCAGGCCGATGCCCTCGCCCACTACCGGACGATGCACCGCACGCTCGCCGAGGAGCTGGGCATCGTTCCCGGGCACGAGATCCAACGCGTGCACCAGGGCATCCTCACCGGCAGCGCCGAACTGGATGCTCCCCGGCGTACGGACGCCGGTGCGGCACCGCCACCGTGGCCGGTGCACTGTCAACTGCCGCTGGACCTGCCGGGGTTCACGGGCCGCACGGACGAGATGCGGCTCCTCGAGAAGGAACTGACCGCCCCGATTGCGGCCCCCGTCGTCCTCTGCGGATCCCCGGGGATCGGCAAGAGCGCGCTCGCGGCGCATCTCGGGCACCGGCTCCGGGAGAGCTTCCCCGACGGCCAGTGGTACGTGCACCTGACCGGCAACAGCGGGAACCCGCGCGATCCGGGGGAGGCCATCGCGGCGCTTCTGCTCGCCTCGGGACAGGACCCGAGCACGATTCCCGAGCCGATCGAGGGGCGCGCGGCGGCGCTGCGGGCGCGCCTGGCCGACCGCAAGGTGCTCCTCGTCCTGGACGACGCCTACGACGCGGAACAGGTGCGGCCACTGCTGCCGGGCACACCCGGATCGGCGGTGGTGATCACCAGTCGGTCCGACCTGCGCGGACTGGCCGTGAGCCACGCGGCCCGCACGGTGCCGCTCGATGTGCTCACCGCGCCCGAGGCGCGCTCCCTACTGGCCCACATGATCGGGGCCGAGCGGGTCGCTGCCGAGGACGAGGCCGCCGCACAGCTGACCGGGCTGTGTGCGCTGCTTCCGCTGGCCCTGCGCATCGCCGGCTCCCACCTCGCGGCGCGGCCGGCCCGCCGTCTCACCGACTACGTGGCCGACCTCGCCGGCGGCGAGCGGCTCACCAAGCTCGCCATCACGGGCGACCGTCAGGCAGCGGTCCGTACCGCCTTCGGCCACTCCCACGCGACCCTGGAACCCGACGCGGCGCACCTGTTCGCGCTGCTCGGCCTGCACCCGGGACCGGAGTTCAGCAGTGAGTCGGCCGCGGCGCTGCTCGACTGCCCGCCGGGCGAGGCCGAGCGCCTCCTCGACCGCCTGAGCGCCGCGAGCCTGCTCCAGCACACCGGCGCCGACCGCTTCCGGTTCCACGACCTGCTGCGCCTCTACGCCGCCGAACACGCCGCCGACGCACCCGACCGGGAGTCGGCTTGGCGGCGCCTGTGCGACTGGTATCTCGCGACGACCGACGCCGCCACCGCGTTCGACTACGCGGGCAGCGTCCAACTCCCCCGTACCCGCACTCCGTCCACACGTTTCGCGGACCGGCATGAGGCGCTCGCCTGGCTGGAGAGCGAGCGCAGCGCGCTCACCGCACTCGTCCTTCGTGCCGGTGACGCCGGGCCGCGCGACGTCGCCTGGCAACTGACCGACCAGCTGCGCCTCTACCACTACGGGCGGCGGCACCTGTCGGACTGGAAGGTCACGACCACGGCGGCGATGGCTGCGGCCGAGCAGGAGGGGGACGTACTCGCCCAGGCGCTGCTGTGGAACAGCACCGGTCTGCTGCGTCAGCACACCGGGGACTCCGACGGCGCCCGTGAGGCGCTGCTCGCGGCCCAACAGGGCTATCGGGCAGCCGAATTCACGGTCGGCGAGGTCGCCATCCTGACCAATCTCGCCATCCATCACGCGCTGCGCGGTGAGATGCGGCACGCGATCGACAGTCAGCGCCATGGGCTCGCTCTGCTGCGCCGCCTGGACCGCCCGGTCCTGCTCGCACGGGCGCTGAGCAACACGGGACTCATGCACGCGTTCCTCGGCGCGTTCGACGAGGCCGTGGCATGCACCTCGGAAGCCATCCGCCTGTGCCGTGCGCTCGACCGCCCCACCGGAACGATCGGCCCGCTCGTCAACCGGGCCGTCTCCCACCACGGCGCCGGCCACTCCACCGCGGCCCTTGCCGATGCCACCGAGGCACTCCGGCTGCACCGCGACCACCCGCACGGGACGAGCGGGCCGGCCACGCACGAGATCCTCGCCCGCATCCACCGCGACGCCGGCGACCTCGGACAGGCCCGCGGCCTGGCCGAGACCTCGCTCCGCGCCGCACTCGACATCGGCGAACCCGCCTCGCAGGCGGAGAGCCTCATCACCCTGGGCTCGGTCCACGTCCTGACCGCAGCGCACGACAGCGCCCTCGCCCTGCTCCAGGAGGCCCTCGAACTCACCCGCCGGCACGGCTTCCGCCACCACGAGACGGACGCCCACACCCACCTCGCCCGGCTCCACCTCAGCACCGGCGCCCGCGACACGGCGGCCTTCCACGCCGAACAGGGACTGGCCATCGCCCGCGACCTCGAACTGCGCCCCGCGGAACAACGCGCCCTCGCCACGCTCACGGACATCCGACGCCGGTAGACGGGGCGGAGCAGCTGCTCCCATCGCCTCCTTCCAGGACTCCGCAAGAAACGTGCAAGGCAGGCCGTCCATCGTCGTATCGGCACGGACACAAGTCCGGCCGTCCGACGAGGACTTGGGGGATGAGCATGGGCAGGATCCGGACGTCACGTGTGAAGGCGGGAGTCTGCACGGCCGCCGTACTGTTGTCGGGGTTCGGGGTCGGCCTGGCCGCCGCCGCGCCTGCCGCCGCCTACGCGGGGTACTGCAATGCGCAGGTGACCAAGTCGAGGCCGGCTGCTTCCGGCGGCAAGTACAACGCCTATCTCCCCGCCTACGGCACCAACATCAACTGCTACATGAACCCGGGCGCTCAGAGCAACGCGGTCAAGGCGCTCCAGAAGAACCTCAACTGGTGCTACGGCCGGAAACTGACCGTCGACGGCATCTTCGGCAACGACACGAGGGACGCCCTGGAGTACGCACAGGGCGAGGAGGACATCAGCGCGGACGGCGGCTACGGCGAGCAGTCCCGTACGCACCTGCAGTGGCGCTGGTACGAGAACCGCAACCTCTGGTACTGCGGCAGGCTCAAGAGCAACGGCACGTAAGACGGTACGTAAGGGGAACAGGAAGCACGCACTCCTCACGCCTCCGCACTCAGCTCCCAGTCCAGCTCCCACACCCGCAACTCTCCCTCGCCGGCCCCGGCCACCACGAGGCGCCCGTCCAAAGGCATGGCCAGGGCCGTGACGCCGGTGCGGTCCGTGCGGTCGCCGAGGGTGCGCAGGTGGTGGCCGGTGGTCAGGTCCCAGATGTGGGGGTGGCCGGTGAAGCCGCCGGACACGGCGAAGGCGCCGTCGGGGGTGGGGTGCACGAAGCGGCAACCGCCTTGTCGTTGTAGTTCCTTCAGGACCTGGCCGGTGGCGATGTCCCAGAGGCGGATCGTGTCGTCGCTCAGGTGCACACCGCCGCCGGTCCACAGGCGGCGGCCGTCGGCGCTGAAGGACACGGAGTGCGCGGACTCCAGTGAGAGGACGTCGCTCCGTGGGTCCACGAAGGCGCCCAGTTGTGTGCCGTCCGCCAGGTTCCACAGGTGCGTGCCGCCGTCGCCCGCGGTGGCCAGGGTGTGTCCGTCCGGGGAGAGCGCGAGGGCGCTGGTCCGTCGGGTCGGCGTCTTCCACTCCCGGACCTTGTCGCCGCTGTGTACGTCCCAAATCTGCACGTTGCCCGCCCCGCCGGTCACCGCGTGGCGCCCGTCGGCGGTGAAGCAGACCGCCGCGGTCTCGCTGACGCCGGGTTGCGTGCGGAACACGTGCTCGCAGGTGCCGGAGCCGAGGTGCCAGAGCCGTGCCGTCGCGTCCCGGCCCGAGGAGAGGGCCAGTTCGCCGTCCGGGCTCAGGGACACCCCGTACACCGGTGCCGTGTGGCCTTCGAAGACGCGCGTGCAGGTGCCGGTCGTCACGTCCCACAGGCGCATGGTCCGGTCGTGGCTCACGGACACCGCGATACGGCCGTCCGGCGATACGTCGATGCCGCCCACGTATGCGCTGTGGCCCTGGAGCGTGCGTGCCGTCCAGGCCGTGCGCAGGCCGGTGCGCCGGGTGTGGCGGGCGAGCCGGTGCCAGGCGGCCATCACCTGGGGTGCACGCTCGTATCCCGGTGTCTCGCGTGCCTGGCGGAGCGCGTCGAGCGCGGCCGCGGAAAAGCCTGCCGAGCGTGCCCGTTCGGCGTCGGCGAGCAGCTGCTCCACCCGGGAGCCGAGCCGGTGGAGCTCGTCGTGGCGGCGTGGCCGGCTGAGTTGCGGGGTGCAGGTGTAGCCGGCGGGCAGGGACCAGTGGCGGACGGTGCGGTCGTCGCCCGTCGAGATCAGTCCCCGGCCGTCGGCGGTGAAGTGGACCGCGGTGGCGTGGCCTTCGTGGCGGTGGAAGGTGCGTACGCAGCGGCCGGTGTCCGTGTCCCAGACGCGCAGGCTGCCGTGGTATGCGTCGGCGGCTGCGAGCTGCCGGCCGTCTGGGGAGAGCGCGAGCGCGTGGGGCCACCGCGCGCCGGTGAAGGTGCGCAGGCAGCGGCCGTCCGAGAGGTCCCACAGCCGGAGGCGCTCGCTGGTGCCGGTGACGGCGCGGCGTCCGTCGGGGCTCATGAACAGGCTTGTGGTGAAGGACTCGTGACCGCGGAGCTCCCGCAGCCGGGCGCCGCCGGTCACGTCCCACAGGAGGGCCGGGTAGTCCCGGTGGTGGGCGCCCGGGCGCTTGTCGTCGGTGTCGCCGATGGCGAGCACGCGGCTGCCGTCGGCGGTCAGGTCCACTTCCGCGTGCCGTCGGTGCCCGGGGAAGGCCCGGCGCAGCCTCCGGCTCGCGGTGTCCCATACGCGCAGGGTGCCTTCGGCGTCGACGGCTGCGGCGGTGCGGCCGTCCGGGGTGAGGGCGACCGCTTTCGCCGTTGCGCTGTCCGACGGATCGTCCTCGTACCGCGCGTGCGGCTTCGGGGTGCCGTGGTGCAGTGCCGCGCCTTTGAGCAGGCCGCCCAGGAGCATCTTCGACAGGTCCCAGAACCGCACCAGTTCGCCCGCGCAGCGCGAGAGTGCGTAGCGGCCGTCGGGGGTCAGCGCGACGGACTCCACCTTGCGCCGGTGACCCTTGAGCGTCTTGAGGCAACGGCCCTCAATGACGTCCCACAGCTGCAGAACCCCGTCGGCGCCTCCGACGAGAAGCCTTGTGCCGTCGTCCGTGAGGGCGACGGGCAGTGACTCGAACCGCCGGTACTCCTTGCCGTCCTTGTCGAGCACCCGCCGTGACGGGCGGGCGGCCCACGGCACCTCGCGGCGGGCGGTGCAGCGGGCGTGGACGACGGTGCCGGATCCGACGGCGGCCAGCGCGGCGGCCGCATCCGGTTCGTCGGCGCTCGTCACGCCGTCGAGCAACTCCCGGGCGTCCGGGAGCTGTCCGCGCGCCAAGTGCGCCCGGGCGAGCAGTTGGCGTCCTTCCGCGGGATCTCCCGCATCCCGCCGGGCGCGGTCGATGCGGTCGACGAAACCCTCGTCGGTGAGGGCGCCGAGCTGCCACTGCAGCAGTCCGGCGTTGTAGACGGCCCGCAGATGCCGTGGGTCGGCTGCGAGCGCCGCGTCGAAGGAAGCTGCGGCCTCGTCCACACGGCCGAGGTCGAGCAGGGACAGGGCACGGTTGTTGAGTTCGTCGGCGCGCAGATCGGCGGCCACGGCGGCCGGGCGAGAGTAGGGGCGGCCGACCAACTCCTCGTATACGGCGGCGAATTGGGCGGCCACCTCGGCCATCGTGGACGGGCGGTCGTCCGGGTCGGGGCTCAGACAGGCGGCGAGGACCTCCACGGCTTCGAGGGGTATCCGGGGCAGCCCTTCGTCCTCCGGTCCGTTGACGAGGTGGGAGCGGAGGGCCAGGCCGGCGATCGGTCCGGCGGCCCAGCTCACGCCTCCGGTGAACATCTCCAGGACGGAGACAGCGAAGCTGTAGACGTCGGTACGGCGGCCGAGCGGCCGCAGGGCGCTCTGCTCCGGCGAGGCGTACGCCGGGGTCAGGCCGCCCGTCGTCACCAGGATGCTGGCCTGCGGTCCCGCACCGGCCTCGGCCCGTGCGGAACCGCCCCGGGCGCGGGCGAGCCCGAAGTCGGTGACCTTCGCGGTGCCGTCCCGGTCCAGGAGGACGTTGCCCGGCTTGACGTCCTGGTGCACGAGGCCGCGGGTGTGCGCGTGGTCGAGGCCGCGGGCGAACTGCACGGCGATGTCGAGGATCCGCTCAAGGGCCTGCTCGGGCCCGCCCGCGTACAGCCGCCGGCTGCGGATCGCGTCCTGGAGGCTGCCCCCGTCGACGTATTCGGCGAAGACGCTCGGCAGCCCGTCGACGAGCCGCACGTAGTGGCAACCGCAGACATGGGGATGCAGGCCCAGCGAGACCCAGGTCTCGGCCTCTTCCACGAAGCGGTCCCGGTCGGCGGCGGAGGCGAACAGTTCGGGCCGTGGGCATTTCATCGCGAGGTCGGTGCCCCACTGCATGTGCCGCACCCGGTAGACGAGGCCCATCGCGCCGTCGCTGTGCACCTGCAGCACGCGGTACCGGCCGTCGACCACGTCGCCGACCTTGCGGGGAGCCGCGTCGCGCGGCGCCTCCGGGACGGGCACCCTGTTACCGGCTCGTACCATGAACTCCCCCTCGTACCATGGCCATCGGCCGTCGGAACGGTAGCGCACGGCACACGACCGCCGGCTTGTCCGTGGTTGACCCAGCCGCCCATCACCTGGCGTGGGCCGTGACGAAAGAGGCAGGGCAGTGGAGTTGAGGACCGTCGGGATGTACCGGGAGATGTACAACGGCCGGCACGCACACCTGCCGTCGTTCTACGAGTCGGTGGCCACGGAGGAACTGCCCGACCGGGAAGCCGTGCTGAGCTATCTGCGCCGCGGGCCCGGCATCTTCGACGTCATGTCCTCCGAGCCGCACTTCTTCGAGGAGGACCGCCACATCCCGGGCGGCCCCTCGCTGCATTCGGACGGTGTATGGCTCTGGCGCGTGGACTCCATCGAGTATCTGACGCAGCAACCGCTGGTGATCCCGGACGAGTTCGTCGCGCATGTGCGCGCTGCCGGGCATGAGCCTCCGGCGTCCGTCGAGTGGACGGACGCGTTCAGTGCCGCCGTGGAGCGGTACTTCTGAGCGACAGCGCATCACATGGCCTGCTCCAGCGCCTTCCGGAAGTCCGCCGCACTGCCGAAGCCGATCTCGGGGCGTTCACGCAGCGCCTGGTCGATGACGTCCGCGAGCCCGGCCGGAACGCCCGGCGCACGTCGGCGTATCGCGACGGCCGGCTCCTGCAGGACGACCTGCCAGGGGTCCTTGCCCCGGGGGAACTCACGGGGCGTCTTCCCGGTCAGGGCGTGATAGAGGCAGGCGGCGAGCGCCCAGACGTCCACCGCGGGCGGCGCCTTGCGGAAGTTGACTACCTGTTGGCGCGGCATGAACATCGGCTTGCCCGCCGTGGCACCGGTCCGGGTGAGACCGCTGAGGCCGGCCTGGTCGAAGGCCTTCCCGATGCCGAAGTCCGCGATCTTCGCCGTCCCTGAGGCGTCCAGGAGAATGTTGGACGGGGTGAGGTCGCGGTGGATGACGCCCCGGTCGTGGGCGTGCTCCAGGCCGCGCGCGGCCTGGAGGATCAGGGGGACGGCCTCCTCGGCCGGCAGCCGCCCGCCGCGCGCGGCCAGGAGGTGGTCGAGGCTGCCGCCACTGCAGTACGCGGTGGTCAGATAGAAGGTGCCGTTCGCGAAGCCCGCATCGTGCAGCGCCACCACATGCGGATGACTCAGGGCCCGGGTCAGTCCCACCTCGCGCAGGAAACGGGCCCGGGCCGTGGAGTTCGCGGCGACCTTCGGCAGCATCACCTTGAGCGCCACGTCCTCGCCGGTGGACTCGTGCCGCGCCAGATACACCGCGCCCATGCCGCCCCGGCCGAGCTCGCGCAGCACGGTGTAGCCCTCGATGGCCTTGAGGTCGGCGCGCCCGCCCTTCGCCTGGTCGAGCAGCTGCCGCAGCACGGCGGCGGGGTCCGACTGGCAGGCCGCGCACAGCACTTCGCCGTCCCCGCCGCTGCCGCCCACCTCGCGGCCGCACCGGGCACACGCCCCGAGGACGCGGGTGGACTGCGGGCGCGTGACGCCGACCTTGAGGACGGTCTCGCCGATGCGGATCCGGTCGCCGTCGGACAGATCGTGCTCCGGGTAGGAATCGCCCGCGGCCTCGGCCGGGGTGAGTCCCTCCCGGCGCTGGCCGATCTTCTCGCCGTTCACGTAGGTGCCGTTGAGGCTGCCGAAGTCGCGGATGCGGATGTCGGGCGGGTTGATGTCGATGAGGCAGTGGTGGCGGGAGACGGTGCGGTGGTGCTCGTCGTTCGGCAGGCGCGGTGAGCAGTCGGCGGAGCGGCCGATGACGCAGGTGGCGCGGCTGTCGTAGACGTACTCGGCCGGGTCGAGGCGTCCCTTGACGAGTGTGAGGGTGACGGTGGCGGACGGCGGCGTCATCAGGGCTGCTCCGTGGTGGTCATCAGGGCTGCTCCGTAGCGGTCATCAGGGCTGGTCCGTGGTGAAGGTCAGCGCCTCGCCCGCGGCATCCGCGCGGACCTGGGCGCCGTCGGCGAGGTCGCCGTTGAGGAGGGCGCGGGCGAGAGGCTGGACGAGGAGACGGTCGACGGACTGTTCCAGGAGGCGCGCCCCGGCGCGGCGGTCGGTGCCGTGGCGCAGGAGCAGCGCGCGGGCCGCCGGGGTGAGGGTCAGGGTGACGGCTCGGGCGGCCAGGCGGGCGTGGAGGCGGTCGAGCACCTTGTCGAGTACAGGGTCGAGTTCGGCGTCGGACAGCGGGGAGAACACGACGATCCGGCCGATCCGGCCCAGGAGTTCGGGACGCAGGTGCCGGCGCAGGGCGTCGAGCACCGGCCGGTGAGCGGGGTTCTCGCGCGCGGGCGGGCCGCCCTTCGCCACGTGTCCGTCTGCACCGGCGGGGGACGCGCCCTCGGCCAGCGGCGCCCGCGCGAAGCCGAAGCCGTCCGCCGGCCGCGCGGCCTCCCCCGTCCCCAGATTCGACGTCAGGATCACCACCGCCTCGGAGAACGGCACCCGCCGCCCCCGCGCATCCGTCAGCCGGCCCTCGTCGCAGATCTGCAGCAGGAGGTCGAGGACCTCCGGATGCGCCTTCTCCACCTCGTCGAAGAGCACCACGCTGTGCGGATGGTCCCGGAGCGGACCGCTCAGCTGCCCCTCGCGGTCGTGCCCGACATACCCCGGCGGAGCGCCGAGGAGCCGCGAGACCGCGTGCCGTTCCTTGTACTCCGACAGGTCGATGCGCACCAGCCGCCGCTCGTCGGCGAAGAGGAACTCGGCCAGTGCCTTGGCCAGTTCCGTCTTCCCGGTGCCGGTCGGCCCGGCGAAGAGCAGCACCCCGACCGGACGCCGCGGATCGCCGAGCCCGGCCCGCCCGGCGCGCACCGCCTCGGCCACCGCCCGTACGGCCTCGTCCTGTCCGATCACGCGGCGGCGCAGGTGCTCCTCCATCGCGAGGAGCCGGTCCGCCTCCGCCTGCGCCACCTGGTGCAGCGGCAGTCCGGCTCGTTCGGCGATGACCGCCGCCACCTCGTCGCGGCCGACCGGCAGCGGCGGCTCAGGTGCGATGTCCGGGTTCAGCGTGCGGATGCGGGCGGCCGCGCAGGCCTGGTCGAGGGCGTCGATGGCCTTGTCCGGCAGGCGCCGGTCCGGCAGATGACGGATGCTCAGATCGACTGCCGCCTCCACCGCCTCCGGTTCGATCCGTACGCCGTGGTGCGCGGCGAAGGATTCCGCGACGCCCTGGAGGATCGCCACGGCCTCGTCGCGGTCCGGCTCGTCGACGCGGACGACCTCGAAGCGGCGCTCCAGTGCCGGATCGTCCTCGATGTCGCGGCGGTATTCGCCGGGGGTCGTGGCACCGATGCACCGCACTTCGCCCCGGGCCAGCGCGGGTTTGAGGATGTTGGCGGCGTCGCTCGCCCCGCGTCCGCCGGCCCGCAGGACGGTGTGCAGTTCGTCGATGAACAGGATCACGTCCGGCGCGTCCCGTGCCTCGGCCAGGACCGCCTGCATGCGCGCCTCGAAATCCCCGCGGTACTGCGCGCCCGCCAGGAGGGCCGACATGGACAGCTCCACGATCCGCGCCCCGGCCAGTTCGGCGGGCGCGCCGGGCGATACGAGCCGCTGCGCGAGACCTTCGACGATGCCGGTCTTGCCGGTGCCCGCGTGCCCGACGAGGACGGCGTTGGCCTTGCGCTGCCGGATGAGGACGCGGGCGAGGGTGCGTAGCTCGGCGCCGCGCCCGATGAGCCGCGGCAGCTTGCCCGCTCGGGCGAGGGCACTCAAGTCCCGTCCATAGCGGTCGAGATACGGAGTGTCGGGCACCGTGGGGAAGAACGCCGCCCGTGCGTCGCCGATCCCGTGCGACGCGAGGACATGCCGGCCTACGGACGTGAGCTCGTCGAGCGCGGCCCGCAGCAGACGCACCGCGTCGGCCTTCTCCTGGCCGGCCGACTCCGCGGCGCGGCGAAAGGCCCGGCGCGCCGCACGGCTCAGCGGACGCTCGGACCCGTCGGGACCGCCTTCCACGACCAGGGCGTCGCGCAGGCTACGGCGCAGCTGTTGCGGGCTGATTCCGGCGCGGTCGAAGCACGCCTTGACGCGCAGTGCCTCCGCTTCGATCCGGCCCCGTACGGCAGGATCCTGCTGACCGCGCGCAAGGATCTCCGGCAGATCAGGACGGCACAACGTGCCCATCCCCACCAGCAGATGATCCGGCTCGATCTCCAGCGCCCGGCCGGAGCGTGCTTCGACCAGCGCACGCGCCAGCACGAACCGCACGCTGTCGGTATAGGCGGCGGCCCCGCTCATCGCTCACCGCCCGCTGTGATCGCGACCATCGGATCCCGCTCCCCCCGTCCCGCACACGCCCATGAAAATCCGCCCGGCCCCTCACCCGTCACACCCGCCAACACCAGCCGCCCCACCTCACGTTGCGGCCGTCAGCTCCCAGTCCAGCTCCCACAGCCGTACGCTGCCGTCGTCGCCACCCGACAGCAGAAAACGGTCGTCCGGAGTCAGCGCAAGGCCGTTGACCTGCCCCGTATGCCCTTCCAAAGTCCGCACGTGCCGCCCCGAGGCGATGTCCCAGATGCGTACGTCACCCTCGTCGTCCCCCGAGAACGCGAACCGCCCGTCGGAGCTCAGCCGCACGGTCCACACCACGTCCTCGTCATCCCGCTCCTTGCTGAGCCCTCGGATGAATGATCCGGTCGCCGCGTCGGTCACCCACAGCGTCCAGTCGTCGTGGTGGCCGGAGCTCAGCACGATCCGGCCGTCCGCGCTCAGGCACACCGACGTCACCCACGTACCCGGTTGCCGGGCGGTCACCTCCGTGCCCGCCTCCAGGTCCCAGATGCGCAGCGTGCCGTCGAACGTGGCCGACACCGCGCGGCGCGCATCGGCGCTGAGCCAGGCGCTGTTGAGCAGGGATCCCCCGCCCGGCAGGGTCCTCACGAGTTCGCCGGCCGTCAGGTTCCACAGCCGCAGAGCGCCGTCCGAGCAAGCCGTCAGGACCAGCCCGTCGGCGCTCACGGACGCCGTTCCGCGGTCGCCCGTCGCCCCCACTCCTTTGCGCCCTCGCAGCCCGTCGCTCGGATCCGTCTCCACGACCACGGGCCAGTGGCCGTGCGGGGCGGACCGCATCACGATGCGGCGTTTCCCGCTCGCCACCACCCGGCGCCCGTCCGAGAGAAGGGCGACCGCTCCCGAGCCGTCGTCCTCCCACATCGCCAGCCGGTCCCCGGTGTTCGTGTCCCACAGCCGGACCTGCCCGTCGCCCGACGCACACGCCTTCGCACCGTCCGGGGAGATCGCCACCGATCCCACCGACTGGATGTCGGTGAGCTCCCACGCCGCACGCACCGACCGCAGACCGGACCGCATGGTCCTGGTGCCGAGCACCCGCCACAGCTCCATCGCCCGTGGCTCACTGGCGTGGCCGGGCACGGCCCTGGCACGCTGCACCAGATCCACCGCCACTGAAACGCGGCCGGCGGCAAGGGCCTTCTCGGCGCCGTTCAGGAGCGCGGCGCACCAGCGTCCGTGGCGGTCGAGGTCGGCCTGACGGCGGGGCCTGCCGAGGACCGGGGCGGCGGTGAACGTGCCCGGGGGATCCCACTGCAGCCACCGCGCGTCGTCCGCGTCCATGATCGTCGCCTCGTCGTCGCCGAGGCGGAGCAGCAGTTCTCCGACCTCGGTGTCGTGGCCGTCGAAGGTCCGCAGGCAGCGGCCTCGTTCCAGATCCCACAGGCGTACGCGGCTGTCGTCGACCGCGGAGAGGGCGCGGCGGCCGTCGGGGCTGAGGGCGAGCGTCGAGACCGTCCAGCCGGGGGCGGTCATCCGGCTGATCTCACGGCCCTGGTCGATGTCCCACACCGTGAGAACGTGGCGCCGCGGGCTGCTGATCCCGGCGACGACGGCGCGCCGGCCGTCGCGGCTCAGGGCGACGGTGTCGACCTGATGACGATGCCGCGGCATCGTCCACAGAAGGCTGCGGGAGGCGAGATCCCAGGCCTGGACCGTGTCGTCGCCGGTGAGGGTGAGCACGCGGTCGTTGTTCACGTCGAAGTCGGTGAAGTCGTCCTGCGAGCCGATCTCGTAGGTGGCTCCGTCGGGGAAGTTCCAGGTGGTGAGGCGTCCGCCGACCAGCGCCACGACGATGCGGGCGTCGGGGGTCAGGCGCAGGTCGCGGATCCGCGCGAGCCGCTTGTCCCCGAGGTGGCGGTCCTCGGGCAGATCCCACTGGCGTACGACGCCGTCGGCGTCGGCGGTGACCGCGCGGCGGGACGTGGCGTCGACGGCGACGATGTCCGCGTCGTGGCCGGTGAGGGTGCGGTGGACTTCACCGGTCGGCAGGTGCCAGAGCCTGACCTGGCCGCCGGGCCCGCCCGTCAGTGCCCACTTCCCGTCCGGGTACAGCCGCACGCGCCGCGGCACGTCCTTCCGGGTCTCCTTCCACGGCAGCGGCTGGGAACGGACGGTCGTGCCCTGTCCGGCGCCGAGCGCGGTCCGCAGCGCCGCGGTCTCCTCGGCGCCGGGACGGGCCCGGTCCATCTCGTCGAGGAGCGGCTCGACGCCTTGGTGGTCGCCGCGCTCCAGCTGGACCTGGGCGAGAAGATGACGGACCTGCCAGGCGTCGGTGGCGGTGTCGGCGCGCAGGCTTTCCAGCACGGCGACGAACTCGTCGTCCAGCAGCTCGCCCTGGCGCCACCGGTGCAGTCCGCGGTTGTACGTGGTGATGAGATGGCGTGGGTCGGCGGCGAGCGCGGCCTCGAAGGCCTCCTCGGCGTCGGCGGTGCGCCCGAGGTCGAGGAGGGACAGGGCACGGTTGTTCAGCTCGTCGGCACGGAGATCGGTCCCGGCCGGACGGGCCCGTGGGTAGGGGACGCCGGTCATGTCCTCGTACAGCCCGGTCAGTACGTCCGCCACGTCCGCGAGGGAGGCCGGCCGGCGGGCGGGATCCTGGCGCAGGCAGCGGGCGAGGAGGGCCCCGACGCCGTACGGCATGGGCGGCCCGTCCTCGTTGTCGGCCCGGTACCCGGCCAGGGCCTCGCCGGCGGCGGGACCGGCCAGCCAGGTGATCCCGCCGGTGAACATCTCCAGGACCAGGACGCCGAAGCTGTACACGTCGGTGCGGCGGCTGACGCGTTCGCCGGCGGCCTGTTCGGGCGAGGCGTAGGCGAGGGTGAGGCCGGCGTGGGTGACCAGGAGGGAGCCGTCGTCCGGCTCGGTGCCGGGGCGGGTGCCCGCGGAGGTGCCCGGCAGGGCCCGGGCGAGACCGAAGTCAGTGACCTTGACGGTGTCGTCGAGGTCGACGAGTACGTTGCCCGGCTTGACGTCCTGGTGGACGAGACCACGGCTGTGCGCGTAGTCGAGGCCCCAGGCGACCTGGATGGCGAAGTCGGTGATACGGGCCAGGACTTCGGCGGGCCGGCCCTTGTGCAGCCTGCCGTCCCGGATCAGGTCGGCGACACTGCCACCGCTCACGTACTCGGAGAAGACGCGCGGTACGCCGTCGATCGTGCGCACGTAGTGGCAGCCGCACACATGCGGATGCAGACCGAGGGACACCCAGGTCTCGGCCTCGGCGACGAACCGGTCGAGGAAGCCGGGGTCCGTGAGCAGCTCCGGGCGGGGCGACTTCATGGCCAGCATGACGCCCCACCCAAGGTGCTGCACACGGTGGACCAGGCCCATTCCGCCCTGCTCATGGACCATCCACACCTCGTACTGCCCGTCGACGACATACGGCTTCAGCCAACGCCCCTGCACCACAACTCCCCCGTGCGCTCCCGTACTCACCGGTGATCAAGCCTGCCACCCGTACCGCGGTCGACGCGCTGACTCCGTGAAACCCGACGTGTGTGCGGACTGCCACGGGACTGCTACACGGAGGAACTTTGCGGCGGCGCCGAGCGTTGGCCGGGACGCAACGAAGATCCGTGCGGACCGACGAGCGCGGATCGGCGAACGACGACCGAGGTGGCAGGCATGGCGATGTGGGACAAGATCAAGGATCAGGCCAAGGGGCTGCAGCAGGCACGCGGTTCGAGCGGTCACGGCACGTCCTCGGGCCGTCCGGGTGGCGGCTCGAAGGCGCAGCTGGTGGGTGTGTTCAAGACCCAGCTCAGCTCGTTGAAGACGGAGTTGAAGAGCGGTGCCTTCCGGGACGCCACGATGGCCATGTGCGCGCTGGTCGCGGCTGCCGACGGCTCGGTCGACCCGGCCGAGCGGCAGCATGTGGAGTCGCTGATCCTGCAGAACGACGTCCTGAAGAACTTCCCGCCCGAGCAGCTGCGGGAGCGCTTCAACAAGCACGTCGACCAGCTGTCGTTCAACTTCCAGCAGGGCAAGACCACGGTGATGCAGGAGATCGCCAAGGCGGCGAAGAAGCCGGCGGAGGCGCAGGCGGTCGTGCAGACCGGGTTCGTGGTGGCCGGAGCGGACGGGTACATCGCCCCGGCCGAGGAGCAGGTGCTGCGTGAGGCGTGTGCGGCGCTGAATGTGAGTCCGCAGCAGTTCGGTCTCTGAGAACCGGCCTCTGCGTGCCTCGGACACCGTAAGACCGTTTCGGTCGTGCCTCTGGACAGAAGTAATCCGCGGATTATTTTGGTAATCAGGCGGTTGCTTCCGGGAGTTGGAGGTGCGGAAGATGGCGTACAGGACAACGGCAGAGGGCACCACCGTCACACTCGCGCACGGCAGCCTGCACTACCGGGTGGCAGGACCCGAGGACTCGGACCTGCCACCGGTCGTGTTCGTCCACGCGTTCCTCGTGGACGGATCCGTCTGGGGTCCCGTCGCCGAGCTGCTCGCCGAGCGCGGGATCCGGTCGTACGCGCCCGACTGGCCGCTCGGCGCCCACCGCATCCCTGTAGGCCCCGAAGCGGACCAGTCGCCTCGCGGGGTCGCCCGGCAGATCCTCGCGTTCCTGGAGGCGCTGGACCTCCAAGACGTCACGCTGGTCGGCAACGACACGGGCGGCGCGCTGTGCCAGTACCTCGTGGACACCGATCCGAGCCGGATCGGCCGTCTGGTGCTGACGAACTGCGATGCCTTCGACACGTTCCCGCCGTTCCCGTTCAGCGTCATCTTCCGGCTCCTGCGCGGCACTTCACGGATGTGGTTCAACCTGCAGCCGATGCGCTCGCGCGTCATCCGGCACTCGCCGCTCGGGCTCGGCCTGCTCGCCGACCGCCTCGACCCCGCACAGACCCGGGCCTGGATGGACCCGGCGCTCGGCGACAAGGCGATCCGTGAGGACGCCGTACGTTTCCTGCGCGCCGCCGACCCGAAGGACCTGCTCGACGTTTCCACGCGCCTCGACCGGTTCGGCGGGCCGGTCACGATCGTGTGGGGCATGGCCGACCGGGCGTTCCGCCCCGAGCTCGGACGGCGGCTGCGGCGGGCGTTCAAGGACGCCGAGCTGGTCGAGGTCCCGGGCGCGCGGACGTTCGTACAGCTCGACGCTCCGGAGGCACTCGCCGAGCAGATCGCGTCCACGGCGGACGGGTCCGACGGACCGCGGGAGGGTCAGGGCGACGCGGCGTGACCGAAGGCGCGCCGACCCGCGAGCGGTTGCTGATCGCAGGACTGCGGCTCTTCGCCGAGCGGGGCTACGACCGCGTGAGCGTGGGGGACGTCGAGAAAGCCGTCGGGCTCGTGCCCCGGCGCGGCGCGCTCTATCGGCACTTCGCCAGCAAGGAGGCGCTGTTGACCGCCGCGGTACGCCGGGACATGGAGGCGTACGAACGGGCGGGCGTCGCCTTCGAAACGCCCCGGGGCGGCCTGCTGGACCAGGCGGTCGCGCTGGGGCGGCGGACCCTGCGGGAGCTGGACATCCAGCGCGACATCGTCCGCGTCCTGGAGCGCGACGGCCATCGGCTGCCGGAAGTCCGGGAGGAGTTCCGCACCAACGTGGCCGACCGCGGCTACGCGATCGTGGCGGTGATCGTACGGTCCTGGCTGGAGCAGGTGCGCGGGACTGCCGCCACCCACGCCTCGAAGGAGGCACCCGGCTTCGACGCCGACGCCACCGCCGTCCTCCTCGCGGGCGCGCTCGTCAACGTGCGCCGCGCGGAGTGGACGTTCGGGCGGCCGCCGGGCGGTGTCGGCGATGAGGCGCTCGTACGGTCGTGGGCTTCGCTGTGCGTCGCAGCGGTCACAGGGGCGGCGGCGCACAGCGACGCGTAGAGCCCGGCAGCCGCCCTACGGCGCCAGCACGTCCAGCTCCTCCAGGGCCCCGAGCGTGATCTCCCGCGTCAGCGCCTCAGCGCGGGCCGCGTCGCCCTCGCGGATCGCTTCGGCGACGTTGACGTGGAGGGTGACGGCCGCCGGGTCCGGGTCCTCGAACATCACCTGGTGGCGGGTGCGGCCGGTGAGCACCTCGGCGACCACGTCGCCGAGGCGGGCGAACATCTCGTTGCCGGAGGCGTTCAGGACGATGCGGTGGAACTCGATGTCGTGCCGCAGGTACCCCTCGAGCTGCTGGCCGCGGGAGGTGGCGACCATGCCGATCGCGCACTCGGTGAGGGCCGCGCACTGGGCGGCGGTGGCGTGGCGGGCGGCGAGGGCCGCGGCAGCCGGTTCGACCGCGGAGCGCAGCACGGTGAGCGAGCGCAGCTGGCGCGGGCGGTCGGCCCCGGCCAGACGCCACTGAATGACCTGCGGGTCGTAGACGTTCCACTCGGCGGCGGGCCGGACGGTGACGCCGACGCGGCGCCGCGACTCGACGAGGTGCATGGATTCGAGGACCCGTACGGCCTCGCGCATCACGGAACGTGACACCTCGAACTCCTGCGACAGCTCGTCCGTGCGCAGGACGCTGCCCGGCGGATACTCGCCCGCGGTGATCGCGGGCCCGAGGCGTTCCAGAACGCGGGCGTGCAGCCCCCGGGCCTGTTCAGTCATGGGGTCAGCCTACGAGGCATCCCGCCACACATTAAGTATGACTTTTAAGTCACAGACTCTTGAATTCGTCTGACCTAATGGGTTTCAGTGGCGTCACGCACGGCGCGGCCGTGCGGACCGATGTCGATGAAGACAGCGAGGCACAGCCAATGGACACCCCCCACGTCGTCGTAGTCATGGGCGTGGCCGGCACGGGCAAGACCACGATCGGCCCCCTGCTCGCCGCACAGCTCGGCGTTCCCTATGCCGAGGGCGACGACTTCCACTCCGCGGCGAACGTCGCCAAGATGTCGGCCGGCACACCGCTGACCGACGAGGACCGGTGGCCCTGGCTCGACGCCATCGGCGCCTGGGCCCACGGCCGGCTCGGACAGGGCGGGGTCGTCAGCAGCTCGGCGCTCAAGCGCCGCTACCGGGACCGGCTGCGGGCGGCGGCCCCCGGCATCGTCTTCGTCCACCTCACCGGCGAGCGCGGCCTCATCGAGGAGCGGATGTCCCAGCGGCAGGGCCACTTCATGCCCACCGCGCTGCTCGACTCGCAGTTCGCCGCGCTCCAGCCGCTCGGCCCGGACGAGGCCGGGGTTCCTGTCGAGGTGACCGGAACACCGGAGGAGATCGCCGCGCGGGCCGCAGCCGCGCTGCGCGCCCTCGACACGGACCCCCACTCCCCCTCGGTCCAGCAGCACACCCCCACTCCCCCGCAGTAACACCCACCGCTCCCGCCACCACGTACGAAGGAAGAGACCGTGACCAGACTCAGCGTCGAGATGCTGGCAGCGGACCCCGTCGAGCCCATCACCTCGGCCGGCCACGCCCAGCTGGGAATCGCCGTCCTCGCGGGCATCGCCGTCATCGTCCTGCTCATCACGAAGTTCAAGGTCCACGCCTTCCTGGCGCTGACCATCGGCTCGCTGGCGCTCGGCGCCTTCGCGGGCGCGCCGCTCGACAAGGCCATCACCAGCTTCACCGCCGGACTCGGCTCCACCGTCGCCGGCGTGGGCGTGCTGATCGCGCTCGGCGCGATCCTCGGCAAGCTCCTGGCCGACTCCGGAGGCGCCGACCAGATCGTCGACACGATCCTCGCCAGGGCCGGCGGGCGCGCCATGCCCTGGGCGATCGTGCTCATCGCGAGCGTGATCGGACTGCCGCTCTTCTTCGAAGTCGGCATCGTGCTGCTGATCCCGGTCGTCCTGATGGTCGCCAAGCGCGGCAACTACTCGCTGATGCGCATCGGCATCCCGGCGCTCGCGGGCCTCTCGGTGATGCACGGCCTCATCCCGCCGCACCCCGGCCCGCTCGTCGCCATCGACGCCGTCGGCGCCAACCTCGGTGTCACCCTCGCGCTCGGTGTGCTCGTCGCGATCCCGACCGTGATCATCGCCGGTCCGGTGTTCTCGAAGTTCGCGGCCCGCTGGGTCGACATCCCGGTGCCCGAGAAGATGGTGCCGCAGCGCCCCTCCGAGGACCTGGCCAAGCGCCCCGGCTTCGGCGCCACCATCGCCACCGTGCTGCTGCCCGTCGTGCTCATGCTGGCCAAGGCGCTGGTCGACATCGTGGTGGACGACCCCGAGAACTCCGTGCAGCGGGTCTTCGACGTCATCGGCTCGCCGCTCATCGCGCTCCTCGCTGCCGTGATCGTCGGCATGTTCACGCTCGGCCGTGCGGCCGGGTTCAGCAAGGGCCGGCTGTCGACGACCGTCGAGAAGTCCCTCGCGCCCATCGCGGGCATCCTGCTGATCGTCGGCGCGGGCGGCGGGTTCAAGCAGACGCTCATCGACTCCGGCGTGGGGCAGATGGTCCTGGACATCTCCGAGGACTGGTCGATCCCGGCGCTCGTGCTCGCCTGGCTGATCGCCGTGGTGATCCGCCTCGCCACGGGTTCGGCGACCGTCGCCACGGTCTCCGCGGCCGGTCTGGTCGCCCCGCTGGCCGCCGACATGTCGACCGCCCACGCGGCGCTCCTCGTCCTTGCGATCGGCGCCGGCTCGCTGTTCTTCAGCCATGTCAACGACGCCGGGTTCTGGCTGGTGAAGGAGTACTTCGGCATGAACGTCGGCCAGACGCTCAAGACGTGGTCGGTGATGGAGACGATCATCTCGGTGGTCGCCGGGGCGCTGGTCCTGCTGTTGTCTCTGGTGATCTAGCGAAGCCGACCCCTCCGCAAAGCGATGGCCCCGCCCCCGGCGGGGCCATTCGCGTACCGCCGATTCGCACGTGCACTGCGCGAACTCGTACGCATCGGCACGGCCGACCCGTCTAATCTGATGCCGACTTGGCATGACCACGGACCCGCCATGGCCAGGGCGGATGGGGAGGCGCGGCGATGCAGGCGGAGTGGGTGGGGGCGGCTCGGCCCGGTGAGCGGTTCGGGCCGTACGTGGTGCTCACGGAGCTGGCCAGCGGGGGCATGGGGCGCGTGTGTCTGGCGCGTTCGCCGGGCGGGCGCACCGTGGCGGTCAAGACGCTCCTGGGTGCGACGGCCGAGGGCGGTGTGCCCGAGGCGGACCGCAGACGCTTCGCCCGCGAGGTGGCGCTGGCCCGGCGGGTGCGCGGGCTGTTCACAGCCGGTGTGGTGGACGCCGATGCCGAGGCGCCGGTTCCGTGGATGGCCACCGAGTACATTCCGGCGCCGTCGCTGCGCGATCTCGTCGCCTCCCAGGGGCCGTTGCCGCCCGGTGCCGTGTACTGGGTCGCGGCCGGAATGGTCGAGGCGCTGGTGAGCATCCACACCGCGGGGCTCGTGCACCGGGACGTCAAGCCGTCGAACGTCCTGCTGCCGGAGGACGGTCCCCGGCTCATCGACTTCGGCATCTCGCAGGCCGCCGACATCACCCGCACCAAGACGGCGCTGGGCACGATCGCCTTCGCCGCGCCCGAACAGGCCCGTGGCGAGCCGACGACGCCCGCGTCGGATGTGTTCTCGCTCGGGGCGACGCTCTTCCACCTTGTCACCGGGCGCAGCGCGTATCGCGACATGGGTCAGGGCACGGCGATGGAGCAGTTGGTACGTGCCGCCGAGGGCGATCTCGATCTGGACGGACTCCCTGCGGAACTGGGCCCGCTGATCCTTCCCTGCCTCGCACTGGATCCCACTCAACGTCCCACTCCGCAGGCCTTGTTGGCGCAGGTCACCGGTGTCCTGGCCGAGCGGCCGCAGGCGCGGGGCGCCACCGACTGGCTGCCGCGGGAGTGGTCCGGCGCGATCGAGCGGCACCGGCAGCGCCGTACGGAAGAGGCCGACTCGGCGCAGCGGCGCATCGACCCGGAGGCCGTCACGGAGCGCACACCGCCCGCGCGTTCCCGCACGCGTCCGCTGCCGCGTACGGCACCGGCCCGCAGGGGCCCCGGGGTGTGGATCGGTCTGGGGGTCGCGGGTCTGCTGGCGACGGGCGGCATCGTCTACGCCCTGCAGCCCGACGACGAGGAGCCCCCGCTGCAGGTGCGGCAGGATCTGCGGCTGGCCCTGGTGGAGCAGAGCCACTCCGGCGAGTGCACCAACCAGCTTCCGCCGCCCACGTTTTCGGCCCAGGACCCGCCGTACTGCTACAGCATCTCGACCAAGACCGAGGACCGTATGAACGTGCGGCAGCTCGACGATGTGCGGGCCAAGTTCGACGAGCGCAACTCCGCCTGGATCATCGAGATGACGTTCCAGGACGACGACGCCAGAAGCTTCACCACGCTCACCGAGCGGGCGTCGAAGCGGCAGGCCCCGCAGAACCAGTTCGCGATCGTCCTCGGCGACCGTCTCATCAGCGCACCCGCCGTCAATGAGGCGATCACGGGCGGCGAGGTGCAGATCGCCGGCAACTTCACCAAGGAATCGGCGGAGGAGCTGGCGAAGGAGCTCGGGGCCCGCTGATCCATGGGGCCGTCGGCGGCTCGGCTGATGCCTGCTACGACGGGGTGGGGTCCTCGGGAACCTCGTAGGGATCGCCGTACACGTGCCACTCCAGCGGTGTGTCCAGGCGCAGATTGCCGTCGTCCAGGAACACGCGCTGCGCCGTGTCCACGCGGGTGGTGTTCTCGTGCGCGGGCTCCGTTCGCATCTCGCGGACGCGGGCGTCGAGGAACGCGTGCAGGTACGCGGTCTCGTCCCCGCCCTCGGCCGGTGGTTTCGCGTTCGCGCGTGCTTCGGCTCGGATCGTGTCGAAGCCCGACCTGCCGTGCATGACGAACGCGTCGAAGTAGATGAACTGGCCGAGCTCCTGCAGCCCGTCCTTCTTCGCCCGCGCGACCGACGGGTCGAAGTAGATCCGGTCGCGCTCGTGCCGCTGTGCGGCCTGGAATTCGGGCGTCCGCGCCGCCTTCCTCCAGGCGTCGGTGAAGCCGGGATCGAGGCCCTCGTGCGAGTCGGTGCCGTCGACCGCGCGCAGGGCGGGCAGGTACGGCGCGAGCGGATTGCCGGGCACCTGGCGGGTGTAGTGCTCGACGAGGACGAGCAGGTCATGGGTGCCCGTGCAGAAGCCGACGAGGCCCGCGGTGTAGCCGCGGCCGTCGCCGATGTCCTCGATGTAGTCGTACTGCTCGGTCCACTGCAGCGAGGCGTTCTCGGCGCTGGAGATCAGCCGCATCGCGATCTCCTTCTTCACGGGGTCGTCGAGCCCGCTCGGCGCGTCCGCGCGGCTGGTGTTCAGCAGGATCACCGCGGGGACGGCGGCGAGCAGGGCGGCGAGGACGATCCCCAGGACGGACCTGCGACGGCGGTGGCGGTGACCGGACTGTTCCATGCCCGGTCCAACGACCTCGGCCGCCGATTGGTTCGCGGACCGGACAGCGAGGCCTTCAGGAGGCCGTGGCGCCCGAGGCGTGCTATCCCAGAAGGGAGGAGGAAAACGAGGGGGGCACACCTTCGGCGGTGCCGGCCACGCCCGGCCGCCGACCTCACTGAGTGGAGGTACCACTCATGACAGCGACCGCCAACGTACTGGCCGGCACCCTTGCCATCGACTTCACCCAGGGCCTGAACGACGCCTGGTCGAAGGTCGCGCAGTTCGTGCCGAAGCTGGTCGGCTTCCTCATCGTGCTGGCCATCGGCTGGTTCGTCTCGAAGATGATCGCGCGGGTGCTCGACCGCGTGCTGCGCAAGGCCGGATCGGAGAAGCTCGCCGAGCGGGCCGGTTCCGCCAAGATGCTGGAAGGCTCGAAGTACGACACCACCGGGATCATCTGCAAGGTCGTCTACTTCGCCTTGTTGCTGATCACGCTCCAGCTGGCCTTCGGTGTCTTCGGCAGCAACCCCGTCTCGACCATGCTGAACGGCATCGTCGCCTGGATCCCGCGCGGCATCGTGGCGATCGTGCTCGTCGTGGTGGCCATGGCCGTCGCGAACATCGTCCGCGACATCGTCACCAGCGCCCTGTCCTCCGTCTCGTACGGGAAGACCATCGGCACCATCGTCTGGGCCGCGATCGTCGTCCTGGGCGTCATCGCGGCGCTCGGCCAGGCCGGGATCGCCGTGTCCGTCACGCAGCCGGTCCTCATCGCGGCGCTCGCGACCGCGGCGGGCATCCTCATCGTCGGTGTCGGCGGCGGCATGATCGGACCGATGCGCCAGCGCTGGGAGCGCTGGCTGAGCAAGGCCGAGGAGGAGACCGCGAAGGCGCGCGGCAGCGTCGACGCCTACCAGGCGGGCCGCGAGGACGCCATGGCGAACCAGCCGGTACAGGAGCGGAAGACCACCGAACAGTGAGTCAGCAGGTGGCGAACGGGCTGCGTCAGTAGGTCGCGAACGGCCCGGAGTCAGTACGCGGCGAACGGCCCGAGTCAGTACGCGGCGAACGGCCCGAGTCAGTACGCGGCGTACGGACCCTCACCGAGCAGGCCGTGCCGTCTCACCAGCCAGCTGATGGCGGTGAGGCGGCACACCGCGTAGTCGTGCCCCACCGGTTCGCGCCAGCCCGTCTCGTCGAGGGCGTCGAGGAAGCCCAGGGCATAGTCCGCGAGCAGCCCGGCGTCCGGCGCGGGCGGCTCCAGGGCGGCACCGGTGACCTCGAGCCGGTCGCGGATCTCCGACACATGCTGGTCGACCGCGGCGGTGAAGGCGGGCTCGAAGGCAAATTCGGCGAAGCGCACGCCATACGCCTCGCTGACCCGGGCAAGTGGGGACATTCCTCCACGTTACGAGGTGAGGGGGCGGATGCATACGGAGGGACGGGTGCCGTTTGTCACCTGCGTGGCACCCCGGACCTGACGGCACTCCACGCAATGTGACGCACGCCTCACGGAACGTTCCCCCACCTCGCCCCCTCCTCAAGGTGTCGGCATTTCACCAACACCCAAGGGGGACCTCATGGTTGAGTCGGCGCAGCGGCGGCGGCAGTGGGCGGGGCGGGTGGTGGCCGGAGTGCTCGGGGTCGATGGGGTGGCGCATCTGTACTGGGCGACCGGGATGACGTGGCCCGCGGGCGATCAGGAGGCGCTGTCCCGGGCGGTCATCGGTGCGGAGGTCTCGTTCGCTCCGTCCGTGGTGGTGCCCCTTGCGCTGCTGCTGTTCGGCGCCGCGAGCGGGGTGCTCGCGTACGCGTACGGCGTCGGCGGGCGGGTGTCCCGCGCAGTGGCCTGCGCCGTGGCCGGCGGGCTGGTGGTGCGGGGGCTGGCCGGGGTCGCGTGGGCCGGCGGGATGGGCGAGGGGGCCGGACCGGTGTTCCACTGGCTCAACTTGGTGGTGTACACACCCGTCTGTCTGGGGCTGGGATGGCTGGTCGCCCGCTGGATCGTGCTGCCCCGGAGGGAAGCGTCCGTCCGGTGAGCATCGAAAGTGGGACCGGAGCCGCCGACCGGGCCGCGGCCCTCGCGCGGGCGGCGCGGGACGGGGACACGCTCGCACTGCATGAGCTGCTCGACCGGCTCACGCCGTACGTCGCCCGGATCTGCGGGCCCATCGCGCTCGCCGACGGCCCGGACGCGACACAGGAGACGCTGCTCGTCGTGTTCCGCTCGCTGCGTTCACTCAAGGATCCGCAGGCCGTGTACGGGTGGGTGCGGGCCATCGCCGTACGGGAGGCCGTGCGGATCGCGCAGCGGGCGGCGCGGGACCGGCCCGCGGAGCTGGCGGAGGTCCCCGAGCGCGGGGATCCCCAGCTCGCTGCGGATATCGACGACGTACTGGCCCGGCTCTCGCCCGCGCACCGCGCCGTCCTCGTGCTGCGGGACGTCGAGGGCCTCGACGAGGAGACCGTTGCCGCGCTGCTCGGCGTGCCGACCGGCACCGCCAAGTCCCGGCTGCACCGGGCCCGGCTCAGCTTCCGAAAGGCGTGGTCCGCATGAGCGAACACCAGGTGAGCGAGGCAGGGGCGGCCGGGGACGGCGTCGATGCCGTGCAGCGGCTGCGGATCATGGCCGCCGGGGTGCGTGGGGCGCGGGTCGTCGAACAGGTGCTGCACGCTCCGTACGACGACGTGTGGGCGGTGATGGCAGATCTGGAAGGGGAGTTCGGGCGGTTCCAGCCCGATATGCGGCGCGTGCGGGTGCTGCGGGTCGCGGGTGAGCGGGTCGAGGCGCTGGCCCGGAGCAAGTACGGGTTCTCCGCGCATCTGCGCGGGTTCGTGCGGCCCGGCTGGTGCTGGCTGCAGAGCCGGTTCCTGGTCATCGGGATGGCGGCGGTTCCGGTGGCCGGCGGCAGGACGCGGGTCGCGCTGACCGGTGGCGTACGGCTCCGGTTCCCGGGGCGCTCCCCGGCGGTGGTGCCGTTCGGCACGGCGTCGGAGTTGTCGCGGGCGATGGCAAGACTGGCGGAACGCGTGGGCGGGTGAGGAACCCCGGGAGGCGCCGACCCTCACGCGACGTCGGTGAAGGCGCCCTCCGTGAGAACCGGTACCACCCGGCTCGCCTCCCGTTCGACCGCGATGGCGACGTCCTCGGCGAAGCCGCCAGAGGTCAACTCCCGCCCGGACGCCGAGTCCTGGACCGCGGCGGCCACGTCAGAGGTTCCTGCGAAGGCCGCCGCTGTCGCCGCCGCTTCCGGCGAGGGCGCCACGCCTCCGTACGACGCCAGCGCGCCGATCACCGCGCCCGCGCCGAGCAGGTCCTCCAGCGCGGGCCGCAGGCTGCCGTCCGCCCTCCGCTCCCCCGCGGCGATCACCGCGACGGGCCGGGCGACGCTCCCGTACCCCTGCCGCCCGAGCCATCGCCCGACCGCGCCCGCGTTCCGCAGCGAGGCGGCCACCACCGCGGTCTCGGCGTGGCCCGCCTCGGCGCAAGCCGCCGCGATCGCCGAGCCGTTCGGCGACGGCAGCACCAGACGCGGTGTGAACGGGGCGCGTCGCAGCGCCGCCGGTGACAGGGTCCACGGCGTGGACGCGCTCACCGCCCGCCGGCCGACCGCCAGGGCCGCGCCCGCCCGTTCGGCGAATCCGACTGCGGAGTCGTCGCGCCATCGGTACGGGATCACCCGCGTGCCCGCGTCCGCAGCGACCGTCACGGAGGTCGTGAACGAGAGCACGTCCACGACCACGAGGCAGGCGGCCCGCCCCGCGAGCTCGCGCGCGCCCTCGGGTCCCCACTCGAAGCGCACACCATGACCGGTCTGTCCGAAGTCGTCACCCACAGGCAGTGATCTTGCCGGGGAAGTCGGTGTCGCGCCAGCGCACTTGGCACTGCGGGGGTCCAACGCGCCGATCCACCATGACAGTTCGCCGCCCGGTCACGTATCACCACAATGGGCAGAACACCGACATTGCGCCGCACCCGGCACACCCCACCGCCCTCCGCATCAACCGATCGGCTGACTCCCCTGTCAACCGTCCCGGGCTCCAGTCGCAGCCGGTACGCCGAAGAGGGAGAGGGGGGTGCGGGGACACGATGGTTCTTGTCAACGGGCGGCCCGCAAGGCCGGGCCCCTCCGAACCCTTGGACTCAGGAGATCGGTACATGAAGCACGTCAAGAAGGTTTCCCGGCGCACGCGTGTGATGACCGGCGGCGCGCTCGCCGTCGCCATCGCGGGCGGCGGCTTCGGCGTCTACTCCGCCGGTGCTTCCACCGACTCCGCCGCTCCTGCCGCGGTCGCGGCCGATGCCGCCGAGGGCAACGTCATGCAGACGAACCACCTCACCATCGAGGCCGCCACCGAGGCCGCCGAGGCCGCGCTCGACGAGGCCAAGAAGCAGAACCAGCGCGTCTCCGTCGCGGTCGTCGACCGCAACGGCAACACCATCCTCACCCTCCGCGGTGACGGTGCGGGCCCGCAGTCGTACGAGGCCGCCGAGAAGAAGGCCTTCACGGCCGTCTCCTGGAACGCCCCGACCTCCGAGCTGGTCAAGCGTCTCGAGAACGCCCCGACCCTGAAGGACATCCCGGGCACCCTGTTCCTCGGCGGCGGCGCCCCCGTCACCGTGGACGGCGCCCCGGTCGCGGGCATCGGTGTGGCCGGCGCCCCGTCCGGCGACATCGACGAGAAGATCGCCCAGGCCGGCGTCGCCGAGCTGGCCGAGTAAGCAGCCGACGGCGTGTGCCACGCCCCCCTCGGCGTACGCCGTCGGTCATACCGTCCCCGTCGGGATCCGCTCCGGGATCCCGACGGGGCGCACGCACAGCGCGAGAGGGGCGACCGTCCATCGCGTCCCGCGCCGTACGACCCCCACACGAGGAGCAGCATCATGTCCCCTGCCGACCGGGCCCTGAGGGCCGCCGTCCTCTCGGACGACGCCGGCGCCGTGCGCGCCGCGCTCGCCGACGGCGCCGATATCGAGCACCGTGACGAGCACCGCCGCACTCCGCTGCTCATCGCGGCGGCGGACGACTGCGTGGCCGCCGCCGAGGCGCTGGTCGCCGCGGGGGCCGATCCGAACGCGCAGGACGAGCAGTCCGACAGCCCCTGGCTGGTGACCGGTGTGACCGGCAGTGTCCGCATGATGCGGGTGCTGCTGCCCGCAGGCCCCGACCTGAAGCTCCGCAACCGCTTCGGCGGGATCTCCCTGATCCCCGCCTCCGAGCGCGGCCACGTGGACTACGTACGCGCGCTGCTGCGCGAGACGGACATCGACGTCGACCACGTCAACCGGCTCGGCTGGACCGCTCTCCTCGAAGCCGTCATCCTCGGCGACGGCGGCCGCGCGCACCAGGAGATCGTGGAGCTCCTGATCACCGCCGGGGCCACTCCCGGACTCCCGGACAGCGACGGCGTCACCGCGCTCGAACACGCGGAGCGCCGCGGCTTCGAGGAGATCGCGGGCCTGTTGAGGGCCGTCCGATGAACCGCCGCGCCGTACGCGCCCAGGGCCGTACCCCCCGCCTCCTGTCCGCGGCCGCGGTCACGCTGAGCGTCGCCGCGCTGGTCACGAGCTGCTCGCAGAGCGACTCGCGCGCGGACTCCGCGACGCCCCCGCCCGCTCCGTCCGCCTCGGTGACCCTCGAACCCGAGGCGGACGGTTCCCCGGCGAAGACGCCCGAGGGGACGCTGCTCGTCGCGGACTTCGGCGCCGACACCGTCACCTTCGTCGACCCCGACGAGGGCGCCATCGACTCCGTGAAGGTCGGCGAGGCCCCGTACGGCCTGGTCGTCGGGGAGGACGGCCGCGCCTGGGTGGCCACCGCCGAGGGCGTCGCCGTGGTCGACACGCAGGAGCGCAAGCGCCTGGCCCTCATCCCGTACGAGACGGGGAACCTCGGTCCGGTGACCGACGGCGAGTACCGCGGCGGCGGCATGGGCATCGCGCTCGCCCCCGACGGCAAGCGGGTGTACGTGGGCGTCAACGTGCCCGGCGGCAACGGCACCGTCGAGGCCGTCGACACCAAGTCCCTCAAGGTCACCGACACCGCGGATGTCGGCCGGCGGCCCTTCGACGTGGATGTGTCACGTGACGGCAAGCAGGTCTACGCGACCGACCACGACTCCTTCGACGTCACGGTCGTCGACCCCGCGTCGATGGATACGCGCCGCATCGAGGTCGCCCCGTACGGAACCGAGGGCGGTCTTGGTTCCTGGCTGAAGCCGCACTACACGGCCGTACGGCCGTCGGACGGCAAGCTGCTGCTGCCGTTCGAGGGCGAGCGCCTGGTCGTCGTCGACCCCGACACCGGGAAGTCGGCGATCGAGAAGATGACCGCGAACACGCATCAGCACGGTGCGCAGATCACCGAGGACGGCACGCTCCTCGCGGTGGGCACCGGTCCGATCGACCCGAGCAGCGACGAGGGTCCCTCCCTCACCGTCCGTTCCCCGGACGGCAAGGAGAAGGTGATCCCGCTCGAGGGGCCGCACGAGGACGTGGCGGTCTCGGCGGACGGCGACACCGCGTACGTGACCGGCGGCTTCACCCGCGACGGCTACTGGAACGGCATCTCCGTCGTCGACCTGGACAGCGGCGACACCCGCCGGCTGCCCGCAGGCGAGCGCCCGTTGGGCATCGCCGTGCTGTGACCCGCAGGGGTGCGGTGGGCTGCTCGGTGGACTCCGGCGGGAGTTCACCGAGCAGCCTCGTCCTTGGTACGGGGATGGGGCGCCGTCCGCGATGACGGGCCCTCGCCCCGCCGTCCTCAGTCCCGCAGCAGCGGTCCGAACACCTCGGTGCCGATCCGTTGGGCGCGCCGCAGGTCCACGACCCGGCCCGGTACCTCCGGATGCGCCGCACGCCAGGCACTCGCGCTCGCGGGGCCGGTGAAGAAGTTGAGGGTCCCGCAGCAGAGGTCCTCCGCGGTGCCCTCCCCGGCGGGCTGTCCCGCGAAGACAACCGCGCCGGGTGGGTCCGCGGCGAGATCCCCGGACCGTGAAGTCACGGTGACGGACCGCCCGTTGACCGGGTCCCGCGAGGTGATGGTCACGTCGCGGCCGAGCATCGCCGGGATGCCGAGCGCGTCGATCGCGCACATCGACCAGGCCGGTACGTCGCCGATCAGCACCCGGTGCGCGGTGGGTACGGCCGAGAAGGGGTACGCCGCACGGATCGCGCCCTGCGCGTCCACGGTGAGGAAGTCCTCGCGCGCGAGGTCCGCCAGGACGTCCGCCGCGGTGCGGCCGTGGGCGGCGGCGGCGGGCTCCAGCGCCTCCGCGCCGGGCGCCTCACCGGTCGCGGCGAAATGCCGCAGCACCGCCTGGTGCACCGCGCGCAGTCCGCCGTCCTCCGGCGCGACGCGGCCCTGTCCGCCGCGGCCGACCAGCGCGGACACGTCATCGTCGCAGCAGGCGCCCGCGCAGGAGAGCGCCGCCCGGAGCTGCTCCACCGAGGGTGCGCCGTCGAGCGTGCCGTCCGGTGCGCGGTAGAGGCGGCAGGCCAGGGCGCCCGCCGCTCCTGCCGTCGCGAACAGGTCGACGCCGTCGACGAGGATCGTCGGCGAGCCGGCCATCGCGAGCTCCGCGGCCTCCGCCGCGTCGTGCACTGCGACGGTCTCCACCGGGACGTCACGGCCGTCCAGGGCAGCGACGACGCGTTCGCGGGCCAGAGGAACGTGTGGACACCCGGGTACCGCCAGAATCGTGATCCGCATTCCGCGACCGTAGACCTTCCAGTGCACTGGAAGGTCAAGGCCGTAGCCTTGACGTATGCGCATCGGCGACCTCGCGGCCCGCAGCGGACTGACGGCCAAGACCCTCCGCTTCTACGAACAGGCCGGCCTTCTCCCGGCGCCGCCCCGCACCGCGGGCGGCTACCGCGACTACCCGGAGGAGTCCGTGGAACGCCTCGCCTTCGTCCGCGAGGCGCAGAGCGCGGGCCTCACGCTCGCCGAGATCCGCTCGGTGATGACCCTGCGCGACCGCGGCCAGGCGCCCTGCGCCGAGGTCACCCGGCTCATCGACGACCACCTCGCCGAGATCGAGGAGCGCCTGCGCGAACTCCGCCGCACCCGCAGCACGTTGCGCGCCCTCGCCGTCCGCGCGGCGGAAACCGACCCGGCCGAGTGCGCGGAAGCCGGCGTCTGCACGATCCTCACCCCGCCCCTGACCGGCACGCCGACCGGGCTATCGTGACCGCTCACGTCGGCGATCACATCGGGGATCACGTCGGCGATCACGAGGCCGGAACGGGCGGGGGCAGCGGATGGGTGAGGGCCGGGACGCGTGGATACGGGTGCCCGTCGGAGCCGACGCCGGACGCTGGGTGACGCGCGGCGACTGCCGCACCGTGCTCCTCGTCGTGCACAACGTCACCTCCGCGACCCGGCTGCTCGACGTGCTCGGCCTCTTCGACGGCGACGAGCGCGTGCAGCTGCTCGCGACCTGCACCGGATCGTCCGCGTTCATGGCGGGCGTCGACGAGTTGTTCGCGGCCGTCGGGGTGCCCGTGCTGCCGTGGGAGCAGGCGCTGGCCACGCCCGTGGATCTCGCCGTCTCGGCCAGTTTCGGCGGTCAACTCCCGGATATTTCAGGGAAATTGGCCATACTTTCGCACGGCGTCGGATACGCTAAGAAGCTGGCTACACCGGACACCGGACACCGGACACCGGACACCGGACACCGGACGTCCGGGGGCGAGGGCGGGACAGCCGGACGCCGGGCATCCCGTCTTCGGACTCGGCGCTCCGTGGCTGCTCCACGAAGGCCGCCCTTTCGCCGACGCCCTGGTCCTCTCGCACCCCGAACAGCTGGACCGGCTGCGCGCCGCCTGCCCCGAGGCGGCCGGCACCGCCGTCCTCGCCGGTGACCCCTGCTTCGACCGCATCCTCGACCACCGCCACTTGCGCGCCACGTACCGCCGTGCCCTCGGCGTCCGCCCCGGCCAGCGGCTCGTCCTGCTCAACTCCACCTGGGGCACAGGCTCGTTGGCGGGCGACGACTGCGACATCCTGCCGGCGCTGCTGCCCCGCCTGAGCACCGAACTCCCCGTCGACGAGTACCGGCTCGCGGCCGTCCTGCACCCCAACATCTGGCACGGACACGGCCCGGGCCAGGTCCGCGCCTGGCTCGACCGTGCCATGCGCGCCGGTCTGACGCTCATCGACCCCGTGCACGGCTGGCGGCAGGCGCTGATCGCGGCCGACACGGTGATCGGGGACCACGGCTCGGTGTCGTTCTACGCCGCCGCGCTCGGCACCCCGGTCCTGCTCGGCGCCTGGCCGCTGTCCACCATCGACCCGCACTCGCCGTCCGCCGCGTTCGTACGGGAGGCACCACGCCTCGACCCGCGCGCACCCCTGCGCCCCCAGCTGGACGCGCTCGGCCCGCCGCCCGCGGGCCCCGCACACCTCACCACGTCCCAGCCGGGCAAGTCGGCGGCCCGGCTGCGGCGCCTCTTCCACGAGCTGATGGACCTCCCCGAGCCCGCCTACGCCGCGACCTTGCGGCGGCTTCCGCTGCCCCCGTACGAACCGGCCGCGATCACCGCACCCCAGCGCGTCCTGACCCGGATCACCGCACCCGGCGAAGTGACCGTGACGCGGTACGCGGACCCGGCGTACGAACCCGAAGGCACCGGGGATGTGTTCACCGCGGTCCACGAGGAGACCCGCGACCGGGGCGTGCTGTCCTCGGCCGACCTGGTGTTCCGCACCGGCGCACCGGACGATCCGCGTCTCGAACCGGCGGAAGTATGGGCCGCCGGGACGCTGGAGCGTCTGCCCGGCTGCGCCGTGGCCGTGCACGCCGACACCCCGCACACGGCCACGGCCCGCACCCGGGACGGCCAGCTCCTGCACCTCGCCGCCGACCCGCGATCCGGTACGGCGGACGCGGATCCGGTGGCGTACGGATGCGCGCTGCACGCCTGGATCGCGGGCGGCAAGGCGGTCGACGAGCTGGTCGCCCAGGGGCTTCAGGTGCGCCTGGGCGACCGGTCACACGCCGTGCGCGTCACCCGGATCGGCGGCTGAGCCGGCGGAGGCCGCGCGCTCCCGCAGCCGTTCGAGCCAGGCCACGTGCTGGAGCGCGCCCTCGGCCCGCAGGGTCATCAGGGCGGCGTCGAGGTGGGGCAGGGCGGCAGCCGGACCGCCCGCGACGAGGAGGATCTCGGCGAGGTCGGTGCGAGTGCGTGCCGCGTTGTAGGCGTCGCCGGTGTCGATGAATTCCCGAAGGGCGTACTCCAGTTGGGCCGCTGCCTCCGCGTGCCGCCCCTGCCCGCCGAGCGCTCTCCCCGTGTGCCGGGCGAGCAGGGCGCGGGCGCGCGCCAGGTCCGCGGCACCTTCGTCGTCCGGTCCGATCCGGTCGAGAACGCGTCCGGCGTCCTCGAAGCAGACGTACGCCTCCTCGAAGCGCCACTGCCGCAGCCGCAGCAGTCCGAGGAACTCGACCGCGGAGGCCTCCCCGCGCGTATGCCCCGCGGCCCGTTCGGCGCGCGCGGCGGCGCGGGCCTCCGGTTCGGCCTCGTCCCAGCGGCGCAACTCCGTGAGGGAGAGCGCCTGTTGGAGGTGGAGTGCGGCCGCATCGCGGGCAGACGCTGACGTCTCCTCGGCCACCCGCACCCCGGTCCGCAGCGCATCCAGGACGGCATCGTGGTGTCCGGCCTTCAGCTGCAGTGGCCACAGAGCACGGCACAGGGCGATGACCGCAGCGGCGTCGTCGAGGTGTGCGGCCGTGTGCACGGCCTCGACCAGGTTGGGCAGTTCGGCGCGCAGCGCCTCCAGAGCGGCGCCGGGACCGGGATACGTCACCGGCTGCTCGGCAGGCTTCGGGACGCGCCAGCTCAGGGGCAGCGCGGCGTGGGCCGTGGCGCGGGCGAAGACCACGTACCCGTCGGTGATGCGGCGCAGCGCGGCGCGTTCCTCGCCGGGTTCCGCGGCCCGTGCCGCCTGGGCGCGGACGCCCGGGCGGTGCCGGTAGCGGTCTGGGCCCGCCGGTTCGATCAGGTGGAGCGCGAGGAGCCGTTCCAGGGCGTGCGCGGCATCGGAGGGCGGCAGGTCCGCGGCCCGCGCGGCGGCCGCGGCGTCGAACGACGGCCAGGGGCGCAGGGCGAGCAGCCGGTGGACGCGGGCCTCGTCGGGGCCGAGCAGCCGGTACCCGGCTTCTGCGGCGCCCCGCACGCTCGCCTCCCCGCCCGCGGGCGCACCGGCCCCGGACGCACGGTCCGTGACGCGCGCCGCCAGGGCCCGTACCGCGAACGGCGTCCCGCCGCAGCGGTCCAGCTCGCGCAACAGCGCCTTGTCGAGGCGCGCGGACTCGCGTCCGGCGACGAGGGTGCCGAGCAGCTTCCGGGCGTCGCGGTCGGGCAGCGGGCCGACCGGTATCCGTACGGCGTCGAGACCGGCCGGCGGATGCAGCGCCACGACCACCGTGAACACGCCGTCGGCGGCGGTGATGAGCGGGGTGATCTGGGCGGCCGACTGCGCGTGGTCCAGGACGACGAGGTGCTTGCCGGCGGAGAGCAGGGAGCGCAGCTTCTCGCAGCGGCCGGACGCGGCGGCCGGGATGTCGCCCGGATCCAGCCCGAGCTGCTCCAGGAGCAGGGCCGCTGCCGCTCCCGCGTCGAGGCCGCGGGCCGGTGACGGGCCGCGCAGGTCGACGTGGAGCCGTCCGTCCGGGTAGCGCTCGTTGGCCGCACCCCAGCGGCGGGCGAGTTCGCTGGTGCCGATGCCTTCGGGGCCGTGGACGAGCGCGATCCGCGGGAGGCCGTCGAACGCGCGGTCCGCCTCCTTGTCGAGCGCCTTCAGCGCTTCCTTGCGGTCATGGAAGTGGCGTGTCGGGATGGGGAACGTGGACCGCACGGGATTCAGGGCCGGGCGCAGGGTCCTGAACTGTTCCAATTCCGCGGCGAGTTCGGGCCGTCCATCGATGGCCGCCGTCAGCGTACGCAGGAGAGCCGTCTGCTCGGCCTGGTTCATGGGCGCCCGGACCTCGCGTCCCGTGACCCTGCGGACCCACGCCCCGAAGGAGATCGCGAGCGTTTTGCCCACCTCACCGCTCGCCCCGTTGGCCACGCCGCCGACCACATAGCCGACCGCCCCGATGACCGCCGCTTCCAGCACGCGCTCCCCCTTCACGCACGTCAGGGCGGCTTCACGCACGTCATGCCGGTGAGCCCACCGCAGGTCCCCCGACTCGACCCTGACTTCCCCTCATTCTCCCCTGACAACTGCCGGAAATCTTTGACGCGTTCACCGCCCGGCTGCACGGTGGAATGGATCGGGCCGTCGAGCGCCAACTCGACGGCCCGTGCATGACATGAGCAGTCCGCGCGGGCGATGCGACTCGATGCGCGCGGACGTCCCCAGCGTATGGAGAGCAGGTTTCACCATGCCCAGTCCTGCACCGTCCACTGTAGCCGTCGCCTCCGCCGCCTACGCGGTCACGATCGCCGACACCGCCGAACAGGTGCGCGCCGCGCAGCGGTTGCGTCATCGCGTGTTCGGGGGCGAGATGGGCGCGCGGCTGCACTCGCCCGAACCCGGCCTGGACATCGACGCGTTCGACGCCCTCGCGGACCATCTCATCGTCACCGAGTCCGGCAGCGGCGAGGTCGTCGGCACGTACCGGCTGATCCCGCCCGGCCGCGGCGGAAAGCTGTACGCGGAGAGCGAGTTCGACCTGACCGGACTGAGTGCGATCCGCCCGCAGCTCGTCGAGGCGGGCCGCTCGTGCGTGCACCCGGACCACCGCACCGGCGCCGTGATCAACCTGCTGTGGTCGGCGCTCGCCCGCTATGTTCTGCTGTCCGGGCACGAGTACCTCGCGGGCTGCGCCTCGGTGCCGCTCGACGACGGCGGCCGCGCCGCGACGAGCGCCTGGCTGCTCGGCACCGCCAAGCACGCCGCGCCCGCCGAGCTGCGGGTGCACCCGCACCGCCCGTGGCAGCCGGCGGGCCCGCTCGACGGCAAGCCCTCGTACGCGGATCTGCCGCCGCTGCTGCGCGGCTATCTGCGGCTGGGCGCGTGGATGTGCGGGGCGCCCGCGCACGACACCGAGTTCGGCGTCGCCGACTTCTACGTCCTGCTGCCGATGGCGAACGTCGGCGACCGCTACCGCCGTTATTTCCTGGGCGAGGACCGGTGAACACCGCCTGGGCGGTGTCGTCGCCGTGCACCACGGGGTGTGTGGCGCACGGCGTCGGGCCCGTTCCGGCGGGCACAGCTCTGCGGCGGTACGCGGCCTTCGGCGCGGCCGTGACCGGTGCCTTCGCGGGCCGGGGCCACGGCGCGCTCGCCGACCCGGCGGCGCTGCGGCGGCGGGCCCGGGCGGTCCTGGCGGCGCTGGGGGTCCGACGGCTCGGCGGCGACGGCGAGTTGAGCGCGCCGGGCCGGTCCGGGACGCTGATCGTCGCCAATCACATCTCCTGGCTCGACGTGGTCGCGCTGCTCGCCCGCGAACCGGTCACTCCGCTCGCCAAGCGCGAGGTCGGCGGGTGGCCGGTGGTGGGTGGGCTCGCCACCCGGGCCGGTACCTGCTTCATCGACCGGGACGGATTCCGGCGGCTGCCCGAACAGGTCGCCACGGTCCGCGAACTGCTGCGCGCGGGCCGTTCGGTGGCGGTGTTCCCGCAGGCCACGACGTGGTGTTCGCCATACGGGGGCACGTTCCGGCGCGCGATGTTCCAGGCCGCGCTCGACGCGGGGGCGCCGGTCCGTCCGGTCACCGTCTCCTACCGCCAGGACGGCGCTCCCAGCACGGTCGCCGCGTTCGTCGGCGACGACGGGTTCGTGCCGTCGCTGCACCGGGTGGCGCGGGCGGACGGCCTGTCCGTGCACCTGGAGGCGCACGGGCTCCTGTACCCGGACGCGTGGCCGGACCGCAGGGCCCTGGCCCGCGCGGCACAGGACGCCGTGCTCGGGCCGCGCAGGCTCCCGTCCCCGACCGACCCTGCCCCGTCCCGGTGCGGACATGCCCCGCCGCCGTCCGATCACGCGCGACCCGCCTCCGGCCTGCCCGTATCGGGCCTGCCCGTATCGGACCTGCTCCCATCCGGCCTGCCCGCATCCAGCCCGCCCTCGTCCACCCCGCCCGTATCCGGCCCGCGCTCATCCACCCCGCCCTCATCCGAGCCTTCGCCCGCCCTGCACCTGCCTCCCCGCCGCCTTCATGCTTGACGGCTACCTCCGGGCCCTTCAGGACCTCCTCGGCTCCCCCTGGCTCTGGTGGGTCATCTTCCTGACCGCCTCCCTCGACGCCCTGTTCCCCTTCATGCCGAGCGAGACCACCGTCGTCACGGCCGCCGTCCTCATCGGCCCGGACCCCGGCCGGCTCGTGCTGCTCACCGTGCTCGCCGCGGCCGGTGCGTTCCTCGGCGACCTCGGCGGGCACGCGCTGGGGCGCCGCGCGGGCCCCCGCCTCCTCGCCCGGTTCCTGCGCGGCGAGCGCGGACGGCGGCGGTACGCGTGGGCGGCCTCCGCCCTGGCGCGGCACGGCCCGCTCCTGATCGCCGCGGGCCGCTATCTGCCCGGCGGCCGGGTCGCCGTCGGCCTCACCACCGGCGCCCTGCGCTATCCCCTGCGCCGCTTCGCCGCGTACGACGCCCTGGGTTCGGCCGTGTGGGCCGTGTTCGCGGTCTGTGTGGGCGCGCTGGGCGGCGCGGCGTTCACGGACCGCCCGCTGCACGGGGTGCTGCTGTCGTTCGGCGTGGTCACCGTGGTCTCGCTCGCGGTGGCGTGCGTACGCCGCCGGCGGCCGGCACACGACAAGGGCGTCCCGGGGATGCCCGAACCCGAGGCGTACTCCCGCACCCCTGCCCCGTACAACCGAATGGCGCAAACCCGGATGAGCCCGTACCTCGGGACTCCGGGGCGACTCCTGCGCCCCGTTCGCCCGTTTCGCCCTCCCACGTGAGGATGTGAGCACGACTGGCCCCACGTTCCGCGCAGCGCGGACCGCGGGTGGCACGTCGCCCGCGGACCGCAGGGAGAGCGCATTTGACCGGCACCGAGGTGGAACCTCCCGAGGCCACGGCCGCCGACGCCCCCGTGCGCGGCGGCTTCCGCGGTTGGCTCCTCGAAGGCCTCACCGCCCAGACCGCGCAGCACGCCGGTCCGCACGGCGCACCGTCCTCGGCGCACCGCGGCCACAAGTGGTGGCGGGTCATGTGCCTGACCGGTGTCGACTACTTCTCGACGCTCGGCTACCAGCCGGGCATCGCGGCCCTGGCCGCGGGCCTGCTCTCGCCCCTCGCGACAGTCGTCCTGATCGGCCTCACCCTCCTCGGCGCCCTGCCGGTGTACCGCCGGGTCGCCAAGGAGTCGCCGCACGGCGAGGGGTCGATCCGGATGCTGGAACGGCTGCTCTCGTGGTGGTCGGGGAAGATCTTCGTCCTGGTCCTGCTCGGCTTCGCGGCCACCGACTTCATCATCACCATCACCCTGTCGGCCGCCGACGCCGCGGCGCATGTGGAGGAGAACCCGTTCGCCCCGCAGTGGCTGGACGGCGAGCACACCTGGATCACGCTGTTCCTGATCGCGCTGCTCGGCGCGGTGTTCCTGAAGGGCTTCCGCGAGGCCATCGGCGTCGCGGTGATCCTGGTCGGGGTCTATCTCGCGCTCAACGTCGTGGTGATCGGGACGGCGGTCGTGAAGGTTTTCACCGAGCCCGTGCAGATCGACAACTGGTGGGACGCGGCGACCGCGGAGCACTCCTCGCCCTGGGTGATGATCGGCGTCGCCGTCCTCGTGTTCCCCAAGCTGGCCCTCGGCATGTCCGGGTTCGAGACGGGTGTCGCGGTGATGCCGCAGGTCAAAGGCGATCCCAGCGATACGTACAAGAACCCGGCCGGGCGGATCCGCGGCACCCGCAAGCTCCTGACGACCGCCGCCGTCATCATGAGCTGCTTCCTGCTCCTGTCCAGCCTCGCGACGACGATCCTGATCCCGCAGGACGAGTTCAAGAAGGGCGGCGAGGCCAACGGCCGTGCGCTCGCCTATCTCGCGCACGAGCATCTGGGCGAGGCCTTCGGCACCGTCTACGACGTGTCCACGATCGCGATCCTGTGGTTCGCGGGCGCCTCGGCGCTGGCCGGTCTCCTGAACCTCGTCCCGCGCTATCTGCCGCGCTACGGCATGGCACCGCAGTGGACGCTCGCCGTGCGCCCGCTCGTGCTGATCTTCATGGCCATCGCGGTGTTCATCACGCTCTGGTTCAACGCCGACGTCGACGCGCAGAGCGGTGCGTACGCGACCGGTGTGCTCGTCCTGATGCTGTCCGCGGCTTTCGCGTGCACGGCCGCGGCGCGCAAGGCCGGGGAACGCAAGGGGACGGTCGGCTTCGGTGTGATCACGGCGGTGCTCGCGTACACGCTCGTCGACAACGTCATCGAGCGGCCGGACGGCATCCGGATCGCCGCCCTGTTCATCCTCGCGATCATGATCTCCTCGTTCGCCTCCCGTGTGCACCGCGCGTTCGAACTGCGCACCGCACACATCACGTTCGACGCCAAGGCACAGGAGCTCATCGACGAGGCGGCGGCGCTGGGCGGACCGCTGCGGATCATCGCCAACGAGCCGCAGGAGCACAGCACCGTCGAGTACCGCGAGAAGGAGTACAGCCAGCGCGAGGCGACGTTCATCCCGGGCGGGCGGCCGGTCCTCTTCCTGGAGGTCTTCATCCGCGACTCCTCGGACTTCACGGCCGACCTGGAGGTGCACGGCGACGAGAAGCACGGCGCGCGGCGGCTGCGCGTCGAGTCCTCGGTCGTGCCCAACGCGATCGCCGCGGTGCTGCTCGCGCTGCGCGACCGCACGGGCGACGTGCCGCACGCGTACTTCAACTGGACCGAGGGTCACCCGGTCAGCCATCTGCTGCGGTTCCTGGTGTTCGGCGACGGCGAGGTCGCACCGGTCACACGCGAGGTGCTGCGCCGCGCGGAACCGGACCGCGAGCGGCGCCCGCGGGTGCACGTCGGCTGAGGTCCGCCCGGCGGTCAGCCGACGCCGAGTCCCTCGACGACCACGGCGCCCGGCAGTTCGGCGAAGGCCTTGCCCGGGATGATCAGCTTTCCGCGCCGCCGTCCGCTGCCGATCAGGACGTACGGGGTGTCGACGACGGCCGCGTCGACGAGGAGCGGCCAGTCGGCGGGCAGACCGACGGGGGTGATCCCGCCGTACTCCATGCCGGTCTCGCCGGTCGCGAGGTCCATCGGCGCGAACGAGGCCTTGCGCGCGCCGAGTTGCCGCCGTACGACACCGTTGACATCGACCCTGGTCCGGGACAGCACCACGCACGCGGCGAGCGAGCTCTCGCCGCCGCGCTTGCCCGCGACGACCACGCAGTTCGCGGACTCGTCGAGCAGCTTCTCGCCGTAGTGCTCCACGAACACGGCGGTGTCGGCGATGGCCGGGTCGGTGTCCACGTACAGGAACTGCTCGACGGGCACGGTGCCGCGCCAGTGGCGTACGGCGTCGGCGACCGGGGCGGTCAGCAGATCGAGGCAGTCGGGGGCGGGCCGGGCGTCGTCGAAGGTACCGATGGGAGCGCGCATACCGGACAGTCAACCAGAGGGCCGGGGCAGGGCGGGGCGGGTGATCAGCCTGTGGACACGGTCAGTTGGCGGACACGGTCGGCCCGTGCGCACGCTCAGTTGGCGGGCGGGATCTGGGCCGCCATCGTCATCTCCACCGGCACCTCGCCCTCGTTGCGGTACGCGTGCGGGGCGTTGGCCTCGAAGGAGACCGACGACCCCGTGGGCACGGCGTGCGCGATGCCGTCCACGACGAGGGTCAGCTCGCCGGCGGTGACGTGCAGCAGCTCGAAGGTTCCGGCGGGGTGCGGGTCCGAGACGCTCGCCTCGCCCGGCATCAGGACCCACTGCCACAGCTCGAACGGGCCGCGTTCGTCGGCGCTGACGAGCAGCGTGGCGTGGCTGCCGGCCTCGGTGGACCACATCCGTACGCCCTGGTCGCCGGACACGACCCGGACCTGCGGTCCCTGCTCGTGGTCGAGGAGCGTGGTGATGGAGACGCCGAGCGCGTCGGCGAGCTTGACCGTCGTACCGACGCTGGGGTTCGTACGGGCCTGCTCGATCTGGATGATCATGCCGCGGCTGACGCCAGCGCGGGCGGCGAGCGCGTCGAGCGTGTACCCCCGCTCGCCCCGCCAGCGCTTCAGATTGCGCGCGAGCGACTGGGTGAGCTGATCGAGATCCGACGACATTCCCGTCCCTGGTCCGCGGTCGAGGCGACTCACTGTGCACCCTGTAGTGCACCGAATCGTTCAACACACTGTACTGCGAGGACGTGCCCGCTCCTGGCGCGGCGAGTGCTCAGCGCACTCCGGCGTCGGGTTCCTCGTCGACCAGCTCCGCGAGCGCGAGAAGCTGCTCGGAGGTCATGCCCGCGGGGATCGGCACGGGCGGAGGCGTCCGCAGCGGCGGCTGCCATCCCGTCCCGGCCTCCCAGCGGCGCACGACACGGGCCGGGGCCCCAGCCACCACCGCGTGGTCCGGCACCTCACCGCGTACGACGGCTCCGGCCGCCACCACGACGTTCCGGCCGAGCTTCGCGCCCGGCAGGATCACCGCGCCGGTGCCGATCCAGCAGCCGGGTCCGATCTCGACAGGTTCCATCCGCGGCCACTGCTTGCCGACCGGCTCGTGCGGATCGTCGTAGCTGTGGTTGGTGGAGGTGACGTAGACGTACGGGCCGAAGTAGCAGTCCGCGCCGATGGTGACCGTCGTGTCGGCGATGACATGGCTGCCGCGGCCGAGGACGACGCCGTCACCGATGCGCAGGATCGCGTCGGGGCCGAGGTCCAGGTCGGGCATGAGGCCGGCGGTCAGGGTGACCTGTTCGCCGACGATGCAGTGGTCGCCCAGCTCGATCCAGGGCTCGCCGAAGACGGTGCCCTGCGGGAAGGCGAGCTTCGTACCGTGCCCGATCCTGCGGAACGCCAGTTTCCCGGGGCGCTCGGCCGTGACGGCTCCCGACCGCTGCACCCAGCGCCAGCCGGCGTGCAGGGCGCGGGTGACCAGGCGGCGACGGGCCGCGGCCAGCGATGAGAACGTGTTCCTGTTCGGCACCCGGACACCGTACTCATGTGCGCCCGAGGCGATGAGGGCCACGCCCTGTGATCTTCACCCCACCCCTGTGCGGCCGGGGCCCATCGCTTACCGTTCCCCTGGGCGCAGCACGAACTGAACCGGCAAGGAGCACGGCATGGCAGAGCGGGCGTTGATCGCGGGGGTCGGCGGCAAGGACCCCGAGGTGCACGCGGAGGCCTTCACCGCCCCCACGTCGGTCGCCATGGGCGACGTGACGATGAAGGCGGGTGCGAGCATCTGGTACCACACGGTCCTGCGCGCGGACTGCGGCCCGATCGTGCTCGGCGCGGACAGCAACGTCCAGGACAACTGCACGGTCCATGTCGACCCCGGTTTCCCCGTCACGATCGGCGACCGCGTCTCGGTCGGCCACAACGCGACGGTGCACGGCTGCACGGTCGAGGACGACTGCCTGATCGGCATGGGGGCCACGGTCCTCAACGGCGCGGTGATCGGCGCCGGTTCCCTGGTCGCGGCCCAGGCGCTGGTCCCGCAGGGCATGCAGGTCCCGCCCGGCTCCCTGGTGGCGGGCGTCCCGGCGAAGGTCCGCCGCCCGCTGACGGACGAGGAGCGCGAGGGCATCAAGCTCAACGCGCTGATGTACACGGAGCTGGCCAAGCAGCACCGGGCGGCCCACGAGGAGAACACCCCCGGGGCCTGACCCCACCCGTCGCCGCGCATCTGCCCGACGGCACGCACCCCCCTGACTCCGGCCGGTGCCGGATCCGTGCGCGCCGCCGGGCAGCCACTGGGTCACGCGGTGGCGGCCGCGTCCCAGAGGTCGCAGTGGTGGTCGATGGCGACCGAGGTGCTCGGCGCGAGACCGCCGGCCGCCGCGGTCCGCAGGCTCAGGACCTTGCCCGGCGTGTGCGGCATGACGGGTCCGCCGTCGGCGCGCGGTGGCGTGCCGTTGATGAACGAGCCCCAGTACTGCACCATCTGCCGCGCCAGGACCCGCTGTTGGGCGTCGAGCGGGGTGTCGAGTCCGAAGTGCCGGAACAGGTACTGCAGTTCATTGACATGCGTCGCCCCGAAGGGAAAGTCCGTGCCGAGCCGCCGCAGAGAAGCGAACGGCGGCGAGGTGCGGTCCGCGAACTCGTACGCGTAGACCTTGCCGCGCGCGGCCAGCGTCCGGTCGAGCCGCAGCGCCGGACAGGCCATCAGCTGATCGCCGAGCACGGCACCGTACGCGAGGGTCGGTGAGCCGAAGGCGGCGAGCGGGTAACGGCGTTCGACCTCGGGCGCGAGCTCGGCTCCGGCGAAGTCCTCCAGCGCTTTCGGGTAGTCGGCGGCGCGCAGCGGACGGCCGGTCGCGTCGTACTGACCGAAGGCGAAGAGGGTGCCCTCGTCCTGGTTGGCGCCGTTCATCACGGGGATCCCGGCAGCCGCCCCGGAGGCGAAGGCCTCGGTGGGCTGCTCGGGCAGGAAGGAGCCGCCCGCCACTCCCGACCAGCTGAAGCCGGCCTGTGCGGTGAGGATCTCCCGCGCGGACTTGCCGCGCAGACAGGCGAGCGCGGTCGCGGGTTCGGGACAGCCGGCCCGCTTCATGAACGCCGCGCCTTCCGCCACGGCCTGCGTACGGGTACGGGCCGCGCAGTCGTCGTACGCGCCGCTCTGGATGATCGCGGCACGGAACAGGCCCTTCGCACCGGGCGAGGCGAGCTGGGTGCAGACCGAGCTGCCGCCCGCCGACTCCCCGGCGATGGTCACGCGGCGCGGATCGCCGCCGAAGCGGCCGATGTTGGACCGCACCCAGCGCAGCGCCAGCTGCTGGTCCTGGAACCCGAAGTTCCCGGAGACCCTGTCGCGCGCCTCCCCGTCGAGCGCTTCGGTGGCGAGGAAACCGAGGGCGCCGAGACGGTAGTTGACGGTGACGACGACGGTGCCGGTCCGCTCGGCGAACTCGTCGGGCACGATCTCGTCGCCCGCACCAGCCGTGAGCCCGCCGCCATGGATCCACACGAGCACGGGCAGCGACCGCCGGGACTCGGGCACGTACACATTGAGGTCGAGACAGTCCTCCGTGAGGCTCGGCTGCTCGTGGCCGGGGTCCCAACCGGCAGCCTGCACACAGTGGTTGCCGAACGACGTCGCGTCCCGCACCCCTTGCCAGGGCCGCACGGGCCGCGGCTCCTTCCAGCGCAGGGCGCCGACGGGCGGCTCGGCGTAGGTGATGCCGAGGAACTGCCGCCCGTCACCGGTCCGTTCACCGCGCACGAGACCACCGGTGGTGCGCACCACGGTGTCGTGATCCGAGCGGGCCGCCACGGGTCCGGCGGTGAGCACCGGGGCGCCCACCGCGAGGAGCGCCGCGAGGACGAGGCCCACGCGCCGGCGCATACGGGAGATCCCCATGGTCACCGCCCCACCCTCACCACGGACGACAGCCGCGGCGCGCCCGCCGAGGCACCGACCTGCACGAGCCGCCGCCCGGTGCCGAGCACCCAGTCGTGCCGCTTCATGTCCCACGAGGACAGGGACCGCCGCGCCACCTTGACGGTCACCCGGCGCCGCTCCCCCGCCCGCAAGGTGAGCCGCCGGTAGCCCGCGAGCGCCAACTCGGCTTGCTCGACGCGGAGTTCGGGCGACGGTCCGACGTACACCTGCGGGATGTCCACTCCGGTGCGCCGCCCGGTGTTGCGCACGGTGAAGCTGACCGCGAGCCCTCCCCCGTCACCGTCCGGCCGTACCGAGAGATCGCTGTAGCGGAACGAGGTGTACGAGAGTCCGTGCCCGAACGGGAACAGCGGCCGTTCGCGCTGCGCCGCGTACCACCGGTACCCGACGTGCACGCCCTCCGTGTACTCCTGGGTGCCCTCGACACCGGGGTAGCGCACGGGGTCACCGGCCGTCGGGTGCGTGGCGTCGTCCACGGGGAAGGTCTGGGTGAGCCGGCCGCCCGGGTCGCTGTCGCCGAAGAGCACGGCCGCCGTGGCCTCGGCGCCCTCCTGACCGGGGTAGTACATCTGCAGCACCGCGCCGGTCCGCGCGAGCCAGGGCATCGAGGTCGCGGACGAGGTGTTGAGGACGACCGTGGTGCGCGGATTGACGGCCGTGACCGCCCGGATCAAGGCTTCCTGGTGGCCGGGCAGCGCGAGCGTGGTGCGGTCCTGGCCCTCGGTGGCGTCCTCGTACGCGAAGAGCACGACGCTGTACGCGCGCCGCGCCGCGCGGACCGCCTCGGTGACGTCCTGCGCACGGGTCGCGGGCGTCACACACCGCAGCCGGAAGATCTGCCCTTCGTCGCCACCCTTCGCGGTGATCTTCAACTTCCGCACTCCGCGCGCCACTTCGAGCGTCTTGCGGCGCACGGTGAGCCCGTCGGGCGCGGCGTTCACCAGGCCGCCGGCGAAGAACTCCCCCACACCCGCCGCGACGGGGAACAGTTCCTCGCCGTCGAGGAACACCTTGGGCCGCTCGCCGGAGTAGTGGATCACGAAGGTCCACTCCCCCGCCGCCGAGGCGTCGAGGGTCCCGTCGTACGTCCACGTCGCGCCCGGCGCGACGCCCTGACCCTCCGCGTCGAAGCCCGGGCCGAGTTCGCCCTTGGGAATCGGCTTGCCGTAGATGTCTTCTCCGAGGGCGTACGAGACCTGCGCACCGCGTCCCGCCCGGTCCCGGATCGCGTCGAGCGGTGTGCCCGCGCTGTCGGGGACCACATGGGCACTGCCGCCGCCGGAGACGAAGGGCTGCTTCCCCGTCGGGCCGATCACGGCGATGCTGCGCGCCGCACGGCCCTGCAGGGGCAGGGTGGAGCGGCGGTTGTGCAGCAGGGTGGCACCGGCCTTGGCGATCTCCAGGGCGGTGCGGGCACCCGCCGCGGCGTCCCGCTCGGGCCGTGCCCCGGCCGAACCGTCCAGCAGTCCGAACCGTTCGAGGACCGACAGCAGCCGCCGCACCGAGCGGTCCACGGCGGATTCGGGCACGCTTCCGTCCCGTACGGCCTTCTTGAGCGCGTCCCCGAAGTGGAGACCGCCCGGCATCTCCATGTCGAGCCCCGCGGTGATCGCGGCGACCGTGCTGTGCGCGGCGAACCAGTCCGTCATCACCCAGCCGTCGAAGCCCCAGCGGTCGCGCAGGATGTCGGTGAGCAGCTCCTTGCTCTCGCAGGCGAAGGTGCCGTTGACCTTGTTGTACGCGCCCATGACGGAGCCCGCCCCGGCGGCGACGGCGGCCTCGAAGGCCCGCAGCTCCGTCTCGTGCATCGTCTGCTCGTCCGCCACCACGTTGATGGTGTCGCGGTCCTTCTCCTGGTTGTTCAGGGCGAAGTGCTTCACCGTCGCGATGAGTCCCTCGCCCTGGATGCCCCTGATCTCCTCGGCAACCATGTCGGCGCCGAGCAGCGGATCCTCGCCGAAGGTCTCGAAGTTGCGGCCCGCGTACGGGGTGCGGATCAGGTTGCACATCGGCGAGAGCAGCACGTCCTGGCCGAGCGCGCGGCCCTCGCGGCCGATGACCTCGCCGTAGGCGCGGGCCAGCGAGGGGTCGAAGGTGGCGGCGAGCAGGACCGGGGCGGGCAGCGCGGTCGCCGGCTTCTTGACGCGGACGCCCGCGGGGCCGTCGGCCAGACGCAGCTCGGGGATGCCGAGCCTCGCGACCCCGGGTACATAACCGGCCTGGCCGAGACCTCTGGGGTCGTCGGCGCCGTGCAGCAGCGTGATCTTCTCGTCGAGGGTCAGCTTCGCGATCAGCGACTCCACGCGCGGGCCCGCTCCCGGCCCGGGCCTGCGGGTCGCGTCCGCCGCGTGCGCGGGGACGGCGAGGCCGACGGTCGCCGCGGAGGCGACGGCCACGGCGGCGCCGAGCAGTCGGAGCGCGGAGCGGCGGGAGACGGGCGAAGGGGCAGTCGAGGCGCTGGTGGGCATGGGCCGTCACTCCTTCTGTCGCGACTGAGGTATCGCGAAAGACCGATTGATTGACACGTGCCAACGGACAGTGCGCGTTCGCCCGTTGAACGCAATAGACGCACTATGCGACAAGGGCGAGTTGACACGCCGTCAGACACCACGGGTTACGCCGGAAACGTAAGACCGTCACTGACTCGTGTCAATCAGTTGAACGAAGAACGAGAACGCGCCCGCTGCGGGGTGGGATGCAGCGGGCGCGTTGACCTGGGAGTGCGACGAGAGAACCGTCGAGTGTTCAGTTGTTGAACGAACTCACCTGAAGGAGCTCACCTCAAGGAACTCACTTATTGGGGCGCAGAGTCCAGATGACCGTCATCTCGCCCGTCACGGCGCCGTCCTCGCGCCGGATCTCGATCGCGACCGGGAACTCCGGGCGCTTGCCCTCGTCCAGTTCGGCGACGACGTCGGCGACCGGGCGGCCGAGCGTCGCGACGGCCTTGACCTGCCCCATGGCGAGCTTCTTGTACGCGATCTCCGCGCTCACCGCGAGCGGCACCGCACGCGAGAGCTGGTCGCCGAACGCGGCGAGCACGATGGCGCCGCTCGCCGATTCGGCCAGCGTGAACATGGCGCCGGCGTGCGGGCCGCCGACGTGGTTGTGGTACTCGGCCTGGTCGGGCAGCGTCACCTCGGCACGCTCGGCGGTGACGTCGCCGAACTGGAGGTTCAGGGTGCGTGCCATGGGGACTGTCGCGGCGAGCATCTCGCCGATCGACATCTGCTCTGTGCTCATGGCCAGGATGTTACCGGCCGGTAAGGGTGCTTGACCATACCTTCTTCCCGGCGGCCGCCGACTTGTGCGCGCTGTGTGCCGAGCGCGTCACAATCGGGGGCGGGCCTCGTCACAATCGGGGGCGGGCGTGGCCAGGCCCTGGGCGCCCCTCTATCGTTAGGCGCCATGTGGCCAGGACAGCAGCCGCCCGGGGGCGAGCAGAACCCGCAGGACAATCCGAATCCGTACCAGCAGCCGGGGTACCAGCAGCCGAATCCCTATCAGCAGCCGGGATATCAGCAGCAGAACCCGTATCCGCAGCAGGGCGGCTACCCGCAGACCGGGGAACAGGGCTACCAGCAGCCCGGCTCCGGGCAGTGGAACGCGCCGAGCATGGCGGGCGACCTCCAGGCCCCGCAGGGCGGCGGCAGCGGGGGCGGCGGTGACAAGACCAAGCTGATCGCGATCATCGCGGCGTCCGCGGTGGTCGTCGCGGCCGGTGTGACGGGCTTCCTCGTGCTCGGCAAGGACGACGACGACAAGAAGGCCCAGTCGGCCAAGGGCGGCGGTGGCGACAAGACGTCGTCGGCGCCGAAGAGCCCGTCGGCCAAGGAGTCCGAGGAGGAGAACCCGCGCGGAACGGGCTCCGGCGTCGACCCGCAGATTCCGGGCTGGAAGGTCGTCGTCAACCCCAAGCGCGGCATCGCGTTCGACGTGCCGCCGGAGTGGGAGGTCGACTCCCCCGGGATGATGATCGGCTTCGAGGACGACAAGTCCGACGACGGCAAGCCGCTGATCATCATGTCCGCGCCCGCGTACTTCAAGAAGACCTGGTGCGAGTCCGACGAGGACAAGGACGGCACCAAGGACAGCACGGCCCTCGGTACCGCCGGGTCCAAGGGCGCCAACGGTGCGAAGAGCACCGACCAGGTCGCCATCAACCAGGTCGCCTGGTGGGTCTACGGCGGGTACACGCAGCCCGACAAGAAGAGCGTGACGGTCGACAAGAAGGCCACCGAGTTCACCACCGAGTCCGGGATCAAGGGCAGCTACGCCTGGGCCCGCTCGAAGAACACGCCCGCGAAGGGCAAGTGCGCCTCGGACGGCAAGGCGATCACGTTCGGCTTCAAGAACTCCGCGAACGACTACGTCGCCTGGAGCCTGCACGCCCCGACCGGTGTGGAGGGCGAGCTGCCCGACGAGACGATCAAGAAGATCATGGGCACCGTCCGACTCGAGGGCGACCCGACCGAGACGAGCTGACGACCGCAGGACGTCACTGTTCCTGGCCCTTTTCGTACGGCCGAAGCCCTCCCCGCGTACCGCGTGGGGAGGGCTTCGGCGTGTGCGGCTTCGCGCGGCGCTCGGCAGACGTGGCTCAGCCGATGCTGAACGATCCGCCCGGCGGCTCCGGCGAGGCGACCGCGTCGGCCTCCTCGACCGGACGGGCCGCGCCGATGAAACGGGCCAGCGGCTCGCCCTCGACCACGCGGGCCGGAAACGCGTCGGAGGCAGTGCGGCGGGCCAGGTCCCTGGTGTCCTGGGCGTGGTGCGCCGCGATGAGGACCGCGTTGCCGAAGCGGCGGCCGCGCAGGACGCCCGGTTCGGCGATCAGCGCGAGATGTTCGAAGACCGCGCGGAACGTGGCCAGTTGGGAGCGCAGGAACGTGAACGGCGCGCCGTCCGCGAGGTTCGCGAGGTAGACGCCGTCGGGGCGCAGGACACGTGCGGCCTCGCGGGCGTAGCCGAGCGTCGTGAGGTGCGCGGGGACCCGTGAGCCGCCGAAGACATCCGCGACCAGCAGGTCGGCACTGTCCGTGGGCGCTGATTCCAGCCAGCCGCGGGCGTCGGCGCCGTGCGTCCGGATGCCGGTGCCGTGCGTGACCGGCAGATGCTCGGCGATCAGCGCGAGCAGCCCCTGGTCGGCCTCGACGACCTCCTGGCGCGAGCCGGGGCGGGCGGCCGCGAGGTAGCGCGGCAGGGTGAGCGCGCCGCCGCCGAGGTGCACGGTGTCGAGCGGACCCGGGTCGAGTGCGTCGATCGCGTACGCGAGGCGGCGGGCGTACTCGAACTCGAGATGGGCCGGATCGTCGAGATCCACGTACGACTGCGGGGCGCCGTCCACCGTGAGGAGCCAGGCCCTCGGGCGGTCCACGTCCGGCATCAGCTTGGCGACACCGTGGTCCACGGTGCGCATCACGGGTATCGGCTCGTCCTCCACCGCTCCATTGTGCCGGGAGCGGTGGAGCGGCGGGACGGGGTCTGTCCTCGGGGCGGCGCTTGCGCGCCTCAGTCCTGCCAGAGTCTGCGGACCTCGGCCACGTGGGCGGCCGCCTGGGCCAGGCCCGAGCGGGCCGCCGGGGCGCGGCGGGTGGGGTCGAGGACGTTGCGGCCGAAGGTGCGGCGGGCCTCGCGGCTCGGGGTGATGAGGACGACCTCGGCGCCGGCCTCGGTGAGCCGGGCCGCCTGCGCCCGCGGGGTGGGCAGTGGGCCGCCGCCGAGTGCGATCGGCGCGATGATCAGGACCTTGGCGTAGCCCGCGGCGAGCGAGGCGTTCGCGGAGGAGTGCACGCCGCCGTCGATGTAGCGCTTGCCGTCGATGGCGATCGGCGGCCAGACGCCGGGGACGGCGCAGCTGGCGGAGACGGCGTCGACGATCCCGACGCCGCTGTCGCGGTCGAACGGGGTGAGCTCGCCGGTCTGCGTGTCCACGGCCGTCACGACGAGGCGCCGGTCGGCGGGCCACTCGTGCGAGAGCAGCCGTTTGCCGATCACCTCGCGCCGGTCCTCGTCCCCCGCGTGCTTCACACCGGACGCCATCTTGCCCATCCGTATCCCGTACGCCTTGACGTCACGGGAGCGCAGCACGCCCCACGCGTACCGGGCGAACATCGCGGGGCCCATGTTCGCGACGGTCTCGCCCTTGGGGTCGACGAGCTGGCGCGCGTACAGCTCGTCGAGGCCGAGCGCCCCGGAGGTCAGCTGTGCGCCGACGATGGACCCCGCCGAGGTGCCGACGACGAGGTCCGCCCCGGTCACGTCCACGCCGGCGGAGGCGAGGCCGTGCAGCAGGCCGATCTCCCAGCCGATGCCGGTGAGTCCGCCGCCGCCGAGTACGAGTGCCGTATCGCCCATGGGTGCCCCATCTCCGTATCCCCGCGACCGCATGCACTGTGCAGCGCCCGGTCCGCCTCCTGGGCGGTACCAGGAGTATGCAGACCGGGCGCTGCGGTGGGTACGGGGCCGGGGCGGACGGCTGCGCTCAGGCGGGCTCGCCGCGCGGGGCCGGGGGCTTCACGGGGGCCGGGGCGGGCGAGGGGGTCTCGACCGGGACCGGGAAGGCGAGCTTGACGGACAGCCACGCGAAGATCGGGCCGAGCGCGTTCATGGCGATCACGCAGATCCAGGCCGACCAGGCGTTGCCCGCGTCGTAGCCGAAGCCGCCGAAGAACGTGGCGAAGTAACTGGCGAAGCCGAAGAACATGCCGGGGATGAGGGAGAAGAGCGGGAGGCGGCCCGTGTACATCAGCGTGGTGTTGACCACGAGGATGCACAGCGCGGCGAAGAAGTTGCGGGCCAGCTGGCTCTCGCCGAAGGCGGTGCCCGCGTTCGTCTCCAGGAGCACGATGACCAGGGCGAACGTGGAGCCCATGGGCATCGCGCACCAGAGCCGTTTGGCGTTGGCGAGGTTGGGTCCGCCGAGCAGGAAGGTGCCGGCCCAGGCGATGAAGATCGCCCAGGGCGGCAGATGCAGGGCGTTGCCGCCGATGAACGCCGTGGTCGCGGCGAGCACGGACGCCACGATCTCGTGGGGTATGCGCTCGCGCATCACGGGAGCGGCCGCCGGCGCGCTCGTGGTCGTGTCGGTCATGTCAGGCCTCCAGGGCGCGCGCTGGGTGAAGGGTGAGCTCGGAGGTGTGCGTGGAACGGGCCACGATGCGGCCCGCCTTGATCACCGCGCTGCGGACCGGGCGCTCCAGGAGCACCGCGTCGTAGTCCCAGGTGTCGACCACCACGAGGTCGGCGGCGGCGCCGGCCCGTACGCCGTAGTCGGTGAGTCCGGCGACCCGGGCCGCGTCATGCGTGACGAGCTGCAGCACGCGGTGCAGGTCGGCGGCGCCGGACAGATGCGCGAGCCGGGCCAGGAGCAGCGCGGTGTCGAGCAGGTCCCCGGTGCCGTAAGGGGTGAAGGCGTTGCGGATGTTGTTGTTCGAGCAGGCGGTGAGGACGCCCGCGTCCCATAGGTCGCGGACGGGGGCGAGACCGCGGCGTACGGCCTGTTCGTCGCTGCGGCCGCCGAGGAACAGGTCGGTGCCGGGCAGCGGGACGATCGCGACGCCCGCCTGCGCCAGGTCGTGTGCGACGGCGCGGCGTTCGGCGGGCGGCAGTGCGGCGAGTGAGGTCACATGGCCGAGCGCGACCCGGCCGCCGAGTCCGCGCGCGGCGGTCTGCTCGGCGATGAAACCGGCGAGCGCGAAGCGCGGGTCGGAGGCGTCGTCGGAGAAGTCGCAGTGCATGTCGGCGGGGACGCCGTATTCGACAGCGAGGTCGAGGACCAGCTCCACATGCCGTTTGCAGTCGGCGAGGTCCTTCTCCGCGTACGTGCAGCCGCCGATGACGTCCGCGCCGGCGTCCAGGGACTTGCGGAGCAGGGCGTGGGTGTCGGGGGCCTTGAAGATTCCCTCCTGCGGGAAGGCGACGATCTGCAGGGTCAGGAGGTCGGCCCAGGCGTCCCGGAGTTCGAACATGACCTCCAGGCCGCACAGGCCCGCGATCGGGTCGACGTCCGGGTGGGCGCGGACCGTGGTGGTGCCGTTGCGGACGCACATGGCGAGGACCTGTTCGGCGCGGGCGCGCACGTTGTCGTGCGTGAACTGCCGCTTCAGCTCTCCGGTGACGCTTATGGCGCCGGCCAGGGTGCCCGTGGGGTTCGGGCGGATCGTGTCGAGCAGCGCCTTGTCCGGGTGCAGATGCGTCTCGACGAGACCGGGCAGCAGCACCCGGCCGCCGGCCTCGAAGACCTCGGCGCCTTCGGGCGGGGCGAGCGCCGGGCCGATCTGCTCGATCCGGCCGTCCTTGATGCGTACGTCGGTGGGATCCGGTGCGTTCTCCACGCGTACGTCGCGGAGCAACAGGTCCGTCACGGGTCTCTCTCCTTCGCTGAGGCGAGGGTGATTCAGAGCTCGCCGGGGAAGTCGGCCTTGCGGATCAGGCAGTGCACGCCCTTCACGTGGTCGACCACCTGCGAAACCTCGAAGTCCGCGGCTGCACTCAGATAGGCGTATGCGGTCTGCCGGTCCATGCCGGTGGTGGCCGTGAGGAAGGCGAGGGCGGAGCGGACGCACTGGCGCATCGCCTCGTCGAGGCTTTGGTCGAGCCCGATGGCGATCCAGTGGGTGCGGTTCTCGGCGAACGGGTGCGCGGCGAGGCCCTGGACCCGGCGGGCGGCCTCGCCGCGGACGACGGACAGGCGGACGGTGGCCCGCAGCGGCGCCTCGAACGCCGTGAGGGCCACCTCGCCGTTGCCCTGGGCGAAGTGCGGATCGCCCGCGTAGAAGCCGGCGCCCTCGGCTTGTACGGGTAGGTACAAGGACGATCCGCACGTCAGGTGTTTGACGTCCAGGTTGCCTCCGTGGACGCCGGGCGGGATGGAGCTGAGCGGCGCGTCCCCGGTTCCGCCGGCCACGCCCATGATCCCGACGAAGGGGTTGAGCGGGAAGCGGGCCGCGAGGTTCTCGGTGTAGCGCAGGACTCCGTAGTCCGTGCCGTCGCCGTCGGTGTCGACGGTGCAGAAGGCGCTGATCGTGCCGGTCGGCCCGCGCAGCAGGTCGGGGCCGCTCAACTCCTCGCTGTCCTGCGGGAGTTCTCCGGGCAGAGCTCCGCGCTGGTGCCGGTTGGCGACGATGCCGTAGCGGGTGCGGAGCTGCAGCGAGAGCGTGTCGACCTTGAGCAGGTCGCCCGGTTCCGCGCCGCGTACCGCCACCGGGCCGGTGATGATGTGCGGCCCCGGCAGGGCCGCACCGTCACGCGCCAGGCCGGACTCGGCTATCGCGCGGGCGTCGTCGAGGATGTCGCGGGCCGGGACGCCGAAGCCGCCGAAGAACGCGACCGGATCGCGTCCCTGGTCCGGCAGGATCCCCTCGTGCGAGACGAGGTCGACGGTGAGGGTCTCGCCGTCGTCCACGGCGAGGGCGGGTGCGCTGTCGGGATGCGGGAGTTCGCCCCAGCGGGCGGTCTCCGCGGTCGTACGCAGGTGATGGTTCCCGTCGACCCGAAGCATGTCGGGGACGGCGTAGGTGCCGGAAGAGCCCGGGGTGCGGGGCGAGGTGGTGGTGCTGTGAGGCATTTGGGGTCCTCTGCGTCGCGGGGTGGGGCTGGGTGGCGGGTCGTGGCTGGGCTGCGGGTGGGGCTGGGTGGTGCGTGGACTGCAGGCCGTGGCTGGGTGGCCGGTCGTGGCTGGGGGGCGGGTCGTGGGTGGGGGCAGGCGTTGTCAGTGGGGGCCGATAGCCTGGATAGGGCTTGGCCCCCGGGCGGGAGGGTTCCGTCCGGCGCACGGGCCGCGCCCGGCCCTCCCACCCGTGTTACGTCTCCACTGCCGCCGCATTGCGATCTCCCGTGGGCGGCGCGGGGCTTGAGCCGGCATCGGCGGTCCGTACGATCCGCGTGCCGGTGCGTCCGGCCAGCGCATCGCCGAGCGCGGCGGGCGAGGTGACCAGGACGCTGTCACCGCCTCCGGCGAGGAAGTCGAGCGCGGCGCGCACCTTCGGGCCCATGCTGCCCTCGGGGAACTGCCGGTCCGCCAGGTGCCGTTCCGCCTCCGCCACGTCGATCCGGTCGACGAAGCGCTGACGCGGGGTGCCGAAGTCGAGCGCGATCCGCTCCACCCCGGTCGTGATGATCAGCTCCCGCGCACCGAGTTCCCGCGCGAGCAGCGCCGACGTGGCGTCCTTGTCGACGACGGCCTCGACGCCCCGCAGCGAACCGTCCGGCGCGGCCACCACGGGGATGCCGCCACCGCCCCCGGCGATCACGACCTGCCCGGCGGCGAGCAGCGCGGCGATGGCCTCCTGTTCCACGACGAGGCGCGGCGCGGGCGAGGGGACGAGGCGGCGCCAGCCGCGGCCCGCGTCCTCTCCGATCGCCCAGCCGTGCGCGGCGGCGAGGCGTTCGGCCTCGTCCTGCGCGTAGTGCGTGCCGATCGGCTTCGTCGGCTGTGCGAACGCCGGGTCGGCCGCGTCGACCACGGTGTGGGTGAGGACGGCGACGGGCCGTACCCCGGCGGGCAGGGCGCCGGACAGGCCGCGGGCCAGGATGTAGCCGATGCTGCCCTGGGAGTCGGCGACGCACATGTCCAGGTCGAGCAGCGGGAGTTCGGGGGCGATCTCCGCCACCAGGTCGGAGCGGCGTTTGATGAAGCCCACCTGGGGCCCGTTGCCATGCGTGACGACGACGCGCGCTCCTGCGCGCACCAGGTCGGCGACCGGGCCGGCCAACTGGCCCGCCGCGTCGAACTGTTCGGCGATGGTGGCGCGTCGGCCGCCGCGCAGTAGTGCGTTGCCGCCGATGGCGAGCACGGTGGTGGGTGGTGGGGAGTGCCGCGGAAGCGGCGGTTCGGGCGTACGGACCGCGGGTTCTTCGGGCATGCCAGGACGATAGGAATGCCACGATCGCGGGTCATGGGCAGCCGGTGCCAGTAGCGGACGGGGCTTGTTGACGCCTGCTGACAGTGTGGCCTTCAGGGCCTCGATCACGGATGCGCGAGACCAACTCCTCGTAAAGGCCCGCCCAAAAAAATCGTATACAGTCTTCTGTCCGCGCCGTTTACAGTCCATGGCCCCGCACTCATAGTGGCCAGCGTGGCCGGTTCCCCAGCGCTCGCCCGACGCACCGCCCCCGCCGCGGCCCTGACCGTGGCGCAGGCGCTGGAGCTGCCCGCCCTCGCGGGCGCCCGCCTGGTCGCGGGGCACGCGGGTGCGCTGCATCCGATCAGGGTCGCCAACATCATGGAAGTGCCGGACATCGTCCGCTGGATGCGCGGCGGCGAGTTCCTGCTCACCACGGCCTACGCGGTACGGGACGACGAGCGGGCGCTGGCCGCACTCGTGCCCGAGATGGCGCGGCGCGGGCTCGCCGCGCTCGGCGTCAAGGTGGGCCCGTATCTGCCGGTGCTGCCCGCGTCCATGCTGCGATGTGCCGATGAACTCGCCTTCCCCATCGTGGAGTTGCCCGGCGAGGTGATGCTCAACGACATCCTGTCCGAGGTCATCGGCACGGTCCTGAACCGTCAGGCGCTCAGCCTCGAGCGCACCCAGGCGCTGCGCGAACGGCTCTCGCAGGCCGTGCTCAGCGGCGGTTCCCAGCGCGAGCTCATCGCGCTGCTCTCGCGCGAGACCGGCTGCCCCGCGGCCATCCGCGCGGTCGGCGCGGACGCGGCGGGCGGCAGCGCGCCGGCCCACGGCGACGCTCCGCCCACCCCGCCCACCGTCACCCGCCCGATCACCGTGGGTGGCCGCACGCGCGTCGAGGTGGCGCTGTGGGGTGCGGAGTCCCGTACGAGCGAGGCCGAACTCGCCCTGGCCGTCGAGCACGTGGCGAGCCTGGCGACCATGCTCCTGGTGCAGGAGCGCGCCCTCGCCGAGCGCGAGCGCCGCTACCGCACTCTGCTGCTCACCGCCCTCGTCTCGCACCCGCCGGGCGACCGCGCGGAGGCGGCGCGGCGCGCGGCGGCGCTCGGCTGGGACCTGGAGCGCGAACGCGCCACCGTGGTCGTCGAGGTGAGCGCCGCGCCGGGCGCGCGGACCGCACCGGTCACCGAGGAGCGGCTGCTCTCCGCGGCCCGTACGGCGCTCGGCGCACAGACGCCGGCCTGGGGCACCCCGGGCGGTATGACGGTGCTCGCCGAACCCGGCTCCTCACTGCGCCGCACGTGTGCGGCCCTGCACCGCGCGGTCGCCGCCGCCTGCCCCTCACACACGGTCGCGGTCGCCGCGGGAACCGTGCGCGCCGACTTCGTGGAACTTCATCTCTCGCACGGCGAGGCGCTCTCCGCGCTCGCGCTGGGACGCGAACTCGAAGGGATCGAGGGCTCGTTCACGCGGCTGTACGAGGAGTGCGGTGTGTACCGGCTCCTGAACCAACTGCCTGACACGGAGCTGCGCGCCCTGGTCGCCGAGACGCTCGGGCCGCTGATCGAGCACGACGCCCGGCACGACAGCAGCCTGGTGCACAGCCTCAGCGTCTATCTGCAGCGCGACCGCAACGGGGTGGACGCCGCCGAGGAGCTGCACGTGCACTACAACACGCTGCGCTACCGCCTGAAGCAGATCGAGAAGCTGACCGGCGCACCGGACAAGGATCCGATGCGCCGGCTGCAGACCGAACTGGCGGTGCACGCCCACAGGTTGCTCAGCGCGCGCCTTCGGTGAGCACGGGGGCCGCGGCCGTCTGCCGCGCGGCGCGCCACTGCGGCAGCGAGAACAGCAGGTACAGGATCGCCCCGGTCAGGGGCAGCGTGTGCCAGAGCTTGTCGTCGAAGCCGAAGCCGAGGATCAGGTTGATGCCGAGTCCCGCGAAGTACGCGGTCACGGCACGCCAGTTGACGGCGGCGACGGCAGTTTCGGAGAGGTCGTAGCGGCCTCGCCTGAGCAGGAAGTAGTCCGCGGCGAGGATGCCGGGGATGAGCGGGATGGCGTAGCCGAGATAGCCGAGGTAGGTCAGGAAGGCGTCGAGGATGCCCGCGCTGAGTCCGTAGTACGCGAGGCCGCAGGCCAGGACGCCGGCGATGACGTTGACGGCGATCCGCGGCAGATCGACGGCGGTACGGCCCGCGAGGGACGCCGCGTACATGTTGTTCACCTCGTGCGGGAAGCCCTGCACGAAGATCGCGAAGGTGGCGAGCGCGCCGACCCCGACGATCCCGAAGGCCTCGCCCATGTCGGCCTCGCGCACCCCGAGTCCGAGCAGGATGCCGAGCATGTTGAAGCCGAAGTTGCCGACCATGAACTCGGCGATCGTCGTGGTGTAGACGGTCGACCTGGACTTGCCGAAGCGGGTGATGTCGGGGGTGACCGTCGCTCCGGTCATCCACTTGTTGACCCCGAGCGCGAACAGGGCGAGCGCGGTGGCCTCACCGGCGCGCGCCGGTGTCGCGTTCACGATCTCGCCGATGCCGCCCGCGTGGTTGATCGCGGCGATCACCGCGATCACGACGGTGACCAGCATCAGCGGGACACTGATCCGGCCGACCCAGGTCAGGCCCTTGCCGAAGCCGACGATGGACAGGGCCGTGTACATGGCGCTGAGGACCACGCAGTAGACGAGGCCCAGCCAGGGGTCCTTGCCGCCGGGCAGCACACCGGCGGTGATGCCGGTGCTGTAGCCGACGAACCCGGCGGACAGAAGTGCGATGACGAGGGACGGCAGCCGGCTGCCGCCGCGTCCGAAGGCCGCCTTGAGGCCGAGCGCCGTGGTGATGCGCTCGCGCTGGCCGATCAGGCCGCACAGGATCGACACGACGCTCACCACGAGCGACGAGCCGACGGCGATGAGGACGCCCGTCCAGAACGGGAAGAACAGGCCGAGCGACATGCCGTACAGAAGGTCGGTCGCCGACACCGTGAAGCCCATCCGGACCAGGGTGATCGACAGGGTGGAGCGGCGTTCGTCGGGCGGCAGCCGGTCGGAGGCGAAGTCCTCCGTGGCCTCGGCGGCCCGTCGGGCCCGGTTCGCGGGCTGGTCCATACGCGGTGGTGGGCTGTCCATCCTGGGACACCTCTTCGTCGCTCGGCAGCGGGGACGGGGAGCACGGATGCGGGTGTCCCGGAATGTTCGCCGCCGCCGCGGTCCGCGACACTGTCAGCCGGTGCCAGCGATCCCGGCCGCGCTGCTGGCATCTGTCGCCGAAGCGGACCCCGGGGGTGCGGACCGTACCGTCGGGTCATGGAGCAAGCCACGGACGACACTGCCCCCGACAGCCGCACAGTGCGCACCGTCAACTCCCTGCGCCGCGACACCTATGCCGATTCCGTAGCCCTGATGAGAGCCGCACGACAACTCGGCGAGCGGCCCGGTGTGGCCGCCGCCTCCCTGGTGATGGCCACCGAGGCGAATCTGCGCCTCCTCGCCGACGCCGGACTGCTCACCGAAGCCTCCGCCGAGGCCGGGCCCAACGACCTCATCGTGGCGATCCGCGCCGACGCCGCCGCGGTCGACGACGCGCTCGCCGCCGTGGACGGTCTGCTCGCCGAGCCGGACGCCGCCTCCCACGGCACCCCCGAAGCGCCCACCGCCCGCGCCCTCACCGAGGCCGACCCCGCCACGACGCTCGCGCTGATCTCGACGCCCGGTCCGTACGCGGCCGCCGAGGCGCTCAAGGCGCTGCGTTGCGGCATGCACGCCTTCGTGTTCAGCGACAACGTTCCCCTCGACCAGGAGATCCGTATCAAACAGGAGGCCCACCGCGCGGGCCTGCTCGCCATGGGCCCCGACTGCGGCACGGCCGTCCTCGACGGGGTGCCGCTGGGCTTCGCGAACGTGCTGCGCCCCGGCCGGATCGGCCTGATCGGCGCCTCGGGCACGGGACTTCAGCAGGTGTCCTGTCTGCTCGACGCGTACGGCGAGGGCGTACGGCAGATGATCGGCACGGGCGGCCGTGACCTGAGCGCCGACGTCGGCGGCATCACGACGCTGGACGCGCTGGAGCTGCTCGACGCCGATCCCGGCTGCGCGCTGATCGTCCTCGTCTCGAAGCCGCCGGCGCCGGAGGTCGCCGAGCGGGTGCTCGCGCGGGCCGGGCGGGCGGGCAAGCCGGTCGTGGCCTGCTTCCTCGACGGGACCCGCGCGCACGCGGGCGGCCGGGTCACGGTGGCCGGGACGCTGCGGGACGCCGCGGCCGCCGCGGTCGGAATCCTCGGCGGAAGAACGCCCGTCGTGTTCGAGCGCCCCCACCTCCCCGCCACCTCCGGCGACTTGCTGCGGGCGCTGTACGCGGGCGGCACCTTCGCGTACGAGGCGAGGCAGTTGGTGCCCGACGCGGTGACGGCGACCGAGAGCAACGCGGGTGCGGCCGGTGGGGCCAGTGCGACCGGTGGGGCCGCCATCCGGCTGCCCGGCCGCGATCTGATCCTCGACCTGGGCGATGACGCGTACACCGCGGGCCGCCCGCACCCGATGATCGACCCGACCGTACGGGCCGCGCATCTGCGGGCCGCACTCGACGACCCGCGTACCGCCGTCATCGTCCTCGACGTGGTGCTCGGACACGGCGCGGGAGCCGATCCCGTCGCGGCCCTCGCGGCGGAGCTCGACCGGGTGCCCGCGGGTCAGCGGCCGCCGGTCGTCGGGTTCGTGGTCGGTACCACCGCGGATCCGCAGGGCCGGGATGCCCAGGAGGCGCGGCTGCGCGAAGCGGGCGTCCTGCTCGCGCCGACGAGTACCGATGCCATCGAGTACGCGGTGGCGCTGCTGCCTTCCCCCGGGCACGAGCGCGCCGGGGAACTGACCGCCGCGGGAGGCGCCGTATGACCGCAACGACCGCTTCGCCGCTGCTCGGTGGGGACCCGGTCCGCATCGCCGCGGTCGGGGTGCCCGACTTCGCCGACGTGCCCCGCACGGGCGGTGCCGAAGTCACCGCGCTCGACTGGCGTCCACCGGCCGCGGGCGAGCCGGAACTCGCGTGGCGCCTGGCCGAGCTCACCGGGCACCCGGCCGTCGAGGCCGCCAACCGGGAGGCCGTGGCCCGGCTGCTCGCCGTGCGTCCCGTGTGGACCCGGGTGCTGCCCGCCCGCGGGGCGCTGCCCGCGCTCGACGACCGGACGAGCGGGCGCCGGCTGCTGCTGCACGCCGGGCCGCCGATCGCCTGGCCCGACATGTGCGGCCCGATGCGCGCGGGCGTCATCGGCGCGGCGCTCCTGGAGGGCTGGGCGGACTCCCCCGCGGCGGCCGAACGGCTCGCGGACAGTGGCGCGTTGGAGTTCGAGCCGTGCCACCACCACGAGGCCGTGGGCCCGATGGGCGGGATCATCTCGCCGTCCATGCCGCTTCTCGAGGTCGAGGACGCGGCGTCGGGGCGGCGCGCGTACTCCAACCTCAATGAGGGCGCGGGCCGCTGTCTGCGCTATGGCGCGCTCGGCGACGACGTGATGGCGCGGCTGCGCTGGATGGGCACGGTCCTCGCGCCCGCGCTGTCCGCCGCCCTCAAGGAGCGCGGCGAGGGCGTGGACCTGCGGGCCATCACCGCACAGGCGCTGCAGATGGGCGACGAGTGCCACAGCCGCAACACGGCCGCCTCGGCCCTGCTCCTGCGCGAACTGGCCGCGGAACTCAGCGGGTCGGCACATGCACGCGAGGTGCTGCGCTTCCTCTCCGGCAATCACTACTGGTTCCTGAACTTCTCGATGGCCGCCGCGAAACTCGCCACGTCCGCGGCGCACGGAGTGGAGCACTCCACGCTGGTCACCGCGTTCGCCCGCAACGGTGTCGAGGTCGGCATCCGCGTCAGCGGCCTGGGCGGGGCCTGGTTCACGGCGCCCGCGACGCAGGTCCGCGGCCTGTACTTCGCGGGATACGGACCCGAGGACGCCAACCCCGACATCGGCGACAGCGCGATCACGGAGACCTACGGCCTCGGCGGCTTCTCGCTCGCCGCGGCCCCGGCGATCACCGGCTTCGTGGGCGGCACCGTGGAAGAGGCGCTGGCCACGAGCCGCGAGATGTCCCGGATCGCGCTCGCCCGTCACGAGGCCTACCGCCTCCCGGCGCTCGGCGGGGTGGGCGCACCCGTCGGTATCGATGTGCGCGCCGTCCTCGACACGGGGATCGCGCCCGTGGTGACGACGGGAATCTCGCACCGCGAACCGGGCATCGGCCAGATCGGCGCGGGCCTCACCCACGCACCGCTGGAGTGCTTCCGCAAGGCGCTCGCGGCGACGCCGGTGCCGGTGGGGACGCCAGTGACGGTGAGGACGCCAGTGCCGGTGGGGACGCCGGTCGCGGCAGGGTCCGGTACGCCGTGAGCCCGGCCGCCCTCCCCTGCGCACCGTCCACGCTCGTCGAGCCCCTGATCCACGGGCCTCGGCGAAGGGCGCGCGTGGTCGGCTCCGCTGGGAGGGCGGTCTATCTGCTGCCTTACGGAAGGGGGTTGACCGTTTCGTACGGAGACGAGTCCGACCACGGGAACGCGTCTGCGCCTGCGCCCGCGGACGAGAGGAACCCCACACCCGCCGGGCCGCCGCCCTTCGCCCTGGTGGCGCACACTGGGATACGTGTCCCGGCGGCGGTGGTGCTCACCGCGGCCGCCGGTGAGCGGCCCTTCGCCGGGATCACCCCCGGCGCCGTCGCCCATATCGGGGGCGGACGGGTCGAGTTGGGGCCGCTGCGCCTTGCGGCCGGGGTGTCCTGGGCGCCGCCCCGCGTCCAGGCCACTCCGGTCGCCGAGGCGCCGGCGGCCCTGGCTGCTCCGACTCCTCTGACTGCTCTGGCACGGTTCACCCCTCCGCGTGAACTGCCCGCCGCTGTCGCACCGTTGGCCGCCGGGATCGACGGACACAACGTGGGCGCAGTCGGCATGGAACTCCTGGGCCGCGGCCCGGGCCTCACCCCGTCCGGTGACGACTTCCTCTGCGGCCTGCTCCTGGCCGCCAACACCGCACTCCCCCGGCCGCGTTGGTTCCCGGCCCTGGTGGCGCTGATCGCGCTCGCCCCGTCCCGTACGACCCTCGTCTCGGCGTCGCTGCTCGCGCACGCGGCCGCCGGGCACTGCATCCCTCAGGTGGCGGAGCTGCTGCGGGCAACGGCGGCAGACGGCGCCGTGCCGGTGCGGGAGCTCAGCGCGCTGCTCGCCGTCGGCCACAGCTCGGGCGCGGATCTGCTGCACGGACTGTGCGCGGGGGCGCGCCTGTTGACCGCCTGAGCCGCCGTCACACCGAACGGCGACCGGTCACATCCTGGCCTTCAGCACATCCACCTCGCCACCCGGCGTGAACGGATCGAAGCCGTGCTCGATCAGCCAGCGCACCCCGAGGAGGCTGCGCAACGACCACCATGCGTGGATCACGTCGAGGTCGACCCCGGTGCCATACCCCTCCATGAGGTCGTCGAAGTGCTCCTGGTGCGCGAGGAGCAGGGTGGCGACGTCGTACAGCGCGTCGCCCTGTCCCGCCTCGGTCCAGTCGATGATCCCCGTGACCTCGTCGCCGGCCACGAACACATGCGCCACCTGGAGGTCGCCGTGCGTGAACGCCGGCGTCCACGGCCGCAACGCCGCCTCCGCGACCTGCCGGTTACGGGTGACGAGGTCCGCGGGAAGAACGTCGTGCGACACGAGCCACGCGCACTCCGCGTCGAGCTCCGCGACCAGCGTGTCGACGCTCCGACCCGCCCTGCCCGTGCGGGGCGGCAACGGTGCGTCGTGCAGGGTGCGCAGGGCCGCGCCCGCCGCGGCCCATGCCTCGGGCGACGCGGTCGACGGCTCGCCGAGCCGCGCGATGGCCCGGCCCGGGAGTGCGGCGAGCGCGAGCACCGGCGGCTTGCGCCACAGGACCTCCGGGGTCGGCACCGGTGCGAGCCGCAGCGCCTCGACCTCGGCGTCGGTGCGCGACGGGTCGGCGTCTACCTTGAGGAACACGTCACCGACCCGCAGGGTCGTGCAGTCGGCGTGGGCGACCACGATCTTCACTTCGTCCATGGTCGAGCAGTATCCCGGCGGCCTGCCGGGCCCGCCCGGATTAGGGCCTGTCCGGCGGATCATGCCGCCGTCGGTCTGCGTCGCCTTGTACGGACTGGTGAGGGGCGGTCTGGTGCGTCCAGGTGCAAGGCGGAGGAGGGAGTCGACGCGGAGCGTCGGCGAGTGACGACAACGCAGCAGATGGGCGTGCCAGACCGGCCCGTCCCAGGCATGATCCGCCGGACAGGCCCTAATTCGGTGGACTGGCGCGCGGTCGCCGGAGAAGATCTCAGCATGTTCCGGCAGACCCCCTTCGCAGCCACGTCCGCAGTCGCGGACGCTGCTCGGGCTGCCGATTTCCTGGCTGCCGTTTGCGCCGCAGCCGATTTCCCGGCTGCCGATCTTCTGGTCGACGCCTTCGACGGCGTCCGAAGCTGACCCTCCCCGGACACTCCGGCGGACCCCAGAGGGGGAGGGTCGGTGTCATCCGAGGGGTCCCCGTCTTCCGCCGCCCTGTGCAAGCCGGCCGGCAACCGGTGCGGAAGGCCGTCAACGTCCCCTGACCTCAGGGGAGTTCCAGAAGGACCAGGACAAGCCATGCCCAAGACGGCATACGTGCGGACCAAGCCGCACCTGAACATCGGCACCATGGGTCACGTCGACCACGGCAAGACCACGCTCACCGCCGCGATCACCAAGGTGCTCGCCGAGCGCGGCGGCGGCACCTTCGTTCCGTTCGACCGGATCGACAAGGCCCCGGAGGAGGCCGCGCGCGGGATCACCATCAACATCGCGCACGTCGAGTACGAGACCGACACCCGGCACTACGCGCATGTCGACATGCCCGGCCACGCCGACTACGTCAAGAACATGGTCACGGGCGCCGCGCAGCTCGACGGGGCGATCCTCGTCGTCTCCGCGACGGACGGGATCATGCCGCAGACCTCGGAGCACGTGCTGCTCGCCCGTCAGGTCGGGGTCGACCACATCGTGGTCGCCCTCAACAAGGCCGACGCGGGCGACGCCGAGCTGATCGAGCTCGTCGAACTTGAGGTCCGCGACCTGCTCTCCCAGAACGGCTACGACGGGGACGCGGTGCCGGTCGTGCCGGTGTCCGGTCTCAAGGCCCTTGAGGGCGACGCCCGTTGGACGGCCGCGATCGAGGCGCTGCTCGACGCCGTGGACACCTACGTCCCGATGCCGGAGCGCTACGTGGACGCGCCGTTCCTGCTGCCCGTCGAGAACGTGTTGACGATCACCGGTCGCGGCACGGTCGTCACGGGCGCCGTCGAGCGGGGCACCGTCCGTGTCGGCGACCGCGTGCAGGTGCTCGGCGCGGAGGTCGAGTCGGTCGTCACCGGTCTGGAGACCTTCGGCAAGCCGATGGACGAGGCGCAGGCCGGCGACAACGTGGCGCTGCTGTTGCGCGGTGTGCCGCGCGACGCGGTCCGACGCGGGCATGTGGTGGCCGCGCCGGGCAGCGTCGAGCCGGCGCGGCGCTTCCGGGCGCAGGTGTATGTGCTGTCCGGCCGCGAAGGCGGCCGTACGACACCGCTCACCACCGGCTACCGGCCGCAGTTCTACATCCGCACCGCGGACGTCGTCGGTGACGTCGACCTCGGTGAGGCGGCGGTCGCCCGGCCCGGGGACACCGTCACGATGACGGTCGAGCTGGGCCGTGACGTACCGCTGGAGTCCGGTCTCGGCTTCGCGATCCGCGAAGGCGGACGGACGGTCGGCGCCGGGACGGTCTCGGAGGTCCTCGACGGGACCGCGTGACCGGACCGGCGTGACCGGCCGGCATGACCGGACCGGGCCGGCCTAGCGGCCGACGTTTTTGAGCGCCTCGCGCACCGACAAGGGCGCGAGGCGCTCCTCGTTGTGCAGCACGAAGTCCCGTACGGCCCCGGCGTCCGTCTTCGCGTACTCGCGCAGACACCAGCCGATGGCCTTGCGGAGGAAGAAATCGGGGTGGCCGGCGCGGCGCAGGCAGTAGCCGAAGAGACGCTCGGTGTCGGTCGCGTCCTTGTAGCGGAGCTGGTGCAGCAGCGCCGTCCGCGCCACCCACAGGTCGTCGTCCTCGATCCACGCGTCCATGCCCCGCTTCAGCTCCGGGTCCGCGGCCACCAGGCCGCCGACCACGTGGGCGGCGAGTGCGTCGACGGTGTCCCACCACGAGACGGTGGTGACCAGGTGCCGGGCGACCGGCAGGAAACCGGACGAGCACTGCCTCACGTACCGCCGCAGATAGTCCACGGCGAAGTAGTGGTACTCGCGCTCGGGCAGCGCCCAGGCCCGCAGCGCCACAGCGGCGCAATCCGTCTCGTCGGGCCGGGGCAGCCCGTCGAGCACGGCCTTCGACAGCGCCCTGCGCTCCCCGGAGGGAATCCCGAGAAAGGGAACGACCTCTTTCATGTACGCGGCCATCCGCTCGGCTTTCACCGGATCGGCACTCTTGGCGTACGCGGGGACGAGGCGCCCGATGACGTCATCGGCGAGCGCGCTGACCGGAGCGGTGGGGGCCATGCCTCCGTTGTACACACAACCGACGAACAGATGAGACGCAGACTACGGCGATCAGTGCGGGTTGTCGGTTAGTCTCCCCGAATGTCGGACCTCATCACACGCCCCGCGGCGAGCCCAGCGCTCGCCCGGCCCGCCGCCGGACGCCGGGCGTTCGCCGCGCGCTGCAGCAGGGCGCTGCTGTCCCCGTGGTCCCGGCTCGGTCTGCTGGTGCTGCTCCTCGTCACCGCCGGCAGCTGTGTTCTCCTCTTCGAACCGCAGCGTCTGCTCCAGGACGGCTGGCCGCCGCAGGTCGGCGGCGCCGCGGCCGTGGTCCTCTTCGCCGTCGCCTACGGCCTGTGCACGGCCGCCTTCGTCCCGCGCCCGCTGCTCAATCTGGCCGCCGGAGCCCTCTTCGGCTCGCAGGCCGGGCTCGTCGGCGCACTCGCCGGTACGGTCCTGGGCGCCGGTATCGCCTTCGGCCTCGGCCGCGTACTCGGCCAGGAGGCGCTGCGCCCGCTGCTTCGCGGCAAGATCGTCCACGCGGTGGACGGACAGCTCAGCCGGCACGGCTTCCGTTCGATGCTCGCGGCGCGGCTCTTCCCCGGGGTCCCGTTCTGGGCGGCGAACTACTGCGCCGCGGTGTCCCGGATGCGCTGGGCGCCGTTCCTGATCGCCACGGGCGTCGGCTCGATCCCCAACACCGCCGCGTACGTCATCGCCGGCAGCCAGGCGTCGACACCGACGTCACCCGCGTTCCTGATCGCGATGGGCTTCATCGCCGTGACCGGCCTGGCGGGAGCGATCGTCGCCTGGTGCAAGCGCCACCGCCTCCGCGGCCACTGACCGCCGCACGCTACGCTGCACGGGCCAATCGGTTGATCAACCCAGCACTTGGACGGCGTAGTAGATGTCTTGGTTCGAATCCCTGATCCTCGGACTCGTCCAGGGGCTCACGGAGTTCCTCCCGATCTCGTCCAGCGCGCATCTGCGCCTGACCGCCGCCTTCGCCGGCTGGGAGGACCCGGGCGCGGCCTTCACCGCGATCACACAGATCGGTACGGAGACCGCGGTCCTCATCTACTTCCGCAAGGACATCGCCCGCATCCTGTCGGCGTGGTTCCGCTCACTCCGCGACAAGTCGATGCGCAGTGACCACGACGCCCAGATGGGGTGGCTGGTGATCGTGGGCTCGATCCCGATCGGGGTACTGGGCGTCACGCTCAAGGACCAGATCGAGGGTCCGTTCCGTGATCTGCGGCTGATCGCCACGACCTTGATCGTGATGGGCATCGTCCTCGGCATCGCCGACCGTCTGGCGGCCCGCGACGAGATCGGCGGCCGCCACCGGGCGGTCCGCGAGCGCAAGACGCTCAAGGACCTGAACGTCAAGGACGGCCTGATCTACGGCTTCTGCCAGGCCATGGCCCTGATCCCCGGCGTCTCCCGCTCGGGCGCCACGATCAGCGGCGGCCTCCTCATGGGCTACACCCGCGAGGCAGCGGCCCGCTACTCCTTCCTCCTGGCGATCCCCGCGGTCCTGGCCTCGGGCGCCTTCGAACTCAAGGACGCGGGCGAGGGCGGGCATGTCTCGTGGGGTCCGACGATCTTCGCGACGATTGTCGCGTTCGTGGTGGGCTATGCGGTCATCGCCTGGTTCATGAAGTTCATCACCACAAAGTCCTTCATGCCGTTCGTCTACTACCGCATCGCTCTCGGCATCCTGCTCTTCATTCTGGTGAGCATGGGCGTACTCAGCCCGCACGCGGGCGAGTCGGCGGGCTGATCATGGGCCTGGCCTGAGGATCGGAAGGGCCTTCGGGAGCAGCTCTTCGTAATCCGGGCGTTCCATGTCCTCGAGGCTGTCCGTGCACAGCCCCTTGGACCAGAACGGTTCGAAGGGGAGATACGGTGCGCCGTCCCCGTTCTCGGCGATCACGAGGATCAAGCAGTCGACTTCGTCGTCGCGCCCCTCGCCGGGCTGCCAGTCGGAGTCAGGGGCCACCTGGTACGCGTGGGCCACGACGGGCACGTCGTCTTCGCCTCTGTACTCCGTCGTGGCGTGGAACATCGACACCTCCGCGGGACGCAGCACCGGAACGGGGACACCCTGCCGCTGCGCGGCCCCCTCCAGTGCCTGCTGCAGTTGGTCGCGCCCGGTGGAGCCGTCAAGGAAGGCTGTGTACCACCCGGCCACCCCCGTCCGGGCCGCGTCCACGCCGACCTCGCTCAATTCGTCGCGGCTCAGCGTCGCGTCCTGCCACAGATACACGCCGAAACCGGCCGCGAGGAGCAGGGGCCACAGGATCAGGACGATCAAGGTCCGGCGCGCCATCCCATCCCCCTGCATCACACACTCCCCGGTGCACAGATTGCGCTTCCCGCAGCAGGATGCAGTGGCGTGGCAGTGGGGCACGCGTGGTTTCGGCCTCAGCCGAAACGTCGTGCGGCGCCCGGCGCAGCAGGGCCTTCGAGAAGCTGAAGCCCCAGAGGGGTTGCGCTGTGCAGGACGCACTTGCCGTCGCGTTGCGAAGCGATGAGCCCGCTCTCTCGCAGCACCGACAGCTGCTGGCTGACGGTCGGCAGCGACATCCCGGTGGCGCCTGCCAGTTCGGAAGTAGTGGCGCAGACGAGTGTGGCGGCCTCGTGCAGGAGTGCGGTGCGGGTGGACCCGAGCAACCGTGTCAGCGCGACGGGGGCAGTTGTCGACGGCGGCGGGATCTTGTCGACCGGATAGATCAGTACCGGCTGCAGCTCGCCGTCGGCCAGGGCGATGGGGCGCCGCCAGCAGAAGTACGACGGGACCAGCTGCAGGCCGCGGCCCTGCAGATGCAGATCCTGCTCGACCGGATAGTCGACTGTCAGCACGGGCGGCTCCCATTCCGCCATCGGCCGCAGACTGTTCAACAGCGCCCGGGAGCCGCCCTCCACAAGGACACGGGTGCGAAGGGCCAGATCCGCGGCCGCGGCCGCCCCGATACGGGGCCACACCGGGGCGATGAACTCCGCGTGGTACGTGGCGAGGTTCTCGCCCAGCGCGGTCAGCGCCGCACGGTCACCGCGCGCCAACTCGGCTGCTCCCCAGGGCCGTTCACCACTCTCCGAGAGCTGCGCCAGCTCGCGGCGCAGACGATGCCGAGGCGTTGCGAGCACCTGCTCGATGCCCATCCGAAGATCATGCGTGCCGTTCTCGGCCGGCGGGGTGAGAAAGTCGGGGAAATAGGCGGCACGAGGCACCAGACTCCGCAGAGCGGAGGCCGCCTCGCGGGCCTTGCTGCGTCGGCGCAGCAGCCCGCCGGCGAAACGCCGCCACGGATCGAAGGCGATCGGACCTTCTCGCGCCTGCAGACGGCACAGGCTGCAGACGATCTCCCACAGAGGGTCAGGGCGGCGGGCCAGACGTATGTTCTCCAGGTCGCTGCCGGTGAAATGAATCCGCAGCATGGCGTCCCTCAACCCCCCGTTCGCCATCGAGCACAACGAGGATTCTTGCGACACGCCACGCCCTGAACAAGGGCCACGTCCAGTCAGTGCAACGTCGGCCGGTAGATCAGCTCCTGGATGTGGTTGTCCAACGTGCGCTGTTCCAGGAGTTCCAGGTCGAAGTCCTCCGCGCCGTCGAAGATCGGGGACTCGCCGGAGCGGCCCGTGATGACCGGGTAGAGCGTGACGTGGACGCGGTCGACGAGGCCTGCGGCGAGCAGGGCGCGGTTGAGGGACAGGCTGCCGTGGGAGCGCAGGGGGACCGTGGACTCCTGCTTGAGCCGGCTGACGACGTCGATCGCGTCGCCGTGCTCGACGGTGGCGTCGGGTAGGTCGAGCGGGTCCTTCAGGGTGGAGGAGATCACCGTGGTCGGGAGGTGGACCATCCGCGTCACCCAGGGATCCCGTACCTCCGTGTTGTCGGTGTCCGCGAGCATCCGGACGAAGAGGTTGTAGGTATGCGCGCCCAGGACCATCCGCTGGTCCTCCTCGTAGACGGCGAGCCGCCGGTCGAGGAGCTCGGGCCCCTGCTTGCCCCAGTAGCCGGTCCAGTCGCCCGTGGCGGACCCGTAGCCGTCGAGGCTGGTGAAGACGTCGAAGGTGTACGTGGCGGTCATGATCGGTCTCCTTCGGTACGGGATGCGTTCCACTGGGTAGACCCGTCGCCCTGGCGAAACTCATCGGGCAGAACGCCGCGGCCCGGGCTTGCGCTGGAGCGCACTTCAACTCCTAGACTCGCGCCCCCAGCCCCTCCCCACCAGTGACGGAGCCCCCACCATGCGCTACCGCGTACTCGGCAGGACCGGCATCGAAGTCAGTACCCACTGCCTCGGGACCATGATGTTCGGCGCCGTGGGGAACGCGGACCACGAGGACAGTGCGCGCATCGTCCACGCCGCGCTGGACGCCGGGATCAATTTCGTGGACACCGCTGACATGTACTCGTCCGGCGAGAGCGAGGAGATCGTCGGCAAGGCGCTCAAGGGCCGGCGCGACGATGTCGTCCTGGCGACGAAGGTGCACTTCCCGCTCGGTGAGGGCCGCAACCGCAGCGGCAACTCACGGCGCTGGATCGTGCGGGCAGTCGAGGACAGCCTGCGCCGGCTCGGTACGGACTGGATCGACCTGTACCAGGTGCACCGGCCCGACCACACCACCGACGTCGAGGAGACCCTGTCCGTCCTCACCGACCTGGTGCGGGACGGGAAGATCCGGGCGTTCGGCTGCTCGACCTTCCCGGCCGAGGACCTCGTCGAGGCACACCACGTGGCGGAGCGGCGCGGCCTGATGCGGCTGCGCACCGAGCAGCCCCCGTACTCACTGCTCGCGCGCGGCATCGAACGGGCCGTGCTGCCCACCGCCCAGCGCCTGGGCATGGGCGTGCTGACGTGGTCGCCGCTCGCCTCCGGCTTCCTGTCCGGCGCCCAGCGCGCGGGGCGGCCCGTGGACCTCACGACCGGCCGCGCCAAGCTCGCGCCGCACCGTTTCGACCCCGCGCTGCCCGGCAACGCCGCGAAGTTCGAGGCGGTCGAGCGCCTCGTCGCGCTGGCGGACGACGTCGGCTGCTCGCTGCCCGAACTCGCCGTCGCCTTCCCTCTCGTGCACCCGGCCGTCACGTCCGTGATCATCGGCCCGCGCACGATGGACCAGCTCCACGGGCTGCTCAAGGGCGCCGAGTTGACCCTCTACGACGACGCACTCGACCGTATCGACGAGATCGTGGCACCGGGCACGGACCTGTACCGCGCCGACGGCGTATGGCAGCCCCCGTCCCTCACGGACGCGGCTCTGCGCCGACGTCCGGCCGGGCAGCGCGCGGCCGCCGGCTCAGGGGACTGACGGGCTGTAATTGCCTGGCTGCTCGGCCCCTGAACCCCTACCGTCCTTACATGCCCCAACGCACCCACCACGTCTGCCTCACCTGCCGACGCGGCTTCAAGCGCGACCTCGGCACCGAGGAAACGCCCTGCCCGGTCTGCGGCGACCTGCTGGTCAACGCGGGTGCGCAGCTGGCCGTTCCGCCACGCGCCGACACCGACGCGTGGCGGGCGCTGACCGTCGTACTCGATGCCGGGCTGCGCTTCCACCCCGCCTGCGGGTGCTGCAACGACGGTCCCGGCTACCGCCCTCGTACGATGCGTGAGGTCCGCGAGCGGCAGCTGGTGGCCGAGCGCACCGGACGGCCGCTCGCCGAGGTGCTGACCCGGTCCGATCCCTGGGCGGACCCGCCGGCGAACAGCTGATCCCTGCACGCCTCTTGGCTACGACACCCCTTCCCCCGAGACTGACCCGATGACGCAGCGTGTGGATCTCGCGAACCTGATGGACCGCTTGGCCGTCGACTCCCTGATCACCGATTACGCCAACATCGTCGACGACGGCGACTGGTCCGCGTATCCAGGGATCTTCACCCCGGACGGCCGGGCCGACTACAGCTCCTCCGGCGGCGAGGAGGGTACGGCGCGCGAGATGGCGGCGTGGCTGGAGCAGACGCTGCAGCTGTTCGCGATGCGCCAGCATCTGATCGTCAACCGGAAGATCTGGTTCGACATCCTGGACGGCGACACCGGCGACACGGCGGGCGCCCAGGCCGATATGTACAACCCGATGCGGATGGGCGACGACGGCGGCCCGCCGGATCTGGAGTGCGGTGCGCGTTACTCGTTCACGTTCCGGCGTACGTACGCGGGTTGGCGCATCGCGAGCCTCGTCGTCCACGAGAAGTGGCGCCGCATGAAGCCGCCCACCCGCGAGGGCCTCGACTGAGCCCGAGGGCGACCCACCCCCCGGGTTCCACGCGCTCTGTCCCGGATCGTCCGGAACGCGCACACTGGAAGCACTGAGCATCAACCGGCGTCCGGGGGCGAGGGAGGCGCGGTATGGGCAGGTCCGCGGGTGTGCGGGAGGCCTGGGCAGGGCGGCTTCGCTCGCCCTGGTGGCGGGCCGGAGCCGCGCTCCTGGCCGGGGCCCTGCCCGCCCTGGCGTTCCCGGAGCCGAACTGGTGGTGGCTCGCGTACGTCGCGCTCGTACCGTGGATGCTCCTTCTGCGGTCGGCGCCGAGCGCCCGGCGGGCCGGTCTGGACGGCTGGCTGGGCGGCACCGGCTTCATGCTCGCGATGCACCACTGGCTCGCGCCGAATCTCCATGTGTTCACCGTGGTCATCGCGGCCCTGCTGGGTCTCTTGTGGCTGCCGTGGGGTCTGCTCGTCCGTCGTCTGCTCGCCGGAACGCCCTCACGCAGAAGAGCCGTGGCCGCCTTGGCCGTCCTGCCGTCGGCCTGGCTGATCGTCGAACTCGTGCGGTCCTGGGAGGGGTTGGGCGGTCCCTGGGGTCTGCTCGGGTCCAGCCAGTGGCAGGTGGAACCGGCGCTGCGGCTCGCGTCCGTGGGCGGCGTATGGCTCGTGACGCTGGTGATCGTCGCGGTGAACACGGCCGTGACGCTCCTCGTGGCCACGCCGCCGTCGCGGCTCCCCGCCGTCGCGGCCCTCGCGGCGGCGGTCGTCGCCACGACCGCGGCGTGGGCCTGGGCGCCCCGGCCCCACGAGACCGGGCGGATCCGTGTCGCGCTGGTCCAGCCCGGCACGGGCAACGGCGTGGGCGCGAGCGACAGCCGTTTCGCCCGCGAGGAGGCCCTCACCCGTACCCTCGTCGGCCGTGATATCGACCTGGTCGTCTGGGGTGAGAGCAGCGTCGGTTTCGATCTGGCCGACCGCCCCGACCTCGCGGACCGCATCGCCCGCCTGTCACGTGACGTCGGCGCGGAAATTCTGGTGAACGTGGACGCCCGGCGCTCCGACAAGCCCGGCATCTTCAAGTCCTCGGTCCTGGTCGGCCCGGACGGCCCGACGGGCGACCGCTACGACAAGATGCGGCTCGTCCCGTTCGGCGAGTACGTGCCCGCGCGGTCCCTGCTCGGCTGGGCCACGTCCGTCGGTGAGGCCGCAGGCGAGGACCGCAGGCGCGGTACCGCTCCGGTGGTGATGCCGGTCGGCGGGGCGTGGACGGTCGGGCCGCTGGTGTGCTTCGAATCGGCGTTCCCCGACATGAGCCGTCAACTGACCCGTCGCGGCGCCCAGTTGCTGCTCGCCCAGTCGGCCACGTCCACGTTCCAGGACAGCTGGGCGCCCGAGCAGCACGCCTCGCTCGCGGCCCTGCGCGCCGCCGAGAACGGCCGCCCCATGGTGCACGCCACGCTCACGGGCGTCTCGGCGGTGTACGCGGCCGACGGCTCCCGTATCGGAGAATCACTCGGCACCGACGAGCGCGCCGCGGGGGTGTACGACATCGCGCTGACCTCGGGCACGACGCCGTTCGTACGCTTCGGTGACTGGGCGGTCCACGCGGCGCTCGCCGTGCTCGCCGCCATGCTGGCGTTCGAGGGCGTACGGGCCCTCAGAGGGCCTGCTGCGCCGCGCGCTCCACGATCCGCTCGCACAGCTCATGGGTCGCCAGCGCGTCCCGCGCGCTGAGCACCTTGCCCGCGCGCACCGCGTCGAGGAAGCCGTACACGACCTGCTCGATGCCGCGCTGGCGCGCCACCGGAACCCAGTCGCCGCGGCGGCGCAGCGTCGGCTGGCCCTTGTGGTCGACGACCTCGGCGAGATTGCGGACCTCGCGCTTGGTGTCCTGTCCGGAGACCTCCAGGATCTCCTCGGTGGAACCGCTCAGCCGGTTCATGATCCCGAGCGCGGTGAACCCGTCACCGGCGAGCTGCAGCACCACGTGGTGCATCAGACCGTCGATGACGCGGGCGCGCACGGTCACGTCGTCGATCTGACCGGGCACGAGGAAGCGCAGGGTGTCGACGACGTGGATGAAGTCGTCGAGCACCATCGTGCGGATGTCCTCGGGCAGCCCCACCCGGTTCTTCTGCAGCACGATCAGCTCACGCGGGTGCTCCACGCACTGCGCGTACCCGGGCGCGTGACGGCGGTTGAAGCCGACGGCGAGGGAGACCCCGCGCTCCTCGGCGAGCTCCACCAGACGCTCCGAGTCGGCCAGTTCGTAGGCGAGCGGCTTGTCGACATAGGTGGCGACACCGGCTTCCAGGAGCCGCGTCACGATCTCGGGGTGGACGCCGGTCGGCGCGTGCACGAAAGCCGCGTCGAGACCGACGGCGAGCAGCGAGTCGAGGTCGGTGTGCAGGCGCTCGGCCGGGATGTGGTGCGTGGCACCGACCTGCTGCAGGGTGGCCGGGGTGCGGGTCTGCAGGTGCAGTTCCGCGTCGGCCAGGGTGGTGAGGACCGGCAGATAGGCCTTCTGCGCGATATCGCCCAAACCGATGCAGCCGACCTTCACGATGACTCTCCCTGCTCGATGCCGCCCTGCTCGATGCCGCCGACTGCCTGTGCTTCGGAGCCGGACCTCGGCGGCTCCTGGCAGCATACGTCGCCTGGGGCGGACGCCCGTCCGCGACGGTCGCGAGGCTCCGCGGCAGGAGGTTCGGGGCCGAGTCGTGAGACCGTCGCGATCAGCGCGTGGTGCGCTCCGGCCGACGCCCCGCACGCTTCACCCATGCGGGGCAACCTGCGGCTTTGCCCTCCCCAAAACGCTTCCGAAGCACCAGAGTTGCGCGGGTGCATCGAACGACCCGAGCCGCGCTGCTCGTCTCCCTCACGGTCACGGCCGTCTCCGGCTGTGTGGCGGTCAAGCCCACCGCCACACCGCCCGCCACCCCCTCCGGACCCGCTTCGGCACCCGCGGCGAAGGGCAACGCGGAGCCGCAGATCGTGCAGGCTCCGGCCCACGAGGCGCTCCAGCGCATCCACGAGAAGGAGCGCTCCGCGGCCGAACCCTCGGCGCCCGCCGGGACGCGCGCTCCGGGCGCCGGGCCCGGTTCGGGGGGCGATTCCGTACGAGGTTCCGACACGGGTGCCGGGCAAGGACCCGGCACCGGATCCACCCGGCGGCAGGGCCGCGCGCCCGACACCCGCCCCGCCCGGCCGCACGCGAAGCCGCCGGCCGTCATCCCCGGCGCGGGAAAGTCGGCGGATCTGTGCGGCCTGGGCGAGCAGTACGGCGGCTGGCCGGCCGACAGCCCTCAGGCGAAGACCTGTCGCGAGGTGTACGGCGGCTGAGGCGGGCGCCCGGGAAGGCGGACCGAAGCGTTCGGTCCGCCGCTGTCCCCCGACCACTCAGCGCCCTCAGCCCACTCAGACCCCTCAGCCCACTCAGACCCCCAACTGCCGGCCCAACCGCTCCACAGCCGCCCGGATCCCGTCCCCGTACGAGTCGTCGCCGAGCGCCCCCAGCGACTCACGCGCCGACGCCAGATGCGCACGCGCCTCGTCGTCGCGCCCGAGCTTGCGGTAGTCCGCCGCGAGGTTCAGGTGGAGCGAAGGGTAGAACCCGCGGACCGCGAGGCCCTGGTGGTGGCCGTCCACCCGCTCGTCGGTGAGACTGTCCGCCGCCGTCAGGGCCCGCAGATCCCAGGCCAGCTCATCGGCCGGATCGTCCTGTGTGTCCGCCATGTAGTGCGCGATGGTGCAGCGGTGCAGCGCGTCGCCGTCCTCACCGACCTCCACCCACAGCGCGAGGAGCCGCTCTCGGGCCTCCTCGCGGTCCCCGCCGTGGTGCAGCATGACGGCCTGCCCGGCGCGTGCCATGACCGGGTCGGCCGTCGTCTGCTCGTGCTGGTCGGCCACGTGGTCCTCCGTGCTCGTATGACGATCAACTGATGACGACGCTATCCGCCACCGCTGACAATCGCGTCCCACGCGAGCGCGGCTCGCCGATGCCTTCGCGGAGGCGGTGACGAGCCCGTCCGTCACCGCCTGCGCGCCGGCTCAGCCCAGATTCGGAATCGTCCAGTCCACCGCGTCGTGCCCCTGCGCCTCGATCGCCTTGTTGATCTGCGTGAACGGCTGCGAGCCGAAGAAGCGCTTGGCCGAGAGCGGGGACGGGTGCGCGCCCTTGACGACGATGTGCTTCGACTCGTCGATGAGAGGGAGCTTCTTCTGCGCGTAGTTCCCCCAGAGCACGAACACCGACGGGTCCGGGCGCGAGGCCACCGCGCTGATCACCGCGTCCGTGAACTTCTCCCAGCCCTTGCCCTTGTGCGAGTTCGCCTCGCCGGAGCGCACCGTCAGGACCGCGTTGAGCAGCAGGACACCCTGCTCGGCCCACGGCATCAGATACCCGTTGTCCGGGATGGGCGTGCCGAGCTCGGCCTGCATCTCCTTGTAGATGTTCCGCAGGGACGGCGGGGTCTTCACACCCGGCCGCACCGAGAAGCACAGACCGTGGCCCTGCCCCTCACCGTGGTACGGGTCCTGGCCGAGGACCAGGACCTTCACCTTGTCGTACGGCGTCGCCTCGAGCGCGGCGAAGACCTCGTCGCGCGGCGGGAACACCGGCCCGTTGGCGCGCTCCTCCTCCACGAACTCGACGAGCTCCTTGAAGTAGGGCTTGTCGAGCTCCTCACCGAGCACGCCACGCCAGGATTCGGGGAGCAGAGCGGCGTAGGCCTGGTCCGTCACGTCAACAACCTCCGGTGTGCGGTCACTTGCGACTGTGCGCGGTGAACCGGCCGTTCACAGCCGTCCCTTGCGCACATCCAAGAACCTACCGGCGCCCACTGACAACGCCCACGCCGCCCGTCCCGCAAGCGGCCGCTACCAGCTGGTCTTCCGCTCCAGCTGCCACATCATCATGATCGTCGAGGGGTCGAGCGCCTGCTCGCTGCCCGCGATCTCCTCGCTCGCCGCGATGTACTGCTTGCCCTGCCACAGCGGCAGCAGCCGCGCGTCGTCCACGAAGATGTCCTGGGCGCGCTCGAAGGCGTCGTCGACCGCGCTGCGGTCGCTCTCGCGCCGCGACTCGGGCAGCAGCTCGTCGGTGATCTCCGGCGACAGGTACGGCGTGCTGAGCGCGTTGTCCTTGCCGACGAACGGTGCGATGAAGTTGTCCGGGTCCGGGAAGTCGGGGAACCAGCCACGACCGAAGACCGGGTACTCGCCGTCCTTGTAGCCCTGTTCGTAGGTCTTCCAGGGCCGGCCCTTGAGCGTCACCTCGAAGAGCCCCGACTTGTCCAGCTGCCGCTTGATCTCCTCGAACTCCTGCTTGGTCCCCGACCCGTAGCGGTCGGTCGTGTACCAGAGCGTCAGCGGCACCTTCTGGAAGATGCCGGCCTTGGTGAGGATCTCCTTGGCCTTCGCTGCGTCCGGCTTGCCGAACGCGTCGAAGAAGCCCGCGGTGTGGCCCGTGACGCCCTTCGGGACCATCGAGTACAGCGGCTCGACCGTGCCCTCGTACACGTCGTGGCTGATCTCCGCGCGGTCGATCAGCTGCGCGACCGCCTTGCGGACGGCGGGATTGCGCGTCCAGCGGTCCTTCTCGGTGAAGACGAGGTAGCGGATCTCCATGCCGGCGCCCTCGGTGATCTGGAGACCTTCGCCGGCGTCGGCGTCGAGATCGACGATGTCGGACGAGGCGAGACCGCGGAACGTGAGGTCGATCTGCTTCGTCTTGAGGGCCTCCACCATGGTGGCCGAGTCCGCGAAGTACTTGATGGTCACGGCGCTGTTCTTGCGCTCCGCGGCACCCTTGTAGTGCGGGTTCTCGGCCAGCACGGCCTCTACGGGGCGTCCGTCGCCGTCGACGTTGTACGACTCGATCAGATACGGGCCCGAGCCGGTGATCGTCCGCCCTTCGCGGACCTCGTCGGCCTTGTAGTCGTCGGGGTCGACGATCGACATGGCCGGGGTGGCGAGCACGAACGGGAAGGTCGCGTCGGACTTCTTGAGGTGGAAGATCACCTCCTTCTCGCCCCGGGTCTCGACCTTCTCCAGACTGCCGAGCAGCGGTTTCGGGCCGCCCTTGACGCCGATCTCGAGGATGCGGTCGATGGAGTGCTTCACGGCGGCCGCGTTCATGGCGTCGCCGTCGGAGAACTTCATGTCGTCCCGCAGTTCACAGGCGTACGTCCGGTTCGCCCGATCCGTGAAGCGGCACTTTTCCGCCGCGTCGGGCTGCGGCTCCGCGGCGCCCGCGGGGAAGCTCACCAATGTCTGGTAGACGTTCCGGTACAGCTCCCATGAGCCGTCCCAGGCGGCCGCCGGGTCCAGAGTGGTCGGCGCGCTCGTCGTACCGACGACGATGGCCTTCTCCTCCTCGGAATCACCGGAGGACACCAGTCCACATCCCGCCACCAACGATATGGACGCCATGGCCGCAGCCGTACGCAGACTCAAGGCCCGGTTGAACACGTGCACGCTCCTCGCTCGGACATGCCAGAGTCGGGCGACCATACCGCAGCGCCCCGCCGTTCCAACCCGGGGGAACGGCGGGGCACTTGAGCGGTATTCCGCTTATCCGCGTACGTCACTTACGCGGTGACACGGCGGGTTCGTCAGCCGACGCCCGCATTGAGAAAGATTCCGCCATCGACGACGAGGGTCTGACCGGTCACCCAGTCCGACTGTTCGGACGTCAGGAACGCGGCCGCGCCACCGATGTCCGACGGCACACCGAGCCGGCCCAGCGGGTAGGCCGCCGCGGCCTCCGCCTCGCGCCCCTCGTACAGGGCCTCGGCGAACTTGGTCTTGATCACCGCGGGCGCGATGGCGTTGACGCGGACCTGCGGCGAGAACTCGTGCGCGAGCTGCACCGTCAGGTTGATCATGGCGGCCTTGCTCATGCCGTACGCGCCGATGAACGGCGAGGGCGCGACACCCGCGACGGAGGCGATGTTGACGATCGCGCCGCCGTGCTCGGACTGCCAGGCCTTCCAGGTGCGCTGGGCGAAGCCGAGCGCCGAGATGACGTTGGTCTCGTAGACCTTGCGCGCGACGTTGAGGTCGAGATCCGCCATCGGGCCGAACACCGGGTTCGTACCGGCGTTGTTGACGAGGAAGTCGACCCGGCCGTACGCCTCCATGACCCGCTCGACGGTCTCGGCCTGATGGGCCTCGTCGGCCGCCTTGCCCGCCACGTACATCGCCCGGTCGGCGCCGAGCCGGTCGACAGCCTCCTTGAGGGCGTCCTCACCACGGCCCGTGATGCACACACGGTCGCCGCGGGCGACGAGCGCCTCGGCGATCCCGTAGCCGATGCCGCGGCTGCCGCCCGTGATGAGGGCGACCTTCCCGCTGTCCTGAACTGTCATGTTCGTGAGTCCCCAGACCTAGTCGAGCGGCCCGCCGGCCACGTACAGCACCTGACCGGAGACGAAGCCGGCGGCCTCACCGGTGAAGAACGCGATGGTGTTGGCGATGTCGTCCGGGTTGCCGACGCGCTGGACCGGGATCATCGTGGCGGCCGCGTTCTGGAAGTCCTCGAAGCCCATGCCCACGCGCTCGGCGGTGGACTTGGTCATCTCGGTGACGATGAAGCCGGGGGCGACGGCGTTGGCGGTGATGCCGAACTTGCCGAGCTCCTTGGCGAGGGTCTTCGTGAAGCCCTGCAGACCGGCCTTGGCGGCGGAGTAGTTGGCCTGGCCGCGGTTGCCGAGCGCGGAGGAGCTCGACAGGTTCACCACACGGCCGAAGCCCGCGTCGACCATGTGCTTCTGGCACGCCTTCGTCATCAGGAAGGCGCCGCGCAGGTGCACGTTCATGACCGTGTCCCAGTCGAGCGCGCTCATCTTGAAGAGCAGGTTGTCGCGCAGGACACCGGCGTTGTTCACCAGGATCGTGGGCGCGCCCAGCTCGTCGGCGATCCGCGCGATGGCGGCCTCGACCTGCGCCTCGTCGGCGACGTCGCAGCCGACCGCGATGGCCTTGCCGCCGGCGGCGGTGATGGTCTCGACTGTGTCCTTGCAGGCCGCCTCGTCGAGGTCGATCACGGCCACAGCGCGGCCCTCGGCCGCCAGGCGTACGGCGGTCGCCGCGCCAATGCCTCGTGCGGCGCCGGTGACTACGGCGACGCGCTGCTCGGTGCTGGACATGCTGGTTCTCCTCGCCCTCGGGGGTGCGGCTCTCCTGCGGCTGCCGCGGTCCGCGCCATGAGCCGGTGGGCTCGAAGAGCCGTGCGCTACATGAGCGACCGCTTAGTATTCAGCAGATGTGACGCTAGAAGCCCTGGCACCCGGTGTCAACGGCCCACCGGTCCCAGGGCTTCACATCACATCGCGTGAGACGCCCGTTGTGCCCGCCGGAACACGGAACGGAGCGCCCCCGAGCAGTTCTCCTCAGCGCACCAACAGTTCGAGCAGCCGCACGGTCTCCGCCTCGGGATCCGCGGTCAGTCCCGTGTGCACGGGCCCCGGCTGCACCACCGTCGAGCGGGGCGCGATCAGCCAGCGGAAGCGCTGCCCCGGGCTGTCCCCGGCGGCCTGGCCCGCGGCGCCGCAGACGCCTTCCACGGCGTGCAGCGCGGCCCGTACGCCCGCCACATCGGCCTCCGGGTCGAGCGCGAGCAGCTTGCGCTCGTCGAGGTGGGTGCGGGCCGCGACGTACGACTTGGCGCGGCAGTAGACCACGACCCCCGCGTTGAACTGCTCCCCGCGCTCCACTCGCGGGACGACCCGCAGCAGCGCGTACTCGAAGACGTCCCGCACGTCCTGCCGTCCCCTCGCGTCCTTCGGTCCCGCTTCCTGTGCGCTCACCGCGTCTCCCTCCAGCCGGCCGGCTCCGACGGCTCGGTCCGCGGGCCGAGCGTGATGCGCTGCTCCAGGCCGGTGACCCGGCCGAGCAGGGTGGTCGCGTACGCACGCCGTACGTCGTCCGGACCGTCGAAGCCCGGCTCGTCGACGAGCCATGCGTCGGGTACGTCGGCGGCGCACGCCATGAGCAGGTCCTCGGTCACCAGGGGTGCGAGGTCGGCCGCCGCGGCCTTCACGTCCGGGCCGAAAGGGGCCAGCGCGTGGTCGGTGGCGTCGTACGGCTTCGCGGCCGAGGCCTCGGCGCCGCGCCAGTTGTGGTGCCAGATCATGGTCGCGCCGTGGTCGATCAGCCACAGCTCGCCGCCGTGGACGATCATGTTCGGGTTGCGCCAGGAGCGGTCGACGTTGTTGATCAGCGCGTCGAACCAGACCACGCGCCCCGCCTCATCGGCGGGCACCGCGTAGGCGAGCGGATCGAAGCCGATGGCGCCCGACAGGTACTCCATGCCGAGGTTCAGCCCGCCGCTGGACTTGAGCAGCGCCTGCACCTCCTGGTCGGGCTCCCCCAGTCCGATCACCGGGTCGAGCCCGATCCCGACGAGGCCCGGCGCACGGAAGCCGAGCCGGCGCGCGAGCTGTCCGCAGACCACCTCGGCCACCAGCGTCTTGCGGCCCTGGCCCGCGCCCGTGAACTTCATGACGTACAACCCGAGATCGTCGGCCTCGACGAGTCCGGGGAGCGATCCGCCTTCCCGTAGAGGCGTGACATAGCGGGTCGCTGAGACTTCCGTGAGCATGCGCCCAAGCTATCCGGCCGCACGGGCGGCCGACGCACCCGGCCGGGCGAAGATTTCGGTGCCGTTTTGAACAACTTCCCGGCCGCGGCCGTACGAGAGGACAGGATTCCGATACGGGCCGAGCTCCGGCCCATGCGTCCGGCGCGGCGCAGGACCCTCAAGGGGAGTCATCCGTATGACGGTTACGCAGGAGACCGAGGACGTCGTCGTCGAGCCGGCGCCGCCGCAGGCGAAGGCAGGGTGCGGCTGTCCGTCACGGCGCGCCGTCTTCTCGGCGGTGGGTGCCGCCGGCCTGACGGTCGCGCTCACCGCGTGCGGAGGCTCGGACGACGGGGGCGGCAGTGACACGGACGGCGGCCAGGAGCCCGCGGGTGAGGCGTCCGACCAGCCGACCGAAGGGGCGAGCGGCGGCGGGGGCGGTGGCGAGGAGCTCGCCAAGACGTCCGACATCCCGGAGGGCGGCGGCACCGTCTTCAAGGACCAGGGTGTCGTCGTGGTGCAGCCCGCCCCGGGCGACTTCAAGGCGTACACCTCCACGTGCACGCACTCCGGCTGCACGGTGAAGGACGTGGCGGGCGGCACCATCAACTGTCCGTGCCACGGCTCGAAGTTCAGCATCGAGGACGGCAGCGTCAAGGGCGGCCCTGCCCCGAAGCCGCTGCCCGCGAAGCAGATCAAGGTGGACGGCGACACCATCACGCTGGCCTGACCCCGGCACCGGGGGCGAGCCGCGTTCCTCGCCCCCGGCCGTGCACGCGATGCCCGGCCGGGGGACGCGCCTCAGCGCTTCCAGGCCGCGAGGATCTCCTCCGTCGTGGTGACCGTCGAGACCAGGGCCAGGGTGTTGCGGATCATCAGCGGCGTGTAGTCCGCCGGCACGCCGGCAATGGCGTCCTGCGGGACGACCACGCGGTAGCCCAGGTTGACCGCGTCGAAGACGGTGTTGGGGATCGCGACGTTCGCGGAGACCCCCGTGACGATCAGGGTGCGGCAGCCGAGGTTGCGCAGCAGCGCGTCCACGTCGGTGCCGGCCATCGGCGACAGGCCGTGCAGCCGCCGCACCACCAGGTCCTCCTCGGCGACCTCGATGGGCGGTGCGATCCGTACCGCCTTGGTGCCCGATATCTGCAGGACCGGCAGCCGCGAGACCGCCTTGAACAGCCGGGCGTTGTGGCTCGCGCCCCGCCCGTCGGGCCTGCGCTCGGCCACCGCGTGCATCACCTGCACCGAGGCCAGATGGGCGGCGTGCACCAGCCGCGCGACATTGACCAGGGCGCCCGAGCCGCGGGCCTCCTCGGCCAGTTCGGGCAGCGCGCTCTCCTCCCCCACGACGCCCTGCTGGCACTCGCTGGTGAGCAGGACGGTGGTCGCCGGATCGAGCAGCTCGGCGAGCGTTTCCCTGGCCATGGGACCTCCTGGCGCGTCGTCGTCCGGCGCGCGGCCCGCGGGCGGCGCGAAGTGGGCGCGAGGGTAACCCCCATTGCGTACCGGCGGAAGACACCCCATGATTTTCTGACGCAGAGTCAGCAATGCGTTCGCGCACGGAGCTCGCACCCCGTACGGGGCCTCCGCGCACGGACCATGGAGCCGCAAGCCCGAAGGGGAGCACGGATGACCGTCACACAACGCAGGGGCCGGCGCATCATGATGACGCGCGAGGAACTCGACGCCTTCCTCGCCGAACAGCGCACCTGCCGGGTGGCCACCGTCTCCGCGGACGGCACACCGCACGCCAGCACCCTGTGGTTCGCCTGGGACGGCACCTCGCTGTGGCTGTACTCGATCACCCGCAGCAAGCGCTGGGCCGACCTGCGCACCGACCAGCGGATCGCGGTCGTGGTGGACGCGGGTGAGGACTACGGGGAGCTGCGCGGCGTGGAGCTGGCCGGGCGCGTGGAGTTCGTGGGCGAGGCGCCGCGGGTCGGCGACCCCTGCCCCGAACTGGACGCGATAGAGGAGCTGTTCGCGGCGAAGAACTTCGGCATGGACCAGATGCCGCACGACGGGCGGCACGCGTGGGTGCGGCTCACGCCCGAGACGATCGCCTCGTGGGACTTCCGGAAGCTGACGGAGCTGCGCTAGGTCGCGTCCGGCAGCCCCTACGCGGGCGCCGACTCCCCCGCCTCCCGCAGCGCGTCGACCGCCGCCCTGATCGAGGGGCGGCGGTCGGCGTCGGTGCGCCACACCGCGTACACATGGCGGGCGATCTTCTGGCGGAGCGGCACCACGCGCACACCGTCCGGCGCCTGACCGCGTCCGAGGCGCGGGGTGACGCAGACGCCCAACCCGGCGGCGACCAGCGCGAGTTGCGTGGAGTGCTCCTCGGCCTGGTGGCCGATGCGCGGCTCGACGCCCTTGGAGCGCAGGGTGTAGACCAGCCAGTCCTGGCAGAACGCGCCCTCCGGCCAGCAGATCCACTCGTCCTCGGCCAGCTCCTCGAGGTCGAGCTCGGCGCGGTCCGCGTACGGATGGCCCGCGGGCAGCACCACATCCGCCCGGTCGTCGAGCAGCGAGGCCTTGGCCAGGCCCTCGGGCATGGGCAGCGGCTTGTTGTACCAGTCGAGGACGACGGCCACATCGAGGTCGCCGCGCACCACCGCCCGTACGCCGTCGGCCGGTTCGAGCTCCTGCGAGCGCACCACGAGGCCGGGATGCGCCGCGCGCAGGACGCTGAACGTGCCCGGGAACAGACCGCGCGCCGCCGTCGGGAAGGCCCCGATCCGCAGCTCGCCGACGACCTGTCCGCGGTGTGCCTCCAGGTCCGACTGCGCGTACTCGACCTGCGAGATGATCCGCGCCGCGTGCTCGGCGAGCAGTACGCCCGCGTCGGTGAGGCGCACGCCCCGCCCGTTCTTCGCGACGAGCTGCTGCCCGATCTCCCGTTCCAGCTTGGTGAGCTGCTGGGACACGGCGGACGTGGTGACGTGCAGCCCGGCGGCCGCCCCGCTCACCGAGCCGTGCCGTGCGAGGGCGTCGAGGGTGCGCAGGCGCTCCAGGTTCAGCATGGGTCCTCCTCGACCGCTGCGGCACGCCTCTCTGTCACTGGCGCGCTCCTCCATGACATGTAAGCGATGCTAATTCATTCTCCGTAAGAAATCTCGCTTGTGCTACGAGATCAGGACGGGCCATCGTGGGGTCATGGCCACCGTCTCCGCCTCCCGCGCCCGCACCGGGCCCGCCTCCGACTCCCCCGCCTCCGGCGCACCCGCGACGAGCGGCGCACCGACGGACCGCCGCCGCCTCGACTGGCGGCTGCGCTTCGCGGTGCTCTCCTTGATCTGGGGCTTCAGCTTCCTGCTCATCAAGGTGGGGACGCACGGGTACGCACCGTTCCAAGTGACGTTCGGGCGGCTTCTGTTCGGCACCCTCGTGCTGGCGGCGGCGATGCTGGTACGACGGCAGGGGCTGCCGCGCGGGTGGCGGGTCTGGGGGCATCTGACCGTCGCCGCGTTCTTCCTCAACGCACTGCCGTTCTCGCTCTTCGCCTACTCCGAGCTGACGATCCCGTCGACGCTCGCCGGCATCTGCAACGCCACCTCGCCCCTGTGGGGCATGGCCCTGTCGATGGTCGCGCTCTCGGAGGACCGCCCGACCCGCCGCCGCGTCGCGGGCCTCGGCCTCGGCTTCCTCGGGGTGCTCACGGTGCTCGGCGCCTGGCAGGGCTTCGCGGGCATCGACGCGGCGGGCACCGCGATGGCGCTCGCGGCCTCGCTGAGCTATCCGATCGGCTGGATCTACGTGCGCCGCACGCTGGCGGGCCGCACCGAGTCCCACCTGACGCTCACCGGAGCGCAGTTGCTGCTCGCGACCGTCCAGCTCGCGTTCGTCACCCCCCTGTTCACCTCGGCACCGACCAGCTGGCCGCTCGTCCCGCTGCTCGCCGTCATCGCCCTCGGCGCGCTCGGCACGGGCCTCGCGGTGCTCCTGCAGTACGGCCTTGTGGCGGAGGTCGGACCGACGACCGCTCAGATGGTCACGTACTTCATCCCGGTGATCGCGACGGCGGCGGGCGTCGCCCTGCTCGGCGAGTCGCTGTCGTGGTCGACGCCGGTGGGTGCGGTGATCGTGCTGGCGGGGGCGGCGTTGACGCAGTCGCGGGTGAAGGCCTGACGCTGCTCGGGTCTCCCCGGGCCGAGCCTCCCGGGCGAGACCCCCTCAGGTCGCCAACGTCCGCCCGCCGTCACCTCGCCCTCCGGTCACGGCGTAAGCCACCGCGTCCGCCAGCGGCTCGATGTCGGAGGCGTCCAACGGTGACACCGTGATCCGTACACCCGGCGCCGCGGCGATACGGAACCGTGCGCCCGGCGCGACCGCCCAGCCGGACTGCACCAGGCGCGCCACCGCACTCGTCTCGTCCGCCACCGGAATCCACACGTTGAGCCCGCTGCGCCCGCGCGCCGCGACCCCGCGCCGCTCCAGCGCGGCGATCAGGGCGTCACGGCGCCTCGCATAGGTGGCGGACACCTCGGCGGGCACCACCGCGTCGGCCGCCCACAGTTCGACCACCGCGCGCTGCACGATCCGGCTCACCCAGCCCGGGCCGAGGCGCTGGCGGCCGAGCACGCGGTCGACCGTGACCGGGTCGCCCGTGAGGACCGCGAGCCTCAGATCGGGCCCGTACGCCTTGGCCACCGAACGCACCAGCGCCCAGCTTCCGTCGCCCTTGGCCAGCGGGTGCAGGGGCAGATCGACGATGCCGTGCCCGTGGTCGTCCTCGATCAGGAGCACGGAGGGGTGCTTGCGCAGGACGGCGCGCAGTGCGCGGGCCCGGGCCGCGGTGATCGCCGCACCTGTCGGGTTCTGCGCCCGGTCGGTGACGATCACCGCCCGGGCGCCCTCGTCCAGCGCGCGCTCGAACGCGGCGGGTTCGGGCCCTTCGTCGTCGACCGCCACCGGCACCGCGCGCATTCCGATCGCCGGGATCAGGTCGAGCAGAGCGCCCCAGCCCGGATCCTCGACGGCGACCGCGTCGCCCGGCCGCAGCCGCGCGGTGAGCACGCGCTCGATGGCGTCGAGGGAGCCCGAGGTGACGGCCACGGGGCCGTCCGGAATCCCGTCGGCGTCGAACGCGGCCCGCGCGCGGGCCCGCAGCTCCGGATCGAGCGCGGCCTCCCCGTACATCACGGGCCGCTCGTCACTGTGCGCGGCGGCCGCCGCGAACGCACCGGCGAGCGAGGGCAGCAGCGCGGGATCGGGATTGCCCAGCGAGACGTCCCGTACCCCCGCGGACGCCTCGACGCGGATCGCGTCGCGCGCGGTGCTCGCGGGGCGCGACCGCACCCGACTGCCGTGTCGGCCCGCGGTCTCGATGATCCCGCGCTCGCGCAGGGTCCGGTACGCGGACGCGACCGTATTGGGATTGACACCCAGCTCCTGCGCCAACTCCCGCATGGGCGGCAGGACTTGACCCGGTTCCAGGTCACCGCGGCCCACCGCGCTCTCGACACTGGCCGCAATCTCTGCTGCGCGACGGCCTTCGATCCGATACTCTCCTAGCACAAACTAGATTATGCACTAGTGCAATCCAGTTCGCAATACGGATCCCGCAGGTCACCCAGAGCCCTGCGGAACGCACCAGGGCCCGTCACGTACACCGCAATGGAGATCGCCATGAGCACCGCGCCGGACACCACCGAGCAGGACGTCCGCGAGACGCAGCCCACCGCCGCCGAGGGCTCGTACGCGAAGACCGACCGCACCGTGCCCACGCGTTCCAAGGAGCGGGCGCACTACGACCGTGCGCTGGTGCACTCGATACTCGACGAGACCTACCTCTGCCACATGGGCTTCGTCCGCGACGGCGCCCCCGTGGTGCTGCCGACGCTGTACGCGCGGGTCGGCGAGCGCCTCTATGTGCACGGCTCGACGGGCTCGCGGCCCCTGCGCATGGCCGGACAGGCCGACCCGGGGCTGCCGGTCTGTCTGACGGTGACCCACGTGGACGGCCTGGTCCTGGCCCGTTCGGCCTTCCACCACTCGATCAACTACCGCTCCGCAGTGGTGCACGGCCTCGCCCACCAGGTCACCGACCCGGACGAGAAGCGCATGGCCCTGGACGCGCTGGTCGACGCCGTGGTGCAGGGCCGCTCCGCGGACTCCCGCCCGGCAAACGGCAAGGAACTGGCCGCCACCGCGGTGCTCAGGATCGACCTGTCCGAGGTCTCGGCGAAGATCCGCACGGGCGGCCCCAACGACGAGCCCGAGGACATGGGCCTCCCCCACTGGTCGGGGGTTGTGCCGGTGTCGCGGACATACGGCACGCCGATCCCGTCGGACGACCTGGACGAGGCGATCGAACTGCCCGCGTATCTGCACGGCTTGTGAGCCGAAGGGCCGCCCCGGGATGGGGCGGCCCTTCGGCTCACGCCGGCGCAGTCATGCCTACGCCGCCGTATCCGTACTCACGCCGCCGTATCGGTACGAGTCGCACCCCGCGTCTCCGCCACCGCAAGCCCCGCCAGGGCGAGCAGCATCAGGAGCGTGCCCACGACCGTGGCGAGCGTGAGGTGTTCGCCGAAGGCGAGGACCGCGAGGATCGCCGCGCTCACCGGTTCGAGCAGCATGATCACGGAGACGGTGGCGGAGCGGACCGCGGCCGCTCCGGCGAAGTACAGCGCGTAGGCGAGCGCGGTCGGCACCGCGGCCACGTACAGCATCAGGCCGAGCATCCGCAGGAGTTGATCGGTCTGCGGGAACAGGCCCTCGAACGCGGCCAGGGGAAGCAGACAGACAGCGGCGACCGCGAAGGTCCACACCGTCGTGGTGTGCGGGTCACTGCCGGAGCCGTCGCGTCCCCACCAGCGCGTGAGCAGGGTCATCACCGCGTACCCGGCGGCGGAGAACACCGCGAGCAGGACACCGACGGGCCGGACCTCGCCCGAACCGCCGCCGCCCTCGCCGAAGACCAGCACCACGAGCCCGGTGAGCGCGCCCACGACGGCCATCCCGCCGCCGAAGCCGAGCCGCTCACCGAGCAGTTGCCGGGCACCGAGCGCGATCAGGACGGGGCCCGCGCCCAGGGTGACGACGGTCCCGACGGCCAGACCGGTGGCCGACACAGCCGCGAAGTACGCGGTCTGGAAGACCGCGAGGGCGACGCCGAGCGCCACCATCCGCCAGGGGCGCACCTTGGGGCGCGGACCGGCCTCCGCCTTCGCCTTCGCACGGCCGCCGCGCCGCAGCAGCCCCGCCACGAGCAGCAGGACGAGGCCGCCGGCGCACCGCCAGAACGACAGGGCGATGGGCCGCAGATCACCGGCCTGGAACACCAGGAGCGCGGCGGCGCCCGCGGTGCCCCAGGCGACACCGGCGACGATCAGATAGAGCAGGCCGCGTCCGACGGACAGGACCGGGGCACCAGGGGCCATGACGGCACCCTGAGCAAACTGGGCTGAGGAATCAGCCGGGGAAACAGCATTCGACACGAGGTACTCCGCACAGGACAGACGAAAGGGACTGTCGTCTGCGGGCAGCCGTCAGCGACTCGGGAGCTCCCGAGGGCCGCGGTGGAAGTCCGACCGCCCGCGCCTAGGCGGCGGGAGGGGGCAGGACAAGTGCTCGTGCGTGCATGATCGCCACCTTACGCGTCGGCCCGGCTGGGGGACATTGCCGTCTCGTCATGCGGGCCACCGCTCTGCGGCTGCGGCCCGCCCTGTTCATGGGCACCGGACTCCTGGGCCACCCCACCGACCACCGGCTCGCTCGCCGCCTTCACCGGCGTCGCGGACTGCGCGATGAACGCGCCGACCAGGACCACCGCTCCACCGACGATCTGCGGCGCGGACAGGTGCTCACCGAGCATGATCCAGGCGAGCACGGTCGCCACGACCGCCTCCAGACAGGCCACCACTCCGGCGACCTGCGGCGACAGCCGTCGTACGGAGACGACGCCGGTGCAGTACGCGAGCACGGTCGCGAGGAGGATGATCCAGGCGAGCAGCAGCAGACCGCTGACGGACGAGCCGTCCATGTCCACCGAACTCGTCAGGACGGACCAGTCCATGGACCACGGGCGCGCGATCACGGTGATCACCGCGGCGCCGATGAGGAGTCCGAACGCGATGACGCCGAGCGGATCCGGTGCTTCGTCGCCCGAGTCGCTGCCGTGGTCGCCGAGGATGAAGTACCCGGCCTGGCAGACCGCTGCGCCCAGTCCGAGCAGCACCCCGATGGCGTCGAAGCGGAGCCCCGCCCACACCTCGACGACACAGGCGAGGCCGCCGACGGCGAGCACCACACCGACCGCCGCGGCGCGCGTGACGTGCCGGCGCTGGACGAATCGGATCCAGCACAGGACGAGGGCCGGGCCCAGGTATTCGATCAACAGGGCCACGCCGACCGGGATCCGGGAGATCGCGGCGAAGTAGCAGGCCTGGACGCCCGCGACGGCGAACAGACCGAAGCCGGCGAGCAGCGCGGGCCGTTGCGTCAGGAGGCGTCGGTGTTTCCAGGCCACCGGCAGCATCACGAGCGCCGCGCCGGCCACCCGCAGCCAGACCACGTGCAGCGGGTCGAGCCCTGCCACGATCAGCGGCTTCGCCGCCACGCCGGAGCCGCCGAAGGCCAGCGCCGACACCAGGGCGAGCGTCAGTCCGACACTGCGGCCCCGGTCCCCTTGAATCCCCTTGGACGTAGACACGCGCACATGATGACAGGCGGCGTCATGAGCGTCACCATCGATACCCCTGACATCTCGGAGAGCGAGACGGGGCCTCGCCGCTGTGGGCCTATCCCGGGTGCGATTCCCCGGATCCGCCGTCGATCCGCTCCACCAGCGCCCGCGGATCCACCCCGGACCTGCGCAGGATCTGCACGGCGCGGCATTCCGGATCCGACGCGAGGGCCGCCAGGACATCAATGCCGTCGGCGAGTTCCCTGCCGCCGGCACGAGCCCGCGCTGTCGCCGTCTCCATGACGTCGAGGGCCGAGGGCGACCAGCCCGCGGTGTCCCGCGCGCCACGTTCCGGCCCCTTGTCCCGTACGACGGGAACGGCACCCGAATCCTCGACGGTGCCCTGCCAGCGCAGGCCGTATCCGATGGAGCGCTGCACCAGGAGACCGAGCAGCCGCGCCACCCGCGCACCGTCGTCGAAGACGGACCGCACCGCGGGATCGGACTCCAGGAGCGAGTGCAGGAGATGGGCGGTGTCGAGCTGACCGTCGCCGCCGCGCACCGCCCGCCGCCGCGCACCCGCGATCACCGACTGGAGCTCCGCGCCGAGCTCGCCGTCGGGTTCCGTCCGGGGCGGACCGGACCGCGGAACGAACTGGTCCGCATCCGGCCTGGTGGGGCTGTGCACACCATCCACCCCATCAGACCTGCGGGCCCTTCGGCATCCGCGGCGGGAAGCATCTTCGCATCCGACACAGGGTGGGGATGCCTGTACGGGTTCTCCTCCTTACGGATGAGATCTCCACACCCGCATCGAGGGGCGCACGAAAGCGCACCGCACTCCCCCGACGCAACCACCAGCCACCTTCCGGTCGTCACTCAGGAAACCGGAGTCCAACGATCCAGACCCAGGGCAGCCGGAATCCGCCGACCCAGGAAGGGAGTTGCCATGCCCCGAGCCATCCGGCCCGTCCGGCTGCGCGACCTTCCGCCCGAGGAGTGCGGCTGCTGGCTCGTGGCGCTGCCCGCGGTCGACGGCAAGCAGTACGTGTACCGCGTGTACGCCCCGGAGGACGCCTTGCCCGCGGATCTGTTCTGGGAGGCGTGGCACTGCCATGATGAGGGCCCGCACCCGCGCGCCTACGATCTCTTCGACGCGGCGATGATCCGCCGTATCGGCCGCTGAAACCCCTTGTCGCGAGGGCCTCCACAATTTCTGACGAGTCGTCAGTCTTGTAACTTCCGGACCGCGAGGCTACGTTCCGCGACACCGCTGCTGCGCCCGTAAGCCGCAGCGCCATACGAGAAGGGGTGGTCGCATGGCCGAAGTCAGCGCGGAAGCACGCTTCGACGCTCCCGCCGAGAAGGTCTGGGAGAAGCTCACCGACTTCTCCGTGTTCGGCGAGTGGAGCGTGACGCACACCGGTTTCCCCAAGGGGGCACCGGAATCGCTCAGCCAGGGCGACACGTTCGAGGAGAGCATGAAGCTCATGGGCTTCCCCGCGGACGCGGTGTGGACGGTCGAGTCCCTGGAAGCGGGCCGCTCGTTCACCATCCGCGGCAAGGGCCCGATGGGAGTGAACCTCAAGCAGGCGTACACCCTGACGCCCGACGGCGAGGCCACCGTGATGCGCATCGACGGCGAGTTCACGGGTGCGGCCGTGACGCTGATGGCGGGCAAGCTCAAGGACTCGGCGACGGCGGCGCTCAACGAGTCGCTGCGCAAGCTGAGCGCGCTCATCGTCTGAGCCGCGCGCGACGGCAGGACAACAGGCAGGCGCCCCACGCTCGTACGCGCGTGGGGCGCCTGCCTGTTCTTCAGGTAGCCGTCAGTCCTCGTCGGCCAGGATCAGGTACAGCTTCTTGCGTGCCTCGTTGACGACGGCGAGCGCCTTCTCGCGCTGCTCGGACGAGCCCGTCTTCCAGACCTGCCCGAAGGCCTCCATCAGCCCGAATCCGGCCTGCCGGATCTCGTTGACCGTCTCCCAGTCGATGCCGCGCCCGGCCTCCTCCCAAGGGGCGTCGGGCCCCTCGTCGGCGGTCGTGCGGCCGGTCTCGGTGAGCGAGAACAGCTTCTTGCCGCCCTCGGTCTCGCTGACGATCAGACCTTCGTCCTCGAGCAGCTGCAGGGTCGGGTAGACCGATCCCGGGCTGGGCTTCCACGCCCCGCCGCTGCGCTCGGCGATCTCCTGGATCATTTCGTAACCGTGCATCGGACGGTCCTTCAGAAGGGCCAGGATCGAGGCGCGCACATCGCCGCGACGCGCCCGCCCGCGGCCTCCGCCGCGTCCTCGTCCGCCCCAGGGGCCGGGTCCGCCGAAGCCGCGCGGATCGAATCCGCCGGGACCGAACGGCCCGAAGGCGCGCCGCCGGCCGTGCTCGTGGTCGTGCTCATGTCCGCAGTTGTGTGCATGGGGTCGCATATCAATCACTTCTTCCATGTGGATGCTGTCTGCGTGGTCTCGCTCCTCGAATGGGCGCCATCTGCCGTACGCCGGGCCGAAGGGGCCACAGGCGCGGAATGCGCTGACGGGAGCGCTCGCGATCTTCTATGAACCATCGCGATGTCTCGACGATATATCGCTATCGATCGGATGGCAAGCCCCGTCATGCCGTCGTCTCCCACGGGCGCCCCCTCAAGTCCACTCACCCCGCATTGGCCTTGGCCCACCGAGCCACGCCCCGCCTACGGTCGCCTCATGCGAATCCGAATCGTCGACGCCTTCACGGACCGCCCCTTCGCCGGCAACCCCGCGGGGGTCGTGCTCCTCGACTCGTTCCCCGGCGACGACTGGCTTCAGAACGTCGCGCTGGAGGTCAATCACGCCGAGACGGCCTTCGCTCACCCGCTGCCCGCGGGCGGCGGAGCGGACTGGGCGCTGCGCTGGTTCACGCCGACCACCGAAGTCCGAATGTGCGGTCACGCCACCCTCGCAACCGCCCACGTCCTGCACTCCACGGGACGCGCGACCGGCACGATCCGCTTCGCCACGCTCAGCGGTGTCCTCACCGCCACGGTCGCTCCGGACGGAAGCCTGACGCTCGACTTCCCGACAGCCCCGCTCACCCCGGTGGACGTTCCCGAAGGCGTCGAGGAAGCGCTCGGGGCCAAGATCCTTGCCGCATTCGACACCGGGCCCGACGTGGGCAACCCGGTGATGGAGCTGGCCGACGAGCAGACGGTGCGCGCCCTGGCGCCGGACATCGCCGCACTCGCCCGCACCGCCGAGCGCGGCATCATCGCAACCGCCGCGGCCCAGGAGCCCGGCGGCGGCTACGACTTCGTCTCGCGCTGCTTCTTCCCGAACTCCGGTATCGACGAGGACCCGGTCACCGGCAGCGCGCACACGGCCCTCGCCCCGTTCTGGAGCGAGCGTCTCGGCCGTACGCACCTCACCGGCCTGCAGGCCTCACGGCGCTCCGGCCTGGTCCAGGTCACGCACCAGGGCGAGCGCACACTCCTGACGGGCCGCGCAGTCACGGTCATCGACGGGGAACTGCACGCCTGACCACCGCGCGGCGCCCGACCGCCACGGCTCAAGCGGTGGGCAGCCAGCTCACCTTGCCCGCGAGTACCGCGTACCCCACGAACGCCCCGATATCGAGGAGCGTGTGGGCCACCACCAGTGGCCCCACGCGCCCCCACTTGCGGTAGAGGAGCACGAAGACGACGCCCATCACCATGTTGCCGATGAAGCCGCCGATCCCCTGGTACAGGTGGTAGGAGCCGCGCAGCACGGAACTCGCCGCGAGCGACTTCATCGGCGAGAACCCCAACTGGTCGAGCCTGCGCAGCAGATACCCGACCACGATCACTTCCTCCAGGACCGAGTTCTGGGCCGCCGAGAGGATCAGGACGGGGAACTTCCACCACACATCGGGCAGCGCCTCGGGCACCACCGTGAGGTTGAAGCCGAGCGCACGCGCCAGAAGATAGAAGGCGATACCGGTCGAACCGATCCCCGCCGCGATCACCGCACCGCGGGTCAGATCGAAGCCGGGCCGCTTCAGATCGAACCCGATCGAACGGGCTCCGGCGCCCTCCCGCAGGAGCAGATGCAGCACGAGCGCGACGGGCACCAGGGCCGCGCTGATACCGAAGAGCTGCCAGGCGAGATCAAGCCATGGACGTCCCGGCGCCGCCGACTCGTTGAGCCTCGCCGCCTGATCCTTGAGGCCGCCCGGCCTCGTGACCGAGCCGATAAACCTGATCAGCGCGGAAACACCACTGGCACCGAGGGACAGCGCGAGCACGAGAAGCGTCTCGTCCCGGAGAATCCTCCGCGAAAGCCGCTCGCTGGGAAAAGATCCGGCCACCAGCCCTGCCTCCACGTGCACACCTGTGTTAGTTGACCAATCACGCCCCGTACACACGCTTGTCCCACTAGGGTCTCGAAAGCAGGTACGAAGACCGTGCGCGACAGGCCTAGGGGGACGGTACGCCACGCACCTGTGTCGACCGTACGTACCCCCACGCGTCGTGCAGCCGTACGAGGAGGGGCACCAGCGTCATGGGACGTCACAACATGCCGGACCGCAGAGCGCGAGCATATGGGGCGGAAGCGCAGCGCCCGGGTCCGCGTCGCCGCATGGTGGCCATCGCGACAGTCCTGGTCATCGGCGTGGCCGGCTCGGCCGCCTACGCCGTCGGCGGCGACTGGCTGCCCTTCGCGGAGAACTGCGCGGACGACGCCGTACGCATCGACGTCCTCGCGGCCCCCGACATGGCCCCCGCCCTGACCGAGGCGGCCGCGTACGCGCGGGACAAGGAGGTCGTCTCCGACGGCCGCTGCATGGACGTCCGGGTCACGTCCCGCGACCCCTCGAAGGTCGCCGACAGCCTGCGCACCGACGGCAAGCCGGGGACGTACGAGGTGTGGGTGCCCGACTCGGACCTGTGGGTCGAGCGGGTCCAGCTGCACGGCGACGAGAGCCTGCTGACCCCCACGGGCAACATCGCCTCGACGCCCGTGACCATGGGCATGATCCCGGCCACCGCCGAGAAGATGGGCTGGCCGAAGAAGACGTACTCCTGGGCCGAACTGGCGGGCGCCGCCACCGAGGGCGAGAAGTTCCGGCTCGGTGCCGGTGACCCGTCGCGCAGCGCCACCGGTCTGCTCGCGCTCGCGAAGATGAGCGCCTCGGCGCAGAAGGCGGGCGGCGCCGAGGGCGAGGCACAGGTCGCGGCCACGGCGAAAGCGCTCGCGCAGCGCACCTCGGCGAGCGACGCGCAGGCCATCGACACCCTCGCCCGGGACAGTTCCGGTACGGAGCAGGGCAATCCGCGCCGCAACCAGGCGCTGATCCTCTCCGAGCAGGCGGCCTTCCAGCACAACGCATCGGCGGCGGACTCCGGCAAGCTGGACCTCTTCTACCCCAAGGACGGGGCGCCCGAACTCGACTACCCGTACGCGCTGCTCGACGAGCCCGGGCAGACCACCGACGAGAGCCGGGCCGCGCTGCGGTTCATGACGCTCCTCGGTGAGGAGGACGGCGAGCGGATCCTCGCCAAGCACGGCTTCCGCACCGGCCGCAGCGAGCCCTCGGACAGTCTTGTCAAGGCAGCGGGCGGCAGCGCGGAGCAGCCGATCGCCGAGGGTGCGGGCGACGAGCTCAGCCCCAAGCAGATCCAGGAGACCCTCGGCGTCTGGACGATCACCGTGCAGAGCGCACGGATCTCCGTGGTCGTCGATGTCTCCGGTTCGATGGCCGAGATGGTGCCGGGGCGCGGGGCGCCGCGCATGGAGGTCACCAAGGCCTCGCTGTCGGCGGCCCTCGACACGTTCACGAACGAGGACGAGTTCGGCCTCTGGGAGTTCTCCACACTCCTCGACGGCAAGCGCGACTACCGCGAACTGGTGGCCACCGACCGCCTCGGCAAGCAGGTCGGCAAGGGCGCCACGCAGCGCGAGAAGCTGCGGGCGGCGTTCGCGGAACTGCAGCCGGTGCCGGACGGCGCGACAGGTCTGTACGACACGACGCTCGCCGCGTTCAAGCAGGCCCAGAAGACCTACGCGGCGGACAAGTTCAACGCGGTGGTGGTCGTCACCGACGGCGAGAACCAGGACCCGGGCTCGATCTCCCGCAGCGCCCTGGTCTCCCGGCTCGAAGGGATGGCCGACGGCGACCGCCCGGTGCCGATCATCGCGGTCGCGGTCGGCCCCGGCGGCGACCAGACCGAGCTCGAGCAGATCGCCAAGGCGACGGGGGGCTCCGGCCACCAGGTCGACGACCCGGCCCAGATCCCTGCCGTGATCCTCAAGGCGATCATGGCGGCGGGCGAGGCGGGCACGGGCTGATCGCACGGGCGGGCCGGATTCGCTCCGGCCCGCCACCCGGGCCCCGCGAAAACGTGTCTCACCCCGACGCGGCCACCGCATCCGGCAGCACACCGACCGGCCAGGTGTGCACCGGATCGCCCTGGTGCATCAACTCGCAGTAGCGCCGCGTCGTCGCGGCCAGCGCCGCCTCCCGCGTCAGCCCGCTCTCCAGCGCCCGGTGGAATGTGGCCACCTGCCACGACGCCCCGTTGACGCGCAGCTTGCACCGCTCCTCGATGACGCCCAGGTAGTAGTCCCGGTCCACCGGTGCCACACCCCACGCGTCGAGCCCGGCCGACGCGAGCGGCAGCAGTTCGTTGCGTACGAGGTCGACGGCCGGCACCCGCGCCACGCCCCCGAACCGTGCGGAGCGCGGCCACTCCAGCTCCGCGTCGATGCCGTGGCGGCAGGCCGCGTCGAAGTTGGCGGCGGCCGACTCGAAGGGCAGCCGGGACCAGACAGGTCGGCTGTCCTCGGCGAGCGCGCGGACGACTCCGTAGTAGAAGGCCACGTTGGCGATGACGTCGGTGACGGTCGGACCGGCCGGAAGGACCCGGTTCTCCACCCGCAGATGCGGTACGCCGTCGGCTATCCCGTAGACGGGGCGGTTCCAGCGGTACACCGTGCCGTTGTGCAGGACGAGTTCGGACAGGGCCGGCACACCGCCCTCCTCGATCACCCGCAGCGGCTCCTCGTCGTCGCACAGGGGCAGCAGCGCCGGGAAATAGCGCAGATTCTCCTCGAAGAGGTCGTACGGCTTGGTGATCCACCGCTCCCCGAACCAGGTCCGCGGCCGCACCCCCTGCGCTTGGAGCTCGGGTGGGCGTGTGTCGGTGGCCTGCAGGAACAGCGGCGGCCGTGACTCACGCCAGAGTTCACGGCCGAACAGGAAGGGCGCGTTGGCACCCACGGCTATCTGCGCGGCGGCCACGGCCTGCGCCGCGTTCCACACATCGGCGAAACGCCCGGGGGTGACCTGCAGATGCAACTGCACCGACGTACAGGCCGCTTCGGGCGCGATCGACGCCGAGGTGCAGGTGAGCCGCTCGACCCCCTCGATGTCGAGATGGAAGTCCTCACCGCGCGCCGCCACCATCTGGTCGTTGAGCAGCATGTAGCGGTCGACCGCGGAAAGGTTCGAGGAGACCAGATCGTCCTGCGCGAGCGTGGGGAGAATTCCGATCATGACGATACCGGCGTCGACTTCGTTCGCTTTCCGGTGCGCATAGTTGAGTCCTGTACGGAGCTCTTCGGCGAGCTGATCGAGAACGCGCCCGCCGAGCCCGTGCGGTGCAATATTCACCTCGAGGTTGAACATCCCGAGTTCCGTCTGGAAATCCTGGCTCGCGATCCGCTCCAGCACTTCCGCATTCATCATGCGCGGCAAACCGTCGGACCCCGTCAGATTCAGCTCTATCTCCAGGCCCATCAGATTCCGGGGCCGGTCGAACCGCTTCTCGTCCAGGAGCCGCGCGAGCCCCGCGAGGCACTGCTGCAGCTTCCTGCGGTAGCGCTGCCGATCGGACAGGTCGAACGCGCCTGCCGCGACCTTCTCCCCCATCGAAGTGTCCCCTCCTCGATTGGGCGGTCCACGGCCACTGTGTCACCGGGGATGATGCCCAGGCATTGTGATCGATAACGCCCCGCATCTGCCCACCCCGCTGTATCCTCAATCACATTCACGCCGGGCACATTCACTCGGCATGCGGCAGAGCGCAGTTGCACCGATCAGGGCCGTGGTGGAATAAGCCGACGAGAATCGGCCGTCCGCCCGTACGGACATCGTCGAGGTCAGCCCTCGTATGCCCGAACGGAATCGGGAGAAATACCGCAGGATGGCGACCGAATACCGCCTTGCCCGCAATACCGGCGACCGCTAGCTGAAACATAGCGAGAACAGGCGTCGTATAAACTCCGCGAACGAGGCAGAGAGTTGGCGCTCGCGGACTGGAATGTGGCCATCCCCCGCCCCTCTGGCCCCGAGAGCTGACAGCGCCGTCAAGCCCGCACCTGCCCATGGCACGACATCAGCCTGTCGAATGAGAGGCGACCCACCATGCCGCTGCATGTCCCCCCGGCACCCGCGCCGGCCCTGCGCAGCGTCCTTGCCGCACTCGGTTCCCCCACCGCAGTGCGCGAGGCGCGCACACCGTCCCTGCGCAAGGCCCAGGGACCTGTCACCCCTGAACTCCCCCTGCCCGTGCACGTCCTGAACCAGGAAGGCACCCCACGGACCCGCCTCACCGGCTGGCGTTTCCTGCTGCGCGGCGAGGGCCGCATGGTGGCAGCCGCCGACACGGTGCTCACCGCCGACGGCTGGACCTTCGCGCACTTCTTCGAAGGCCCGTACGTCACGGCCACCGAACGAGCCCTGCGCCAGGCGGAGTCCCTGCAGTCGGCCTGCCAGCCACGACTGCTCTCCGTGCCGGAGCTCTACATGCTGACGCTGTGGCTGCACAGCGACACCACATCGGACGGTACGGAGGGGCGGCTCGAACCCACGGACCTCCTGGTCCCCTTGGCCCCCGCGCCACCCGGCATCGCGGCCCACCGGCCGCACCTCGCGGCCGAACTCCTGCCGGTGCTGACCCACCGTCTGGCGCCCGCGCCACTCCTCGGACACGCGGTCTGAGTCCGCGCCACGTGTGCCCCGCGATCCAGCCGGTCGCGGGGCACATGTGTGTCCTGCGCTGCGCAAACGTGCATGCCCCCTACAGAGACCGCCGCCGCACCCTCCCAGCGGACTAGCCCCTTCAGGCCACCCCTAACCACCCGAAGAGACCGCCGAGTTGGACTGAACCGTCCGCACGGGTGATACGTCATCTACTGGTGAGGAGCGCTGCCGGTAAATCCCTGCGGAATCGAGCCCGCAGGGGAACACTGGTTCCGGACCGACCACACGGGGGCGGCAAATGAACACCGCAGCACACCGATCCACCCGCGGGACTCACATCACCACGACGCAGCGAAAGAACCCATCCATGTGCCAGCACCAGCCAGCCTGTCCCACAGCCGACTCAGCCGACCGGGAAGCCGCACTTCCTGTGGCCTTCCACCCGGAGCAGGGCTGGAGCCTGCTGTGCAACGGCGTCCTGCTCTTCGAGGACACCGGTGAGCTGCTGCCGGACGGGCAGATCATCGCGCCGCACCGGCCGCTGGGCACGGGTTCCGTGGTCCGCGCGGCCTGACGAGCACGCGAGACCACCCGACAGCACCATCCCGCAAAGCCAAGGGCCGGCCCGGAGAGCAACTCTCCGAACCGGCCCTGACGTATGCCCGCCCGTGATCCGGGCGTCATCCCACTAGTTCTCGTACGCGTCCAGCGGCGGGCAGGAGCAGACGAGGTTGCGGTCGCCGTACGCCTGGTCGATGCGGCGCACCGGCGGCCAGTACTTCTCCGACGGCACGAGCGCACCCGGGAAGACGGCCTCTTCGCGCGTGTACGGGTGGTTCCACTCGCCGGCCAGCGTCGCCGCGGTGTGCGGGGCGTTGTGCAGCGGGTTGTCCTCGGCGGGCCACTCGCCCGAGCCGACCTTCTCGATCTCCGCGCGGATCGCGATCATCGCGTCGCAGAACCGGTCGAGCTCGCCCAGGTCCTCGCTCTCGGTCGGCTCGATCATCAGCGTGCCGGCCACCGGGAACGACATCGTCGGCGCGTGGAAGCCGTAGTCGATCAGACGCTTGGCGATGTCGTCGACGCTCACACCGGTCGCCTTCGCGAGCGGACGGATGTCGATGATGCACTCGTGCGCGACCAGACCGCCGGGGCCGGTGTAGAGCACCGGGAAGTGCGGCTCGAGGCGCTTGGCGATGTAGTTGGCGCCGAGCACGGCCATCTGCGTGGCGCGCTTGAGGCCCTCGCCGCCCATGAGCCGGACGTACGCCCAGGAGATGGGCAGGATCCCGGCCGAGCCGAACGGCGCGGCGGAGATCGGACCGACGCCGGTCTCCGGACCCGCGGCGGGCTGCAGCGGGTGGTTGGGCAGATGCGGGGCGAGGTGCGCGCGCACCGCGACCGGACCGACGCCCGGACCGCCGCCGCCGTGCGGGATGCAGAAGGTCTTGTGCAGGTTGAGGTGCGAGACGTCGCCGCCGAAGTGGCCCGGCTTGGCCAGACCCACCAGGGCGTTGAGGTTCGCGCCGTCCACGTACACCTGACCGCCGGCGTCGTGCACCTGGGCGCAGATGTCGGCGACGTGCTCCTCGAAGACGCCGTGCGTCGAGGGGTACGTGATCATCAGGACCGCGAGCTCGTCCTTGTGCTGCTCGATCTTGGCGCGCAGGTCGGCGACGTCGATCTCACCGTCGTCGGCGGTCTTCACGACCACGACCTTCATGCCGGCCATCACGGCGCTGGCGGCGTTGGTGCCGTGCGCGGAGGACGGGATGAGGCAGATGGTGCGCTGGTCGTCGCCGTTGGCGCGGTGGTAGCCGCGGACCGCGAGCAGACCGGCGAGCTCACCCTGCGAACCGGCGTTGGGCTGCAGCGAGACCTTGTCGTAGCCGGTGACCTCGGCGAGCTGCTCCTCGAGCGACCGGATGAGCGTGAGGTAGCCCTGCGCCTGCTCGGCCGGCACGAAGGGGTGCAACTGGCCGAACTCGGGCCAGGTGACCGGCTCCATCTCGGTGGTCGCGTTCAGCTTCATGGTGCAGGAGCCGAGCGGGATCATGCCGCGGTCGAGCGCGTAGTCCTTGTCCGAGAGCTTGCGCAGGTAGCGCAGCATCGCGGTCTCGGAGCGGTGCTCGTGGAAGACCGGGTGCGTCAGGTACTCGTCGGAGCGCAGCAGCCCGGCGGGCAGCGCCTCACCGGCGGCGGCGTCCAGGGCCTCGATGTCACCGCTGACACCGAACGCGGACCAGACGGCGGCCAGCTGCGTACGGGTGGTGGTCTCGTCACAGGACAGCGCGACGTGGTCGCCGTCGACCAGGTGCAGGTTGACCCCGCCCTCGCGCGCGGCGGACACGACCTCGGCGGCCTTGCCCGGGACGCGCACGGTGAGGGTGTCGAAGAACGAACCGTGCACGACCTCGACGCCACCGGCCTTCAGGCCCTCGGCGAGGATCGAAGCGTAACGGTGCGTGCGGCGGGCGATGTCCGCGAGGCCCTGCGGGCCGTGGTACACCGCGTACATACCGGCCATGACGGCGAGCAGCACCTGCGCGGTGCAGATGTTGCTGGTCGCCTTCTCACGGCGGATGTGCTGCTCACGGGTCTGCAGCGCGAGGCGGTACGCCTTGTTGCCGTCGGCGTCGACGGAGACACCGACGAGGCGGCCGGGCAGGCTGCGCGCGAACTTCTCGCGGACCGCCATGTAGCCGGCGTGCGGACCGCCGAAGCCCATCGGCACACCGAAGCGCTGCGTCGTACCGACGGCGATGTCGGCGCCCAGCTCACCGGGCGAGGTGAGCAGCGTGAGCGCGAGCAGATCGGCGGCGACGGTGACGATCGCACCGAGCTTGTGCGCCTGCTCGATGACGGGCTTGAGGTCGCGCACGGCGCCGGAGGCGCCCGGGTACTGCAGCAGCACACCGAAGACACCGCGCTCGGCGATCTCGGCGGGGATGCCCTGCGACAGATCCGCGACGACGACCTCGACACCGGTCGGCTCTGCGCGCGTCTCGATCACGGCGATGGTCTGCGGCAGCGCGTCGGCGTCGACCAGGAACACGCCCTGCTTGACCTTGCCGACGCGGCGCGCGAGCGCCATGGCCTCGGCGGCGGCGGTGCCCTCGTCGAGCAGCGAGGCGCCGGAGGTCGGCAGACCGGTCAGGTCGGCGACGACGGTCTGGAAGTTGAGCAGCGCCTCCAGGCGCCCCTGCGAGATCTCCGGCTGGTACGGGGTGTACGCCGTGTACCAGGACGGGTTCTCCATGACGTTGCGCAGGATCACCGGCGGCGTGAAGGTGCCGTAGTAGCCGAGACCGATCATGGGCGCGAGCACTTCGTTGCGATCGGCGAGCGTCCGCAGTTCGGCGAGCACCTCGGCCTCGGTGCGCCCCTCGGGCAGCCCGAGCGCCTCGGCGCTCTTGATCACGTCCGGCACCGCGGCCGCGGTCAGCTCGTCGAGCGAGCCATAGCCGACCTGGGCGAGCATCTTGGCGCGGGCCTCGGCATCGGGGCCGATGTGGCGCTGCTCGAAGGGGATGCCGCGCTCGAGCTCGTGGAGCGGGATGCGGTTGGCGGTCATTACGGAGGCCTCCTGGTCGTATGCGACCTGCGAGGGGCACCACGGCGCGGGTACCCGGACGGCCTCCCCCTCTGTCATCTCAACCTGAGAGTTTCACCGGCCCGCGGCACACGTTTCCGTGATGCCCTCGGTCCGGCTTTCACCGTCGGTGAGAGCGGAAGCCGTCGACGTCCGCCCTGCTTTCCAGAGTGACCTCGTCCGTGCGGTACGGGTGCCTGAGAGATTCCGGGGAGGATTTGCTCCTTCGGCGCCTCCTGCCAGTACGTTCACCGGACTCGGAGAGCTCTCCCGCACGGGGTCAGCAGCCGTCTGCCAGCCTACCAGCGGGCACACGGCACGATTCCGCGCGTACGGCCCCTTCCTCCTCCGAGTGGCCACGCACCCGAAAGTGGCTTTTCGTAGGAAAACAGGGAATCCGCATGACTTTGTGAACCGGCTTTGCGAACCACGTGGAGGCACCGTGCAGACCGACATCGACCCGCGCAGCCTGATCGGCCGCAAGGCCTTCGACCGCAACGGCTCCAAGCTCGGCACCGTGGACGAGGTCTATCTCGACGATGCGACGGGCGTCCCGGAGTGGGCGGCGATACGCACGGGCCTGTTCAGCCGGGACGCCTTCGTCCCTCTCGAACCCAGCGAACTGGTCGAGGGCACCCTCCACGTCCCCTACGAGCGCGCCCTGATCAAGGACGCCCCCGACTTCGGCGTGGGCCGCCACCTCTCCCCGGAGCAGGAGCTGCAGCTCTACCACCACTACGGTCTGTCCCTCACCGACCCGACCGATCCCCCGCAGGACCAGAATTTCGGCCACATCGCGGGCCAGGACTCCTGACCGCGGCACCCCGGCTTCTCACTCGTCCCGCCCGGCTACTCCCCCGTATCCACCAGCGGCAACGGCTCCCCGGGCTCCAGATCGGGGTCGTCGACCCGGAACGTCTTCACCCGTCCCGGCCCCGAGTCCGGCGTCTCGAACCGCACCGTCACCCGCCCCAGACCACTCCCCTGGACCCACCCGGGCCCGAACTCCGTATGCCGCACATCGTGCCCGGCGTACCACCGCCGCTCGGCAGGCTCGGCCTCCACGGGCTCCGCGCCGGCCGGGGGCGGAGACGGCGATGCGGTTGAGGACGGCGAAGGCAGATCGTCATCACCTTCATGACCGGGATCCGCCCCCTCGGCCACCCCGTCCTCGCCGCCCGCCCGCGCCTCGGCGGCCCGCGCCTCCGCCTCGGCAGCCTGCGCCTCCGCTTGGGCAGCCTGCGCCTGGGCGAAGAGGTCCTCCTGCGTGTAGTCGGCGAGCCCGCTCACCCCGACCCCGAGCAACCGCACCCCGCCCGTCGTGTCCACCGCTTCGAGCAGCCGGGCTGCCGCTTCGCGCACCACGGCCGGATCGTCCGTCGGCCCCCGCAGCGTCTCGGACCGGGTGAGCGTCGAGAAGTCGTAGCGCCGCACCTTGAGCACCACGGTCCGCCCCGAGTGCCCGGCGGCCCGCAGCCGCTGCACACAGCGCTCGGCCAGCCGGTCCACCTCGTACCGCACCCGTACACGGTCGTGGATGTCCACGTCGAAGGTGTCCTCGACCGACACCGACTTGGTCTCCCGCTCGGCCACCACGGGCCGCTCGTCCACCGCGAGCGCCATCGTGTACAGATGCCCGCCGTGCGCCTTCCCCAGCAGCCGTACGAGCTCGTCCTCACCGGCCTCGGCGATCTCCCCCACGGTCGTGATCCCGGCCCGCCGCAGGTGGTCACCGGTGGCGGGCCCGACCCCCGGCAGGATCCGGACGGACTTGTCCGCGAGCAGTTCCCGCTCGGTCCCGGGAGTGATCAGCCGCAGCCCGTCGGGCTTGGCCTCCTCGGACGCGATCTTCGCGAGCATCTTCGACGCGGCGAGCCCCACCGACCCGGTCAGCCCGGTGACGGTCCGTATGTCGGCCCGCAGCTTCTCGCCCACGGCGAGCGCCGACGCGGTGTCCCAGGCGACCTCGCCCGCCTCCAGGTCCACGAACGCCTCGTCCAGGCTCAGCGGCTCCACCAGCGGCGACAGCTCGCCGAGCAACCGCATGACCTGCCGGCTGATGTCCCGGTACAGACCGAAGCGCGGCACCAGATACGCCGCGTTCGGCGCGAGCCGCCGCGCCTGCCCGATCGGCATCGCCGAGTGCACCCCGAACCGCCGGGCTTCGTACGAGGCGGTGGCCACCACCCCGCGCGGCCCGAGCCCGCCCACGACCACGGCTTTTCCGCGCAGACTCGGCTTGGCTGCCTGCTCCGCCGAGGCGTAGAAGGCATCCATGTCGAGATGCAGGATGGTGGGCGCGGATCTCACAGGTCCGATGCTGCCCTACGGCACTGACAACGGCCCCGGATCCACCGGGGCCGCGCGTCACACAGCGCGGTTACGGCGCCGCGCCAGCTCATCCGAGGGGTTGTGCCCGATGAGGGTCTCCCCGGTGTCCACACGCTCCCCGTGGAGCTGCGAGAGGGCCGTCTCCACATCGCGCCAGACGACACCCACGGCGATCCCGAAGATCCCCTGGCCGCCCTGGAGCAGATCCACGACCTCGTCGGGCGAGGTGCACTCGTAGACCGTCGCTCCGTCGCTCATGAGGGTCATACGTTCCAGATCGGCGAAGCCGCGCTCGCGCAGGTGCTGCACGGCGGCGCGGATGTTCTGGAGCGAGACGCCGGTGTCCAGGAACCGCTTCACGATCTTCAGGACGACGACGTCCCGGAAGCTGTAGAGCCGCTGGGTCCCGGACCCGAAGGCGGACCGCACGCTCGGCTCGACGAGGCCCGTACGGGCCCAGTAGTCCAGCTGCCGGTAGGTGATCCCGGCCGCCGCACAAGCGGTGGGCCCCCGGTAACCGACCTGCTCGGCCGTCTCGTCACCGCCGCCCCGCACCACGGCGGGGTTTCCCGGCCGCTTGGGAGCATGTCCGGCCGCGCCACTGTGGAGCGGGTACGGACCGCTCTCCCCCGGACTCCGTCCGCGGGCTCCCCCAGCCGTACCGTCGCCGCTGCTTCTCACGTCGGCCTCCGTCCTTGACCTGCCTTCTCGACGGTAGGCAGTACCCAGGAGCACGTCAACGAACGCCACACTCGGCACGCCGAGTGATAATCACCCGAAGTGTGGTTTGACCCGCCTCACCGCGTGGAAAGGCTAGCCGAATGCCCACCTGTCGCCCCGGGAGCGGGCGGCGCTACTGGCTGTTGGTCCCGAAGTCCTCGGGCGAGATCTGGTCGAGGAACTCACGGAACTTCTCGACCTCGTCCTCCTGCTCGTCGGGAATCGCGATCCCCGCGTCATCGAGGACGCCGTCGCTGCCGTAGATCGGCGTACCGGTCCGCAGCGCCAGCGCTATGGCGTCCGACGGACGGGCACTGACCTCGACACCGCTCGCGAAGACCAGCTCGGCGTAGAACACGCCTTCCCGCAGGTCGGTGATGCGCACTTCCGTGAGCTCCTGGCCCACCGCCTCCAGCACGTCCTTGAACAGGTCGTGCGTCAGCGGCCGCGGAGGGGCCATGCCCTGCTGTGCGAAGGCAATGGCGGTCGCCTCCCCCGGTCCGATCCAGATGGGGAGGTAGCGGTCGCCTCCCACTTCACGCAGGAGCACGATCGGTTGGTTGGAGGGCATTTCGACCCGGACACCGACAACGTCGAGCTCATTCACACAGCAACCCTAGGACCTGCCCGCCCGGTTTGGGTAGTCGGGCTCCCTCCGGGTCAGTGCAGGCGTACCCTGAGCGCCGACTGGACGAGCGCCGCGTGCAGCTTGATCGCCACCGCCGCGAGCTCCTTCGTACGGGCCTCCGCATGGGTCCTGGTCTGCGGATTCCTGTGCCGGCGCAGGGGCGCGACCACCTGGTCGACCAGCCCGGCCTCCCGCTCGGCGGAGGCTTTCATGGCCCGCAGATGCCGTGGCTCGATTCCGGAACTTCCGAGCTCGACGACTAGCTTCGCGATCTGCACCGCGTCCGCGTCGTAGTCGCCCTGCTCCGAGGCCGTGATCAGGCCGTACGACTCCCACTCGGCAAGCTGCTCGGCTTCGACCTGGGCGGCGGCGAGCAGCGTGGCCCGGCCGATCCGGCCCGCCGCGAGCTGCTCGGCCACCGGCTCGAAACCGCCCGCGAAGTGCGCAGAGTCCTCGTCCGAGGTCCGCTGGTGACCCATCGGGACCGCAGCGGGCCGCTCACCGCGCTCCAGGGCGTCCAGGTGCTCGCGGATGACCTTCAGCGGCAGATAGTGGTCCCGCTGCATCCGCAGGACCGCAGCAAGGCGCTCCACGTCCTCGGTGCTGAACTTACGGTAGCCGGACGGCGTGCGCTGCGGTTCGACGAGGCCCTCGGACTCCAGGAAGCGGATCTTGGAGATCGTGACCTCGGGGAACTCCTCGCGCAGCACCGCCAGCACCTGGCCGATGCTGACGAGCCCGCCGTCCGCGGTGGCGGTGCCGCTGCCGGCACCGCCCCTCGGTGTGTGAAGCATGGGCCTTCCCTGGACGGTCAGATGGCCCGCTGGCTCGCGTAGAAGACCAGGCGGTACTTGCCGATCTGCACCTCGTCGCCGTTGGCGAGCTGCACCGCGTCGATGCGCTCACGGTTGACGTAGGTGCCGTTGAGGCTGCCCACGTCCGACACGGTGAAGATCCCGTCCGCACCGCGACGGAACTCCACATGACGGCGGGACACGGTCACGTCGTCGAGGAAGATGTCGCTCTGCGGATGACGTCCCGCGGTGGTCAGCTCACCGTCGAGCAGGAAGCGGCTGCCCGAGTTGGGGCCGCGCCGCACCACGAGGAGTGCCGAGCCGAGCGGCAGCGCGTCGACGGCGGCCTGCGCCTCCGGCGACAGACCCGGCGTCGGGGTCTGCCCCGTCACCTCCGCCTCGTACGCCTCGAGTCCCGAGATCGAGATGGTCGAGGTCGTCTCGGAAGGCCGCTCGGGGCCCGCGGCCCGCAGGGGCGCACCACAGTTGGAGCAGAACCGGCTGGCCTCGGCGTTCCGGTTGCCGCACCTCGTACACACCAGGGCCGACATGGACGGATCCTCCTGCCGCGGCTGCCCCGCGGAAGCGTGGGACGCATACGGGTCGGCGCCGAACTCTCCACCCGTACTTGAGGTTGATGGTTCCGAGAAACCTATGCCGCCGGACACAGCAGGGTCAACAGAAGACGCGCCCGGAGCGCCCGAAATGTCACCGCCGGGACCGCCCACCTGATCGCGGAACAGCGGCCGTTCGCCACTCTGGCCCTCGGGCTCAGCGTGGCGCGGAGCCCGGTGCCGGGCAGCGTTGCCGCCGTCCTCGCGCGGGCTCTTGCCGAACAACTTCTGAAACAACTTCACGGGCGATTCCCCTTGACCGAAACAGACCCGCCCGTGGGGCAGGACGAACCCTGGCTGCTCACACCGGCGTACGTCAGCGACGCCGACACCTTCTCAACGTCCGCAACCTCCGGACAGTTTCCACCACGCGACACCCTTCCGGTGCGCCGACCCCCCGCAACCTCCTGCCCGCGCCCGCGGCCCATGACACGCACCCGGCTCACTGGGAGGACGACCGAGCGTAGTCAGGACGATTCGCCCGTCGCAAGGCATCCACGACGATCTTCTCGCCGCGCGTCACTTCCACCGTGGCCTGCTCCTTCTCCAGCGTCTGCACGACACCTCCGGGAATGTTCAGGGCCGGTTCGAGATCCTGCGCCTTGCCGATGACCTTGAAGCGGTACGGAGCCGACACGGCGCGCCCGTCGACCTCGACCCCGCCGGAGCCGTCCGTGAGGTAGGTGTTCGCCACCACCCGTACGTCATTGATCTGGATCGCCTCGGCGCCGGCCGCCCGCAGCTCCTGGATCGCGTCGAGCAGCATGTCCGCCTCGACGGCCTCCTTGCTGTCGGAGACCGTCACCGTGATGCCGGGCCCTTCCGCGGCCACCGTCCCTGCGAGCACCCCGAGTTGCCGCTCCTTCTCCACCGTCTGCTTGCGCGCCGCTTCGGCCTGGTCCGAGCTGTTCTCCAGCTCGGACCGCTGATCGTCGAGACGCTGCTTCTCGTCTTCCAGACGCTGAGTACGGTCATCCAGTTCATCGAGAATGCGCACGAGATCTTCCTGACGTGCGCCGCGCAGTGCACTGCCCTCACTGTTCGACCGCACCTGGATGGCCAGACCCAGTCCCAGCACGAACAGCAGCAGCGCCACGATGAGCTGCGCCCGCGACACCTTGGGCGGCCACAGACTCCGCAACAGCCGCTGGCGTCCGGTCAGTTCGGGCGCGCCTGAGGTGCTGGGCTCGTCCGAGGCGTCGGGCACGTTCGTGGTGCCGGGCACGTTCGAGGTGCCGGGCGCTTCCGGGGCGGAGTTTTCACCCGATACGGGGGTTTCCTCTGGATTCATCGGCCTCACGCCCGGAACACGTGACGGCGGATGGCCGCGGCGTTGGAGAAGATCCGGATCCCGAGGACGACGACCACACCGGTCGACAGCTGCGCACCGACGCCCAACTTGTCACCGAGGAACACGATCAGGGCCGCCACCACGACGTTCGACAGGAACGACACGACGAAGACCTTGTCGTCGAAGATGCCGTCGAGCATCGCGCGGAGCCCTCCGAACACCGCGTCGAGCGCGGCGACCACCGCGATCGGGAGATACGGCTCGACCACTGCGGGCACCTCGGGCCGGACGAAGAGTCCGACGACGACGCCCACGACGAGGCCCAGTACGGCGATCACGATGTGCCCTTCCCTGCTTTCGGCTCAGCGGTTCGTACGATCAGGCTCGGCGCGGCCGGCAACCGCAGCGCGTCCTCGACGGAGAACTCCGTACTGATCCCGAAGTTCTCCTTCAGCGCGTGGAGATACAACCCGTCCGCACTGCTCTGGAACTTGGTGTTCAACTGCTTCCCGTTACCGATGGCCAGCACGGTGTACGGGGGCGCCAGCGGCTTGTTGTCGACCAGTATCGCGTCGCCCGCGGCCCTGATCGCGGAGAGCGCCGTCAGCCGCTGCCCGTTGATCGAGATCGCTTCGGCACCGGACGCCCAGAGGCCGTTGACGACCTGCTGCATGTCCCGGTCGCGTACGCGGCCGTTGTCGGAGAAGCCGGTCTCGCCCCGCGGACCGTCACCGCCCGCGCCGTTGCCGCCGGCGTCGTCGATGACGAGCTTCAGGCCCGGCCCGGTGACCTCGGTGTCCCCCGCGAGCAGGGCCACCAACTCCCCCTGGCCGCCGCCGTCTTCGTCGAGCGCTTCGCTGCGCCGCTCGTCGACCTCGCTCCGCAGCGAGTCGACCTCGTCCTCGAGATCATCGGCGTCCGACGACTCGCGTTCGATACGGTCGATCAGCTCCTGGCGCTCCTTGGCGATCACTGGAGCGGCCACCCGCGCCTGCGCCGCACCCACCGTGACCACGAGCGCAGCCAGCACCAGACCGGCCGCGAGCCCCAGCTTCGACCGCAGCGTGCGGGGCATGCCGCCCTCGCCCTGGGCCCGTTTACGGGCAGCCGCCTCCGCGTACCCGTCGTCAAGGCTGTGATCCATGACGTTGGTGAGCAGCGACATCGAAGCGTCCAGGCGCCTGGGGCGCGAATCGGTGCTCCGAACGGGGGGCTGCTGCGACATGCCGCACATCGTCGCACGTCGCGCCCCGTACCTCCGAATGGCCCCACCGGCGCGCCGGGCCAGGGAACGATCACCATGGCCCGGCGCGGGGTGAAGATCAGCGTCCGGCGCTGTCCACGACCGCCGACCACTCGTCGAGCAGCGCCTGCGCGGACGCGTCATCGGGCCCCTCGGCCCACAGATGGGTGACGGCCTCGGCCGGGTCGGGCAGCACCATGACCCACCGCCCGTCGGCCTCGACGACCCGCACCCCGTCCGTGGTGTCCACGGAACGCTCGCCCGCCGCCTCCACGACCCGGCGCATGACCAGGCCCTTGACGGCCCAGGGCGTCGCCAGATCCCGTTTCAGCACATGCGCGCGCGGGATACGGGCATCGATCTGGCTCAGCGTGAGCTGCGTCCGTGCGACCAGACCGATGAGCCGTACGAACGCCGCCGTGCCGTCGAAGACGCTGCTGAACTCCGGCACGATGAAGCCGCCCCGGCCATCGCCACCGAAGATCGTCGCCTCGTCCCTTCCGACGCGCGTCAGATCGTCGGGCGAGGTGGTCGTCCACTCCACCTGTGTGCCGTGATACGCGGCCACCTGCTCGGCGATACGGGTGGTGGTCACCGGAAGCGCCACACGGCCGCTGCGCCGCTCGGCCGCCACAAGGTCGAGCAGCACCAGGAGCGCCCGGTCGTCCTCGACGATCCGCCCCTTCTCGTCGACGAGCGAGAGCCGCTCGCCGACCGGGTCGAACCGGACCCCGAACGCCGCCCGCGCGGACGCCACGATCTCCCCGAGCCGCACCAGACCCGCCCGCCGCGCATCCGCGGTCTCGGTGGGCCGCGACTCGTCCAGACCAGGGTTGACGGTCAGCGCATCCACGCCGAGCCGCCCGAGCAGGCTCGGCAGCACCAGCCCAGCGCTGCCGTTCGACGCGTCGACGACGACCTTCAGCTCGGACTCGGCGATCCCGCTCGTGTCGACATTCCGCAGCAACGAGCCCGTGTACGACTCGTAGACGCTCGCCGGGAAGTGCAGATCCCCGATCTCCCCGGGGAACGCACGACGGTACTCCTGACGTGCGTAGACCCGGTCCAGCTTGCGCTGCCCGGCCTGCGAGAGATCCGCTCCGCGCCCGTCGAAGAACATGATGTCGACGGAGTCCGGCACCCCGGGCGTCGTCCGGATCATGATGCCGCCGGCACTGCCCCTCGCGGTCTGCTGCCGGGCTACCGGCAGCGGCACGTTCTCCAGGTCGCGTACGTCGATGGCGCTGGCCTGAAGGGCGGAGATCACCGCGCGCTTCAGCGCCCGGGCACCCCGTGAGTGGTCACGCGCCGTGGTGACCGTCGAGCCCTTCTTGAGCGTCGTGGCATACGCGCCCGCCAGCCGCACCGCGAGCTCCGGCGTGATCTCGACGTTGAGGATCCCGGACACCCCGCGGGCACCGAACAGATGCGCCTGGCCCCTCGACTCCCAGATGACCGAGGTGTTGACGAAGGCACCAGCCTCCACCGTCTTGAAGGGGTAGACGCGGACGTTCCCCTGAACAATCGATTCCTCACCGACGAGACACTCGTCCCCGATGACCGCGCCGTCCTCGATCCGCGCGGCCCGCATGACATCGGTGTTCTTGCCGACGACGCAGCCGCGCAGATTGCTGTGGGGCCCGATGTACACGTTGTCGTGCACCACCGCACGGTGCAGAAACGCACCGGTCTTCACGACCACGTTGGAGCCGACGACGGTGTGCTCACGGATCTCCACGTCGGCCTCGACCTTGGCGTAGTCCCCGATGAACAGGGGCCCGCGCAACACCGCGTCCGGATGGACCTCCGCACCCTCGGCCACCCACACACCAGGCGAGATCTCGAAGCCGTCGATCTCCACGTCGACCTTGCCCTCGAGCACGTCGGCCTGCGCCTTCACATAGCTCTCGTGCGTGCCGACGTCCTCCCAATAGCCCTCGGCGACAAACCCGTAGATGGGCTTGCCCTCCTTCATGAGCTGCGGGAACACATCACCCGACCAGTCCACCGGAACGTCCGGCTCCACGTAGTCGAACACCTCGGGCTCCATCACGTAGATGCCCGTGTTGACCGTGTCCGAGAAGACCTGCCCCCAGGTCGGCTTCTCCAGGAAGCGCTCGACCTTGCCCTCTTCGTCGACGATCGTGATGCCGAATTCCAGCGGATTCGGCACCCGGGTCAGGCAGACGGTGACAAGCGCACCCTTCTCCTTGTGGAAATTGATGAGCTCGGTGAGGTCGAAGTCCGTGAGCGCATCACCGGAGATGACCAGAAAGGCATCGTCCTTGAGTGCGTCCTCGGCATTCTTGACGCTGCCGGCGGTGCCGAGTGGCTTCTCCTCATTGGCATAGGTGAGCTCCATTCCGAGCTCTTCCCCGTCACCGAAGTAATTCCGCACCAATGAGGCGAGGAACTGCACGGTGACGACGGTTTCGCTGAGCCCATGCCGCTTGAGCAGCCGTAGCACATGCTCCATGATGGGCCGATTGGCCACCGGCAGGAGCGGCTTGGGCATACTCGAGGTCATGGGGCGAAGGCGAGTGCCTTCGCCTCCGGCCATCACGACGGCCTTCATGTCGGAAGCGTCCTCCTTGAGAGACGACGGTTGTCCGACTCAGCCCATCCGAAACCGCTCAGGTCGGTCGGACGCGGTGCGGGCGCACCAGCCGCTGCACAGCGCCACCGATTACGGCAGGCTCAGTCGGCCCTGGCGTCCGCCCGGACGAGCCGGCGGACCTGAACCACGTAGAGGATCCCTGCCCACCAGTAGAGCGTTGTACCCCATCCGGCGAACGCCCATCCGAAAATAGCAGCGAGAGTCCCGAGCCAGCCACTTGTATCGCTGAGCAGCAGCAACGGGAAGGCATACATCAGGTTGAAGGTGGCTGCCTTCCCGAGGAAGTTCACCTGCGGCGGCGGATAGCCGTGACGGCGAAGGATTCCCACCATCACCAACAGGACCGCTTCGCGCGCGAGCAGCACCAAAGTCAGCCACAGCGGAAGAATCTCGCGCCAGGTGAGACCGACCAATGTCGACAGGATGTACAGACGGTCCGCCGCGGGATCGAGCAGCCGGCCGAGGTTGCTGATCTGATTCCAGCGCCGCGCGAGCTTCCCGTCGAGATAGTCGCTGATACCGCTGAACATCAGCACGATCAGCGCCCACACATCACTGTTGGGGCCGCCGAACACGGGCCTGAGGATCAACCACAGGAAGAGAGGTACGCCGAGCAGCCTCGCCATGCTGAGGATGTTCGGGATGGTGAGAACCCGGTCGGTCTGCACACGGGTTTCCTGGACCTCCACCCGGGGGCCTCCTATGGGAACGTTCCTACGATGCCCCACGACCTTACCCTCCGTGGCAACGGCCGGCGGTCAGGGGGTAGGGCCCTACCGTCCCCACAACGCAGAAAACCCCCGCACTGAATAGTGCGGGGGTTTCCCTTTTCCTAAATTAAGTTCGGCGGCGTCCTACTCTCCCACAGGGTCCCCCCTGCAGTACCATCGGCGCTGTGAGGCTTAGCTTCCGGGTTCGGAATGTAACCGGGCGTTTCCCTCACGCTATGACCACCGAAACACTATGAAACTGTCAACCGGAGCCGTAGCCATGGCTACAACGGTTGTTCGTGGTTTCAGAACCAACACAGTGGACGCGAGCAACTGAGGACAAGCCCTCGGCCTATTAGTACCGGTCAGCTCCACCCTTTACAGGGCTTCCACATCCGGCCTATCAAC